>CAZMHH010000006.1:0-71613 GCA_964566035.1 uncultured Thermodesulfobacteriota bacterium
AGATTGGAAGATATAAAGCATTAAAAATTACTGAAAAGCATATGATTAAATCTCTTAAAGGGACAACTCTTGAAAAAAAAGTTGCGAGAGATGTTCTGAAAGGAGGATTTATAGATGGCGCAGTAAGTATTGTCGGTGCACTTATCCCGTTGATCCCTTTCTTTTTTCTTGCCATTACTCCGGGGGTTTTTGTTTCTATCGGATTAGTCACATTTCTTGCCGCAATATTAGGTGCTTATACAGGTTATGTTTCTTCGGAGAACATTATATTCAGCGTAGTGAAGATGATGGTTTTCACATTGGCAACAGCAGGAATATGTGCACTGATAATGCTTTTATTTGAGACTGCATAGAAAAGTGTTTGAAAATCGTATTGCCATGTTTTTATATCCTTGGGCTGTTATGTGAAAAGTAGCTTCCTCTTAAGTCATAAAGTAAAATGGCAGAGTTACGCCTTGACCATTTATAATCGATGCTCGTTTTTAGAGTTGATGATGCTGCACAAAACAGGAAATTACAATCTCCTCAGAAAGGTTTTTGTATACAAAACCCAATTTAAATTCAAAGGAAAAAGAAAATAATAAAACAGCCAGCTTATAACATGCTATATACTCCATGCGGGTGACATAGTGAATTTTAACGTTTGTACTTCTATCAAACTTTTCTGCAACTTGAAAGGAAAACGCCTTGAAACCCCGGACGGAGCATATAGCCAACCGTTGAGCATATAAGAGGAAATATAAAAAGAAATGTATAACTCAGTCGTTAGCCTTCTCTAAAAGGAGGAATGAAATTGATTGTCGAAGAAGACTTTGAATTTCATAGATATAAATTGATAGGGAAGACCTATGTGAGCAAAAGCCTGTCTTTTTCTGGGCAGAATGAACCCAAATTTCATATTGCCTCTAAGGTTATTGATAGAGATGACTCGTTACATTTCGCATTAGAGCATGGCGAGGTGTGTTGACACTTCAGAGATTCACAACAGAGACTGGCTCTCCCCTATAGGATAAGTTTTTTGTTTGTTGGAGCTTAAATCGAAGTTATTTGAGTTTATAAATAATATACGCGCAATTCTGTTCCCAAACTCAAAAAAAACAACGTTTCACACTCAGAATTAATAAAGATAGTAGTTTCTCCCGAGCCAAATTAAGGATGTACTTGTCCATAATCAGGAATTAGTTCTTGAGATAGCTCAGACAACGATTACTAAAAAAGACATAATTGCTCTTGAGTTTCGTAGAAACCAGATAAGAAAATTTGATTGCTTTTAAGCGATAATGAAAAAAACCAGTTGACTTTTGTATAAATACCATTAAAAATTATTACATTGAACTCAAGCAAAGAAGGCCTTTTATTAATTGATAAACCGGTAAAAAGTCTAAAAATAACGATATTTTCATTTCGAACGCAGGGAGAAAGCTCCTTATTTCAGTGTGTTGCGAGATCTCTCACTTCGTTCGAGATGACAGCGGAGGACTTTTTACGGAACCATCTTAATTAATTAACCATTAACTATAGACAATTGGAGGTTGCTAATGGGATTTCAAATCAAGTCTGTAATGGGGACAAGCATGATCATTATGGTGTTCGCAATGCTTTTAGCTATGGCGGTTTCCCCTGCTGAAGCCTGCACCCGTGCACTTTATGTTGGCCAAGACGAAGTGATCGTAACCGGACGGTCTTTAGATTGGCCGGAGAGCATGGATTCTGAACTCTGGGTGTTTCCACGGGGTATGGACCGCAATGGAGCAGCCGGTTCCAAGAGCATCACATGGACATCCAAGTACGGCAGCCTCATTGTCTCAACATATGACAGTGGGTCTATTGACGGCATGAATGAAAAGGGACTTGTAATGAACGGTCTTTATCTTGTGGAATCTGACTATGGACCGCCTGACAATCGTCCTGCCATATCCATCATGGCTCTGGGGCAGTATATTCTGGACAATTTTGCAAGTGTGGACGAGGCCGTTGAAGTGATGCAAAGCGATCCCATCCGGGTAATTGCTCCGATCCTGCCTAACGGGATGGGTGCCCAGGCCCATGTGTCCCTATCGGACGCCTCAGGTGACTCAGCTATCTTTGAGTACCTTGACGGTGAACTGGTCATTCGCCACAGCAAAGAATACAAGGTTATGACAAACTCTCCGAGTTATGAGCAGCAGCTGGCAATAAAAAAATATTGGGAAGGGGTGGATCCTCTCACTTTCCTGCCCGGCTCTGTAAGGGCTGCCGACCGTTTTGTCCGTGTCTCCTACCTGATCAACAATATCTCCAAAAAACCGGATAAGAACACCATTAAGGCCGTGCCGGACAAAACCTTTGAGAGCCAGGCCGTAACAAGCGTACTCAGTGTGATGCGGGCCATTGGCAAACCCCTGAGTATGACTCAGCCCTCAAAGCCAAACCTCTCCTCATCGCTCTGGCGTACGGTCTGGAATCACAAGGACATGGTACTCTTCTTCGATTCAGCGACCAGCCCTAATACTTTCTGGGTACCTTTTTCGGAATTGGAATTTTCTGCCGGTGCAGAAGTCAAAAAGCTTCCCATGACTGATGGGGAAATATATGCAGGCAATGCCGCGGATTACTTTGAGCCTGCAACACCATTTGAATTCATGTCTGCGGAATAGTTGCAGTAAATTCGGTCAGTGTTTCCTGCCGCAGCTTTGCCTTGATTGTTTGGTTGCCTTATTTGTTATCCAAGGTATCATGCTAAAAGGAGGGTATAATGAGACAAGGGATATTTGACTCTAAAAAATTCACGTAATCTTTTTCGGTTTTGAATATAACTCGCTGTTCATTACATATCCAATTTTTGATTTTTTATTGCATACAGCCGCTTTTAACCTATGTTACCCTCCTGAAACAAATTATTGTCACAAAGATTGAGTTGCTTCATTTTCCTGTACAGTGTTGAGGGGTTGATCCCGAGTGATTTGGCTGTTTTAATCCGGTTGCCCCTGCAGCGGTTAAGGGTTTCAGATATTAATATTTTCTCCATTGAGCTGATGGTCATGTTGCCGCTGCTTTTGCCGGTTAAAGAATCTTTTGAGCGTCGAAGCTCCGGGGGCAGGTGATGCAGTTCAATGATAGTGCCACGGCAGAGCACAAAAGCCTGCTCTATAATATTTTCAAGTTCCCGTACATTACCAGGGAAATCATGTTCCATCAGCCTGACCATAACCTCATCTGAAACCCCCGCAATCTCTTTTTCCTGGATTGTATTGAACCTTGCAATCAGCTGATGTATAAGAAGGGGAATGTCTTCTCTGCGGTTTTTAAGCTCAGGGATTTTGAGGCTGATGACCTTAATCCTGTAAAAAAGGTCCTGTCTGAATTTTCCGGTTTTAACCAGCCGGTCAAGCGACCGGTTTGTGGCGGCGATAATCCTGACATCTATATTCAGAGGCTTTACACTGCCAAGCATTTCAATAGTGCGCTCCTGAATAACCCTTAAGAGTTTTACCTGCATTGCAGGGGAAATGTCTCCTGTTTCGTCAAGAAAAATTGTTCCCCCGTCTGCTGAGGCAAATCTGCCTGGTTTGTCTTTCCGTGCGTCAGTAAATGCGCCTGCTTTGTATCCAAAAAGCTCGGATTCAAGCAGTGTGTCCGGCAGGGCTGCACAGTTTACGGCAACAAAGGGTTTACTGCTTCGCCTTGAAAGGTTGTGAATCGCCCGGGCAAACAGTTCCTTGCCGGTCCCGCTCGCGCCTTCTATTAAAACAGTGCTGTTGCTTTCTGCAATTTGGGGCAGGATCTGGAACAGGTTTATCATGGCCGGGCTGTGACCAATTATATCTTCAAAAGAGTAGCGTGACTCAATTGCTTTTCTCAGTTGCTCAATCTGGCTAAGATCCTGAAATGTTTCTACACCTCCAATAATTTTGTTCTTTTGATCCTGCAGCAGTGCGGTTGAAATACGGATTGGTATTCGTTTGCCTGATTTGTTTACAATGTGAGCAGTAGCATTTATTACAGGCTTGCCCGAGTGCATCGTTTTTCTTAAGGCACAGGCTGTCTCACAGATATTTGTCCTGAACACTTCATGGCATCTCCTGCCGATTGCCTCCTCTCTTGAAATGCCGGTAATAAGTTCTGCGGCATGATTAAAAGAGGAAACCCGCCAGTCCGCATCAATGGTAAACACCCCCTCATTGATGGAGTTGAAAATAATTTCATGGTGATTTGAATAATCTGTTCTTTTCATCATATTCAGATTTTGCATCATAATATTGCAAAATGCAATAGTGAAAAATATAATAAATTGCAAAATGCACTGGCCTGTTATGTTATTCTAATTAATAAACATGTAAAAACGAATAGTTGAAGTTATTTGTCATTATGGCATGTAATATGTAAACATTTAAATATATTATGAAGATTGTTATTCCAAGCTGGCAGGGTCTTGTTTCGCCTGTTTTTGATGTTGCGGCCAGGGTCTTGCTGATTAACATAGAAGACGGCATGGAGATAAGCAGGGCGGAACAAGTTATCGGAAATGCAAATCCATTTGTCAGGGCAAAGCGTATCGCTGAACTGAAAGCAGATATCGTTATATGCGGCGCTATTTCAGAACAGCTTGAAACAACTCTGAGATTATCAGGAATAGAGGTTATATCCAATATCTGCGGGCAGATAGAAGAAGTCCTGGGAGCATATCTGAAAGGCAGTCTTGATGATGAACGATTTCTCATGCCCGGTTTAAAAAAAAAGAAGGAAGCTGGAAACAGGTTGTAGGTGCAGTAGCCATGATCGTAATCGTATAACAACCTTTACAACATGGTTTTTCTCTCTTTTTTGTTGAGGATTTAGCTATATGAAAGAGTTTGACTTTCTTGAAAAGTTAACAGGCGGAAAATGGACCGGATTGAGTTTTTTAAATACATACCATGATGGCCATAACAGGAAGTTGCGACTGTGTGAGGCAATAGCAATTTCTTTTAGTGAGAATTTCGTATTAACCCTTGAAGAGATCGAGTGCCCCGGCGCATTGCGAAGTGTGGGCTTCTCCAAAAGCGAAGATTTGATTGCCCGTCACATATCTGACGAAACAGGTGTTGTCATAAAGGATGTTTTCCGTATACTCAATGTAACCCCCCGGCTTGAACATCCGGCAAAAACGATCAGGCTTGGAAAATTTGCCAACCCTCAGGTCTATATCGGATATCTGAATCCGGAAGGGGCAATGCAACTGCTTCGCAGGTGGCAGATGGTTAAAAGGGACGTTTTAAATATTAACTTATCCTGCTTTATGGCGGTTTGCAGTACGGCGGTTGCTGCTTACACGGAAAACAGGATGGTTTTTTCAATGGGGTGCCCTGATTCGAGAAAACACGGCGGTATCAGCCCTGATATGCTGATTTCTGCAATGCCCGGCAGGACAGCTCAAAACTTAATGCAGGAGACTGAAAAATGCCCACTTATGAATATCAATGTACCGGTTGCGGACACAAATTTGAAATGTTTCAGAGTATGAAAGAAAAACCTGTTGAAATATGCCCTAAATGCAGCATGAAGGTGAAAAGAATAATAGGAACAGGAAGTGGTATTATCTTTAAAGGTTCGGGTTTTTATGCAACTGATTATGCAAGGAAGAAATAATTTTATTTAAAGAAAAGGAGGTAAATGTTATGCCAAGAGGCGATGGAACAGGACCAAGGGGTCAAGGACCAGGCACAGGCAGAGGTATTGGAGGAACAGGTATGGGCAGAGGAGGTGGTAATCGACCCGGCTCAGGACCGGGCGGTGTGTGTGTGTGCCCGAAGTGCGGCGCAACCGTTGAACATCAGCGCGGCGTTCCCTGTTTTCAGACAGTTTGTCCAAAATGCGGGGAAAATATGGCCAAAGGGTAATTGGTTTGTAACTGTTCAGCTTTCGTTTAGAGTTATTTGTTAAATACAATCATATCACCTCTGTCGAGGTTATGGTTTAAAAAGCCCGTAGGGCTGACATTGTTTTGGGATAAGTTACAATAATGTCACCTCTACGAGGTTCTAACAGCAATTTATGGGCAGTGAGCTGAATAGTTAAATTGGTTTGCAGCAGATTCTTTCGCTATTGTTATCAAAGAGCGGATGGCAGCCACCCCTATCTGTTTTTGTCGGGGTTGAAAGTAAAAGGTAAAAAATGAAAAAGATTGGTATAATAAGGTGCCAGCAGACAGAGGATATCTGTCCGGGTGATACTGATTTCAAGGTAGCTAAAGCGGGAAAATGTGCTTTTGAGAAGACAGGTCCTGTTGAAATTGTTGGTTTTGTTTCATGCGGAGGATGTCCAGGGAAAAGGGCAATCTCAAGGGCAAAAATGATGGTTGACAGAGGTGCGGAAATAATTGTTTTTGCATCATGTGTTTCAAGGGGTAATCCTATTGGTTACCCCTGTCCTCATTATGCAAATATGAGAGATGCTGTTATAAAAAAAAATGGTTCAGAAATTGAGATCATAGAATATACGCACTGAATTCAGAATATATATTCTTTTTGACAGAAGAATCATATTTGCTTATTATAGAAGGCTTAAAGCAAAATGGTAAATGACTATTATCAAGTATTGAACATTGAAAAAGATGCTGATGTATCAGAGATCAAAAGAGCCTATCGTGAAATGGCGCTCAAGTATCATCCAGATATTAACCAGACAGAAGATGCCGAGGAAATATTCAAGAAAATAAACGAGGCATATTCCGTATTGTCAGACCCGGACCATAGAAGGCAGTATGACAGGTATGGCACAGTAAACAGAAGACATGTTTATGAACAACAGGGGCAAACTGCAAGCATGACCTTTGGAAGATGTATGGGGGGAAGAAGAGGCATGGGGCGGGGTTGCGGCAGAATGTGGATATGGCAGGAGGTGTTGAGAAAAAGATGAAACTTATAGGATTTATCACAAACAACAGAAGCGCTGCTGAAACCCTTTTTCAGCAACTGCTCTCAATTTTTAAACAGAAAGGTATAAAAGCGGCTGTTTTAAGAGAAATTATCTCTCAATCTGAAAATGATCCTTTTTTATCAGCGGAGGTTTTTCCGGACAGACTGGATATCTCTTTGCCCGGCAACAATTCAATATCATCTGCCATAGCCTATTTATCAGCTGATATTGTTCTTGTTGACGGGTTTAACAATGAGAATACTTTTCCAAAGATATTGCTGGATACGTGCCCCGGTTTGGAGGAGAACTATGACAGAGGGCTTGTTACAGCAACATTCGGGACTGTTTCTCTGCCCGGACTGCCACAGGCTTCAACAGCGGAAGAACTCTCTGATATTATCTTAGAAAGGGCATTTAACCTTCCGGATCTGGATTGTGCCCATTGCGGATGTGCCACCTGTTATGAGTTTGCAAAAGAGGTGGTTAAAGGCAACAGAAAACCCGATGACTGTGTATCCCTGAAACCGATGGTTCGAATACTGTTTGGAAACTTTGAAATGCCTATGAACCCGTTTATATCGGGAATAGTTGAAAAAACTGTTCACGGCATGCTTTCTACATTAAAAGGGTATAGAAACGGACCGGTCAGGATAGACATTCCCTGATACCGTCGGAAATGTTTTTTTTAATTGGATGCTAACTTCAAAGAAAGGAAAATATAAAGATGATTACACTTGCCGATGATATGAAAAAACTGCTTAATGAGACCGATATATGGGTGCTTGCCACCTCTGATACATTTGGTATGCCCAATGCCGTGCCAATATACTACAAAAAGGTATTGGAGGATGGTCGGTTGATGCTGGTTGATAATTTTCTGAAAAAGTCATATAAAAACATTATGGCTAATCCCAATGTCTCCATTTCAGTATGGCATGAAAAAACGGGTTATCAGTTTAAAGGCACTGCCTGTATGGAAACAGAAGGCTCTGTTTTTGAAACAGGAAAGGCAATGGTCAAAAACAGGGTTCCTAAGGGTGTTGTGATTGTGGATGTCGAGTCCGTTTATACCACAACAGCCGGAACTGAAGCAGGCAACAGGGTTCTGTAGACAGGGTTTCGAACAATTAAAGGTAGCTGAAAAATATATTCAGAGAGAAAAATTTAATGGGTAATGGAGATTGCTTTGTCTGCGGACAGAAAAATGATGTTGGATTAAAACTGGTATTTAAAACAGACAGTAAAAAGCAGAGTGCTGAATGCTTAACGCTAATAACAGAGAAGTATTGCGGATGGTCCGGGCTTGTGCATGGAGGAATTATTGCTTCAATAGTTGATGATGCAATGGCTCATGCCTGTAAAAGCATAGGGTTGAAATGTGTGACAGCAGAGTTAAACCTGAGATATAAAAAACCTGTTCCTGTCAACAGGGAAATTAGAGTTGTTGCGAGGGTTATAGACCAGAGGGTATTCATGTCGTACAACGTAGTATACACAGAGGCTACAGTGGAAATGGACGGAGCGGTTATAAACAAGGCTAATGCAAAGATGTTTGTTGTGAAGGATCTCCTGTAGAATTAAAGGATAAAGGGAAAATTCAGTGAATACTTTTATAGACTGTATACCCTGTTTTTACAGACAGACGGTTGAGGCATGCCGGTTGGCAAAACTTACAGACGGCCAGATCAAAACCATTATTGATCAGGTAGGAGTGATTATCTCGGAAATCAAGCTTGATTTGACACCGCCTGAACTTGCCGGTAAAATTCACGCTGTGATCAGAAAAGAGACAGGTGTGGAGGATTTATATAAGGGAATAAAACAGAAAAGTAACAGGCTTGCCCTTGGTTATTATGATAAATGTAAAAAAAATATCAGCTTTGCACAAGAAGGTTTACTGAGGGCTGTTGAACTATCAGTTATCGGAAACATCATTGATTTTGGCGTTAAGAACACTATTAATATTGATCAGGAACTGAAAAACCGTTTAGAAAGTGTTCACCAGACCGTTAAAAACAGCGCAAGCCCTTTTTTCGCTTTTGATGCCTTTAAAACCAGCCTCCAAAAATACCACAGGTTAATCTATCTGGCAGACAATGCCGGCGAGACGGTGTTTGACCGGATTCTGATTGAAGAGATAGTCTCATTATATCCAGAGATTAAGGTGCTGTATTGCGTCAAAGAAAAACCGATCATAAATGATGCCCTCAAAGAGGATGCGCTTTTTTGCGGTATTGATAGTGTTGCAGAAATTTTTTCCACAGGATCTGAGATACCGGGTACGGTTCTTGAACTCTGCACAGATGAATTTTTAGAGCATTATAAAATGTCTGATATGATAATAAGCAAAGGGCAGGGAAATTTTGAATCCTTTGTATCCCCCGATAAACCTGTTTTTTATCTCTTCATGGCAAAGTGCCCTGTTGTGGCGGGTGTTGCCGGATGTGATATCGGAAGTATCAACCTTTATTTCAACCCATAACCCTAAAGACAAAGGAGAAAGACAGCGTGTCAGCCAAAAAAATTCTAATTATCGGCGGTTCAGCCGCAGGACCGAAAGCAGCGGCAAGGGCAAGAAGGATGGATCAGAATGCAGAGATTACTATAATTCAAAAAGAAAATGATCTTTCTATGGCATCCTGCGGTTATCCGTACTATGTCGGAGGCGTTTTTGATAACAGGAAACAGTTGTTGTGTACACCAACAGGAGTTGTGCGAGATCCTAAATTTTTTTTAAATGCCAAAGGCATCAATGCGATCAACAATACAGAGGCGGTAGCAATCGACCGAAACAGACATATAGTCGAGTGCAGGGATATCCTGACAAATACTGAAAAAAGTTTAGGCTATGACAAATTAATTCTCTGCACCGGATCTGATGCTAAAAAACCGCCTATTCAAGGCATTGATCTTCAGGGCGTTACTACCCTGAAAACCATGCAGGATGCAGATTTCTTAAGAAAAGTAAGGGATGATAAGAAAATTAAAAAAGCGGTAGTTATCGGGGGGGGTCTTATAGGCATAGAAACATGTGAAGCTCTGCAGCTCGCAGGCATTGAAATCACTGTTATTGAGATGCTTCCCCAAATTCTGCCCTTTTTAGACTGGCAGTTGGCAAAAATTATTGAGAATCATATTAAAAGCAAGGGCGCAAATGTGTTGACCCGTAACGGCATAGCTGCTTTTCTGGGGGAAAACGGCAGGCTTACAGGCGTTAAACTGCAGAACGGAACAGAGCTTGACTGCGAACTGGCGGTTGTGGCTATCGGGGTAACCCCCAATACAAAAATTGCAAAGCAGTGCGGATTGAAAACAGGAGCTTTTCATGGCATAGAAGTAAACGAGTACATGCAGACATCTGATCCGGATATCTATGCTGCTGGGGATTGCATTGAAACCAGAAACCTTATTACAAACATTCCCGATTATGCACCGCTGGGGGACCTTGCCAATCTGCAGGGAAGGGTCGCCGGAGAAAATGCCGCAGCAGGTAACCAGGGGGTGTTTCAAGGTGTGATAAAAACCGGTATTTGCCGGGTATTTGATTATGTTGCCGGCAGCAGCGGGATTTCTGAAGCAGAGGCAGCAAAATGCGGGTTTGAGCCGGTGAGCGTTATCACATCAGGACCCGATATTCCCGGATTTATGGGCTCTAAAATACTGATAAACAAGATAACCGCCTGCAGGAAAACCGGCAGGATCGTAGGGTTTCAATGCGCAGGGCTTGGAGATGCAAGCAAACAGATTGCTCAGGCTGCAGTAGCCATCCAGGGAAAAATGACAATTGACGATCTTGTCAATGCCGATCTGCCGTATGCCCCGCCTTTTTCTCTTGCTGTGGATAACTTTATTGCCGCCTGCCATGTGTTACAGAACAAGATGAAGGGCTTGATGAAAGGCATTTCAGCTCCTGAATTTAAAGAAAAAATTGATAAAAAAGAGAACATGTTTATTATAGATGTCAGAGAAGCCGAAGAGTATGAACAGATAAGACTTGGCGTAGGTGAAACCTTGATGCCGCTCGGTGCGCTTCGTAAGCGGCTCAATGAACTACCAGAAGACAGAGAGATTATCTGCTATTGCAAAATATCATTAAGGGGTTATGAAGCGGCGCTGTTTATTGAGGCAAACGGCTGGAAAAATGTAAAAGTTCTGGAAGGCGGCATTATGGCATGGCCCTATTCACGTGAAAAGTAGATGTAAAATTCTGTTTGTACTATTTATAGATTTCACATTCTGAATCGTTATAAAAATAGCAACGATATCTCTGTCCGGAAAATGATTTATATGGCAGTAACATATTTTTAAAGCACCTGTATGTATAGAGTCGACGGCAGCAGAGGGGGGTTGATTACGGAAAACGATTACAACCAGGCATCCAAGCAATATATTAATTAATAAGGAGAAAAAAGTGGAAAAACATGATGTTATAATTGCAGGTGCAGGACCTGCCGGTTCTGCCTGTGCCAAGGCTCTGATGGAAGAAGACATCGATGTGCTCATAATTGAAAAAGATCCGCTACCAAGGCACAAGACCTGCTCCGGTATTCTTTTCGGTCAGACCCAGGTGCTTCTGCAGAGGTATTTCGGAGGGCTGCCGCCAGAAGAAGTTTACTGCCGCCCCAGAATTATTAAGGCTCAAAACATCAAAGAGTGGAGCAAAAAGGATGGTTTTTCTCAATATATATGGGAACTGCCCAAAGACGGCCAGGCTTTTCCCATGGATTATCTTAATATCTGGAGAAACAGATTTGACCATTGGCTTCTGAAGCAGTCCGGTGCAAAGTGCCTTCAGAATTGCTCTGTCAGGGGTTTCAAGTCTGATGATCAAAGCGTGACGGTTGAACTGCTGGATCACGATAAAACCCGTGTGGACGCCAGGGATAAGGAAAAAACAAAAAGTGAGATGTCATGTTCCTGTTTTGTGGGTGCAGACGGGGGCAGTTCCCTTGTCCGCAGACTGCTGAACAGCACACCGTCGTCACCAGCCGCCTCTCCGGAGGTTGTCATCTATCAGACCTACAACACTTTCTCCACCATTGGGACCATGCCGGATGCAAGCTGGCTGGTCTTCTTTGAACCCTCAATAGGTGATATTCTCTGCTGCGTGCATCAAAAGGATGATGTTTTGACCCTCTGTGTCGGCGGATTTAAAGGGCGGGATATAAAAGCGGGGATGGATACTTTTAAAAATTTTCTAAAGGAAAACTTTGGTATACTGCTCCTGAATCAGGAGCGTGTAGAGGGGTGTGTGATGCGCCTTGATGCCCCCGATCTTGGAAAAGGCAGGGTGCTCCTGACAGGAGAAGCGGCAAACCTTATCTATCTCAACGGCGAAGGCATAAGCTCTGCAATTGATTCCGGTTACCGGGCGGGCAAAGCTATAGCCCGGGCGTTAAAAGAGGGAGTTGATGCCTTAGCCATTTACAGGGAACAGTCAGCAGATATCCTGGGGCATGTAAAAAAATGTGTTGAGAATATTCATTTTTTAGCAGGAAAGCAGCAGGGGTGATAGGCAGATGCATGCACAGACAGTATTGTTTTTATCTAAGTATTACTAAAATGCAAGGGTGGTATAGACAGTCAGGAGAATAAGCTATGATGCGGATTTTATTTTTTCTATTGGTTACCATTTTTTTTACGGCCACAACAGTACATGTGCATGCACACGTTCCCTACATTGAATGGACCGACTTTTCAGAAGAAGAACCTTTTTATATAAAGGATTCTATTGAAAACTCCAAGGCGGTGTATGCGTGGTTTGAAACCGGAGAGGATATTGATATTTATACTTTTGAGGTGGATGAACCTGTAAGATTACTTGTAAACAGTTTAGTTCCTGCATGCAGGGGATATGAGCAACTGCTTCCATGGATTGCTGTTATTGGTGCGGGAGTTCCATATATTGAACGTGAACTTCCTTTTAAGGTTCCTGAGGGATAAGGAGGTTATATTATGGAGAATTTTAAGCCCGGAGAAAAAAGAGACAGTTTTTTTGAATTTGTTACAAGGAAATATTACTATAAAAGTCCCGTTTTTGACATGAACATATCAGAACGGGGCCGCTGGTATGTTTACTTCTGGGATCCATATAAACAGGGCGGTGATTATGTGGCTGTATTCGGGGTCAGAGAAATTTTTTCCTTTACTGATATTATAAGAACTATTATAAATGCCCCTTTGATTATGCTTAACCTTGAACTCCATATCGAGTGTGAAACACCGGAAGAGTTGTGCGTCGAGCGCACCGAATAAAAAGCAGCATTCAGCTTTCAGGTATCAGCTTTTATATCTTTATCTTTCAGCAATCCCCGCTGCAACCCAATTTCCCCTCCCCCTGAAAAGAGCTAATAAGTTGATGGTTCATGAGCAAAGACAAAAAAACAAGACAGGGACAGAACACCCGACAACTGATTGCTTTCAGTCTTTTGCATTTATGGTTTTGCTTAAGAGCTCAATAACCCTGTTAAATAACCTTCGGTTTGCTCCGCATTTAACAGGGCAGGCCAACAGCTCAACAGCTATTTACTACCGCTACCCCCGCTCGATTACTGTCTTTTTTTCCCATCTGCCCCCTGTAAACCTCCATAGATACCCTGCTGACAGAATAAATACGTAAAGAGCTGTCCAACTCCATGCTAAAACGATGCCGTATTCAAGGACAACAATAAGCAGAAACTGACCCCCAACCAGAACAATCCAGGCAACAATCACCGAATACCACATAACGAACTTTGTATCACCTGCGCCTTTGAGACCGCTTCCTATAATCATATTCCCAACATCAGCCAGTCCCCATATGGTCATTATTATCATCAACACTTTGCCGATTGCAAGTACCTCTTCAAAGCAGACAGAGGTTTCATGTTTAGCAGCAAAAAGAGAGTAATATATTTCAGGCATAAGGATAAAGGTGGAACCTGCTGCAAGCATATACCAAATTCCCAGTTTCAGAGAGGTTTTGAATACCAACACTGAGTTTTGAGGCTCTCCTTTCCCCTGATACTGTCCTACAAGAATGGATGCTGCCATTCCAATCCCCACAAGGGGCAGGAAAGCCACAAGGTTTATGCTAAGGGCGATATTGCTTGCAGTAAGAGCAACATCGCCCATGCGGCCTGTGAGAAGAACGAATACAGAAAATGATGCTATATCAAGGGCTAAATGAACTCCTGAAGGAAGGCCGAAACGGATAATGCGTAACAGGAGTGTTCTGTCAAACAAGAAAAAAAACCTGGTCTGATAGAGTTCGTTCATCCTGTGCGAGTACTGAAGCGTCAGCAGAATTGCGGGGCTGATAAATCCTGAAATAACGGTTGCCCATGCTGCTCCGATAATACCCATTTCAGGAAAACCCCATTTGCCGAAAATAAGAGCATAGTCAAGAATGATATTGCAGATATTACCCGCAATATTGGAAAACATTGTAACACGGGTTTTGCCTCTGCCGGTGAAGAAACTTCCTGCTGCTGCATTAAGCGGTGATGTAACACCGCCTATCATAAGGATTGTAAAATATGGAAGTTCAAGCGCAAGAACCTCCGGGGCGTGTCCGCTTATGGAGAGCAGCCATCTGCCTGGAAATATCAGCAGAAGAAGTATGGGCCATGAAAAAAGTGCAAGGAATAACCCTTGTGCTGATGATTTAACACAACCCCGCATATCCCCCGCCCCGAAATGCTGAGCAACAAAGGTGCCTGCATAACCAGCAAGAGCCATAAAACCACAAATAAGAGTAAATGCAAGTATCCCCGCAGGAGGCGCTGCCTGAATAGCTATAGAGTTGTGCCAGGCAAGAAACATCCTGTCGCAAAAGAGCATTGCAGTAAATGAACCGGTCGTGACAATCAGGGGCCATGCAATATGCAGTACTTCCCTATAACTTCCGGGAGTGTGGCGGGTGGGGTATGTAGTTTTTTTATCCATAAAAAGAGTTTAAATTTAGCAACGTAGTTTATAGAAAAAAATCGGGCACGATTATGAATAGACAGATACAAGCTTCAAGTTTAAAGATACAAGGAAAAACCAATTACGATTACGATCACGCCTACGACCACGAATAAACAGTTTCAAGCTGCAAGCTGCAAGTTTCAAAAAAAATCTTTTTATGTCTTTGCTTAACAGCTTATCAGCCATCAGCTTAACAGCTCAACAGCTTTTGCTTTTACTACCAGCTACGAACTACGAGCTAAGTTGCCAAATCAGCTTAACAGCTATTTCCCCTTATCCTCTCAATTCTCTGAAGTACAGGGGGGTGACTGTAGGAGAGAAAAACCATAAGGGGATGAGGGGTGAGGTTTGACAGGTTATCTACGCTTAGCTTTTTAAGAGATGTAATCATCGACTCAGGCTTTTTATATGTTTTAACAGCAAAACTGTCGGCTTCGAATTCATTCCTCCTTGAGAGTATATTTGTGAAAAGAGAGATAATCATTTCGATCGGCGCATAGAGAAAACCGAAAAAAACAAGACTTGCGTATACTGATATATGTTCCATTTTGAATGCTTCAAACAGTCCGGGGTTTTTTAAAAAAATTGAAAGGATATAAAACATTATTCCTGTAGAGGCTATTGATATCAAAAGACGCTGAAGTATATGGTTTTTTTTGTAGTGTCCTATTTCATGGGCAAGTACGGAAATCAGTTCATCTGTTGAGTGTTTTTCAATCAGTGTGTCAAAAAGAACAACACGTCTGAATCTGCCGAAACCTGTGAAAAAGGCATTTGACTTGCTCGATCTTTTTGAACCGTCCATTGTAAAAACGCCTTTGAGTTTGAAATCCTGTTTTTCTGCAAAGGCTTCTATTTTGTTTTTAAGTTCACCCTCTTCAATAGGATAAAATTTGTTAAAAAGTGGCATTATTACCACAGGTGCTATAAACATTAGAAATATCTGGAAAAAAGTAACAACCATCCAGCAGTAGAGCCATGCGGCAGAACCTGTTTTTAGAAAAAACCATAACACAACTGTCAGGATTATTCCGCCAATTATTGCGGTAAGGAGCCATGATTTTAGAATATCAAGAAGAAATGTTTTTGGAGTAGTTCTATTGAAACCGTATTTTTCTTCTATTACAAATGTCTCATAAGCTGAAAACGGAATCTGAATAAGCTGCAATGCAAAAACAAGGATTCCTGCAAAGATGAGGCCTGTTGCAATTTCTCCGAACCCGAAACCTCTTGCGATAGTATCAACGAAATTAAAACCTCCAGCAAGGATGAAAAGCAGTGTCAGAAAGGTCATAAATGTATTACTGACCATGTCAAAGGAGGTGTTCTCCTTTAGATACTTCTGCGATTTTGCATATTTATCCTCGTCATACCAGCCCTTGAACTCTTCAGGCAGGGAGGTCTGAATGTTTCGTATGTTCAGGTAGTTGACAAAAGCATCAAGAAGAAAACTTAATATGATAATTGAAAGAATAAAAATAAGATATAAATTCATTTAATAAAAAAAATCCTTTCTGAAGAATTGATTACGAATAGACAGATACAAGCTTCGAGTTTCCCCAGTGAAATTCGCTATGCTGATACTTCGTATATTTCACCCCGGTTAAATAAAACCTAAAAACTGATTTAACAGGGCAGGCAGGGCAAGCAAGAAAAAGCTTTAGCTTTTATGTCTTTGCTTAACAGCTTATCAGCCATTAGCTTAACAGCTCTTATTCTTTTGCTTACACCTGACAGCTGCTCTTGGCTACGAACTGAAATGTTTTTTTCTCTTGTTATGATAAGATATATCTGTTAATATTTCAATAATGAACTATTTAATCTTTTTGCAGGTTTTTTAGTGACTTTCAATGGAAAAAGGGTTATGCCTGAGGTTTGTATATATGCAGGATATGGTTCATCGCATTCATGGACATGGTTTGCAGATATATTTGACAGGCAGAACAGTTCAACTATTTTTTTTGCCGACGAATCTGATATTTTAAACGGAGTTCTCAATAATTGTAAAGTTTTTTTTATATCAGGTGGAGATACTTTTGCGATTGCAGAAGGGTTGGACAATAAGGGGGCTGAGCAGATAGAGGGTTTTGTTAAAAATGGCGGCATATACATGGGATCATGTGCTGGAGCTTATTTGCCCTTGAAATCGTCACTTTCACCCCTTAACATGTTTAATTTCATAGATGCAAGGATTGCAAATCTTGCAAGCGTGTTGCCTGAGCAAAAAAAAAGCACAGATAAATTCTGTACTGAATACGGTTGCAGATATGTTTTCCACCCAGTAAGAGAAAATGTGACAATGAATGTTTTGCTTGAGCATAAGAATATTCCAAGGAAGATAACTGCTCCGCTTTATGGAGGACCTGTTATTACCGATTCAAATGACATAGATATTATTTCAGAGTATGAAGGCTTTGATGATAAAACAGAATTTCTTGTCGACATAAATTTGGCCGGCGAAACAATGATTGGCAGGGTGGCTGCTGCCAAAAAAAAACATGGAAAAGGAGTCTTCTATATCTTTGGCCCTCATTTTGAGCACCCCGCCTATCCTGAGGCAAACAGGATTATTTTTTATCTCATGTCAGAAAACGGGGTTTTGTTTGAGCAAACCTCAAGCAATCAATATGTCTGTAACGGAAGCAAAACATCCGAAAAGCTTTTTTTGAGTTTTATGAGTCTTCTGAGCAATGCCCGTATTGCAGCTCTGGGGCTGGAGAACAGGTCTCTGAAATGGCTTATCGGGAGAAAGTATTATGACTATGAAAAAATAAGAGTGTTTCTTGAAACTATGTGGAAAAGGGCAAAGGCAATTCACAGATCAAAATGCGGCATCAAAATGGATGCTGGAATTTCAGAACAACTTGTCTTTTTTTTGGCAAGAATTAATAAATATCTTAAAAGGCTTCATTGTCAGGCATCTTCAACGTCGTGTCAGACAACAGGGCTTGCAGGAGAGCTGTTTGCCGATCTTAGGAAAGCCTCAGTTCTTCTTCTTACAGAGTATTTTAAATTAAAAAGGTGTGGTTTTATCAGAAAAGAAAGGAGATTGGGATGTACTTATACTTCGAAGCAACAGCACTTCTCTACAGCCTTGCAGTTATAACCTTTATTATTCTGCTGGCAGGTGTTTTTGCCAGTGCTGTTTTATGGAAAAAGGGCAAGGCAAAGAGCCTGCATAGAAGTCTTAACAAACCTGCAATTGTAAAGGCTTTTTTCCTCAACTGCATCTTGCAGGTGCAGATACTCAAAGAGAGTTTTGTCAGGTGGCTTATGCATTTCTGTATTTTTATCGGTTTTCTTGGACTTTTTGCCCAGACATCTGTGATGGCATTTATGAGTCATTTGATTCCCAAGGATTCATTCATTGCAAAAACTTTTTTCATAGTTGAAGACCCTGTCGGGGGTATAGGCAGCAGGGTGCTTGATGTATGGGGAGATTTTTTTGGGCTGCTGCTTTTAACAGGTTGTGTTATAGCCATTGTCAGACGCTATATTGTTAAATCAAAGCAGCTTGAAACTCTTTCAAAAGATACAGTTTCAATTGTTCTACTCACGGCAATAACTGTCACAGGTTTTATATGTGAGGCAATAAGACTTGTTGATCCTCAGTATGCCTCGGTTGCAGCCTATTCATTCATTGGATATCCTCTTTCGATTGTTTTCAATGCTTTGGGCATAGGACATGAGAGTTACAAATCATGGATATGGTTTCACGCTTTTATTTCGTTTTTCTTCCTGGCATACATACCTTTCAGCAAGGCATGGCATATTTTTGTAAGCCCGGTAGAGATTCTTTTAGATGCATCTGAACGGACACCAGCATAGAGAAAGGAGTTATAATAATGGAAAATGAAATCAAACAAAATGCCGAAGAAACAACAGTTGAAAAAGTTTCTAAAGAACAGCCTGAAAAGGATGAGAAAATAAATATTGAAAAGTTCAGCCCGCGTCAACTTCTGGAACTTGATGCATGTACAAGATGCGGGGAGTGTGCAAACTGGTGTCCTGTATATGACCTTGATAACAGAGAAGCTTTAAACCCGAGGGGAAGAGCAGCACTTTTTAAGGATATTCTTTCAAGACAGCACGGAGTTTTCAGGGCAGACAGTTTTCTGGGAAAGCTTTTTGGAAAAAAACCTGTAACTGATGAGGAAATGCATGAAGTTGCAAAAGATCTCTATGCATGCAGCACCTGTATGCAGTGTCATTATAAGTGCCCTGTTATGATAGATACTGTTGAACTTTGGGAGAAAATAAGGGAGACAGTGGTTGAAGCAGGCTATGGTCCGCTTGAAAACCAGAAAGATCTTGTTTTGAAGACAAAGAATTATGATAATCCATGGGGGCAGCCGAGAAGTTCCAGAGCAAGGTGGGCAAAACTTGCAAAAAAGAAGAAAAGAATAAAAGCCGAACCCAAAGACATTAACAGGGATAAGGCAGAGGTGCTCTACTTTGTTGGTTGCACTGCATCCTACGACAACAATGTTGAGGAGGTTGGTATTAATACAACGAAGATCCTGGCACATGCAGATGTTGATTTCGGTATTCTGGGCAATAAGGAGAAATGCTGCGGAAGTGTTCTTTTAAGAATGGGAGACAAACCAAGTTATGAAAGGCTTGCAAAAGAAAATATTAAGCAGTTTAACGAACTCGGGATAAAGACTTTTATTACTTCCTGTGCAGGATGTCTCAAGACAGTGAAGATGGATTATCCCAAGGTTGGGAAGATGAATTTTGATATCAAACACACCCTTGAATATATTGTTGATCTGATAAAAGCAGGCAGGCTTGAGTTGAATAACAGGGTTGAGCTGAAGGTCACATATCATGATCCGTGTCATCTAGGCAGACACAGCGGGGTTTTTGATGCTCCAAGGGAACTTCTTTCTCTGATTCCGGGAGTTCAGTTAATTGAGATGGAACGAACCAGAGAGAATTCAAGGTGCTGCGGAGCCGGAGGCGGGCTTAAATCAGGCTATCCTGATATGCAGAATCAGATATCTCAGAAAAGGGTAGCTGATGCTCTTGAAACAGGTGCAACAGAGCTTGTAAGCGCTTGTCCTTTCTGTTATCAGGGGCTTCAAATAGGAATCCAGGCCTTGAATGCACCTTTAAAAATGCGTGATATTACAGAACTTGTATGTATGGCAATAGGAGAAGAACCGGCTGAATCAAAAACAGACTCTGATGCACCGGCAGCGTGCTGATAAGCTGATTTAGCAGCGTAGCTCGTAGTTCGTAGCTGGTAGTAAAAGCAAAAGCTGTTAAGCTGATAAGCAAAGACATAAAAAGATTTTTCTTGAAACTTGTAGCTTGCAGCTTGAAACTGTCATCGCTCAGCAAAACAGGTAAAAGGCTTATGCCTGAAATCTGGAAAAACCGCCTTTGCTGAAAGCTGACACCTGACTCCTGATAGCTGCTTTTTATTCGGTGCGCGCGGCGCATCCTGCAACTAAAAGAAATAACCTGTAAGGCTGGAGTGAATAAATAATATGAGTTGCAAAACTTGTTTCAGACTTTTTATATCCCTTACTCTTCTTCTGCTGATTGCATGCTCAGGCAAAGGCAATGAGGAACCTCAAGAAATTGTTGTAAGGCTTGCATATCTTCAGAATGATCTGCATCATCTGCCTGCTTTTACAGCCCTTGATAAAGGGCTTTTTAAACAGAAAGGTGTAAATGTAAAAGTTGCAGGCGTGTTCAGAGCTGGACCCGAGGCAATGAGTGCTTTTTCAGCCGGTGAACTTGATGTTGCTTATTTAGGTTTTGCTCCTATGATGGCTGCTGTTTTGAATAAAACAGCGGATGTAAAAATTATTTCTCTTGTGAATTTCGGAGGTTCGGCTGTTGTCGTAAGAAAAGACAGTGAAATTGAAAACATCTCAGAGCTGAAAGAAAAGACTGTTGCAATCCCCGGACATGCCACAATGCAGGATTTTCTTTTAAGAACAGCTATTTCTAATCAGGGATTTGAAGCAGACTCTTTAAGAATAATGGTTTTAAAACCGCCTGAGATGGGACAGGCACTGCAGCAGGCAGGCATTGATGCTTTTATCGCATGGGAACCATATCCAACCCTTGCTGTAAAAAAAACAGAGGCACGGATTCTTGTTTCATCAGATGATATATGGCAGGGACACCCATGTTGTGTGATTGCAGCAAGTTCTGATTTTATTAACAAGAACCGGGAAGTTGTTAAAAAGATAATGGATGTTCATTCCATGTCCTGTGAATACATAAGCAAAAACCGGGATGATGCTGTTTCAATCGGGATGAAATATACAGGGATGGACAGGGAAGTTGTTTCAGAGGCGATAAAAAATATTCACTACAGCACAAAGCTCAATAAAGAAGATGCTCAGCAGTTTGCGGACTTTCTGAAAAGGTCAAGGTATATCAGGCATGACTATACGAAAGCTCAAATACAGGATATTTTTTACGAACCTTGATGAGCCCGTAAAAAGTCTAAAAAACTCCGTCTCCATGAAGAAAGCTCATAAGCTATTAAGCTGATGGCTGATAAGCAAAGGCAATAAAAGGTTTACACCTTAAATCCTTTTCAAAAAGTAAAGCTTTCTTCTACAACTACTGGTTTTCCTGAAAGCTGACTGCTGAAACCTGACACCTGCTTTTTTGCTTATCACCTTAACAGTTAAGTTGCCGCTTATTTATGTCTTTTTTAAAATCTTCAGAAAAATATATTTTCCCTTTTCTTCTTCTTGTATTATGGCAGGTATTATGTTCTGCAGGGGTTTTGCCTGCAGGTAAAATTCCATCACCGGTTGATATTTTAAGTGCTTTAAAAGACCTTGCAATGTTCGGGCTTCCCAATGGTTACTATCTTGTTTATCACTGTACACATAGTCTGCTGAGAGTTTTTTCCGGTTTTGTTCTTGCGTTTGTTGTTGCAGTACCGCTTGGAATTGTGCTTGGATGGTCAGGTTTTT
Source organism: uncultured Thermodesulfobacteriota bacterium (assembly GCA_964566035.1). GTDB lineage: Bacteria > Desulfobacterota > WTBG01 > CAIYCZ01 > CAIRTM01 > CAZMHH01. Next base: position 21,777 of record CAZMHH010000006.1, read on the forward strand.
TAAGAAATATGTTAACCCCTGTTATTGAAACTATACGCCCGATTCCTCCGCTTGCATGGATTCCGCTTGCCATACTCTGGTTTGGAATAGGACTTAAATCTGCAACATTTATAATCTTTCTTGGATGTTTTTTTCCAGTTCTTTTGAGTACCGTTTCAGGCGTTGTTTCTGTGGATAGGATTCTTGTAGAGGCTGCAAAGACACTGGGTGCCAGGGAAAGAGAAATATTTACAAAGGTTCTGCTGCCCGGGGCGACACCTTCAATTTTTACGGGTTTGCGTATCGGGCTTGGAATAGGCTGGATGACGCTTGTTGCAGCAGAATTTACGGGAGTTAAAAGCGGATACGGACTGGGATATATGATAATGACGGCCCGTGATATCCAGAGACCCGATCTTGTGATTGCCGGTATGGCTGTTATCGGGCTTGTCGGTTTTTGCCTTGATTATATGTTAAGATTGTTAGAAAAAAAAGCTCTTAACTGGAGATAAAAGAGCTGTTAAGCTGATGGCTGTTGAGCAAAACCCTTTCGTGGTCGTAGGCGTAGTCGAAAAAGCTGATAAGAAGTTGAGAAGTTGAAAACCTTAAAACCTAAAACGGTGTTTTTCTGTGTTTTTAAAAATCAAAAATCTTCATAAAACTTTTTTTGATAATGAGCAAAAAGAGACTGTTGAAGCTCTTAAGGATATAAACCTTGAGATTGAAAAACAGAGTTTTGTTACTTTGATAGGCCCAAGCGGTTGCGGCAAGACAACACTGCTCAGGGTAGTTGCAGGGCTTGAAGAAAAGACAGAGGGCAGGGTGTTTGCAAATGAAGAGGAAGTTAATCAACCCTGGCACAGCGTTGGTTTTGTATTTCAGGAATATGCGCTTTTCCCATGGAGAAGCGTGAGGAAGAATATTGAGTTTGGACTTGAGATGAAGGGAGAGTCAAAAGATTCAAGAAGAAGAAAATCCCTTGATTATATAAAACGTTTCGGCTTGGTTGGTTTTGAAGACAAATATCCAAGAGAATTATCAGGGGGAATGAAACAGAGGGTGGCTCTTGCAAGAACACTTATTGATGATTCAGAGCTAATACTGATGGATGAACCGTTTGGCGCTCTTGATTCACAGACCAGGAGTTTAATGCAGGTTTTTCTTCTGAATATCTGGAAAGAGATGCAGAGAACAGTTCTGTTTGTTACGCATAACATAGACGAGGCGGTTTTTCTAAGCAGCAGAATTATAGGGCTGACTGCAAGACCAGGAAAAACAGAACTTGATCTTACTGTTGAACTCCCATATCCACGTGATGTTACAAGTGATGACTTTAATAAATATAGAATAGAGATTCTTAAATTTCTTGAGACACAGAAACAGTCAGGACAGTTTGAGGAGCTATGAAAATAGAAGAGTTAAGAAAATTTTCTGTTGAGATGCAGAGTTTTGGAGTTGTTTTGCCTGACAGTTTTCATGGAAGAAGAGGAGGCGCTGGTCCTGCAGAAGGGCAGACCCTTATTATAGATGATCATTACTTGACAGTTCCTTCAGGGAGCTGGTATGTTGAGAAATCGGATTACAGTATCCTTCACTCGAAAAATGGCTATGAGTTGTGCAAAGATAAAAAGTATTTATGCTCTGTTAAGTTTCCTGACGAACCTAAATATTACCCAATGAAAACTCCGTCCGGATTATCGCTTAAAAAAATTGCCCTTATACACGGAAAGGACTGTTTTGCTTCAACGGTATATCAAAAATGCCTTTGCTGGAACACCCCTTCCCGATGCAGGTTCTGTGCAATAGAACTTTCACTCCTTGAATGTCAGACTATCTCGAGAAAAGAACCAGCAGATCTTGCGTTTGCAGCAGAGAAGGCATATAGTCTTGACAGGATAAAACATATCACCCTTACATCAGGTGTTTATACTTCCGAGCATGAAACCCTGACACATTTATGTGGATGTATAAAAGAGATAAAGAGCAAAGTGCCGGCCGGGATTCATATACAGATATGCCCGGCAGGAAACAGATTCAGCCTGATTGACAGGCTTAAAGAAGCAGGGGCTGACACAATAGGCATTCACTGTGAAACATGCAGCATGGATATTCTTAAAAAAGTTGCCCCGTTCAAAGCAGGTATTGGGCTTGAAATATACAGGCAGTGGTGGGATCATGCAGTCAGGGTTTTCGGCAAGAATCAGGTGAGCACCTTTCTTATTGCAGGCTTTGGTGAGGATAAATCCCAGATGATTGATTTTGCGGAAAGTCTTTGTGATATTGGAGTTTTTCCATATATCCTGCCCTTTCGACCGATACCCGGAAGCGATCTTGCAGATTTAAGACCTCCCTGTCCTGATACGATGATGGAGCTTTACAGGGAGACGGCAAAACATTTGAAGAGATACGGACTTTCATCAAAGCTAAGCAAGGCAGGATGTGTGCGATGCGGAGCATGTTCGTGTCTGGCTCTTTTTGAATAATTAGAAAAATTATAAACCGGTAAAATGTTGGCTATTGCTAATTTCTGAATTGACATTGCCCTGAATGTCAGATATATATAATTAACAAAAACATTTCTTTTCTGTATCTGATGAAAATAACCAAACTGCGCAATATAAGCAAATTATATTTTGGCTATGAAGAACTGGCAAAAGTTCTTGGGATAAGTCTGCCCTCAGCACGTGTAACCGCAAACCGCTATGTAAAACAGGGAATTTTCATAAGGATTAAGAGAAATATTTATATGCTTCATGATGTATGGGAAAATACAGCAAGAGAAGATCGTTTTCTTATTGCAAACATTGCTCAAACACCCTCTTATATCTCTTTGATGACAGCTCTTGATTACTATGATGTTACAACCCAGATGCAGAGAGATTATTTTGAATCAATTGTCTGTAATCGAACAAAACAGAGACAGATTAATTCCTCAGTACTGAAATATACCAGGATAGCTGCTGATTTGTATTTTGGATTTAGAAAAGAGACAGATTTTTTTATTGCATCTCCAGAGAAGGCTTTGCTGGATGCATTTTACCTTAGTTCTTATGGGAGATATGCTTTTGACAGTTCTTCTATTGATACCAACAAACTGGATATGCAGCAGATAAAAGTCTTGAGTAAAAAGTTTCCTTTAAAAACCAGAAACCTGCTGAAGAAAAATGGATATCTTTGAACAACACGAGAAATTTGAGATAGAGGTGCTTGACAAGCTTCACAGGGCAAAGCTGTTGGAACCCCTTGTGTTTGGGGGAGGGACAATGCTCAGACTCTGTCATGAGCTTAAACGGTATTCTGCTGACATTGATTTCTGGTTTATAAAAAGAGTTGAACCGTCTTCCTACTTCTCCAAAATGAAGCAACAGCTTAATAAGGATTATGAAATTACAGATGCTCAGATAAAGCATTACACATTTCTGTTGGAGCTCCGATCGAAAAAATATCCAAAACGTTTAAAAATTGAGATCCGACGGGCACATAAAGAGGCAGATTATCAGGAAAAAATTGCTTTCTCAAGGTTTACAAATTTACAGGTTATACTAAAGGCACATACTCTTGAACAGACTATGAAGAACAAGGTAGAGGCGCTGCTTGACAGAGCAGAAATCAGGGACTGTTTTGACATAGAATTCCTGCTTAGACGAGGCATTGAACTTCCGCCTCTTGATGATCTTTTACTGGAACAGTTTAAATCAAGAATTAATAGCTTTAAAAAAACTGATTTCAAAGTAAAGCTGGGATCGATTCTGGAAGCGGGGATAAGGCAGTATTATATCTCTGAGGGGTTCAGTTATTTAAAGGAAAAAATAAATGAGCAGGTATCAGCAAAAGCAAGAACTTGAGATTTCTCACCCCGCTAACGCAGGGTTCGAAATGACAATTTTTGAGCTATTATGACACAGTTTCTGATGGGAAAGGGTTTGGGTGAGGGAAAATACAGGACCTCACAAGCATCCCCCTTACAGACTTCTATGACAATTTGAGAGAAAATTGACTTTTTACCGAATCATCAAGAAAAGACTAAAAATTGAAAAGTTTCCTCTTCTGCTTCTTGTTTCCATGAAGCATGAGCGTTTCCGGAGCATTTAATGAAAACTGACATATTATGCAGACTTGTTAAAGATGGGGCTGAGATTAGAAATTGTTTTGAGATACGCCGCAAAATATTTGTAGAAGAGCAGGGTTTGTTTGATGGTTCAGATGTTGATGAGCATGACACAAATGCTCATCATATTGCTGCCTTTATAAATGACCGGATTATCGGCACAGTCAGGGTTTACAGGGAAAAAGAGAATATATGGTGGGGCGGCAGGCTTGCCGTTCTTTTGAGATACAGGGGACGGGCAGGTCGGCTTCTTATTCAAAAGGCTGTTGAAACCGTGTCATCTCTGGGTGCAAAAAATTTTTTTGCAAATGTCCAGATAAAAAACGTGAAATTTTTTAAGTCTTTAGGATGGAAACCTGTTGGTGAGGAGTTTGAGATTAACACTGTCCTGCACCAGCTTATGGAGGCGGATCTGGATTTAAGAAAAGGAGAACAAAGGAAATGCTGAAAAATATTGTTGCGGATATCATGTCATATCCCGGACTTACAAGAAAGAAGGATATTAACCTTATTACAGATATGATCAAGGATGTGGCTGATTTTGGAAACACAAGCGCTTCCTTTGGGGAGGATGCAGCGGCTATAGGTTATAATGGCAGGTATATCCTTCTTGCGGCAGACGGGATACTTCCTGCTTTGATAGAGGCAAACCCATATAATGCAGGAAAAGCCTCAGTGATGGTAAATGTAAATGATATTTATGCAATGGGCGGAAGACCGCTTGCCATGGTTAATGTCATTGGAATGCCCTGTGATAAATATTACAGCGAGGTTATGAGGGGAATAAAAAGGGGATGTGAGAAATTTAAGGTTCCAATGGTTGGAGGTCATCTCCATCCTGATACAAATGAGGCTTCGCTGACGGTAGCGATAATGGGCATTGCAGATAAACTGATTTTAAGTTCCAATGCGCAGGCAGGGCAGGATATTCTTCTTGCTGTTGATCTGCAGGGAACAGGGTATCAGTGCAAGCCAGTTATAAGCTGGGATACAAACTCAGGGAAAACCCCTGAGCAGGTTATTGAGCGACTGGAGGTTCTTCCTTCACTTGCAGAGCAGGGTTTATGTGTTACCGGAAAAGATGTGAGCAATGCCGGTCTTCTTGGAACAATAGCAATTTTTATGGAGACATCTGAAAAGGGCGCTGAGATAGATATTGAAAAGATACCAAAGCCGGATTCGTTTCCCTTGAATGACTGGCTGAAAGCTTTTTTAAGTTATGGTTTTGTGCTCTGTGTTGATAAGGAAAAAACAGAAAGTGTTGTTGCGGCATTTACAGAGAAGTCCATAACAGCATCTGTAATTGGAAGGGTGACGGAGGAGAAAGGGGTTACGCTTTTGTGGAAAGGGGAGCGGGAGCTTTTGAGGGTTAAGGAATAGACAGATACAGGTAAAAGCAATTTAGTTCGTAGCTCGTAGCAAAAAAGCAGGTGTCAGGTATCAGGTGTCGGCTGTCAGCAAAACCATCCCGTAAAACTGCTGTTTTTCCTGAAACCTGATGCCTGCGATTACGATCACGCCTACGACCACTGATACCTGCTCTCAGCCTTTGTGTTGGGTTTCGCTCTCGCTCAACCCAACTGATACCTGAAAGCTGATACCTGCTCCTTGCTTAACAGCTCAACAGCTTTTTTTACTACCAGCTACGAGCTATGAGCTACCAGCTATTATACCCATTACTTTTTCCACTCATATCTGTTCATGCTGAAATCAGGATTCCATTCTTTAAGTATTGCGTGATTTGGAGTGATTTTTATAATAGAAAGAGACTCCAAACCCCGTTTCAGAAATGCTTCAGCTTCTTTACCTGTTAACCTCTGTTTTGAAAGCATGGGAGAAAAAAGTTTCATTGCAACGTCAGTAATCTTCCATTTTTTTATCTTTGTTTTGAACAGGCGGGGATTGTTTCTGATTGTTATAAGCTCAGCCGAGCCGAACAACTGCAAACTTTTCTGAAATTTCTTGTGATCAAGCGGCTGTTCATAAACAACTGCTGAAACCTTCGGGTTGCGCTTGATATTACCGATTTTTCCGCCGGGTTCAGCAAATACATAGATTGTCATGCCTTCATTGAAAAATTCCAGAACCGTTGCCCTCGGGTTATTGTTGGCGCAGGTGGAAAGAACAAGGGCGTTGCGGTGATGAATGCCGCAACTGTGTTTGCCCGGTTTCGGATCTAACTGACCTGAGGTTGAGTTTAGAAAGTCAATTATTTCTTTTTTTATTACTGCTTTGCTTTTAGTTTTCTGCGGTTTCATTTTCTCCCCCACGGTTTGGGTTTTTAAGTTAAATCTGTTAATATATAAAAAGTATAGTAAAATCAAATTAATATGTCAATTATTTATGTGGCTTGTATTTTATACTTTGGGCAATGAAAAAACAACGTTTTACATTATGAATGAAATCCATATGTTGAAACTTTATTGTGAATTATCTTCTATATGCAGGGGGGATATATTTTTTCAGCATTAGCGAAAGGGATATTACTGTAAAAGAGCTCATAGCCATTGCAAGTCCTGCAAGTTTGGGATTCAACAGATGCCCTGTAATGGGATACAAAAGGCCTGCTGCCATAGGAATAAGAGCTGTGTTGTAGGCAAAAGCCCAGAACAGATTCTGTTTTATTCTTGACATCACTTTTCCTGCAACCTGAAGCGCAGCAGCTGCATCTATCAGTCTGCTGCTCATTAAAACAATGTTGCCGCTTTCAATAGCGATGTCCGTACCGCTTCTCATGGCAATACCAATATCTGCCTGAGCAAGAGCGGGTGCATCATTAATTCCGTCACCGGCAAAGGCAACACTTTTGCCCTGTTTCTGAAGTTTCTGAATAACATCGGCTTTTTCATGGGGGAGCACCTCTGCAATGGTCTGTTCAATTCCGGCAGCAGAGGCAACAGACTTTGCAGCATTCTTGCTATCTCCGGTGAGCATGATAACGTTATATCCCATGTTGTGAAACTCTTTTACAGCAGAAACTGCATCCTCCTTAATCGGGTCGGAAACAGATATCAGTCCTGAAAGGTGCTTTTCAACAGAAATGCAGACCACAGTTTTCCCTTCTGTCTCAAGACGATGGTAGTCTTTTTCTGCCTGTTTGGGGAAAGATATCCCGGAGCTTTTTAAAAAACTTAAACTTCCTATAATGACATCTTTTCCGTTAACAGATGCACAGGCGCCTTTGCCAGGATAATTTTCAAAATCCTCAGCAACTGTGTGAATAATGTTTTGTTTTGAAGCTTGTCTAATGATCGCCTCTGCAATCGGGTGAGTAGAATTTTTTTCAACAGAGGAGGCATAGAAAAGAAGCTCGTTCTTATTTGAAACAAATGCAATAATATCTGCAACCTCTGGAAAACCCTTTGTTATTGTTCCTGTTTTATCGAGGATAACTGTTTGAATTTTTTCAGACACCTCAAGTGCCTCTGCGTTTTTAACAAGTATGCCAAGCTCAGCGCTTCTTCCTATTCCCACAGTTACAGCAGTAGGAGTTGCAAGTCCAAGTGCGCACGGGCATGCAATAACAAGCACCGAGATTAGGCAGGTGAAGGAAAAATAGATGTTTTGTCCTTCAATAAAATACCAGAAAACAAAGGATAAAACAGCGATTAGCAGCACAGCAGGGATAAAATAACTGACTACAATGTCGGCTATCTTCTGAACAGAGGGTTTGGTAGTTTGTGCTTCTTCAACCCTTTGGGCAATGCGTGAAAGAAGCATCTCATTTCCTACTTTTTCCGCCTGGAACATAAAAACGCTGTTTTTATTGATTGTCCCGCCGGTTACACTGTCCCCAGACTTTTTTCTGACAGGCATGGGTTCACCTGTAATCATTGACTCGTCAACAAAGCTCTCTCCGTCTTTAACTGTACCGTCGACAGGAATTTTTTCTCCGGGTCTGACAAGGAGATTATCTCCTGCAGCCACATCTGATACAGGCACCACGGTCTCTTTGCCTTTATATACAACACATGCTGTATCCGGTTTTAACTGTAAAAGTTTTTTTACCGACTCTGATGTTTTGCCTTTTGCTCTGTTTTCCAGATATTTGCCAAGCATAAGAAAGGCTGCAAGCATAAGCGCTGTATCATAAAAAAGAAAACTGCTGTCGAGTATGAAATCGAATGTGCCCATCAAAGATGATGCAAATGCAGTAGCTATACCCATGGAATACATTACTTCCATGCTCAGGTTGAGGTTTTTAAGGGAGATCAGCCCGGCCTTGAATATCGGATATGAGAGATATATGAATATTGGAGCTGACAGGGCAAGCTGTAAATGTGCCGACATTAGCGGGTGCAGAAAAGGGATATACATTGCAGCCATTAACGGCAACGAAACCGTAAATCCGATTATTACCCTAAGAATCCTCTTCCGCTGCTCTTTTTCAAGCAGAACATTTTCGTCAAAACCTGCAAAAATAAATCCTGATTTTTCAACAGCTCTTTTTATATCAGACAGGGAAACCTTTGATGTGTCTGATTCAACAAAAGCCCTCTCTGTTGAAAGGTTCACAGAGACTGAAGCAATACCTGCTATGTTTTTAAGCGCATTTTCAACTCTGCCTGCACATTTTACACAGGACATGCCGCCGATTTTAAAAGATAGTTTAGACATGAATAGCAATTAGGAGACTGAAATGATTAAAAGTTTAAACAGGATTTTAAATCATACACCTCTTAGCCCCTTTGCTAAAGGTATTAATATCTTTTATCTACGGATCAGAAGAAAAGAGCCCGTCCATTTTTTCAGGACGGGCTCTTAAATAAATATTGCAAATTAAATTAGATGGTAAACTGACAGTTAAATCCGGCTCTTATTGTGTTTCTGAGAACCACTTCAGGAGGAAGGGTGTTGAACCCTGACATTTTTCCAAGAAGTTCAGGTTTTTCCTGCTGAATAACAGGAATTACTTTCATCAGAGCTTTGCCCAGTGTTTCAGGAACTTCATAAGGATCAAGCACGGTCTGTAACACATCACTTACTTTGCTGAAAATATAGTCTATTTCCTGATCATTGCAAAGAACCGGCATATAAAGATTTTTCAGGAAAATCTTGTAGTCAAGTGCATCAATGTGGTATTTTTTCCACCAGTCAAGGTAGGTTTGAACCCCCTGTTTTGTATAATTCTTCTCAAGCATTGCTTCTACTACAGCGCTTCCTGCTTTCCATCCGCTCATTACAGCCCCTGTCATTTCAGCTTCCTGACACCATCCCGAATCACCTGCGAAAAGAACGTTGTCTTTATATGGATTAACTATGGGTGAATACATATTGCCCGAGCAGCCGCAGGTGCGCACAATCCTGCCGTTTTTAAACCATTTGGAGAATCTGCTGTTATAAACAAAATTGTCAAGCAGAGCCTGGTGGTCATCTTCAGGGTTTACATTTGTTACCATAACAAGCCAAACGTCTTCACCCTCATGATTCCATGCTCTGGGGATTACAAATCCGAGCATGGGCGGGTCGCCGCTTTTGAGAAGGGGCTGATGCAGGGCATGCGGTTGAGGCAGATCAAGGTTTGTCATTTCATAGCCCACAGATGTAACAGATCCAAAAAATTCACGTTCTCTGTTTACACCCATAACACGTGCAACCCTTGACTGTCGTCCATCTGCTGCTATTGAAAAGGGTGCTTTAAATACTTTTCCGCTTGATGTCATGACCTGAACCATGTCAGCATTTTTTTTCACATCAATTACATTTTCTCCTGCAAATACATCAACTCCAAGAGCTTTGCACTCCTCAACAAGTCCCTGCAGAAAACAGCTTTTGCTGTAAACAGCGCTTGCCCTGCCTTCTTTTCCTTTTTTTGAATTTGAATCATAATCACCAAACAGAATCAGTTCTTCACTCGGTGAATAGATGTGCCATGAAAAAAAATCTTTTGTAGGTCCCGTGTATTTTAATGAAAAGCCGTTATGCGGAAAACATAAAAGCCCTGCTTCTTCATTGTAGGTAACCCGTTCCCCCATGTATTTGCCTGAAAGGGAAACAATCATCTGTCCGCACATTCTAAGTATTTCATGAACAGTGTTTTTTCGTTCAAGAAGAGCAACACTGAGTCCGTTTTCTGCTGCGACTTTTGAAGCTGCAAGCCCTGCTGGACCAGCTCCGATAACAATTAAATCATACGAGTTTTTCACTTTTACCTCCTGGTTATACCTTTTTAAATTTTCAATAATTGAAATTTTTCTTGACATGTATATCTATTAAGAGATAATCTATTACCTTTATTATGTCAAGGGAATTTTGCATTTAATACAGTTGAATTGAACAGCATTAGATGTTATAAATTATAAAAAGTCAAATGAAAAATATTTTATATTTTTTTTGATGGATCCGTAAAAAGTTCCCTGCTGTTATCTTGAATACCGCGAAGCGCGGCACGAAACGCACGTGAGCGATCTCGTAACATGCCGAAATAATGAGATTTATCACCCGCAAGGTGCGGGTTCGAAATGACAATATGGTTGTTTTTAGACTTTTTACCGGTTTAGCTTTTTTTAGTTAAGGTTTATAGAACCTTTGTAATCTTTAATAATAAGCATATATAAAATCCTGAAAAACATTAAGAAGGAGCCAAAAAACAATGAAAAAAATACAACCTGTTTTTTTTGTGCCTTTAATTATCTTATCTTTAATTACCAGTTTGGGATGTTCTAAAGATAGGACAAAGGTTCCTACAATAAGAACAATAACATCAGACAATGTTCATGGTGTAATTACAGTGGATGAAAAAAATGTATGGATAGTAGGCGGATACGGACAGATATACAATACTTCTGATGGTGGAGATACATGGAACAGTCAGGAATCAGGTGTTGATACCCTGCTTATTGATGGAGTTTTTATGAACTCACAAAAAGGCTGGGTTGTTGGAATAGAGGGTGTTATTCTGCATACCCGGAACGGGGGCAGCACATGGCAGAGACAGGACACCGGAACAGACAGGCATCTTTTCAGTATTTCATTTATTGATGAAAACAGGGGCTGGGCAGTCGGAGAATGGAATACAATTTTAAGAACAGAGGATGGTGGAAAGACTTGGGAAAGGATGACAGAGCAAGAGGATAAGATCCTCAACCATGTTGTTTTTATTGATGATATGAAAGGCTGGGCTGTAGGCGAGGCTGGAATAATTATAAATAGTGTTGACGGCGGAGTTACCTGGACAGAGGTTATTCCTGAATATTTCAGGAGGGATACTATCGAAGAGCTTTATGAAAACCCGAGGCCTGCTGTTTTCTGTGTCTATTTCAGCGACATGGAGAATGGCTGGATTTGCGGGATGGAAGGACTGATTATGAGAACCTCTGACGGAGGAAAGACCTGGCAGGTGCAGCAGACAGATACTGATCTGGCATTTTATTCCATTCAGGTCAAAGGAGACAGAGGCTGGGCTGTTGGCGACAGGGGCAATTATGCTCTTTCAGAAGATGGGGGGGTAACCTGGCGGATAATGGATAATTCGATTAAAACCAAGATGTGGTTCAGGGATGTATCATTTTCAACTCCTCTCAATGGATTTGTGGTGGGAATGGCCGGTACAGTGGTTCATTCAACAGACGGAGGTGAAACATGGGAGTTTTACTCCGGACTGTCTTATGATATGGATTTTTTCGAGATGCCCAAAGCTTTAGAGTTTGGAGGCGGAACAGAATAAATAGTTTAATGTAAAAAGGATTGAAATTATCATGAAACGTTTTGCAGAATTTATCATAGGCAACAGACTGATTATTTTAAGTGTAATAACTCTTCTTTCTTTGTTTTTCCTCTATAATGCAGTAACCAGACTTTCTGTCAGGACAATATTCCCTGATCTCCTTCCAAAAAACCATGCCTACGTAAACCTTCATAATGAAGTAAGGGACAAGTTCGGCGGAGCAAACCAGGTTGTTATAATGGTTCAGGTAAGGGATGTTGAAGATGGCGGCAAATATGAGGATATTTTTAACTATGAAACACTCAGTACTGTAAAAGCAATTGAAGAAGAAGCTCTTAAGCTTAACGCAGTTGACAGAAACAAGATTATGTCTCTTGCAAGCAGAAAAATAAAGGATATTCATTTTGATGCTGCCGGCATGTCTGTTGATGCTGTAATGTTTCCTGATGTTCCTGACACGCCTGAAGGGCTTGAAAAATTAAAGAGAACAGTTTATGGGCTTCCATGGTGCTATCCCGGTCTTGTATCTCTTGACAGCAAGAAGACTATTATCACGATTGATTTTTTTGAAGAACGGATTGATTATAAAACAGTTTTCAATCAGTTGCGGGATCTCAGGGACAAGTATGAGAATGAGAACATTATAATAGCAATTGCGGGCGAGCCCATGCATCTGGGTTATATAGATTATTATGTAATGGATGTTGTAAAAATCCTTTTCTATACAGTTCTTGCAATGATGATAGTTTTTTATATTTATTTCCGTTCCAAACGTGGCATGTTCCTTCCTATAGTTGCAGCAGCAGTCAGCGCTGTCTGGGGACTTGGGTTTATGGGGTTGATGGGGTTTAACCTTGATCCTCTGGTGCTTGTTTTTCCATTTCTTATAGCTGCTATGGCAGCATCACATTCTGTTCAGGTGATAAAGAGGTATAAGGAAGAGGCTTATGAAGCCGGAAATACTGTTCAGGCATGTAAAAATGTGATTGAGCATCTTTTTAAACCCGGTTTTGCCGGAATTATTACAGATTCTTCAGGCATTATAGTTATAGCTCTTACCCCGATACCTATTCTGCAGAAGATAACCCTTTCATGTGCTTTCTGGGCATTTGCAACAGTCTTAATTGCAATGATACTTGTTCCTATTCTTCTCTCCTTTATGCCGCTAAAAGTTTCAAAGGAGGGTGAGGGTTTTCTTGACAGACTGCTTTTCAGAACAGGCAAGTGGATAACAGCCAGGGGGAAATACTATATAATTGCGGTATCAGCAGTGCTTCTTGTATGGGGGGGGTATTACTGCAACAAGATAGATATCGGGAGCAATGTGCCCGGCTCAGAAGTGCTCTGGCCATGGCACCGATACAATGTGGACTCATTCCGCATAACCTTTGCAATGCCTCTTCTAAACCCGCTGTATATAATCCTTCAGGGCGACAAACCTCAGGCGGTTGGTGAAAACCCCGAGCTCTGGAGAGAACTGGACAGGTTTATGAGACATATGAGGCGGACACCCGGCATGCGTGTTATTATGACGCAGTCAATGCTTCAGCAGGTTGCAGGAAGAAACAAGGGGGTCAGGGATAATGATCCCAACTGGCTATTTATGCCTTCAGATGATGATCAGCTCAGGTTCTGTTATAAACAGGTCCTTTTTGCCGGACAGCCTGGTGAGTATGATAAGTATGTTGATACAGATGAAAGAGCGATGAATATAATTATATTCTGCAGGGATAAAACTGCAGATACAATCAAAGTCGTCATTGACAGGATAAATGATTTTATCAGAGAGGAATCGATTTTTGGTAAAAGAGAAGATGATGTCAAAAGAGAGGGTTTTGACAGGTTTGTTTACTGGCTCGACGGATTTTTCAGGGAGAAACCCCCGCCCATTCCTGAGAAGCCTGAAATTGAGGGTGTCAACAGAGTTTACTACAGGCTTGCAGGCGGGGCAGTAGGTGTTCAGGCAGGGATAAATGAAGCCCTTACCCTGTATCAGATATGGACTTTTATACTTGCTCTTTTAACTGTTATGATTCTCTGTACAATAGTTTTCAGGTCTCCCCTTGCAGGTATTATTATAATTGCACCTCTTGTGCTTTCAAATTTTCTTGCCTTTACTTTTATGGCGTTTTCAAAACCATATATTGCTCTGACAACAGCAACACTGCCTGTTGCATCTGTTGGAATCGGACTTGGTGTTGATTACGGAATTTACCTTGTTAGCCGTATAGTTGAGGAATATAAGAAGAAAGGTGTGGTTGAGGATGCTATATGCATAGCTCTTGGGACAACAGGCAAGGCAATAGTATATATCGGAACCACGCTTATATGCGGAATAGTATTCTGGTTTATCTCAAAGATGATGTTTCAGGCATTGATGGGACTGCTTCTTGCAATAATCCTTCTTTTTAATATGATAGGCGCTCTTCTTATTATTCCAAGCGCCATAGCCATTTTTAAACCAAAATTCATAGAAAGAGGCATCTGACAAACCTATTAAGCAAAAATCCTCCTGTCTGATAAAAGAAAGGAGGATTTTTTGTATATAAAAAAAAACTTGCATTAAGTAATGTATTTATGTTAATACTTTCTAATAAATCAAGGTTAATAGTTAAAATAAACAGTTTTTTTATTAACTTAAAAGAGGGAGGTAAAGGATGAGGAAGGAATCGGGGCTAAAGTTATTTATTGTTTCATGTGCGGTGCTATTGTTAATAGTTTTGTACAAACCTGTGCAGGCAGAGGTAAGGCTGCTTGAGGGAGACCTTATCATAAGTGGGTTTTTGAAGGACACAGCCTACATAAATACGCAGAGATGGGACAGGTCGAAGAAGTATAAGGGGGCGGTAGATTACTGGAACACATCCTTTTATATTGACGGTCTATATACCTTTACCGAAGATCCATTCGGAACAACATTTAAGTTTTTTACCGGTATCAGATGGTGGTGGGAAAAATCTCTTCAGTTGTACCCTAAGCAGAAAAGAACAGTTCTTGCAAGGAACAGGGATGACTACCAGAAACCACAGGATTGGCAGGACTATATCACGGAGATGTATTTTGACTACATGAGAGGTCCCCTCCAGGTTCGTGTCGGAAAGCAGATTGTTATATGGGGGCAGAATGATGTAGGAAGGGTTGCGGATGTTGTAAACCCTCTTGATATAAGGTGGGGGTTTCCTGGCGTTGATACATGGGAGGAAGTAAAAAAAGGCTTATGGATGCTAAGGGCTTTCTATACGACAAATCTTCCCGGAAACCTGATGTTTGAAATTATATATAATCCCGGTGATTTTAAGGCTATGGAGCTTTCCTATACCGGAACCCACTGGGGTCCTGAATATTTCAGGGATGCTCAGTTCAGCCCCGGCAAAGAGATGGGCATGTTTACATGGCTTCGGGAGAAGATGAGAAAAGACAGGCCCGGTTTTGATACACGAAACACAGAGTTCGGAGGAAGAATCAGGGGCTATACCCTTGGTGTTGACTGGACCCTTTTATACTGGAACGCAAGAGATGACGGACCTGTAGCACATCCCGGCAGAGTAAACGACCTTGCTCTTCAGTATGTATTTGCAGGGATAGAGGGTGCGATGTCAGGGGGCAGGGTCAATCCCGGCAGGTGGCCAAGCCAGCAGATTTTTCATTACAAAAGATACCAGACGGTTGGAGGAACCGCTCAATGGCTGCTTCCCTGGTTCAGGTACTCTTCCTGGGATGTGGAATGGTTTCTTGAGATAAAAAGACCATTAAATTTAGGGGAAGGCGGTTCCAGTTCCAAGGTTTATGGCTGGACGAGGAAGAATATATTTGGTTTTTCAATTAAGTATACAGACAGGTTTAAACTTCCGAGAGGTTTCAGGGATTTTATAAAATCAGACAAGGATCTTGACCTTACAATTACATATTTCTATGAGAATATATTTGACCACAGAAGGGACTTAGTGGTTGCGGACAGGAATCACAGACCGGGCGATTCTGCTACAGACGGTGTTTCTGTATGGGCAAAGCTTGAAATACTTAAATCATCAGTTGCGATTGTCCCTCTTGGAAACTATTATTTCCGGACAGGCAGTACCATGATAATACTTCCGATTCAATACTATTTCCCCGAGCCATACGGAAACTGGAGGGCAATGGTCGGATATAAGATGTATTTGAGAAAAAGGCATAAGACCCTTTCCTCGGATTTTGACAGAAAAGATGCTGTTATGCTGCGCTTGAGTTATGAATTTTAATTAATTTTTTAATAAAAAGGAGGTAAAAATGTATTTAAGGCTCTTTATTTGTAAATTGGTTGTGTTGTCGGTGGTACTGCTGTCTTTTCCTTTAAGCTCTTATTCTTCCGAGGTTCTTGCAGGAAAGGCTTACAGCGATGAAGAACTTGCAAAACTGAGGGAGTGGGAAAAGACATGGGTTGGCAAAAAAATAGACAAGGAAAATTTTGATCAGGTTGCAGAGTTTATTCCTGAGACTTATCACACTATTTATAAAGATCCTGAATCATGGGGAGCGCCTCAAGGAACGAATTTCTGGTTTGAAATAGTTCCATACAAGACTGTGGAACCCACAGACGGATTCAAGGCGGCAACAGAGAAATACTCTTCCATGGTTAAGGTAAACGATGACGGGTCAATTGCAAACCTTGGAGAAATAGCAGGAAGACCATTCCCCCAGCCGGAGACAGGTCTTGAGATGGCATATAACTTTGATATGAATAACAGGGGGGACACATTTTATTACAGAAAATATTCCCCAAACGTAAACCCTAAATCAAGAACAGAAAGACTTGCAGATCAGGAATACTGGGAGCTTTACTTTGTTAACCGCACCGAACTGGATCCAAAACCTGCATATTCCAAGGATGTTAATAAAAGAGGCTACCGAAGGGGATATTTTCTACATATGTATCTCCCTTCAGAATTCTTAAACACAAGGATGTACAACTTAAGGTTTATTGATCCCTCAAAGGAGGATGATACCTATCTCTGGTATTCCCAGTTCAGAAGAATAAGAAAGCTGTCTACCAAGCAGAGAACGGATGCCATAGATGGTACAGATCTTATTTATGATGATGAATATTGCTGGGACGGTCAGATTATGAGGAACAAGTACACATATAAAGGGAAAAAAGAGCTTCTTTGTGCGCGACATCAGGATATGACAAAAATATCACGTGAAAGAGGGATGGTGCCTTTCAACGGTTTGACACTTGAGCGACTCAACACCCTTGTTGTTCATGCTGATAATATTGACCCTAACTATCTATACGGCACTAGAATATGGTATCTTGACCCTGAATCATATCTTATTCAGTGGACAGAGATTTATGATCAGCAAGGGAAGATATGGAAATGTTTTATGCAGCAGACAAGAATGATTGAGACAGAGATAGGGCAGATGAACCAGGGTATTGTAGGAACAATCTTTGTTGATGTACAGAGAATTCACGGAGGAAATACCAGCCAGGAATATTATGAGGAAGAAGCCCTTAAGCCGAAGATGAGTCTTCCTGTCAGTCCTGATATGTTTACAATAGCAAATCTTCAGAGAACAAACTGATCTGTTTTACGGTTAAAAACAAAAAAAAGCCTGTCTTACTTTTTTGGGTAAGGCAGGCTTTTTTTATTGGAAGATGGTTTTTTTTCTAAAATTTGATTTCTTTTTGTCCCCCCCCTCCGGTATTAGCTGTTGAGCTGTGGGCTATTGAGCTGTTAAGCAAAACCATAAATGCAAAGGACTGAAAGCAATCAGTTGTCGGGTATTCTGTCCCTGTCTTGTTTTTTTGTCTTTGCTCATGAGCCATCAGCTTATTAGATCTTTTCAGGGGGAGGGGAAATGCAGCGGGGATTGCTGAAAGATAAAGATATAAAAGCTGACTCCTGACAGCTCCTGACACCTGGTTTTAATTCAGTGCGTGCGGGGCAACCTGCTTCCATGAGACTAAAAAACAGTAAAACCCTTCCATGTAACTGCACCTGTTCCGCCCCTTGAGTCTGTAACCTCAGATTTTATAGAATATGTTCCTGTTTCTGGGGTTGCCCATATCCACTCAGAAGATTCCTCTTCAATCTCAGTCCAGTCCAAATCCCCCTCTTTTTTAATAGACCATTGATAAGAGTAAGGAGGCAGACCGCTTACCGTATGTGCATTCCATGTGACAGAACTGCCTGATTCAATTGCTTTAATCTCTCCGTTTGTTATATAAATAAAAGGATTTATGGCAGCGTTTAAAACATGTTTTGCAAGCAGTTTTCCGACACGGAAGTCACCACTTGGCGGCGTGTAAACCTCCCACGTGCCTGTGTACTGATTCTGAACAGGTCTGTTCGGATCAGGGGGACCCAGTTCAGGGTCATAGCCAATATGTCCGTAATCACTCAGCTCAAAGGCAAGAGACGGATCCATATCTTTTCTTGCCATGTTTAGAGAAGTTTGACGCGGTGGAGGGTATGTCCCTCCATCATCGCAGCCTCCCATTGTAAAACAGCATTCCTCACCACCACAATCTGTATTAACCCAGTTACCCCAGTAATCGGTAAAAGGATGTCCCACACCGGGATATCTGTCAACGTTGCCTTCGTCCCAGTAAAGCCATGTCTTGATGCCAATCTCTTTCCCGATTTGGTTATAATATTCAACAAGTGTTAGCACAGAATCGGTAATTACCTGGCTGAATGCAATAACAATATGCTCCACTCCTCTGTCTTTCAGATATTCAAATGCGTCCCAGTATCTGTAACCCCATGGATCGGGCGGCATAATCTCTTTGCTCTGGTGTAGACCTGCAAAAGCAAGATCTTCTCCCCGCATAGGCCTTGTTCTTTCATAAATGTTGTTTTCGGGATTTGTTTCTCTGTTTCCGCCGTATGCTCCTATGATATTGTCAGGATCCATATTAGGGTGTCTTTCAAGCAGGATTGATTTGATGTTTTCGTTTAAAACATTTGTGTCATTAATCTTAGGGTCGAAATATGCACGGTGTGGGTCAAAAAGACCATGATTGAATATAACAACACCTGTCTTTGCATCACCAACATAAGGAGACATTCCTGCTTCAATCCCTTCAACATGGAGAAGTGCCAGATCTGGATCTTCTGCAACAGGATTCGGACTTCCGTTTAAAAGGACAAAGCTGTCTTCCTCAGGATCTCCAAGAAAAGGTGTCCAACCCTCAGGTTTTACAGGATAGGATCTTTCCATCAAGTTGCTGTAGTCATTTACCCAGAGTATGGGTATTGAAGTTCCGTTTTTTTGATTCCAGTCATCAAGCACGCGTTTTGACATCTGAATAACATCAAACGGTTTATAAAAACGAATCCCTCCTACTGCCATATCAATTGCAATAATTTTTGAAACACCCTTTTCCAGCAGGCGCTCTATAGGTCCGTCAACATTATGTCTTTCAGAGTCGCAATTCTGCCATGGTCCGTCTTCTTCATCTTCACCGCAATATGTGAGTTTATCCTTGCTTCCGTCAGGACCGTTATACATGAAACGGGGATAAGGATAATTTTCCGGTCTGTCTCCTGACATCCAGTTAGCAAAATCAACCTCAAAATGAATTCCATTGGTATTTCTGTTTAACTCTATCTGCATATCCATCATCTGCAAATCGCTTAATTCATGAAAGGGGTCAACCCCTCCAATCCTTGGATATTGAAACTCATATTTTCTTGCAAATTTTACGGAAAACTCGTCTTCCATAACCATGTGCCAGTTTTTAGAGTTCCAGATAACTAAATTATAAACAGGATGGTTGGGGTCATGGGCAAACATTTGAAGGGCGGCATCAAAAAGCATTTGATGGGAATAGGTATCAGCGCCTCCATGAAGCACATACAATACACCGATTTTTTCTTTCTCCTGGCATGACATTGACGATACAAGTCCGGAAAAGAAAACAATGCAAAAAAGAAAAATATATCTTCTTGTTGTATTTAGTATATTGACACTCATCCTATAATCTCCTTATCATGGTTTTATGTTAATACCCGTACTTTTAAGCAGGTATCCTTTCTGTATTCCCCGAATCACAAAATCAATATCTGCTTTGAGTTTAGGACTTCCCCTCAATTTAAGTTCATTTAGGAAGTCTGTAAGTTGTATAATCTTTTTCTGATCCACAGTTACTCTTCCTTTGAGAAGCAGTTCCTTTACAATGTTTATATTGTCTTTAATTTCAGTTTTAAACTTCTGTCTTAATGAGATATTTTTTGAAAGTATCTGTGAAAGTTCCAGGTCATTAGAATAATAGATAAGAACAAGGTTTGCAGCTGCTGTATTATTAAGCCAGTTGTCCCTTAATTTCCGTAGCAGCTTTATCTGCTCATCTTCACTAACTGTACGTGATACAGGACATTGCGGCTCAGGCTCGGGTGCGGGGGGTGATGTTGC
Organism: uncultured Thermodesulfobacteriota bacterium; assembly: GCA_964566035.1. Lineage (GTDB taxonomy): Bacteria > Desulfobacterota > WTBG01 > CAIYCZ01 > CAIRTM01 > CAZMHH01. The sequence goes on from CAZMHH010000006.1 coordinate 41,927, forward strand.
ATTATCCCCTGCAACCCAGATAGGCGTGCCTGAAACAATGCCAGTATCAATTGATCTTAAACCTGTTTTGGCTGGAACAGGGTCAAAATGCAGGTAAGCATCGTAAATTCCGTCAAGAACCCCCTGACTGCACAATTCGATGTCATCGTCAGGCGGTATTAGTATATTAATTTCCTGTTCAGGGAAATATGCTCTGGAAAGATGTGTGGACATTATCACATTGCAAATACGAGCATTTTCATCTTCCTGAAAATCATACAAGCTCTGATAATGGGAATCATCCCTGACATGAAGGAACCAACCGCTGGCAATAACTGTACACGTAAACCGGGCAATTTTTCTTCTTAATTGACCAAAGTTGGAACCTCCTAAAGCACTGAACAGATCAGTTATGTCAATTGTTCCGTCATTCAGAGCATTGTATAAAATAGTACTGCTTGGAGGATCAATAATAACAGGAATTATCTCTATTGGTTCCGTAAGACCATAGGCATTGCCCAGTTCATCCATAATTGCTTCAAGAAGCAGTCCGCTGGCTTCAAAATGAAGACCGGTAGAACCGGTCTCTCCAGGATTGTAGGTTCCTACTTTTATCTGTTTGTCGTTTAAAATTCGTTCAAGTATTCCTGTAGGATTCTCAGGAAACGGGGCATAATCAGGAGCAGGGTAACAATCGGCAATGTTGACAACAAGTTTGCCTATCGGTCTTGTTATCTCTCCCCATTTGCCGCTGCTGAGCACTCTGACATAGGCGGCATTAAGTGCATCTACCAACTGATCCCTGCCTTCACTGGTACTGTCGGTTGCCGCTGCTTTTGTAGGATGGAGGATAGATATAGATATTAATAAAAGGATGAATGAAACAGATAACAAAGAAAAACTTGAAGAATAATTTCTCATGAGGTTTCCTTTTATAAGGTTTACGATTTATTTGTGTAGAAAATAATCAAACCATAAAAAAGTATTATTGTCAAGCTGTTAATTATTAGAGGGTTTTTTCATGTATGAATAAACTTTGCCGGAGCTGCAAGAAGTCAAAAACAATACTGTTTTTAAACTCAACTGAAGTAATAAAGCTTGTCATTTCAGTATCTTATGAGATTCCTTTCATTGTTCGTGGTAACATTCTGGAATTTTTTGCATAATAATCCATTGCATGATAACTGCTGAAAAATTTTAAACCATTCAGAAAATAGTTGACATATTAATGATAAGTGTGTTAGTTGCTTGTTTTAATTGACAAATCGGTAAAAAGTCCACATCTGTCATCTCGAATACCGCGAAGCGCGGCAAGAAATCTCGTAACACAATGAAACAACGAGATTTCTCACCCTGCTGTCGCAAGGTTCGAAATGACAATAGGGTTGTTTTTGGACTTTTTACGGATCCATCTTAATTAAATCGAATTTAAAATTTTTTTTCACAAAGCAAAGTTTTAACAAAAAACTAATTCAGACATGGAGGAATTTATGAAAAACACAGTTAAAAGTTTAACATGTATTGCCTTTTTCTTTATTTTCATGGCTTCGCCTGGTTTTGCCGAGTCGGAATATGTTGAAGACTGGGTTGACACATGGACAGTAAGAATGATTGACAATTCAACTGTGACATGGGAAATAACTGATACCTGGGTAAGTGATACCGGAAAGACTCACATTGCTTATGGCATACAAAAACCTGATAATGTTGAATTCCAGGTTTATTACGGTATTTTGTGGTCAAAACATTATTATATTGAGGCAACTCATGACCAGACCATGTATGATTTGCCACAGGATTTATCTGAATATACTGAACTGGTTCCATCTGATGATTTTCAATATTTTGTTGCCAGATCGGGTAAATATCCAATAAAATCGGGCTGGAAAGGGGATCAGGAACCTGATATAGAACCAAGCCCATGTGTTGCATCATATCTTTTGGGGCATGAAGACCCGAGACTTGATATATTGAGGAAGTTTAGGGATGAAAAAATGAGATCAGGCAGGGCAGGCAATAACATGATAGAGCTGTATTATGATAAAAGCGACAGTATCATATCGATATGTGAAAAAAACCCTTCATTAAGGTGGTCATTAAAACTAATGCTTGAGGCAGTTATACCTGTTATTGGCATGCTCTAAACGGCAGCTGATTGCTTGTAAATCAAAGCAGTTGAGACATTTTAACAAGTGTCTAAACTGCTTAATAATTGGTTTTGGGCTTTGAGTGGAACCGCATTATCTGTAAGGTTTTGTTCTTTTTAATTTAAAGGAAGCAGTTATGAAAAAAATAAATCTTTTATTGTTGTTTTTAGCCTGTTGTATTTATTTTTTTGGTTGTGAACACACAGGTGAAGTAACCGATATTGACGGTAATGTCTACAGAACTGTTGTTATTGGTGAACAGGAATGGATGGCTGAAAATCTTAAAGTTACCAAATACAACAATGGAGATCCTATACCCAATATCACAGACAGTACCCAGTGGAATACCCTGACAACAGGGGCTTGGAGTTATTACAACAATGAGGAAGCAAACAACAATATTTACGGAAAGCTATATAATTGGTATGCAGCAGAAGATCCCCGCAATTTATGTCCTGCAGACTGGCATGTTCCTGCCGATGAGGAATGGACAGAATTAACAGATTTCCTGGGAGGTGAAGCTATAGCTGGAGGCAGGATGAAGACTGTTGGTACCCTGCAAACGGGTACAGGTTTGTGGAAGTTTCCGAATGCTGAGGCAAACAACAGCAGTGGATTTTCAGGACTGCCCGGTGGTTACCGTTTTGGTTCCGGGGAATTTGGTTTCATTGGAGAGCTGGGTTTTTGGTGGAGTCCTACAATGGATACTGTCATGCCGGAAAGAGGAGCCTGGGGGCGATATTTGAACTATAATTTCGGCACAGTTTTTAGAGGACACGGCCCCATACTATCGGGCTTTTCTGTGCGTTGCGTTAGAGATTAATGTGGTTGTTTAATTGAGCCGGGATTTTTTGTTAATAAGCATAGAAAGGAATAAAGCTTATATTTTTTTTAGAACTGATTCAATCTTGTCCTGCATTTTGATATCTGATTTATCTCTGCGGTCATCAATCTTTATTACAGTATAAACCCTTTTAGCCTTTTTATTAAAAGGGCTTTCGTGGAGCTTTCCAATAATATTAAACAACTCTTTTATATCACCCTCAATTAATGTGCCCATTGGGGTAAGGGTGTATGATAAACCGCTTTTTTTCAGTTCTGAAATAATATCAGCCACATATTTGCTTACACTGGTGTCTGAGGTGCCGACAGGAACTATGCTTATTTCTGCTATTGCCATGTATTACTCAATCTTGATGGAGCAGTAAAAAGTCAATTTTCAAGTCTGTATTCAACATTAAAGCTGTTTTTGGTTATGAAGTCGACAACAGAGTTCATGGATTCTTTAATCAACAAATCCAGGATGGAGAAACCTTTTTTTTTGGCATAAACTACCTGAGGTTTCCCCTCTATCCCAGCCAGCTTTGCAGCCGTATCTATTGCGGTTTGCAAGTTGCCAAGTTCGTCCACAAGTCCGAGTTTATATGCCTGTTCACCGGAAAAAATTCTGCCGTCTGCTATTAGAGCTATCTCTTCAACAGGTATTTGTCTTCCTCCTGCCACAGCTTCAATGAACTGATTATGAATATCGTCCAAAACCGCTTGGAGCAAATCCCGCTCATCTTCAGCCATATCTCTCATTGGAGACATTATGTCCTTGAATTTACCGCTTTTTATAACAGATGACTTTAAACCTATCTTTTCCATTAGTTCTTCAATATTGACAGACTCTATTATTACACCTATGCTTCCGGTTATAGAACCCGGGTTTGCTATGATCTTTTGTGCTGCGCAGCCTATATAATATCCACCTGAAGCCGCAACAGAACCAAAAGATGCTGTGACAGTTTTTTTATCTGCAAGCTTTGCAACTTCCATGTATATTTCCTGTGAAGGAGCGACCCCTCCGCCGGGGGAATCGATTCTTAAAACAACGGCTTTTACACTTTTGTCATCACGATATTTGTGAATCTGATCAATAACAGGTTTTGAGCTTGTAATTACTCCTTCTATTTCAATTACCGCAACCCTATCGCTCTTTATTGCAATATCATTCAGGGCGTCTGTTCTGTTAATTACCCATAAAAAGGCGGCAAAGAGAAAACAGATTAACAATAGAAACAGAAAGCCAAAAAGGTAGGGATGTTTTTTCATCTGATTCTTATAAGAGGTGTTAAATTAAAAAAAATATAAGGGAAAGATGTTTTATTAAACCGCAAACATCCTTCCCGTTATTGTAAAAGTTTTATTCTTTATCTGTTGTCCCGGCAGGTTCTCCGGGTAAAGATTCTGCTTTTTCAGGACTGATTTCCTCCTCCGGAGGGGCATCACCTGCTGGTTTTATTTCTTCCTGCGGAGCCGATTCTATATTATCTTTTAAGACATCGCCGAGTTTTGCAGAGTTATCCTCCTGCCTGTTCTGCTCCATATATTCTTCCATTTCCTGTTTATCCTTGGCATCAGAGGCTTCTTTCATGCTCAACCCGATTTTTCTGTTTCTTTTATCTATGCTGATAATAAGTACTTCGAGTTCCTGGCCTGCCTTAGCATATTCCTTAAGATCTTTTGCCTTGTCTTCACCGATCTCTGATATGTGTATTAGACCTTCAACCCCCTCTTCAATTTCAATAAAAACTCCAAAATCAGTCACATTTGTTACTGTTCCCTTTACAAGCTGTCCTCTTCTGTATCTTTTTGTGACTTCTTCCCACGGGTCTGTTTCAAGCTGCTTTATTCCAAGGGAGAAACGTTCGTTTTCCTTGTCAATATTCAGCACAACTGCTTTTACGGGGTCGCCTTTTTTATAGAGTTCATTTGGATGTTTCAGTTTCTGTGTCCATGAAATATCTGAAATGTGTATAAGCCCGTCAATTCCTTCATCAAGGCCGATAAAAATTCCAAAGTCGGTGATATTTTTTATTCTTCCCTCCACAACAGTTCCTACAGGGTATTTTTCCTCAACAAGTGCCCATGGGTTTTCTTCAAGTTGTTTTATGCCGAGAGATATTCTCTTTTTGGGAACATCCAGATCAAGAACAACGGCTTCAACAGCATCTCCAAGCGCTAAAACCTGTGAAGGGTGTTTTGTTTTTTTTGTCCATGACATTTCAGAAACATGAATTAAACCTTCCACACCATCTTCTATTTCAATGAAAGCACCGTAATTTGCAAGATTTACAACCTTACCGTTTATCCTCGTTCCAACAGGATATTTGTTTTCAACAGCTTCCCAAGGGTTTTCTTTGAGCTGTTTATAACCAAGAGCGACCCTCTGATTTTCCCTGTCATAGCTTAGTATTTTAACGGTTATTTCATCTCCCAGCACAAAAATATCTCTCGGACTTGTTATTCTGCCCCAGGATATATCTGTAACATGCAGAAGTCCGTCAATTCCTCCAAGATCAACAAACACACCGTAATCAGTTATGTTTTTGACAATTCCCTTCATTGTCTGACCTTCATCAATCTGTTTGAGGGTTTCAGCCCGTATATGCTCTCTTTCCTTCTCAAGTATTGCCCTTCGGGAAAGGACAATATTTCCTCTTTTTTTACTGAGTTTAAGAATTTTAAATGGATATGTTTTTCCAATCATACTGTCCATATCTCTGATTGGATGCAGATCTATTTGTGAACCCGGGAGGAAAGCCTTTAGTCCTATATCTACTGAAAGTCCTCCCTTGATTCTGGTAATTATCCTTCCATCTATTAATCCGTCCTCTGCATAAATCTGTTCAATCTTTTCCCATATTTTCATTTTATCGGCTTTTTCTTTGGACAGAACCATCATGCCGTTTTCGTTTTCCCAGTTTTCAATAAATACATCAACACTGTCCCCAACTTTTACTGTCAGCTCTCCTTCGGCGGTTTTGAATTCAGAAACAGATATCTGACCTTCTGATTTGTAGCCTACGTCCACCACTACATAATCAGGAGAAATATAGATTACCGTTCCGCTTATTACATCACCGATTTCAAGCTTCTTTTTGCTCTGGCTTGCCTCAAATATCTCTGCAAAGCTCATTTCTTCTTCAGCACCAATGTCTTTGGTTTCTGAAAGGTTGTTAGGTTCTACTGCATCCTGTTTGTTAGTTGTTTCTTCCATTAATGTTTCATCCTCTCTTTTTGTATTTAACAATGAAGATGTTCTAATATATTATTTATCACATCTTCAATTGTCATCTCGGTTGTGTCTATTATTACAGCATCCTCAGCTGGTTTTAAAGGAGCGATCAATCTTGAGCTGTCATTCCTGTCTCGTTCCAAAAGATCATTAAACACTAAATTATAATCTATTTTTTTATTTTTTTCAATAAGTTCTTTACATCTTCTTTCAGTCCTTCTCTCAACATCAGCATTGAGAAAAAACTTGAAATCCGCCTCAGGAAAAACTACTGTGCCTGCATCCCTTCCGTCAACCACAATATTGCCCTGTTTGCCGAAACCGCGCTGCAGCTCAATAAGACCGTCTCTGACAGCTTTAAGGGCGGATACACTTGAGGCAAGCATGCTTATTTCATTTTCTCTTATCTGACCTGTTACATCTTCTCCTTTTGAAAAAACCTTCTGGTTTTGCCCCTCCCTTTTGAAAGAGATGTCAACCTGTGCGCACAACTCTCCTAAAGCCTTTTCATCATCAGGAGAAAGCTCCCGTTTTTTAGCTTCCAGGGCGATAACTCTGTATATGGCACCAGTGTCAAGATAGATATAACCCAGTTTAATGGCAAGCATTCTCCCGACAGTGCTTTTGCCTGATGCAACAGGCCCGTCAATTGTAATTATTTGATTTTTCGCCATAATCTTTATTTTCCCACTGGTGAATTCAGCTCTATTCTTAACACCACGCAGCTATATTGCTATTTTTTTTATCATTTCCGTGAATTCCGGAAATGATGTCTCAATGCATTCACAATCATTAATAATCATAGAACCTTCAGAGCAGAGTCCTGCTATTGCCAGAGACATTGCAACTCTGTGGTCGCCGTAACTTAAGCAGGTTGTTCCTTTTAGGTTTTCCCTTCCGTTAATAATCATGCCGTCTTGAAGTTCTTCCACATCAGCTCCGCATCTATTAAGTTCTTTTGCCATTGAAGCTATTCTGTCGGACTCCTTAACCCTGAGTTCCTGAGCGTCTCTGATAACCGTTGTTCCCTCTGCTAAGGAAGCGCACACTGCAAGCAGCGGCAGTTCATCTATTGTTCGTGGAATAACATCCCCGCCTATTTCAACACCCTTAAGAGAACTGTGCACCACATTAATATCTGCAACAGGTTCTCCGCATACTTCTCTTATATTATCGAATACTATGTTGCCGCCCATCTTTTCAAGTATATCCAGAAAGCCGGTTCTTGTAGGATTGATTCCAACATTCTTTATAGTGATTTCTGAGTCTTTGACAAGGAGACCGGCAGCAATAAAAAAAGCTGCGGAAGATATGTCTCCCGGTATTAAATAGTCCGCATGCGAGAGTTTTTCCGGAGGTTCTAACTCTATTGTGTTTTCGATTACAGAAATGTTACACCCAAGGTATTTAAGCATCTTTTCAGTATGGTCTCTTGATTTTATCGGTTCAATTACCTTTGTTTTTCCATCGGCATAAAGAGCTGCAAGCATTATTGCTGATTTGACCTGAGCACTTGGTATGTTCATCCGATATTCTATTTTTTTAAGTTTTTTCCCTGTAATTGCAAGGGGTGCAAGATTGGCATTGTCTCTTCCATAAATCTCAGCCCCCATTTGTGAAAGCGGTGCAACAACCCTTTTCATCGGACGTCGATTCAGGTAGACATCGCCTGATAACACAGAGAAAAAAGGCTGACTGCTGAGAAGCCCTGTCATAAGTCTCATGGTTGTTCCTGAATTTCCGGCATAAAGGGGTTTGTCAGCCTCTGTAAGTGCGTTTATACCTTTGCCCTCTATGGTAAGCTCCTTATCAGGAGTCCCTTCTATTCTGATGCCAAGTTCCTTGAATATTTCCATTGTTCTGAGAGCATCTTCTCCTGAACAGAGCCCTTTTATACGCGATCTGCCGGAAGATATTGAAGCAAAAATAAGAGCCCTGTGTGAGATTGATTTATCACCAGGAGCATTTATTTCACCATATATTCTTCTTGGTTTATTGACTGTAAAACCCTTCACCTTCTAAAAGCCCTTCTTATTAAACTTTTGTGAGTTTTTCTGTTTCCTGATTACGACTGAGAATAAACAGTTACAAGCTTCAAGTAAAAGCAATTCAGTTCGTAGCTCGTAGCAAAACCTAAAACCTGCAACTGTCTTTCATGTCTTCATTTTTTCAGCAATCCCCGCTGCAACCCATTCTCCCTCTTCCTGAAAAGAGCTTTTTCGATTACGATCACGGGAATGCTTTTGCTATGAGCTACACTGCTAACCTAAATACTCCTTCTTTTGTCTCTTGCGGTTTCAAATGTTTGTTTTATTGTTTCTTCATCACCTGAGAGTATGGAACTTTTAAGTTTTGCAAGAGACGATTCAAAATAATCGATTGCCTCAACAATTTTATTTTTATTCATTAGCGCAATGTCCAGCCACATTACAGGATCGCTTGCAGCTATTCTTGTGAAGTCTTTGAAGCCTCCTGCAGAGTATTCAAGGATGTTTTTCTCAAACCTCTCCATCTGCTGTATGGCATCAACAAGACTGAAAGCGACCATGTGGGGCAGATGGCTGATGGCCGCAAATATTGAATCGTGTCTTTGTGAATCCATTATGATGACACGACTGCCAACCGATTGCCAAAAATCCTCAAGTCTCATAAGCGCTTCTGGATTTGATTTTTCAGTAGGGGTGAGAACACAGATGCGGTTGTTAAAAAGTGTTGATACAGACGCTTCAAACCCCGAGTTTTCAGTTCCTGCTATGGGATGCCCTCCTATAAAGAAAACATCTTCCCGAACAGTTGATTCAATTGACCGCACCACAGGGGTTTTAACACTGCCAACATCACTCAGTATAGTTCCAGGCTGAAGATGAGGAATGATCTCTTCTGCTATAGAAGTGATCGTTCTTACAGGGGTTCCAATTATCACCATGTCAGCATTTTCAAGTCCTTCTTCAAATTCTGTGAAGAAATTGTCAATAATCCCCATGTCAAAAGCTTTTTTTATTCGCTCTCTGCTGCGTCCGAAACCTGTTACGGTTTCTGCAAGTTTATTCTCTTTTATTGACAAGGCAAGCGATCCGCCGATCAGTCCAAGCCCTGCAATTGCAATGTTTTTAAATTTTTTCAAAACCTGTTTCCGTTATATGGTTAAATTCTTCAAGTTACATAGCAGGTATCAGCAGTGAGCAAAAGCGGTTTTCCGGATTTCAGGCGTAAGCCTTTTACCGGTTTTGCTGACACCTGACAGCCGATAGCTGCTTTTGCTACGAGCTACGAGCTATGAGCTACGCTGCTATCCCATTGCTTTTTCGACTGTCTCAATAAATTTACGATTATGTTCCGGAAGACCTACTGTAACCCGTATATGATCTTCAAGTCCCCATCCCTTCATTGAACGGACTATAATACCTTCCTTAAAAAGTCTATCATAGATTATATCTGCATTTTCCCCAAGATTAACAAGGATGAAATTTGTCTGTGTCGGAACAAAACCGATACCGAGCCGGTTCAGATTTGAATACAGGTATTCCAAGCCTCTTATGTTATTCTGTCTTGTTTTCATAATATGTTCATCATCATCAAGAGCAGCAAGCGCTGCTTGCTGTGCAAAGTGATTTGAATTGAAAGGTTCCCGCATTTTCTCCATATATTCAATCAGTTTTTTTTGAGCTGCGGCATAACCGATCCTTAAACCTGCAAGACCGTATGCCTTTGAAAAAGTGCGAAGCAATATAAGATTTTCTCTTTCATTTAAGTAAGAAAGTGTGTCAGGAAATTTGCGGCTTGTTACGTATTCTCTGTAAGCCTCGTCAACTACAACTATTACATCAGACGGAATACTTATTATAAAATCTTTAAGTTCATCATCTTCAATAATAGTGCCTGTAGGATTGTTGGGATTGCTGATAAATATAAGTTTAGTTTTCTCTGTTAAGGCTCTCAACATGGCTTTCAGGTCATAGGTGTAATTTTTGAGAGGAAACTCTTTTACTTTTCCTCCAAGAACCTGTCCCATTATGCTGTAAAGCACAAAGGTTGGGGCTGCCGTGATTATTTCCTCTCCTGGAAGAAGAAAGGTCATTGAAATAAACTGAACAAGCTCATTTGATCCGTTTCCCAATATTATCTGTTCTGTTGAAACCCCCATTTTTTCGGAGAGCTTCCTTTTAAGGTAGTAGGCATTGTTGTCAGGATACAGGTGAATGTCTGTAATGCTGTTCTGAACTGCATGAAGCGCAAGAGGAGAAGCGCCCAGACAGTTCTCGTTTGAATTGAGCTTGATAATATTTTTAAATCCATATTCGCGTTTAATTTCAGCAACCGGTTTTCCTGGCGGATACAACTTTGCTTTTTGAACTGCCTCTGAGACAAGTCTTTTCATGACAACATTCCTGTATGTTTTTATTTTAAGAAATTTCCCTTTGGATATGAACCAAGTACCTTTAAAAAGCGTGATAATGCGGATACCTCTTTTAAGGCATTGCCCACAGGTTCATCTTCCTGGTGTCCTTCAATATCAATAAAAAAGATATATTCCCATGGTTTTTTTTGAAAGGGTCTTGACTCAATCTTTGTCATATTTATGTTGTGCTTTGCAAATGGATGAAGCATTGTATGAAGCGCTCCAACCCCGTCTTTAATTGAAAACATCAGGGATGTTTTGTCATTTCCTGTTCTGCCGGGTGTTTTTTTGCCTATGACCCAGAACCTTGTGAAGTTGTTTGCATTGTCTTCAATTTTTTGTTTTAAAACAGGAATACCATACAGCTTTGCTGCAAAATCGCTTGCTATTGCAGCACTTGCAGGGTCTTTTTTTGCCATTTGAGCAGCAGCGGCGGTGCTGAAGGTCTCCTTGATTTCTGTTTCCGGCATGTTTTTAGATAGCCAGTTATAGCACTGTGCAAGTGCCTGCTGATGAGAATATACAACTTTTATATTCTCTGTTTTTTCTGTAAACGACAAAAGGCACTGTGATATTTCAAGCATTACCTCAGCGCAGATGTTAAGCGGCGACTCAATAAACATATCAAGCGTGAGGTTTACAACCCCCTCTGTGGAGTTTTCGATGGGAACAACACCATAGTCTGCTCTGTCACGTTCAACTTCATCAAAAATATCTGCAACACCTCTTGTGGGAATAAACAGAGCTGACTGCCCGAAACGATACATTGCGGCAATATGTGAAAAAGTAGCCTCAGGACCTAAAAAAGCAATATTAAGTGCTTTTTCAAGGGAAAGCGAAGCTGAAATAATTTCTCTGAAAATAGGTCTTATTGACTGTGAGGGAAATGGACCCCTGTTGTTTTCAACCAGCCTATTGTATATGGCCTCTTCTCTCTCAAGCACGTGAACTCTTGCCTTGTCCTGCTTTTTTATTATCCCTATTTCATGGGCAAGCTTTGCTCTTTTGTTGAGGAGTTCAAGTATATGGTTGTCAATATCATCAATCCTCTGTCTTAATGTTGACAGTCTTGCAATATCTTCGGGTTCAGTGTTGTTATTTTTTTTCATACTTTAAAAATTTCCTGTTAAATAATTAACATAAAATATTATAATAAAAGATATTATATTGCAACTTAATTTAAGGTACCTGATTTCTCTTTTTTTGAATCTGATAAATAACAAAGATAGTGGTTTTTTGTTAATCAGTCTGTTTACTGATTACTGCTTTTTCAGGTTTTGCATAAGAGCTTTCAGACATCAGTTTAAGAGCAAAGTTATGAAGACACTGTTTTTTTCAGATGTTCATGCCAATCTTGAGGCGCTTGAAGCCTTTATTAAGCAACTAAAGGAAGAGTCTCCTGATATGACGGTTTTTCTGGGCGATATGGTAGGCTATGGGGCAGACCCCAATCAATGTATAGAAATGGTAAGGGAAATTTCTGATTTTATTATTGCCGGAAATCATGACTTTGCTGTTTGCGGCAGAACCCCTGTTGAGAAATTTAATGATTCGGCAAAAGAAGCCCTTTTCTGGACAGTTGACAAAATTTCCCCGGAAAACAGGTTTTTTCTTAGAAAACTGCCACTGAGACTGAACATTGAGGACTTTGAGTGTGCTCATTCCACCCCTTATGAACCGGAAAACTGGGACTATTTAAGAGAAGCTGATGATGCCATGTTTTACATCGAATTTCTTAAAAAAAAGCTCTGTTTTATAGGACATACGCATAGACCTGCGGTTTATGTAAAAACAGCAGAGAGTATAGAAACCCTGAAATCAACTGATATAAAAATTGACACAAGCATGAAATATATTATCAACTGCGGAAGCGTTGGACAGCCTCGGGACGGAAATCCGGAAGGCTGTTTTGGAATATATGACAGTATAAAAGGGGAGTTCAGGCTTAAAAGATTTTCCTATCCTTTTGAGATTACTCAAGGGAAAATTATTAAGGCAGGGCTTCCAGCTTACTTTGCAAAAAGACTTGGTGCGGGGAGTTAGTTGTTTTAACCTTAAAAATCTGTTTTTTTAAATTAGTATTATTACCACTCTATAGGTTCTCTTTTATTGTGAAAAACTCGAAGAATAATAAGAGTTTCATCTTCTTTTTTATAAAATACCGAAAAGGGAAATTTGTTTACCTGAATTTTTCTTATGTCTTCAATGACTTCATTGTATAAATCAGGATTGAGTGTTATCCTCTCAACAGTACTGTCTATCTCATCAGCAAATTTAATACCAAGACCTTCTGCCCTTGCATTATACCATTCAACAGATTCCAGAAATTCGTTAGATGCTTCTTTGACAAATTTAACTTTTTTCAGCATATTTTTTATATATCTCCTGCTTGAGATCTGACCAGTCTTTGGCTGAATCAGGGGCATCTCTATAATTTGCGAGTCTTTTAAGCAGGATTTTTTTCTCGTTATCTGATATGTTTTCCAGTTCCTGCGATTCCTTTATCTCATCCCAGATATCTGTTACAATATTAAGACGCTCTATTACATTCAGTCTTCTTATCCCCTCTACTATTTCGTTCCTGTTGAGAGTTGATTGCATGGCTATTATATACCTCCGGCAATGTTAAATTTTGAAATGGTCTTTTTACCTTTTTTGAACTATCTCTAATTTACATAACAAAAAAAATGAAGTCAAATTAAATATGATGGATCCGTAAAAAGTCTAAAAACAACCATATTGTCATTTCGACCGCAGGGAGAAATCTCCTTATTTCAGTATGTTACGAGATCTCTCTCTTCGTTCGAGATGACAGCAGGGGACTTTTTACGAGACCATCAAATATAGTCAATTTCACTGGAAAGTTTACTGTTCAGTATCTGACCTCTTTCAGGAAAAGTCCATGAGGCGGGGCGCAGATACCGGCGTTTTTCCTGCTCTTTTTTTCAAGAATAACCTTCATATCCTCTGCCGGAATGTTTCCCCTGCCCACCTCAGACAGTGTTCCTGTAATGTTCCTGACCATGTGTTTCAGAAAAGAGTTTGCATGAATTTCAAAAAGAATGATTGTTTTTTTGAACTTTTTTATCCTGATCCCATAGACTTCTCTTACGGGGTTGACAAATTTTTTATCAGCGCCCTGAAAAGAGGAAAAATCATGAATTCCTAAAATATATTGGGCTGCTGTTTTCATTGCTAATGAATCAAGAGATTGTGCAATATGCCAGGAGTATCTGTTCAGAAACGGGGAAGTTTCAGGCTGGTTCAGAATAAAATACCAGTATATCCTGCTTTTAGCGCTGAACCGGGCATGAAAATCATGGGCACACTCCTCTGCATTTAAAATGACAATTTTGCCTTTAAGCAGGCTGTTCAGGCCTTTTTTGAGGTTTTGGAGGGGAATCGGGTTGTCAGTATTAAAGTTTGCAGTCTGTCCGAGTGCATGCACCCCTGCATCTGTTCTTCCGGATCCGTGAAGTTTTACAGGATTGTTAAGAACCATTGCCAGCGAATCCTGAACTGTTTTTTGAACAGTTGTGTTACAGCTCTGCGTCTGCCAACCGTGAAATCCACCGCCGTCAAACTGTATTGTTAATTTAATATTGCGCATCTTTTTTTTCTGTTATATTTCCTTGCTCAAAAGAGCTGTTTGAGCTTACCTGTGTAGAGATTTCTAACCCGCTAAGCAGACTGTTTTGCAATCGAATTTTCTGTCATTTCGAGCGATAGCGAGAAATCTTGTTGCAAGCAAAATCAACCACTTGAGATTTCTCACCCTGCTGTCGCAAGGTTCGAAATGACAATATGGTTGTTTTTGGACTTTTTACTGCTCCATCAATGATTACCATATATTAAATGAAAATTAAAGGATATTTCCATTTGGCTAATGTTCTGTTTTTATGTTATAAAATTATAAAATGTGGTGATTAAACAAAAAGAATAGAAATCTTAAATCAAAGCTGTGGGCAATAATATGTTAAGCAGGCATCGGTATCCGTATAACTGCTTTTGCTTAAAAGCTTATCAAAGGAGAATAAATTGAACAAATTGAAGATAGGCATTCCAAAGGGTAGTCTTGAAGGGGCTACTATTGAGCTTTTCAGAAAATCGGGCTGGAACATACTGACAAGTTCACGAAGCTATTTCCCCAAGATTAATGACGACGAACTTATATGTTCACTTGTAAGGGCTCAGGAAATGCCGAGATTTGTGGAAAACGGAACCCTTGACCTTGGACTTACAGGGAAAGACTGGATTCTTGAAAACAGTGCTGATGTTGTTGTGGTTGCGGATCTTGTGTATTCCAAAGCTACTGCAAAGCCTGCAAGATGGGTGCTTGTTGTAAAGGATAATTCACCGGTTAAGGAGTTGAAGGACCTTGAGGGTAAAAAGATCTATACAGAGCTTGTCTCTTTTACGAAGAACTATTTTAAAGAGAGGGGAATAAATGTTGAAGTTGAGTTTTCATGGGGTGCTACCGAGGGCAAGGTTGTTGAAGATCTAGCTGATGCAATTGTTGAGGTTACCGAGACAGGCAGCACAATAAAGGCTAACGGGCTGAAAATTATTCATGAACTTCTTGAGACAAATACCCAGCTTGTTGCAAACAAAAAGGCCTGGGATGATTACTGGAAAAGACAGAAAATCGAACAGATTTCACTTCTGCTCAAAGGAGCTCTGGGTGCTGAAGGAATGGTAGGCATAAAAATGAATGTTCCAAAAGAAAATATTGAAACTGTTATAGAACTGCTTCCAAGTCTTAATGCACCTACAGTGGCAAACCTTTATCAAAGCGACTGGTTTTCTGTAGAAACAGTTATTTCTGAATCAAAGGTAAGAGAGCTTATACCCCTTCTTCTTAAAGAAGGGGCACAGGGGATAATTGAGTATCCGTTGAATAAAATAATATGAAATTAGCAATTCAGTTAGTAGTAAAAAAGCAGCTGTCAGCAGCGTAGGTGTAGGTTGGGTTGAGCGGGAGTGAAACCCAACACAAAGGCTGTTAAATGCGAAGCAAACCGAAGGTTATTTAACAGGACGAGCTACGAACTGAGTTGCTTTTACTTGCAACTTGAAGCTTGTAACTAATTCCTGTTGGCAGATAAGAAAAAAATTTTTTTTAAGGTAACCAGGGGGAGTTTTGAGAATGGGGCAGTTGTCGTGGGTTGAAATTTCAAGAAGTGCTCTTGAAAATAATATCATGCAGTTTAGAAAGATAACAGGTAAAGAGACACTGCTTTGCCCATGTGTAAAGGCAAATGCCTATGGACACGGGCTTGTTGAGGTTTCAAAGGTATTTCTTCAGTCGGGCGCTGACTGGCTTTGTGTAAACTCTGTTGATGAAGCCCAGCTGCTGCGATACAGCGGAGTGGAATCTCCAATACTTATTCTGGGTTATGTGCCCCTGAAAGATATTGGAACGGTTCTTGAGCTTGACTGCAGGATTGTTGTGTATAATACCAGCTCTATTGATGAAATAGCGATTAAGGCAATGGAGACAGGTTTAAAGCCCAAGGTTCATGTAAAGGTTGAAACAGGCTGTAACAGACAGGGGGTTGCAGAAAAGGAACTTCCTGCTTTTGTCCGTTATATAAAACAGACCGGGGTTATCGAAATAGAAGGTGTTTTAACTCACTTTGCAAATATTGAGGACACAACAGACCACAGCTATGCAGAGCATCAGGCTCAAAGGTTTAATCATGCAGTAAATTTACTTGAGAGCGAGGGGATAAAACCCACTCTTAAGCATTGCGCAAACTCAGCTGCAACCATACTTTTTCCCGAATTTCATTTCCAGATGGTCAGGTTTGGGATTTCGGGTTATGGCTTATGGCCCTCAAATGAAACACTTGTGTCTTTTAAACAGCAGAAAACTGATAATTTCAAGCTTATTCCGGCATTAACATGGAAAACCCGGATAGCACAAATTAAGACAGTTCCTCAGGACAGTTTTATAGGTTATGGCTGTACATATAAGACAAGCCATGAAACAAGGCTTGCAGTGCTTCCTGTCGGATATTATGACGGGTATGACAGGGGTATCTCAGGCGGTTTTGTCCTGATAAACGGGCAAAGAGCTCCCATCAGAGGCAGAATCTGTATGAATATTATGATGGTAGAGGTAACCGATGTTTCTGAGGCTGGAATTGAGGACGAGGTTGTGCTTATAGGAAGGAGCGGGGATGATTGTATTTCCGCTGAAATGTTTGCAGCATGGGCAGGAACAATCAACTATGAAGTAACAACCCGAATCAATGAAAGAATTCCAAGAATAATAGTTTAGCTGAAGGGTGCGCCTACGGCCACAAAAGTTTTTACTACCAGCTACGAGCTACGTTGCTAATTAGCTGATACCTGCTCCTTGCTCAACAGCTCTTTTTGGCTATTTATATCCCAACGTTTTAAGTGCTTTGATATCCTTTCTCCACTTCTTTTTTACCTTTACATTAATATCGAGATAGACCGGGAACCCGAGAAATTTTTCTATCTCCTGTCTTGCCTCCTGCCCTATTTTTTTTATCATTGAGCCGCCTTTGCCTATTATTATGCCTTTCTGCGAATCTTTCTCAACAAAAATGCTAAGAGCTATATAGGCACCCCCGTTTTCCCTCTCCTGCATGTCTTCGATTAAAACAGCAGAGCTGTAAGGTATCTCTTCCTGTGTGTTAAGAAATACCCTTTCCCTTACAAACTCAGAGATAAACTCTCTCTGAATCTGGTCTGAGATAATATCCTCGGGGAAGAAAGGTCTTGACTCGGGAAGATAATCTGTTGTCAGTGCAACAAGTTTTTCTGTGTTTTCTCCTGTTGAGGCGGAAAGTGGAATAATTTCACTGAAATTCATCAGTTTGCCATACTGCTCAATGATAGGAAGAATATCTGCTCTTTTGACAGTGTCAACTTTGTTGATTATTAAAAAGGTGGTCTTTTTTTCCGACCCTGCTGTTGCAACCAGCTCTTTTTCATGATTTCCCGGAGGGCAAGGTTCAACCATCAGGTATATTATATCGGCTTCTGAAAGTGATTTTCTTGCATCCTCAACCATAAATTTTCCAAGTTTGTCTTTGGGAAGATGGATGCCTGCGGTGTCGAGAAAAATCATCTGTGCTTTTTCTGTTGTGGATATTCCTCTTATTGTCTTTCTTGTGGTCTGTGGTCTTGGAGTGACAATTGCAAGTTTGCAGCCCACAAGCCTGTTAAGAAGGGTTGATTTGCCTACATTTGGTAAACCGGCAACAGCAATAAAACCGGATTTAAATTCCTTAACATCTTTTTTCATAATTTTTTCTCTAATGCTATAATTTTACCCGTACAGCTGTCTTTTTAGTTACGGCTTGTCCGGGGTTCTTTTTCTATGAGCTTTTTCTTATCTTCTCCCAGGCATCTCTCAGGGCAACGGTTCTGTTAAATACTGGTTTTTCATCTGTTGAATCATTGTCTGTACAGAAATATCCAAGCCTTTCAAACTGATAACGGTTTCCTGGAAGCACTTCTGCAAGAGAGGGTTCAAGCATACAGTTATTAAGTATTACAAGAGATTTGGGATTAATGTTCTCTGTGAAGGGCATGTTCTCATCTTCACAGGGGTTTTCCTTTAAAAAAAGACGGTCATAAAGCCTTGCCTCTGCATTAACTGCATGTGAGGCAGATACCCAGTGAAGCGTAGCCTTTACTTTTCTTCCATCAGGAGTATCTCCGCCGCGAGTTGCAGGGTCATAAGTGCAGTGAATTTCAGCTATCTCACCGGTCTGTTCATCCATGACAGCTTTTTCACATTTAATAAAATAAGCATACCTCAGTCGCACTTCCCTGCCCGGTGCAAGGCGGAAAAACTTTTTAGGCGGATTTTCCATAAAGTCGTCTTTTTCAATATATAAGATCTTTGAAAAAGGAACCTGTCTTGTTCCCATAGACGAATCTTCAGGGTTGTTAATGGCTTCAAGCCAGTCAACCTGTTGTTCAGGATAATTTGTTATGACTACTTTTAATGGGTTTAAAACAGCCATTTTTCTTTCCACCGTTTTGTTGAGGTCTTCCCTGACAATATGTTCAAGCAGGGCAATATCGACAAGGCTGTTTCTTTTTGCAACTCCTATTCTGTCACAGAATAAGCGGATTGATCTGGGGGTGTAGCCCCTGCGTCGCATGCCGGCAAGTGTGGGCATTCTCGGATCGTCCCACCCCCTTACAAACCTGTCTTTAACCAGCTGCAGCAGCATTCTTTTGCTCATAACGGTGTGGCTTAAGTTTAAACGGGCAAACTCAATCTGCTGCGGGTGACAGGGAGTGTTTAACTGGTCAAGAAACCAGTCATAGAGTTGTCTGTTATCTGTAAATTCAAGGGTACATATAGAATGGGTAATCCCTTCTATTGAATCTGAAATGCAGTGGGTAAAATCATACATCGGGTAAATACACCATTTGTCTCCTGTTCTATAGTGACTCTCTCTCAGGATTCTATACATTACAGGGTCTCTCATGGTGATGTTTGGGGATGCCATGTCTATTTTAGCTCTTAGCACATGAGATCCATCCTCAAAGTTTCCGTCTCTCATGCCGTAAAAAAGTTCAAGATTCTCTTTAACAGGTCTGTTTCTATATGGGCTCTCTTTGCCCGGCTCTTTAAGGGTTCCTCTATACTCTCGAATCTCATCAGCGCTTAAACAGCAAACATAGGCTTTCCCTTTCCTGATAAGCTCAACTGCGTATTCGAAAAGTTTTTCAAAATAGTCTGAGGCATAATAGAGGCGGTCTTCCCAGTCAAAGCCAAGCCATCTTACATCCCGTTTTATTGCATCAACATAAGAGTTATCCTCTTTGCTGGGATTGGTATCATCAAACCTGAGGTTGCAGCGCCCGTTAAATTCAGAAGCAATTCCGAAATTCAGACAGATTGATTTTGCATGGCCAATGTGGAGATATCCATTTGGTTCAGGAGGAAACCTTGTATGAACCCTGCCCTGGTTTTTGCCTTTATCAATATCAGATGATACAATAGTTTTTATAAAATTCTTTTTGGCCTGATTTTCGATATTGTTTTCAATCTCTTTCATTGTGGGTTACTCTCTCTCTTAAAATAAATGAATACCGAAAAATTAGCTCGTAGTAAAGAGCGGCGATCAGGTTTCAGCTTTCAGGTATCAGAATTCATGCACAGCTAAAACCGTGCCCTACAGCTCTTTTGACTACAACCACGAATAAACAGTTTCAAGTTTCAAGACGCAAGATACAAGGAAAATCTTTTTATCGCCTTTGCTTATCGGCTTAATCCCGCGAAGCGCGGGACTTAACAGCTTTTATGCTTTTGCTGATACCTGAGACCTGCTTTTACTGCCAGCTAACGAAATACGAGCTAATTTGCTGATGTCTGTTTTCAGTTCTTAAAGGCTTTTTCTGCCTCTTCGTAAAGCATCTCCGCTCTGCCTTCATAGCGGGGGGAAAAATGAAATACTTTAAGTTTTGAAGCCCGGCATTCCCGGGCTATTGTGCCTGCCTGTTTTGCTGTAAGATGTCCTCTTTTTGAGGCTTTATCCCTGTCTTTATCCAGAAAAGCCGCTTCACAAAAGAGTATATCAGCTTGTGCTGCAAACTCAATTATTTTATTGATATTGTTTCGGTTTCCAGAGCAGTCAGCAACATAAACAATCTTTTGCCCTTTTGTTATTGTGGTAACAGTATTTTTTAAATACCCCAGACTGTATCTCTTGTCAATCTCCCGGATATAAACAGACAGCTCATCAGGCTCTCCTGCCCATATTAAATCTTTAAGGTTTCTGAGCCACCTTCCAACCGGCAGACCGATTCCCATGAGTTTTTCCTTGTTGATGTTTATATGAAATTTTTCATGCAGGCAGTAAGCAAGGGACGTTATGTTTCCGTGTTCAAGACCTATGGTTTTTACAGTATAGTTTGGAGTTAATTCTATTGCTTCATCAAAATCCAATTTTTCAGTATCACTCTGTTTGAACGCCTTCCTGCAGATAAATCCTGTTTTGCTTACTTTATCTTTTGCTATCTCTATTACGTTTATCTCAAAAGGATAATCCCCTACAAGATTCCAGGTGTAACCGTCAAGTTTGCCCCTTACTCTGTCTGTAATACCCTCAGGTCCGAAAAATGAGACGGTTTTATCCCTTGCAAGGTTGAGCCTTATAAGGTGATCAAAGCCTATAAAATGGTCAATATGTGTATGGGTAACAAAAACACTGCTAACCCTGAAAAGCTTGCCTGATCTTATATTGGAGATATTGCCTATATCAAAAAGAAGAGAGCGTTTTTCATCTCTCAGGTTAATTAGAAGAGCCGGGTCTCCAAAAGGCTGATTTAAAAGTTCGCAATGAAAAAGCGGAGTCATTCAATAAATCCCGAAAAATAAATGAGCTGTTAAAAAAAACGGGCAATAGAAGCAATCCCTGCTCCCCGTACCTGTTTTTTGCTTAAACAGCTCTTATTATATCAGATGAAATAAAAATTGACCTGTATAATCTTTATCTGGTAAGATTTTTTTATTAACATTTAATCTTGATGGACCCGTAAAAAGTCCACATCTGTTATCTCGAATACCGCGAAGCGCGGCAAGAGATCTCATAAAACACTGAAACAACGAGATTTCTCACCCTGCTGTCGCAAGGTTCGAAATGACAATATGGTTGTTTTTGGACTTTTTACATGTCAATCAATCTTATAAGACCTTATTATATGAAAAAAAAAGCCAGTGAAAACTCATTATCTTCAAAGCTTGACTTAAATCCTGTATTTAAATCAGCCCTTGATGCTCTTGAAAACAGCAGTAAAAGCATGTTTATAACAGGAAGAGCAGGTACGGGCAAGTCAACACTTCTCTCATATTTTATCTCAAAAACAAGAAAAAAAGCGGTTGTGCTTGCGCCAACAGGTGTTGCAGCATTGAATGTAGGAGGTGTTACAGTCCACTCTTTTTTCGGTTTTAAACCGGGGGTAACCATTCAAGAGGCAAAACAGATTGCATCCAGAGCGGCTAAGGAAGAACTATGGAAATCAGTTGATGTTATTATAATTGATGAAATCTCTATGGTAAGAGCTGATCTGCTTGACTGTGTTGACATTTTTCTCCGCACAGTATTGAAAAAAAAGAGCCCTTTCGGCGGGCTTCAGATGGTTTTTATAGGCGATCTTTATCAGTTACCGCCTGTTGTCACATCCGGAGACAGAGAGCATTTTAAACAATTATATGACAGTCCTTACTTCTTTGCCTCAAAGGTGATGACCCGGAGCATTTTCGAAATGCAGGTCTTTGAGCTTGAAAAAATTTACAGGCAGCACGACCCTGTATTTATTGATTTTTTAAACGCTGTCAGGAACAGGACAGTAGAAGAAGAACACCTTTCCTTTATAAACCAGCAGGTTAACCCTGAATATACACTTGATGAAACCGGAGTGGTTTATCTAACCACCATAAACCGAACGGCAGATGAGATAAACAGCTCACGGCTCTCCCTTATTGATTCCCCTGCGTTTACCTATGATGCATCTATAAAGGGGAATTTTGAGCTTGATGTTACGCCCGCAGCACGTAAACTTGTACTCAAACAGGGAGCACAGGTCATGTTTCTTGTAAATAACCCTGACGGGCTTTGGGTAAACGGAACAATAGGAACTGTTAGGGAGCTTGACAATGAGTACGTGATGGTTGAAACTGATGACGGTGACATGGTTGATGTTGCTCCATATAAATGGACACTTTACAGGTATTTCTATGACAAGAAGGCAAAAACACTTGATAAGGAGAATATCGGCACCTTTACACAGCTTCCCCTGCAGCTTGCATGGGCTGTTACAATTCATAAAAGTCAGGGCAAGACCTTTGACAGGGTAATTATTGATTTGAGCAGGGGAACATTTGCTCATGGACAGGCTTATGTTGCTTTGAGCCGTTGCCGTACCAGGGAAGGGATTATGCTTACCAGGCCAATGAAGAAAGGGTATATTCTTACCGACTGGAAAGTCATGAATTTTCTCACAGGATTTCAGTATGACCTGTCAGAAGAGAAATGCTCTGCAGAGCAGAAGATTAAGATTATAAGAGATGCAATTGCCGGCAAAACCAGCCTTGCAATTACCTATCTTAAACCAAATGATCAGAAATCAAAAAGGACGGTAATGCCTTCATTTGTAGGTGAGTTGAGCTACAACGGCAGAAAATATATCGGAATGGAGGCTTTCTGCAACATGCGACAGGAGATAAGAACCTTCCGTGTTGACAGGATACTGGAAATAGAGTCAGCAAAGTAGCTGGTAGCTCATAGCTCGTAGCTGGTAGTAAAAGCTTTCGTGGTCGTAGGCGTTATCGTAATCGAAAAAGCTGATAAGCTGTTAAGCAAAGGAGATAAAAAGATTTTACTTGAAACTTGTGTCTTGCAACTTGCAAACCCATTTACTTTTTAAATATCTTTTGACTTATTTTTTCCGGTTTTGTAAAAGGGCTGAAACGGGCTGCAATATGTCCATTTGAGTCTACAAGAAATTTTGTGAAATTCCATTTTATAGCCCCTTTGAATTCTCTTTTTCCTTCGCCCTCTGTTAAGAATCTGTAAACAGGGTGGCAGTTTTTTCCACGAACATGTATCTTTTCAAAAAGAGGAAAGGTTACGCCGAAATTTATCTGGCAGAAATTTTGTATTTCAGTGTTTGATTTCGGTTCCTGAAACAGAAAATCATTTGAGGGAAAGCCAAGAACCGTAAACCCCTGGTCCTTATATTTTTCATAAATTGCCTGCAAGCCTCTGTATTGAGCAGTAAACCCGCATTTGCTTGCTGTATTTACTATAAGCACTGTCTTGCCTTTTAAGTTTAAAAAGCTAAACTCCTTGCCTTTAATGTCTTTTGCTTTTAAGTCATAAAAATGCATAAACTTTTACCCTGCTGATTTAATTACGTTTTTAATTTATTATATAGCTGCGGCTCTTCTTTTTCACTTAAAAAATATAGAAATAGGACAAAAGGGTTGTTTTATTTTAATTTTAAGGTTTATAATCAAAAACAATACACCAATAAATATAAAGAAACATAAATAAAATGAAAATTTCTGTTTCAAAAGCAGCCGAAATGCTCAATCTTCCAGAAGATACCGTTAACCGCTGGATTTCGCAGGGGAAAATACCTGCAAGGGAGGAGGCAGGTGAAACATATTTTGTTTATAAGGAGCTTAAAAAATGGGCGCAGGAACATAGTCTCAAACTGCAGCTTCACAAAAAGACGGGTAGTGATATCTTGCAAAGTTCAAAGATAACTCTATATGAGAGCATTAAACGTGGAGGTGTTTTTTACGGTATAACAGGTGAAAATCTTGAAGATGTGGTAAAAAACTCCATTGCATCGATATCTCTGCCCGCGACAATATCACGTGATAATATTGCGGAACAGATAATGCAGAGAGAGGGTCTTGCCTCGACCGGAATTGGAGGAGGCGTTGCCATTCCTCATCCCCGTTTTGCACTTGGAAAAAGCTTAGAGCACCCTGTTATTTCAATATGTTTTCTTGAGCATGAAATTGATTTTAAGGCTGTTGACGGAGAAGCTGTGTTTGTGCTTTTTTTTATGTTCAGCCCTTTGACCAGAATACACCTTGAGCTTCTTTCAAAACTTGGGTTCTGTCTAAAAGATAAGGGATTTATAAAATTATTAAAACAGCGCTGTTCACCTGATGACCTTCTTGAATATATTCATGTTCTTGAGGAGAAAATGGCAAAATAGGTTTTCTGAAACAGGGTTGGCACTCTTACTGTAAGAAGATACTGTGGTAATGGAAAATGAAATCATTAACACCTTTAGCGGCTTTTAGAAATATTTTTTCTGGTATAGATGAGAGACTGAGACTTATAATGATTGGAGCCCTGGTAGGGGCATTTGGCGGATTTGCTTCAATATTGCTTATAAGGTTTCTCAGATATTTTCATCACTTTTTCATTGGCATAAAAAACAACTGGTCAGCTCCTTTTCTTCCTGCAATAGGGGCTGCCCTGGCGGTTTTTTTCGTTCGCAATATATGCAGAGATACCGGCAGTCACGGGGTGCCGGAGGTTATTTACAGCATATCAAAGAGGGGGGCATTTCTAAAGCTTCGGACAGGTTTTTCAAGACTTATCGGTTGTCTTCTGACTATTTCGAGCGGCGGTTCGGCAGGTCCCGAAGCCCCTATTGTTGCAAGCGGTGCAAGCATTGGTTCAAATATCGGCAGATTACTTAAACTGAAAAAAAAACAGAGGGCGGTTATTGTAGGATGCGGGGCTGCAGGTGCAATAGCCTCTATTTTTAATGCTCCTGTTGCCGGGATGGTTTTTACGCTGGAGGTTATCTTAGGGGAGTGGAGTGTTGTAAATGTTATACCGATAGCCATTGCTTCTGTTACCGGGACAATAATAAGCAGGAGTCTTCACGGAAATCAGATACCTTTTAAAAGTCAGATTTTTGAAATAAGTGCTTTAGAAATTGTTTCTGTAATTGGTCTTGCTCTGCTTACGGCTTTTATTTCTATTATATTCCTGCGCCTGTTAAGGTCGGTGGCTGCTATGGCCAGAAAATCAATAAAACCGTTATGGTTGCGTGCCGGTGCAGGAGGTTTTTTTGTGGGTATAATGGCGCTTTTTTTACCTGTTGTATCCGGCGAGGGGTATGATAATATTCAGGCAGTAATCAACAGCCAGTTTGAAGCTTCCCTCTGGTTTATTGCAGCTTTAATACTGGCAAAAATAGCTGCAACCTGTTTTACAGTCGGAACAGGCGGAATTGGGGGTATATTTGCGCCCTGTCTTGTTATTGGCTGTTTTACAGGGCTTTTTTATAGTGAAGTAATTAATACCATTTTCCCCACTGTTTTCAATGCTGATACCAGTTTTTATGTTCTTCTTGGTATGGCAGGGGTTTTGAGCAGTGTTTTGCAGGCTCCGCTTACAGGAATTTTCCTTATAGTTGAGATTACCGGAACCTATCAGTTGCTTATTGCTGTGGTGCTTATCGCTGTGCTAAGTGCAACTTTAAGCAGATATTTTGAGCCCTTTTCCATATATCTGTATGAACTGGTTGAAAGGGGAGAATTCTTAAGACCAAGAACCGATGCAGGTGTGCTTGGTGAATTGACAGTCAATGAACTTCTTGAAAAAGACTGTCTCGTAATCAGTCCCCAGATGAGGATAAAAGAGCTTGTCTGTCTGATAGAAAAGTCGCGCAGAAACTATTTTCCGGTTCAGGATACTGACAGCGGAAATTTTCTCGGTATTCTTCATTTTGATGATATACGTTCATATATATTTGATGAGTATTTAAGAAGCAGTATTCTTGTTGAGGAGGTCATGGATACCGATGTTCCTGTAGTTGCCAGTGGAGATAATATGCTACAGATTATGGAAATATTTGAGGACAGGGGTTCCTGGAGTCTTCCGGTTGTGGAAAATGGAAAATTTATTGGTATGATTTCTCGGGCAACAATACTTGACAAATACAGAAAAGAACTTTTGGTTCAGGAAGATAAATAGTCCATGTTTGAGCTTGTACTGAAAAGAATAAAAACTGCTTTTTTGTAGGCAATTTTTTTTATTTGACCTCTGTTATATAATATGTTCAAATAAAACAAAAATATATATAATAGACTTAATAACTGAGGCAAACCCGTTTAAAGTCGTTAACTGTTACCTTTACCTCGAACCAAGAGAAAGGTCTTCCCATAAGATTCTGAAACAACGGGATTTCTCACCTGCTGAAGCAGGCTCGAAATGACAATATGGTTATTCTTAGCCTTTTTACCGGTAAACATATAGACCGCTGTTTTGTTGCTTTTTACCTAAATCCATGAATTTAAGGAGGATAGATGAAGAAGATAACCGTCTGTTTTTTACTCTGTTTTTTTGTTTTTACCGCCTGTTCCGCCAAGCATTCAGTTGTTTTAAAAGACGATAATTTTGAATCAGAGATGATAGAATCCCTTGCTTTTATGCCTTTTATTAAGGGGCAGCAATGCATGGATATTAAAGTTAAGGAGAACGTTTTCCTTGACTGTACAGTCTCAGCAATTGATCACGATCCGCAAGCCTACTCGCCGGGAGCTGTAAATGAGGTTTCATACGTTTTCTATGATGAACTGAACAAAAGGTTTGGACCTGTTTTGAAGGATTATGAAACATGTGTATCACTGTTTGGTGAAGTTGTTATTGAAAAAAACGATACTCTCAGGACCTTAGCTGAAACCTTTGCATCTGAACTTAATGCTGATTATGTTTTTATTGGTATTCTTGAAAGATATCTCGACAGGAAAGGCACAGCAAATGCTGTTGAACAGCCTGCCTCTGTTTTATTCAGGACATATCTTATGAATATAGCCACAGGTGCAACAGTGTATGAAAGTTCTTTTGACGAAACCCAGGAAGCGCTTTTAAGCAATATATTAAAGGCGTCCCTGTTCTTTAGAAGAGGAGCCCGCTGGCTGTCTGCAGAGGAGCTCTCAAGAGAAGGAGCAGCAAAAATTCTCGAAAGGATTAAGTAAAGATGGAAACACCAAATCAAAAATCAGCTGATGATCTTCAGTATCAAACAAAGCTTAACATTATATACAAAACAGTTCATGAGGAGGACAGTTTTGAAAAAGTTCTGCCTCTCATTGAAAAGAACATGCTTGAGCTTTTGCAGGCAGAGCGTCTAACGGTTTATCAGTGCACAAGGCAGGGGCGCGAGATAGTTTCAAAGTTCAAAACAGGTGATGAAATAAAGGAGATAAGGGTTCCTTTGAGTCCCACTTCGATAGCCGGCTATGTGGCGCTTAGTAAAAAATCAATTCGTATAGACGATGTTTACAACAAGGATCTGTTAAAACAGATTCATCCTGAGCTTAAATTTGATGACAGTTATGATAGAAAATCCGGTTTCAGAACCCGTTCAATGATTGTTGTTCCTATTAAAGTGCAGGACACCCTGCTCGGGGTTCTGCAGGTAATAAACAGGGCAGAAGGCGGAGCTTGTTTTACAGACACACATCTATCCCACGCATTGGAACTTGCCCATGTTATTGCTCAGAAATTTCAGTATGAAATGCAGGCAACCAAAAGTCCGTTCGACTATTTGCTGCGCAGAAAAAAGATTACCCCTGAACAGCTGGAAGAGGCGGGGAAAAAAGCTGAGGAAAAAAAATGTTCTGTATCAGCCATTCTTATCTCAGAATACAATCTTTTCTCACATGAGGTGGGAGAATCTCTTGAACATTACTATCAGATCCCTTTTATGCCTTATGATCCGGAGATAACCCCCCCTTCAGATCTTCTGAAAAATCTAAAAATGGTTTATCTAAGGAAGAACAGATGGGTTCCTGTTTCAGGAAATACGGAAAAGGCGGTTATTCTTATTGATGATCCTAATGACTCATCCCGCATAATGGACATTCAGCAGATACTTAAAGTCCGCAATTATGAGTTCAGGGTTGGTTTTACAGAGGATATTCTCAGATATCTTGGTGTTGCCAATCAGGCAATATCTGCAGCCTCAAGTGATTCAGATCTTGAGGAACTTCTGGGGCGTATGCAGGATACCGGTGATGTGGTAGAAGAGAGTGAAATCGGGGATTCTGGTTCAGTAGATGAAAACGAGGCTGCTGTTGTTCAGCTTGTAAACAGGCTGATAGTTGATGCCCAGAAAATAAATGCCTCTGATATTCATATTGAGCCTTCTAAAGGAAGAGACAGTGCTGTTGTCAGGATGAGGGTGGACGGGGTGTGCAGAAAGGTTCTTGAAATACCTGCCAGTTATATCAGAGCAGTGACATCAAGAATAAAGATTATATCAAAGCTTGATATTGCTGAAAGACGCAAACCTCAGGACGGAAAAATATCAGCAAAATTCAAAGGACAGCCAATAGAGCTTCGTGTGGCTACACTTCCGACCGTAAACGGTGAAAGTGCGGTTCTTCGTGTTCTTGCGGCAAGCGGCGCTCTTCCAATGGATAAGCTTAATTTTTCAAAGCGAAATGACGAGGAGACAAAGAGATTGATTGAACATCCGCATGGCATTTTTCTTGTTGTGGGTCCCACCGGTTCAGGAAAAACAACAACCCTTCATGCGGTTCTTGGCCATATAAATACACCTGAAAGAAAGATCTGGACTGCTGAAGACCCTGTTGAAATAACCCAGCCTGGATTGCAGCAGGTACAGGTCGATTCAAAGATAGGGTTTACCTTTGCACATGCCCTGAGAGCATTTTTAAGAGCCGACCCTGACGTGATACTCATCGGAGAGATGAGGGATAAGGAGACAGCGCACATCGGAGTAGAAGCCTCGCTTACCGGGCATCTTGTTTTTTCAACCCTTCATACGAATTCAGCTCCTGAAACTATAACCCGTCTGCTTGATCTTGGTCTTGATCCTTTGAACTTTGCAGATGCGCTTTTAGGGGTGCTTGCCCAGCGTCTGGTTAGAACTCTCTGCAGCAACTGCAAGCAGCCTTATAAAGCAACCGAGCATGAATGTGAACAGATTGTTCGCGCTTATGGTGAAGAGTATTTTCCCGAGCTGGGCGTTGATCTCAATAACCTGGAACTCTACAAGCCTGTCGGGTGTGAGAAGTGCGGTAAAACCGGGTACAGGGGCAGAACCGGCATTCACGAACTGCTTGTTTCGTCTCCTGAAATGAAACAAGCGGTGGCAAAAGCAAGCGAGGTTTCAGCAATAAAGAATATCGCTGTAAAAGAGGGCATGCGGACGCTTATTCAGGACGGTGTCTGGAAAATTCTCAAGGGGGATACGGATCTGGTACAGCTTCATAGAGTGACGGTGGAATAAAGCAGCTGTTAAGCTGGGTTAGCAGCGTAGCTCATAGCTGGTAGCTGGTAGTAAAAGCAGCTGTCAGGTATCGGCAGTCAGCATAAGCAGAAAAGCGGGTAAACTCTTAAACTCTTAACCAAGGACATAAAAAGCTAAAGCTTTTAACAATAAGGCGGGGGGGTTGATAACATGTAAAGAAATCAATGGGTTCATTCTTAAAAATAAACAATTCATAAAAAGGAGGATTAATATGAAAAAAGGTTTTTTTATTGTTTTGGCAGCCTGCATGATAATTTTTCAGGCAGGTTTACATTCAGTACATGCA
>CAZMHH010000007.1:0-71390 GCA_964566035.1 uncultured Thermodesulfobacteriota bacterium
ACCCGGTTTTAGCTGTTAAGCTGTTGGCTATTGAGCTATTAAGCAAAATCTTTTTTCCTCTTATCAGCAAACAGCTTATAAGCTCTTTTCAGATAGAGGGAGTTTTGTGGACTTTTTACCGATTTATCAAAAAACATCAGTCATAAATAAACAAGGTTTTTTGCTGATGCCCTTTACCCCCTTTTATTCAACAACTTGTGAGCATAAAACCAAAAGTTACTGCTAATGCACAGTATCATTGGGCTGGAGCCTCTCAAAAATCTCATCAAGTTCATCGGTCATTTTGTCGGCAAGTTTTTTGCTGACATAGATAGGGGCTTTGCTCCTGAGGGCAATAGCTATGGCATCGCTTGGTCTGCAATCAATTTCAACAATATCTTCGTAACCCGGTACTTTTAAATACATATTGGCATAAAATGTATTATCTCTTAAGTCTGTTATTATAACTTTCTGTAGAATTGCGTTAAGGTGAATAAATACATTCGCCAGGAGGTCATGGGTCATGGGACGAGGTGTCCACGCTTCTTCAAGGGCAAGGGCTATTGCATTTCCTTCAAACTGTCCAACCCAGATGGAAAGTATCTGGCCTGTTTCCACATCCTGCAGTACAACCCTGAACTGACCTGTTGCAAAATCAGGTCTAGATTCTCTGACCTTTACAGAAATATAATCTTTCATAACATACCTCAAAAATATTTTTTTTTCTTTTTATAATAAAATATTACATATTTATTAATATGTAATCAAGAAAAAAACTTTTTTTAATTCCGTTATAGCCATGACAGCAAACTCCTTACCATTTGCTGTTTTTCAGTTTTTGCTTAAAAGTTAAGGCTTTTTTCTCACATATTGAAAGAGTGAAACGCCGTAATCCAGAAACATTGTTTCAAGCTTTGCAAGGGGGAAGCCTACTACATTGTAATAACATCCTTTTATGCTTTGAACAATTAAAGAGCCTGCTCCCTGAATTGCATAAGCCCCTGCTTTGTCCATTGGATTTATTATTGCAAGGTAAAGGTGTATTTCCTCTGCTGTAAGTTTTCTTAATTTTACTGTAGTTTTTTCAAAATTTATGTTTTGAGTTTTGTTTAAACTGTCCAGAATACATATACCTGAATAGACCGCGTGTGTATTGCCATTGAGCATGTTCATATACTCAATGGCTTCATCCATGCAACCCGGTTTCCCAAGTATTGTGTTGCCTATGGAAACCACTGTATCGCATCCAATTATAAAAGCATTGTCAAACAATCCTTCAACAGCTTTTACCTTGCCTGCAGCATTGTCCCTGACTGTTTTTTCAGGGCATAAGCTGTGGCTGTTTAAAGGTTCAATAAACGGACTTTTTATAAACTCAAATTCAATTCCGAGATCATTCAGCATTTCTATTCTTCGGGGAGAAGATGAGGCAAGAACTAGCTTTTTAGTCAAAGAAGAATTCTTCATTACTCAACATCCAGTCGGGAAAAGAGAAAAGCACCAAGCCCTGTCATGCAAATACAGAATCCAATGAGAGCTGTAAAGTCAACCCAGAGCGAAAACTCTGAATGACCGATCAGACTGTATCTTAGACCGTCAACTCCATAGAGAAGGGGGTTGAAAAAAGCAATATTTTTTACCCATCCCGGAAACTGGTCAAGAGGGAAAAGGGCGCTTGAGAGCAGAAACATAGGGACCATCAGAAAGTTCATTACAATGCTGAAACCCTGCATGTCTTTCATAAATGAAGAGATAGCAACACCTACATTGACAAAAGAAGCTGCAATAAGAACCATAAAACAGAGACAAAGCAGTATTTGATAAAAAGATTCAATTTTAAGGCCTGCAAATAATGCAAGAGTAATAAACAGCAGCCCCTGGAAAATTGTTGTGCTGACCCCGCCTGCTGTTCTGCCTAGAACGATTGCCACCCTTGAAACAGGTGCAACCATTATCTCCTTTAAAAAACCGAATTGCCTGTCCCAGAGTATTGCCATTCCTGTAAACATCGAGCCAAACTGCAGAACAAGGGCAAGTATGCCCGGAGCAAGGAAGTTGATGTAATCCACATCAGAGGAATTGCTGTAAGGCATGAAACTTTTAAATCCGGTTCCAAGAAACAGAAGAAAGAAAAAAGGCATTCCAAGAGAACCAAATATCCGCCCTTTTGACCTGAAGTAACGTTTCATTTCCCTGAGCCACAGCACATACATTGCGTTGAGTTCTATGTAAATCATCAATGTCTCCTTCTTCCCCTGCGGTCAAACCCAGAGGAAGCATTCTCTTCCTGCCGAATTGTCTTTCCCGTGAAATGGAGAAAAACATCATCAAGGGTCGGTTTTCTCATGGATATGGAAAAAATCGAAACCCCTGCCTCCTGAGCTGAATGGACTGCCAGAGGAATTTTCTCCTCCCCGTTTGAGGCATTTATTAAAATTGTACCATCAAGAGCCTCAACCCTGTTTAACCAGGGTTTTTCTGAAAGGGTTTTTAAAAGTCTCTCTGTCTCTTTTGTTTTGATTGAAATAATGTCGTTTGCAAGTCTGTTTTTAAGTGCATCAGGCGAGTCAATTGTCAAAATCTTTCCATAGTCAATTATCCCGATCCGGTGGCAGAGATCATCTGCCTCCTCCATGTAATGAGTGGTTAGAATTATAGTGATATCCTCATCTTTATTGAGCTTTCTTATATATTCCCAGATGTGAAATCGTGTTTGAGGGTCAAGCCCAAGTGTGGGTTCATCAAGAAACAGAACTTTTGGGTAGTGCATAAGTCCTCGTGCTATTTCAAGTCTGCGTTTCATGCCGCCTGAATAGTTTTTCATAAGAATATCTGCTTTCTTATCAAGCCCGACAAGTTCAAGCACCTCATCTATGCGCTTTTTCCTCAATCTCTTTTCCATTCCATACATTCTTGCATGAAAATCAAGATTTTCAAGCCCTGTAAGCCTGTCATCAACAGCAGTGTCCTGGAAAACCATTCCGATGGAGCGTCGAACCAGGTATCTTTCTTTGAGAATATTGTGATTCCAGACAAAAGCAGAGCCTTCTGTTGGTGAAAGAAGTGTTGCAAGCATCTTTATTATTGTTGTTTTACCGGCTCCGTTTGGACCAAGCAACCCGAATATCTCCTCCTGCTCAACAGTAAAGCTTACGCTGTCAACAGCCACTGTGGAGTCAAACCGTTTTGTCAGATCAACTGTCTTTATAGCTTCCATAAAAATTGGTTATCCAAATTTGTAATTTAAAAAAGTTATTTTTTATGGTATAACATCAAACACAAAACATTTCATTAAAAATCTTGCTTTTAACAGAGAGAAAAATTCCATGAGCTTGCCGCAAATATCCTGTTTTACAGAAGACGCTCTTGAAATATATAAGCAGATATCAAATATCTGGCCTGCAATTATTAGAAAAAACAGGCAGAATAAATTGCTTTTCATGCTTGATCTGCTCATGAAGTCAAGAGACCTGAAAAGAGTGTCAAAAGACCTTATGCTGGAAGCAGCCCGGCTTGTTATGCCGAAATCATATGATCCCCTTTTTCATATGTTTGAAGACATGGAAAAGTTCAAAAAAACCATGCTCGAACCATTTACTGATATTAAGGCATATAACAAAATTCCAATTCGTTTAAAAAGATGGAAAAGTTCCCGGAAGAATCCCCACAAGCCGGTTTATTTTAGGGAAAAAGTTTTAGCTTTCTGTGCAAGCCCTCGAAAAAAAGGCAACACTGACTTGATTATTGAAGAGGTTCTGAGAGGAGCAAGGGATGCAGGAGCTCACACGGAAAAATATATGCTTCAAAAAATGAAGATGGGTTACTGCATCGGATGCAGAAAATGCAAAGACCCTGATTATGATAAAATATGTGCAATAGTTGATGATATGACACCTGTTTATGAAAAAATAATGGAGGCTGATGCTGTTGTTATAGGTTTTCCGATATATACCGGAAGAGAAGCTGCACAGTTGTCAACTTTTCTTGACAGATGGGACGGGTTTGAAAGGTATCTGCTTAAATCATCCCTCAAACCAGGCAGAACTGCAATGGTTATAGGCACATGGGGATATCCTTATATTGACACATATGATCATGTTATTGAAAATATTATAACAATACTCAACCTTCATCATGTTGAAACAACAGAGGCAATATCGGCATGCGGATTTGAAGGCATGTTGCATGGACTTGATAAAGATAGAAAAGGGGTTATTGCAGGGCATCCCAAACTTCTTAATAAAGCCTACGAAGCTGGAAAAGATCTTGTTATTAAATAAGATGGACCGGTAATAAGTCTAAAAACAACCATATTGTCATTTCGACCGCAGAGAGAAATCTCCTTATTTCAGTATGTTACGAGATCTCTCACTTCGTTCGAGATGACAGCGGGGGACTTTTTACGGAACCATCAAATAGGAGAAGCAAGAGAACTTTTTATCTGCAGGTGCTCCTGAAATATAATGTTAAATTTGTGCCCCTTTTTGATATCGGATCTTTTCATTGAATGATTTCTTTATTTATTTAAATCTTATAAAAGAGGGTAAATAATGGATGATAAACGAACTATAAAAAGAAGACATCTGATATACTACCTTAAGGTTTTTGATAAAGACTCAGAGCATATAATTGGTTTTCTTGTTGACATTACCCCTCATGGTATAATGCTGATGAGTGAAGTACCTATTGAAACTGGAAAGGTCTTTAATCTTAAGATTTTAATTCAGTCCTCCCTTCATAAGAGAGAGTATCTCAACTTTAAAGCAAAAAGCTTATGGTGCAGGCACAGCATTAACTCGGATTTTTATGATACAGGTTTTGAATTAATTGATACAGATCCGAAGGCATTCGGTGAAATTGAATCAATTATTGATACGCTCGGATTCAGGGATTGACAGAAATAGAGGATGAAAACAGCAATTATCCTTCGAGGTTTTAGTTCGGTATGGTTGCAAAGAAAACAATGGCAGATATTGGGTCATTGCTTTATTGTGTATTAGGATTTGTTTTTTTATTTAATGGCAAAAAAGGTTTTATGTTGTGAAACGTGTCAGTTACCAACTATGAACTACGGGTTAACCCGGAGGAGCCATCTTTCTGTGTCCGGCTTGTACGGGTCAGATCTTTTAATTTTGAGTTTTAACGTAAAGCATCAGTGCTGTGGTTGACTTAAACAGTTGTTTTGCTTATATTTTTATAATAGAGCATTGTTTATCTCGGAATAATCTTTAAGAAAATTATTCATTTATACGGAGGAATTGACATGCTTAAAGATTACTATATTGTTCTTGGAGTAAGCAGGGGTGCTGATTTAAAAAAAATAAAAAAAGCATATCGGATGATATTAAAAAAGTATCATCCAGACACAGCTTCGGATATGCAGTCAACAGAGAAGCTGCTTGAAATAAAAGAGGCATATCATACGCTTGCAGATGAAGAAGCAAGACGTGATTATGATGAAAAACTTCAGAGGCAGGAATCAAATATTCAAATACAGTCACCCCCTGAATTTATCCGGCAAAAAGCATCAATAAGGGATATGGATTTATTCAAGTCTGATACGGACGAGTTTTTTGAAGGTTTTATCGCTGGATTTTTTCCAAATTATTTCAGCAAACAGAGAGAAAAAGATAAGGATTTGTATCTTGAAGTTATACTTACCCCTCTTGAAGCAGAAGAAGGCAGCCTGATTCCATTAAAAGTTCCTGTGCCCGAGCCCTGTCCACGATGCCGGCAGGCTCAATATATGGATAATCTTTTTTGCCCTGTCTGTTATGGAAGCGGGAGCATTAAGACTGAGAGGGAGTTCCTGCTGAGTATACCACAGGGTGTTGAACATGGCACAAAATTAAGGCTTCCAATGAGAGATATCGGGCTGCACAACGTTTATCTTAACATAGATGTCACTGTTGAACAGAGTTATATTAGTCATTTATGGTAACAGGATAACTTATAAGAGTTTGGTAATTAAAAAGTGGAACTAAAATACAAAGTATACTTGACCTGCATCTTTGCAGGACGAGCGCAAGTCATCTATTATGCGGGTAAGTCATTACTGCAAAGGCTTTAATTAAATTAACTTATGTGCGGGAGAGAAAATGGGTGAATATAAATTTGATCCTTCTATGCCTCGAAAGATGTATACCTCTGATATTGTCTGTCTTAAGTCATGTCCTGAATGCGGTTCGGAGCTGGAACCTGAAATGCATTCATATATCGTATTAACAAGGCAAGATGGCAATATCAACAATTATATGATTGAAAATGAAGGCGGTTTCTTCTGCGGTAAATGCCCTGTTGTAGTTCTTCATCGTGATTTGTTTGAAGAATATATTGGTATGATTCAGCCCGATGCTCAGGGGTTGGAGTTTAACGTAATGGGAATTGTTGACTGTAATGCCATTCCTGAAGAAAAAAAAGGTATGCCCTTTGATGATGAAACCAATCCTGTACCGCTGGTTCAGTTTTCCGAAATTGTAAGGGAAAGGCCTGCTCCTTCCGTTGATAAAACCCGGGCTGCCAAACAGAAAATTAAAAAATTGCTAAAGAAGAAAAAGAAAAAATGAAAATATTATTTTTAATAACATTTTAAAGCTTACCACCGTAATGTCAATTCTAATAGGTATTCTAATAACAGTATTGTCTCTTCTTTTAATAGCATTTATTCTTTTATTTATAGGGAAGTTTTTATGTGAAAACTTGTTATAAAAGTTGACTGATATTTTCCACAAAAGCAACCTTCTGATTTGGGTTAAATTAAAGGAGTTGTTAAAATTCATGGACCGGTAAAAAGTCCACAAAGCTCTCTCTCCCTGAAAAGAGCTGATAAGCTAATAAGCTGATGGCTGATAAGAGGAAAAACAAAAAAGGTTTTGCTTAATAGCTCAATAGCCAACAGCTTAACAGCTAAAACGGGTTGGGGTGAGGGTGATATAAGAGCAATTACAATATGTTACAAATATCGTTACCCGCAACCCCTTTAGGCAATTTAAGAAAAAATCGACTTTTTACCGGTTCATCACTATATGAGCAAAATGAAATTTTTGATTGTAAATGCTGATGATATGGGTGCAGATGAAGGCAGAAATGACGGAATTCTTAAAGCTGTTTTATCAGGTTCTGTCACAAGCATAAGTCTTCTTGCAAACGGTCCTGCATTTAAACATGCTCTGACAGGTTTAAAGAAAATTGGACGGAGGAAAATTTCCTTTGGAGTTCATGTAAATCTTTCAGAGGGAAAACCACTGTCAAAGGGTTTAAAACTGCTCACAGGCAGCAAGGGTCTGTTTTTAGGAAAAGCTTCGGCTCAAAGTTTGCTGCTTCAGAGAAGCATTGAATTAGAGGAAGAGATTGCAAAAGAGGTTGAAGCGCAGATATCTTTTTTGAAAGATAATATTGAAATATCCCATATTGACGGACATCAGCATCTGCATGTTTTTCCGTCTGCTCTAAAACCTGTAGCAGAGGTCTGCCTGAAACAAGGGATAAGCTTTGTCCGGACTCCTTATGAACCTTTCTGGGTGGAAAAAAGTCTGAATATTGATAAGAATATTATAGCTGAGGCAAGGTTCTTCAGCAGCCAGGCAAAAGATGCAGATGTTTTTTTTAAAAAAAGAGGATTGCGATCAGCAGATAACTTCAGGGGCCTTTTTTTTAAAGGAAGACTAAGTTTACCCGTAATAAAAACAATGGCAGAGTTGCTGCCTGAAGGGACAACAGAATTAATGGTTCATCCGGGCTTGTTTTATGATGATGACCAGCGGTCTGAATTCTCAGGCTTTTCAACACCGGAAAGAGAGATTGAGCTTAAAGCTCTGCTCTCTCCTGATTTTAAAACAATACTTGCAAAAAACAGAATTAATCTCTGTTCATTTTTGACAGTTTCCTGAAAAGTCAAAGAATAAACGGTATCTCATTTGAAACCTGCTTTGGTGTTTGAGAAATATTTTTTATCAATATCGTTAAAGACCTCTTGTTTTGAGTTTATATTCAGGAGCTTTTTAGGGGGATTATTGTTTTTGGAGCTGCAAGAAAAATGCGCATTATGATTTTAACCCCAACCGCTCTGCCTGCAATTACCGGCAATGCAATGACCGTTGAGCGCTGGCGGAGGTCTCTGGTGTCAAAAGAAGGGTGTCAGGTATCTGTTGTTGAGTCTACTGCTCTTAGTGGCAGTAAACTGAAAAATGAGATTGATAGCTTCAAACCGGATGTTATTCATGTACATCATGTCGTTAGAAGCGGAGGGGTGCTTCGCGGTTTTTATTATGATGATGTGTATTGCAGGGTACCACTCGTTGTCTCCCCTTCGGGAACAGATATTTACATGGATTTTGATGATAATGAAAAAAGAGCTGTTGCTGAAGATGTTTTTAACATGGCTATGTGTGTGATTGTTCAAAACAATGATACATTGCAAAGGGTAATTGAAATTATGCCTGATTTAAAAAAACGTGTTAAGTATGTTCCAAAATCTTTTATGTGGCTTGGCAGCATGCCCTTTGATCTGCGTAAAAATGCCAGGCTTGAACCTGATAGTTTTGTTTTCTTTATGCCGGCGAATATAAGACCAGTAAAAGGAAACCTTGAATGTCTTCATATGCTTGCAGAAACCCATAAAAGACGTCCTATGATACGTGCTGTTTTTTCTGGAGCTGTCCTTGATCCAGTTTATGGAGAAAGGTTTAAAAAAGAGTTGGTGAGGCATAAAGATTTTGCATGTCTGCTTCCCCCCATTGCTCCTGAAAAGATTTATTCGGCATACATGGGTGTTGATGTGGTTGTTAACGGGTCTTTTTCTGAAGGGCTTTCAAATGTTCTGATAGAGGCAAAGGCGGCGGGCAAACCAGTTTTAGCTTCAAATATTTCAGCAAACATACTGCCTGTCACAGGGGATGATGGCAAAAGCATTTCAGGGTTGCTGTTTAACCATGGTAACTGTGAGGATTTTATAGAAAAAGCAATAGAGCTTTTTGATAACAAGGGCTTAAGGGATAGGCTTTCCAGAGCCGGCAAAAAAAATGTCTCTTTGTTACCTGCCCCTGAAGAAGAAGCCTCCCTGCTTGCAGGGGTTTACAGGAAAGCAAAAAGCAATAATTAGAGCTTAATCAATCAGTCTTTTTTCCTATAAACCATAATGTGTTGATTGATTTCAGGAACAGCATTGCAAAAGACGGAGGTTTCGGGGAAACTGAAAACTGAAAAAAAAGTGTTTCAGAACTGTTGTCTTTTAAGGGAATTTCACCATGCAAAATTTTTGAATCAGGGTGTTTAATCGGTAAATGTATCAAAATTATCTGTAAAGGGAGCCCAGCCTCCCCCAATTGTTTTGTAAATTTTAACCATATAGCCGGAGGTATTTCCCCGGCTTATGGCAAGATCCTCTTCAAAACGCAGCAGTGAGCGTTGAGCATCAAGAACAGTGTTGAAATCTGTCAAACCGCTGCTGTATCTGTTTTTTGCAATAAGAACCGCTTCTTCTGCAGCACTGACAGCATTCTTCAGAAATTCGACTCTCTGCTGTTCCTGAACATAGTCTGACAGTGAGTCTCTGACCTCGGCTATTGCGTTTAGGACTGCTTTTTCATATAGCGCCAGATACTGATCTTTGACAGCGGTCTGTGAGCGAACCCGGTTCATAAGGTCGCCAGCGCGAAAAATTGGCCAGACAACTCCAGGCACTATCGAGTGTGAGGCAGCTCCTGAAGAAAAAAGCGCTGCGGAACTCATTGCCTGTGTTCCGAAAAAACCCTCAAGGGAAAACCTGGGATATAGCATGGCAACCGCCTCTCCGATCCTTGCTGATTCTGCTGCAAGAGAACGTTCAGCGCGACGGATATCGGGTCTTCGCCTTAGTGCATTGGCGTTTATACCGGGAATCTCCCCTGCAGGGGGAACCGGTATCGGGAGTATTTGTTCAAATAAGCAGTGCAGACTACCGGGTGGCTTTCCGACCAAAACTGCAAGTACATTCAACGCGTTTTCAAGTCCGGCATTCAAAAGCGGAATCAGGGAACGGGTGGACTCCATATTGTAGCGTGCCTGGGAAACATCAAGCCCGTCGGTAAGCCCGGCTCTGTAACGGGAGGTAAGGATTTCAAGCGTCTGATGTTGTGCGTTGAGGTTCTTATAGGCAACATCAATGCGCTGTTGAAAGGTGCGAATCTCGATATAGCTTAAGGCTACCTCTGCAGCAAGACTGATCCAGACATCCTGAAGGTCAGCAATTCTGGATTCAATATGAGCCTGAGCAGCCTCAACTGCACGGCGGGTTCCGCCGAAAATATCAATTTCCCAAGAAGCGTCAAGACCTGCCCAATACATGGAGGTGTACCCTGAGCCGCCGGCATCCTTACCGGTTTTTGTCCGGGAAAAATCAGCTGAACTGTTCAGCTTTGGGAAGAATGCGGCGCGGCTGATACCCAGTTCAGCCCTTGCCGCCTCCAACCTGGAAACCGCCGCATGCATATCAGGGGAACCATCCAATGCCTGGATGACAAACTTAACCAGCATCTCATCGCCGAAACCCTGCCACCATTCTGCAAGTCTTTCGATATCATCGGCATCCGTATCAGCTACAATCCTGCCCGGTACATTGAAACTGGGATCATAGAGTTCCGGGGGACTGTAATCCGGACCAACGCTAACGCAACTGCTTAAAAACAAAATGATGAAGACCGAAAAACTGATTGATACTAATTTGGCAAGAAAAAGTTTATGTTTCATCGGTATCTCTTCCGGGGTTATGTGGTGATGTTTTTTTTGTTTTTTCACGCAGGGTCTGAAAAAGCACATACAGACCCGGAATCAGGATAATTCCAAGCACAACCGCAAAAATCATACCAGAAAAAACAGTTGTTCCGATTGCCCTTCGACTTGCTGCTCCCGCCCCTGAGGCAAGTGTCATGGGCAGCATACCGAAAATAAAGGTAAAGGCTGTCATGAGTACAGCACGAAAGCGTTCGTATAATCCATTCTTTGCGGACTCAAGAATGGAAAAACCCAGTTCACGCTGTTTCTTGCAAAACTCAACAATAAGTATTGCATTTTTACCCGCCAAACCTACCATCAGAATGAGTCCTAACTGGGCATAGATACTCAGAGGAAGTCCGGTTAGCATCAACCCGACAAGCGAACCAAGCATTGCTACAAAAATGGCAAGCATAACCGGAAGGGGAATAAACCAGCTTTCATACTGCGCAACCAGAAAAAGATAGCCGAATATGAGCGCAAGCACAACAAGATAGATTACCTGCCCAGAGACCCTTTTTTCCTGGTAGCTTGTGCCGGACCATTCAATTGCATAACCTTCCGGCAGATGTTCGGCAGCAAGTTTCTCTGTAAGCTGCATAGCTATGCCGGTGCTTGCAAAAGGTGCTGCCAAAGCGTTTATAGATGCACTAGAGAACTGATTATAGCGTTCAATCGCGCGCGGGGCTACCATATGTCTGATGGTAATGAAACTTGAGAGGGGAACCATTGTGCCATTACAATTCTGGACATACAGTCCGTTTATAGAATTAATGTTTTTTCGGTGTTGCCAGTCTGCCTGCACATAGACACGGTTAACCTGGCTTCCGATGTTGATATCATTGACGTAGCGGGATCCAAGGTTATTCTGCAGAGTATTGAAAATATCCATTATCCTTACATTCAGTGCTTCCGCCTTTGCCCGGTCAATATCCAGAAACAGATGCGGGGTACGGGCGGAATAGGTGCTGAAAGCCATCGTGATTTCGTGCTGACGATTCAAATGTCCCACAAATCCTCCCAGTACTGCTTCAAGCTTTTGTGGGTCGGGATCACCGATAGCTTGAAGACGCATATCCATTCCCCCTATCATGCCAAGACCCATAATGGCAGGAGGTGAGAAGAGGTTAATCATGGCACCGGGAATGGCTGCCATTTCCATATTCAGTCTATGGATAATATCATCAATATGTAGTCCTGGTTTGTCACGTTGGTTCCAGTCGTCAAGTCCTGAGATAATCATTCCCATGTTTTCTCCACCCCCAAAAAAACTCCATCCGCAAACTGCAATCACAAAATCAACCCCTGGTGTATCGATAAATTTTTCCGAGATCTGGCGCATTATTACCGCTGTGCGATCCAGTGTGGCACCTTCGGGTAATTGAACATTGCCGAAAATGGCGCCCTGGTCTTCGTCAGGGATAAAAGCCGTAGGTGTCGTTGAAAAAATAAATCCGACTGAAGCAATGGTTGCCAACAGAATTACAATTACCAGAAAACTTCGGCGGGCAAGTCTGTAGGACATGGAAACATAGGCATTGCGTGTTTGGTTCAGAAAGCGGTTAAACCATGCAAAAGGTCCTGTAGAAATGGTTTTTGGTGGGAGCAATATCGCAGCACAGAGGGCAGGAGAGAGGGTCAGGGCAGAGAGCGTAGAGAAAAGTACTGCTGAACTGATGCTGACAGCAAACTGCTGATAAATCTTACCTGACATGCCCGGTACAAAAGCTATAGGAACAAATATAGCAAGTAGAACAAGAGTAGTTGCTATTACAGGACCAGTAATCTGCTGCATAGCTTTAATAGTTGCGCTGCGTCTGTCAAGGCGTTCGTTCTGCATAAGAAATAGAGTTCGCTCTACCACAACAATTGCATCATCAACCACCAATCCGACCGCAAGAGCCAGGGCAAACAGGGTCAGGATATTAATGCTGTAACCAAACACCATCAACACTGTAAATGTTGAAAAAAGAGAGACCGGAATTGTTAGCGCTGGTATAAGTGTTGCGCGGATATCCTGAAGAAAAACAAAACAGACCAGCACAACCAGCAAAAATGTCAGGCTGATCGTAAACAGGATCTGGCTAATGGTTGCCCTAACAAAGTCCGTTGAATCAAAAGCAAGAAAACACTCGAAATCATCCGGAAAGTATGCCTCAAGACGATTAAGTTCTGATTGAATAGCCTTGATTGTTTCCAGAGCGTTTGAGTCAGCTGTTTGATTTAATCCTACTGCAACAGTTGGTGTGCCGTTATACAGGTCATATACATGATAGTATTCAAGCCCTATCTCAACCTTAGCCACATCGCACAGACGTACCTGGGCTCCAGAGCCGGATGAGCGCACAATGATATTTTTGAAGTCTTGCGGGTTGTTTAACCTCCCTTTTGTTTGAAGGGTGTAGAGAATGGTTCTGCCTGGCGGACCTGGGGCAGCCCCTACTGAACCAATCGAAGCCTGAATATTCTGGGATTCTATGGCATTAATTACCTCGTGTACACTAATACCAAGGGCGCTCAGACGGTCGGAATCCAGCCATACGCGCATGCTGTATTTGGAGGAGAATACCTCAGCTTTACCCACCCCGGCAATACGGCTTATCGGTTTTTTTATAAAATCATGGGTATAATTGCTCAAAAACTCTCTGGTGTGTGTGTCTTCCGGTGAACGGACGATCAGAAGACCCAGAAAGTCAGAAAATTCTATTGAAACCGTAATTCCCTGGCGGGTAACTTCAGTGGGCAGACGCGGTGTTGCCAGTTGTACCCTGTTCTGAACCTTAACAAGGGCAATATCGGGATCAGTGCCAACTTCAAACGGTATGGTCAGACTGTAGGTTCCGTTGTTTTCACATCTAGACATCATGTAGAGCATATTTTCAACCCCGTTGACTTCATCCTCAAGAGGTGCAGCCACAGTTGTTGCCAGCACCTCTGCACTGGCGCCGGGATAAATGGCTGATACAACGATCTGGGGCGGGGCAATTCGTGGATATCTCTCAACAGGCAGTGCAAAAACGGATAATAGACCGGCAAGCGTTAAGACTGTTGCTATAACCATTGCAAGGCGGGGACGGTTGATAAAAACAGTTGAAATCATTAGCGGGTGCTTTCGGATGTTTTGGTGGAGATTCTGACGGCATTGACAGTTATGCCGGGCCTGACTTTTTGGATACCGTCTACTATTATTGATTCCCCTGCAGAAAGACCTGACTCTACAATTACCTTTCCATTTATCTCATCCCCGGAAATGATCTGTTTTTGCTCGACTTGGGAATCACTGTTAACAACAAAAACATAATCGCCGGATGCATCAGTTAGAACAGCAACACGTGGGACAGCCAACGCTTTGGGTTGGTCCTGTTTATCCAGAATTAGCTTGACATAAGTGCCTGGTATCAACAGCCCGTCCGGGTTGTTAAAGCGCATCCAGACTTTAATTGTTCCTGTTTCAGGATCCATTTCATTGTTGACAAAGTCCATTGTGCCTGTGGTTTCCAGTTCAATCCCCCCAGGCAGGATAACCTTGGAGCTCATTTGTGGCCGGGCTCCTGCATGGATCTGTTGTAGCAGTTTGAGATAGATACTATCTGCGGGGGAGAAGGCGATACGGACGGGATTTACCTGAATAATACGAGCGAGCCGCTGGGTGGCTGAGCTGACATAGTTGCCGGCTTTAACTGCAGCCTGTCCGATACGACCTCCGATTGGTGCAGTAATCCGGGTGTATCCCAGATTAATTTCCGCCAGTTCAAGGGATGCATGTGCCATCTCAAGAGCTGCCTTTGCACTCAGCAGATCGCTGAATGCAGTGTCGAGGTCTGCCTGTGAAATGCTGCGAGATTCAGCTGATTTAAGGCGGTTAAGGTATTTTTCAGCCCGAACCAGTTTTGCCTCAGCCTTAGCAAGTTCGGCGGTTTTCAGGTGAACGGATGCCTCGTATTCTCTCGGGTCTATTGTGACTAAAAGCTGTCCCTTTTCCACCAGACTGCCCTCCTCAAAATGGATTTCAGCGATATAGCCCTCAATCCGAGGACGCAGGTCAACTTCCTGAATGGGCATCACATGGGCAATATACTCTGTTTGCTTATCAATAAAGTGTTTCTTAACCTCCTGCACAGTGACTGCAG
Source organism: uncultured Thermodesulfobacteriota bacterium (assembly GCA_964566035.1). Lineage (GTDB taxonomy): Bacteria > Desulfobacterota > WTBG01 > CAIYCZ01 > CAIRTM01 > CAZMHH01. Next base: position 14,859 of record CAZMHH010000007.1, read on the forward strand.
GCAGCGGTGGATTTTCTGTCATAGCATGGGAGGGATTCCCGGCAGTACCGTAAAGGCAGGTTGACACAAACCAGCCTGCAGCAAAAGCTCCTAAAGTTATAATGAAAATAAGTGCCTGTGAGAAAAACTGCCCCATTTTTTTCGTATTCGGAATAGTCATGGTATGCCTTTCACGGCTAAAAGATTATAGGTGTTTCAGAGCACTCGGTCGAGATTTGAAAAGCCGTTTAAAAAAGTGTCAACAAGCATTTGAGCTGCCGTATTAATAGCAACATCACCGTTGTGAACGCATTCGCCCATACCCCAGACCTGTAAATCAAGTGACTTCGATGCCCAATTGATATTGATATGTCGGCTGATAACATCTTCCTGCTGAAGACGTTCAATCAGCCTTTGCAAAAGCTTCAATGCATTATTGATTACAGATTGATTTATCGGGTCCTGCTGGACAAAAGGCTCATAGAGCAGAAAATTAAACTGGACATTTCTCCGGATCATTATTTCAATAATCCTGTTGAGCATCTCAATGGCTGGGATATTTTCATCCAGTATGGGCATGATAAGGGTTTGTATCTGTTTATCAAATTCCAGGATTACTTTTTGAATGAGTTTTTCCCGGGAGGGGAAATAGCGGAACAGGGTGGTGCGGCTAATGCCTGCATGCAACGCTATATCTTCAAGCAATCCCCCAGGGTTTCTGGACAGGTAGGAAATCGTTGCCTCGATAATCTGATCTTCTTTTTTAGGTAACACGTCTGCGTGGCTTTTCTGACATTAAAACACAATTTGAAACATTTAGGTACCATATGAAACGAATAGTGTCAAGCATAATTTCTTTACTTTGTAATAATGAAGTTATTATATGACATACTCATTGTCCTGGTCCAAATAGATATATAATTCTTGAATCCTAAGCGGACATATCTGACAATGGAGTCGAGTTTAAATGTTCACAAGGTTGAGCCCTTTTTGGAAAAATGTGCCGTGACTTGGCATAAATCATCTATTTTATATAACGATACAGAACTCGGACAAACACTAAGATAGAGGTGTGTTTTTTTAACATAAAAAGATGAATTTTGTTTCCCAATTTTATTTAATTCACATGAAGATATTTCAAAAACCGGATAATTTTCTTTTTGAGTTTAATCACCTGAGATGATATGTAGCTCTTCAAACATTATGTTTGACATGTAGCAGAATTTATCCTATACCTGCGCATAAAAAAACTTTTTTTGTAAAAAGGAGAATTTATGAAAAAATTTATTTTGGCATCTTTTTTACTTTGTTTTGCGTGTATGTTTATAAGCGGTTGCGGGCAAGATGAGTCGGAAGAATTATTTGAAGAAGTACCCCCTGCAGCACCGCTGCCAACATGCCCTGTTATTAGTCCAGAACCATTACCCCCTGTTGTTCCCGGACCAGTTGAACCAGAAGAAGAGGAAGAAATTGAACCCGAGGATTCTGAATCAGTAGAAACAGAGGAGCAAGCGGAGATAGAAACTATTGAAGATCAAGAGTCAAAATAAACTGTTGATCCATGACCATTTATATATAATTAAAGAAGGGCACTTAACCAGCATTAAAAGGTTAGCTGTTCAGATAATATATAATCAATGCTGCTAAGTTCCGGGTGGAAAGGCAATAACAGTTCCTGCTATATAGATGATGTAGAGCAGCAGCAGAATGATTCCCTTTTTTCTTGTCAGATTATATCCGAGTCTTAACATTATCAGCATTGCACCCACAATTATAAACATTGAAGGAAACATGAAATAGGTTTCCTTTGGACTTAACGGCAGGTCGTTTGCTATTGCAGAGGCTCCGGCAACCCAGCAGATATTCATGATATCTGCTCCAAGTATATTGCCAACAGCTATTTCACCTCTTCCTTTTCGTGCAGCGGTGATGCAGGTTGCTATTTCTGGTACTGATGTTCCGAATGCAACAAGTGTTAATGCTATTATAGCTTCAGGTATATTAAAAAAAAGAGCAATTGCGGTGGCTGAAGTTATGGCAAAACTGCTTGAGATAATTATACATACAAGTGAAATAAAAAAAACTGCAAGGATTTTCAAGGTTGAGCCCGTAATATTTGAATTTTTTTCAGGTTGGCTCAATCCTGGTGAATCAGAAAGCGGTTTTTTTTGTTTAAAAAGAAAAATCATGTAGGCGGCAAAAGCAAGAACCAGGAAAATTCCTTCCCCTCTTGTCAGGCTATGGTCAAAGGCTACAAAAAGAAATGTTATAAGTTGAATTATTATAAGAAACAACCCGGCGCTTTTTAATATTGAAGGGTTTATAAGAATGGGGGAGGCTGCAAACAGCCCTGCAAGTCCAAGAGCAAGCCCGTCATCGCATATTACTGAGCCTATGGCATTTCCAAGCGCCATTTCAGGACTGCCTTTCAGGGCAGCGGTAAGAGATACTGAAAGCTCAGGGGCAGTTGTTGCGAGCGAGACAAGTACAATGCCTATAACAATTTGAGGTATTTTCAGTTTATATGCAAGTCCTACAGCACTCTCTACAAAAATATCCGCAGACTTGAAAAGGACAATAAAAGAGAATATTATTACAACAATGCTGACAGTCAGGCTTGAATGAATAAAAGGTTCTAAAAAATCCATTTTTTATGAAGGGATGATTAAATTAATATTTGAACTTGCTTTCTTCACTAATCAATCCTTTTAATTTTACAGATTATCTCAGAAGCAATTAAAAAATTCAATTTTTAGTTTGAAATAAGCCTGGTGTTTATGTTATTAATTTAAATTTATTATCTTTTTTCAAGGACTTTTTGTTTTTGATGGAAAACATATTTATTTTTACTGTATCTGAACTTAACAGGGCTGTCAAAAGCGATATTGAGCCTCTGTATAAAAATATATGGGTTGAGGGTGAAATTTCGAATGTGAGGATTCCTGTATCAGGGCACTGTTATTTCACCCTTAAGGATGAGACAAGCCAGATTCGGGCTGTAATGTTCAGATTTAAGAACAGGCTGGTACAGTTCAGGCTTTCAGACGGTATGAAAATTATCTGCAAAGCTGACATAAACGTATATGAACCAAGGGGTGAATACCAGCTTCTGGTTGAGAAAATTGAGCCCAAAGGCGCAGGAGAGTTGCAGCTTGCATTTGAACAGCTTAAAAACAGACTCAGAGAAGAAGGTATTTTTGATGATAAACATAAAAAATCTCTGCCAATGCTTCCAAGAAGGGTTGCTGTTATAACATCGGCAACAGGAGCAGCTGTAAGAGATGTTATTCGGGTTATTAAAAACAGGTTCATTAATATGGATATACTGGTGGTACCCGTAAAGGTTCAGGGGGGAGGATCTGCTGAAGAAATAAGAAATGCAATTGAAACAATAAACAGAAAACAACTCTCAGATGTCATAATGCTTGCAAGAGGGGGAGGTTCTATTGAAGACCTATGGGCATTTAATGAAGAAATTGTTGCAAGAGCCGTTTATGGATCGCAGATTCCTGTGATAACAGGGATAGGTCATGAGGTTGATTTTACCATTGCAGATTTTGCAGCAGATGTCAGGGCAGCGACTCCTTCAGCAGCCGCTGAAACAGTGGTAAGGGAAAAAAGAGAGTTTTTAGAAATGTTAAAATACCTCTGTTTGAGAAGCAGGAAAAGTCTTGAAAACAGGCTGAGTTTTTATTCGCAAAAGTTACAAAATCTTTCTGCTCACATAAGCTCACCTGAAAAAATTATTATAACCCACAGGCTTAGATGTGATGAGCTTAATATGAGGATTTGCCGGCTTATAGACAGAATAATGAGTATGAGGAAAAAAGAGGTTGCTTCATTAAAATCCCTGCTTTTTTCAAGATCTCCTGTTGCAAAATTACAAAATGCAGCTGAAAGGCTTTCATATAACTTGAAGAACCTGAAAATTTTTACAGAGTCGGTTAAAAACAAGAAACAGTCTCACTTTGCAAGTCTTGCGGGAAAGTTAAATGCCCTTAGTCCTTTGAATGTTCTTGAAAGGGGATACTCGATAACCAGAATGCTTCCTGATTTTAAGGTTGTAAGAGATGCATCAAATCTTAATAAGGGCGATATGGTTAATGTCAGACTCAGCCGGGGTGAGATTGAATGTTGTGTAGAGAAGGTAAAATAGCGTATATACTTAAGGCTGTCAGGGAAAAAGGCTATGGGTGATGCCTATAAAACCCCTTCCGGGAATTCTTTCAGAATTATTTCACAGGATAAACAGGCTACAGGAAAACATTAAAGAGCAAATGGGCAGATGAGTGCACCGGGAAGTTGTGAGAGATAAATGCTGACTGGTTAAATTAATATACACATTATTGTATCAAGACTTTTTATCGGTTTTGAACTAAAAATGACTTTAAAAGAGGTCTCTATTTATTATGGCAAAAAAAACATTTGAAAAGGCTCTTTCAGAGCTTGAAAAAATAGTTGAGAAACTTGAAAACCCTGATGTTGCCCTTGATGAGGCGCTGGTTTTTTTTGAGGAAGGTATCAAGCTGTCAAGATTCTGTGCGGAAAAACTTGAAGAGGCTGAAAGCAGGGTAAACATACTGCTCAAAGACAGTAAGGGGGAGTTTTATGAAAAACCCTTTGAAGAAGAGGAAGGACAGGATGGACTTTAACATCAATAAATATATTGAGCAGAATAAAAAGCTTGTGGATGACACTCTTGAAAGAATTATACCCCCTGAAACAGAATATCCTTTTAGTCTTCACAGGGCTATGAGATATTCGCTGTTTGCTGGCGGAAAAAGAATAAGACCCATTCTTGCCATTGCTGCATGTGAAGCTGTAGGGGGAGACCCCTTAAAAGTAGTCAGAGAGGCATGTGCGTTGGAGTTTATTCATACATATACACTGATACATGATGATCTTCCCTGTATGGATGATGATGATTATAGAAGAGGGAGGTTGACCCCGCATAAGGTTTTCGGAGAGGCAACTGCTGTTCTTGCAGGGGATGCTCTTCAGACAGCGGCTTTTAAGGTTCTTGCCGAAGGTTCTGCGATATCCGGTCATAGCCCTGAAAAAGTTATCTCTGCAATAGATTTACTGGCCTTTTCAGCAGGATCACAAGGTGTTATAGGGGGGCAGGTTGTGGATCTTGAATCAGAAGGAAAAACAATTGACGAGAAAACCCTTGAGTATATTCATATGCATAAAACAGGAAAACTTATCTGTGCATCGGTTCTTTTAGGGGCGTTGTTTGGAAATGCTTTAGAGTCAGAGATTATAAATCTCAGGAAATACGGTGAAGCCATAGGGCTTGCATTTCAGATAACAGATGATATTCTTGATGTGGTTGGAAACACTGAGGATCTTGGCAAAACAACCGGCAGTGATGAGAAGAAAGGCAAGGCAACCTATCCGTCTATTGTCGGGTTAGAGGTTGCAAAAGGGTTGCAGGTAAAGTATTATAGAGAATCTATTGAGGCTCTAAAATGTTTTGAGGAAAAAGCCTCTGCTCTTAGGGAAATAGCAAGAATAGTTGTGAAAAGGACAAATTGAAAAATACTTCCAGAAGAGGTAATTGAATGTTAGAAAAAATAAATTCACCGGATGATTTAAAAAAATTCAAAATTAATGAACTTCCAGATATTGCCCAGGAAATTCGTGATTTGATAATTGATACCGTTTCAAAAACAGGAGGGCATCTTGCTGCCAGTCTTGGTGTTGTTGAGCTTACACTTGCCATTCATTATGTTTTTAATTCTCCAGAGGATAAAATTATATGGGATGTGGGGCATCAGGCTTATGCCCATAAAATAATTACAGGCAGGAAGGATGCTTTCCATACGCTTAGACAGTATGGTGGATTGAGCGGTTTTCCCAAGAGAGAGGAAAGTTGCTATGATACTTTCAATGTGGGACACAGCAGCACTTCAATATCTGCGGCAATAGGCATGGCACAGGCAAGATGTTTAAAGGGTGATAAAAATAAAGTCGTTGCTGTAATAGGAGACGGTTCTCTAATGGCAGGTATGGCTCTGGAAGGTTTAAACTACGCAGGTCATGTTAACAAGGATGTTATTATTATCCTCAATGACAATGAAATGTCAATTTCTCCCAATGTGGGCGCTCTTTCTTCCGTGCTTTCCCGTATAATTTCAGGGCAGGCATATAATAAGTTCAGGGATGAGGTTAGAGTTCTTCTTGAAAAAATACCAGGGATTGGAGAACCTGTCTATAAAGTGCTGCGCCAGTCAGAAGGATTTTTTAAAAGTCTTTTTGTTCCGGGTATGATATTTGAGGAACTTGGCTTTGTGTATATAGGTCCTGTTCTCGGGCATAAGATAGAACTGCTTGTTGAAAACCTCAAAAATATAAAAAATCTAAGCGGTCCCATACTCTTGCATGTTATAACAAAAAAAGGTAAAGGCTATAAATATGCGGAAAACAACCCGACATTTTTTCATGGAGTTGGTCCCTTTGATAAGGATACCGGTGAAACCAGGTCTTCAAGCAAAGCGATAAGCTATACTTCTGTTTTTGGAGAAACACTTACAAAAATAGCCTCTAAGGATCCACGTGTTGTAGCAATCACAGCAGGAATGACAAGCGGAACAGGGCTTGACAAATTCAGGCAGGAATACCCCGAACGTTTTATTGATGTGGGAATCGCTGAGCAGCATGCAATAACATTTGCAGCAGGTATGGCAACGGAAGGATACAGACCTGTTGCAGCCATTTATTCAACTTTTCTGCAAAGAGCCTTTGACCAGGTTCTACATGATGTGTGCATGCAAAATCTGCCAGTTACATTTGTTCTTGACAGAGCAGGTATTGTGGGTGATGACGGGTCTACACATCACGGGCTTTTTGATATTTCATACCTGAGTCCTCTGCCCAATCTTGTTTTTATGTCACCCAAGGATGAGAATGAACTCCGTCATATGATTTTTACATCATTAACAATAGAGCAACCTGTTGCCATAAGGTATCCAAGAGGCGCCGGTGAGGGGGTATCCCTTGATCCTGAGTTTTACAAGATGCCGGTTGGCAAGGCAGAGGTTTTAAGAGATGGAAAAGATATTGCAATATTTGCTGTTGGCTCAACTGTCTATCCTGCATTTACTGCTGCAGAACGTCTTCTATCTCAAGGAATAGACTGTGCAGTCATTAACGCCAGGTTTATCAAACCACTGGATGAGGATATTCTTTTTAAATATGCTGCAAGTGTGAAAAAGATGATTACTGTTGAGGAAAATGTTCTGCACGGGGGGTATGGATCTGCTTTACTTGAAAAACTTCACAGCAGGGGGTTACTGCTTGATGTGGTATGTCTTGGTATACCGGATCTTTTTGTTGAACACGGAACACAGCAGAAACTCAGGGCAAAGTATGGGATAGACTCTGATGGAATTTATTCAGCAGCAATGAAGATTATGAAAAATGATAAGAAAAGCAAAGCTGCCTCTTGACAAACTTCTTACTGAAAAAAAACTTGCTCCCGACCTGAAGTCTGCAAGGGCGCTTATAATGGCAGGCAGGGTGGTTGTTGATGATAAAAGAGCTGACAAAGCAGGTTCTCTTTTCTCCTCTAAGTCAAATATCCGTATAAAAAAGAGTTTTTCAGGAGAATTTGCAGGCAGAGGCGGGATTAAACTTGCGACTCCTCTGGATCTTTTTAAAATAGATGTTGCCGGTAAAACAGTTATTGATGTTGGAGCTTCAACAGGGGGGTTTACAGACTGTCTTCTTCAAAGAGGAGCTTCAATGGTATTTGCAGTAGATGTAGGTTACGGTCAGCTTGCATGGAAACTACGGATAGACAAAAGAGTTACAGTTCTTGATCGGACAAACATCAAAGCGTTAAAAACCTGCGATTTAAATCCAGTGCCACAGTTTGCCGTTATCGATGCATCTTTCATATCCCTTAAAAACATATTTTCTCATACCCTTTCTCTTATATCTGACAAAGGTGAACTGCTTGCCCTTCTAAAACCGCAGTTCGAAGCCGGAAGGGCAGAGGTGGAAAAAGGCGGTATTGTCAAAGACGAAATGATATACCAGCGGCTTATGCAGGAGATTGTAGCCCTTTGTTTTGAACTTGGACTAATGGTTTGCGGAATAACAGAATCACCTGTCAAGGGAAGAAAGGGAAACAGGGAGTTTTTTATTTATCTAAAAAAACAGTAAAGCAATATAGCATATTTTGCCCACGCTGTTCAACAGGTGGCCTTTCTAATATGGTTTGCTATAGGAACCGTTTTTTAGTTATTGTTTTTGAATTTGTTTAAAAGCTAAACTCCTTTTATCCATCATTTCCTCATAAAGTCCAGCAATTCTTTTAATCATATCAGTAACAGAGAACTCTTTTATTGCTGTATCAACACCATGCTCTGCTATCTGTTTTCTAAGAGCAGGATTTTTCAGAAGCAGCACAACCTTTTCAGCCATCATCTCAACATTGCCTGCCGGAATCAGAAAACCGTTTTTACCGTCTTCTATTACTTCAGTAACACCGTCAACAGCATTTGCAGCGACAGGAAGTCCTGATGCCATTGCCTGAGGAATAACACGGGGAAGTCCTTCCCACAGGGAGGTTAGAATAAATACGTCAAAGCACTTGAGCAGAGCAGCAACATCAGACCGAATACCAGGCAGGAAAATACTGCTTTCAAGCTGCATCTGACTTATCATATTTTCAGTTTCATTTCGTAAGGGTCCGTCACCTATAAAAACAAACTGGGTTTCAGGAATACTCTTTTTAATAAGATGAGCTGTTTTGACAAAACCAGAAGGATTTTTCTGTGCTGATAACCTTCCCACTGTTCCCACAACTGGTCTTTTCGGGTGTAATCCAAGCTCTTTTTTTAAGGTTGCGGTATCATAATCATTCTTTAAAAAAGGCTTGAGTTCTATTGAACTGTGGATGGTAGTATATTTTTTTTCAGAGCCAATACCGTCGTGCAGCCCTTTTTCTGAATTTAACCTTGAAACCACAATAAGCTTATCGGTCAGCTTTTCACAAAACCTTTCAAGTAAATAAAAGGTTTGTTTCATAAAAAAGCTTTGATGGTCATGGTAACCCCAACCGTGGACGGTATGAATTATTACTGGCACCATGGCTGCTTTTGCTGCGAGTCTTCCAATTATTCCTGCCTTTGAACTGTGAGTATGCACTACATGGGGTTTTTCGGATTTAAATATGCGGTACATTTTCATTAAAGCGGTAAAATCCTTAAAAGGGCTTGGCTGTCTGACAAGTTCGGGAATGGTTGCAAGAAGTATGTTTTTTTCTTGAGCCTCAGGTATCAGGCTGCCCTCAGGCCCCGTCTGCTGACCTGTAATAATTTTAGCATCAAATCTTTTTTTATCAAGCAGGGTGCAGGTGTCTATTGTGTTCTGCTGTGCACCTCCAACAATAAGTCGAGTAATAGGATGAATTACCTTTATTTTCATATTATTTTAACAGTTATATAAATGAAAAACTTTTAACCTTGTTACTTGCGATCTTTAAGTGATATAACGACCATGGCCACAGCCACTGAGCAAGCCAGGGGCTCTGCTTATGAGCCAAGGATTTAACAACAACAAATTATCCTTTATTGTTTTTATAATGTCAAAAGGTTTAATCCATGCATTGTTTTTAATTATTGACATAAAGGACATTTTATAATTATAGTAAGTATTTAACTCGATTGAATTTTTTCAGGAAGAGGAAGATGAACATTAATAAAAACGATCTGTTGAAAAAAATTGATAATAAAAGCTTTGTTACAGGTGTTATAGGGCTTGGTTATGTCGGTCTGCCCCTTCTTAACTGTTTTGTCGAAAAAGGTTTCACGTCAATAGGGTTTGATGTCGATAAAAAGAAAATCGATATCCTGAACAGAGGAGAGTCATATATAAAACATATTCCGCCTGAACGGATTAAACAAGTTATTAGGACAGGAAATTTTAAGGCAACTGCTGATTTTTCATATCTTTCTGATTGTGATGCAGTACTTATTGCAGTTCCAACACCATTGAACAAGAACAGAGAGCCGGATATGACGTTTGTTGAATTAACCTGCAACACAATAGCCCGTTTTTTAAGAAAAGGGCAACTTGTCGTTCTTGAATCAACAACATATCCCGGTACGACAGATGAGCTTATGATACCTATACTTGAAAAAAGCGGTTTAAAAGTAAATTCTGATTTTTATGCTGCCTTTTCTCCGGAAAGAGAAGACCCAAACAACACTGATTACAGCACGGAAACAATACCAAAAGTTGTAGGTGGTTCGTCGGAAGATGCGCTGGAGGTGGCTGTAAGGCTTTATGAAAACATAGTTGTTAAGACTGTTGCTGTCTCCTCGACAAAAGTTGCTGAGGCAACAAAACTCATGGAAAATATATTCCGATCTGTAAACATTGCGCTTGTAAATGAGCTTAAAGTCACCTTCATGAAGATGGGAATAGATATATGGGAAGTTATTAATGCTGCAAAAACAAAACCTTTTGGTTATATGCCTTTTTATCCCGGGCCGGGGCTTGGAGGCCATTGCATTCCGATAGATCCCTTTTATCTCACATGGAAGGCAAGGGAGTATGGAATTGCAACAAGGTTCATAGAGCTTGCAGGAGAAATAAATGTATCAATGCCATATTTTGTTGTAGAAAGGGCAATGGATGTTTTAAATGAACAGGGGAGAGCTTTAAAGGGCGCTAAAGTACTTCTTATGGGACTTGCATATAAAACTGATGTTGATGATGACAGAGAGTCTCCTTCATACCGTATAATGGAACTTCTTGAGGAAAAAGGGGCGGTCGTCAGTTATAACGATCCCTATATTCCTGTAATAAAACCTTCAAGGGAGTATGCCAGATATGCTGGAAGAAGATCTGTTTCAATAGATGAAAGTTATGATCTTATAATAATCTGCACGGGGCACAGTCAATACAGGGAAATTGATTTCAAAAGTCTCAAAAAACCTGTTCTTGATACAAGAAACATTATAAATGAGAACAGCCTTATATTTAAAGCATAACCAGAAGAATAAGTTGGCAGGTTTTGTTGCGCAAACGATAAAATTGTTATTGTAAACCGCGTTTTACGGAAAATATATACACCGCTCCTTGTAAATCATGGATTTAACCTTTAATGAAATCTACTCAGAGCTTTCAAGCAAAATCAGAGACCTTTTAAAAGTTCTTTGATGTGTACTTTTACCTTGACACTCGCAATTGAATGGTAGTATTCTTTAGAAATGTATTATTTTGTTGAAATGTATTTAAAACAGGAAATAATATAAAGAAAAGGAGTAAGAAATGTCAAGCCTTACACAGAAACAGCTCTACGACGAAATTGTTGAATATCTTGAAACAACAAATATATGTACCCTTGCCTTTGCATACAACAATATTCCAAGGGCGACACCGGTTGAATACCGCAATGACGGCGCTAATCTTTATGTCGTGACAGAAGGCAGAAGTCATCAAATGTATGATGCAGGGGAGAAGGATAAGGTGGTTGAGTGGAAGAAAATGTTTATTGAACGAAATCCACGTTGTTGTGTGGGTATTATATCACCATATTTTGGCTTCAAGTCAACCCGCGGATTGAGAATGTGGGGAAATGCAGAGGTTTTTCATAAAGGTGAGCCTGAATGGGAAAAAGGTTGTGAACTGCTTCATGTTGAGAGACAGTTGGCAGATTTTGACCAGACAGAAATTCCTGATTTTCTTGTTATCATTAAAATTGTTCCCGAGATGATCCAGTACTATAATATAGTAAAGGGAATAAAGCGCGGTTTATGGATATCTCCCAATGTAAATCCTGATTCATGGAACTGTCCTTGGGAATAAAGAAAAGTATCTTTAATAAGGGCAGAGATGGTAATTGCTTGAAAGATTTTTTGTTAAGAATTATTTGGTCTGTTTTCTGATCCTGTTTCAGGAAGATTAAAAATAGAAAGTTTTTGGGAGATGTTTTTTGCTATTGTGTTTATCTTTGTAATATCTTCTATTGTTTTTTCTCTGTTAGCAAATGAAATATTTCTTGCTGCGGAGGAAAGTTCTGCATGTTCTTTTTTTACTGAATAGATAATTTGTGAAAGATTATCAATCATTTTATTTATTTCATCAGCATCTGACTTAAAAAAATCCTTTTCTCTCAGCTTTATCTTTCTTGTGAAATCACCGCAGGCGATTTTACGAAATGTGTTTCTGAAATTTACAAGAGGACCGCATATTCTATGGGATAGAAATATGTGGTTTATTGCAAAGAGTATTACAACAGCAATTATGGCAAGGGGAAGTTTGGCTGTAATATTGAGATAAATCATTGTTGCATAATATTGAGCCTCGCTTGAACCTGGTTTGAACATTATTCCAATAACAGGAAGTATTATTACAGCCACTGTAATAATAACAACAAGAAAAATATAGAAGAGATTTGCTGCAAAAAGTTTTAACTGAACTTCTTTGTTAATAAGATAATTAACCAGTTTTCTGTTCTTGTTTTTACTAAAAAGCATTAGTATGGCTCCAATTCAATTAATTCAAAATCATTTATTGTCCTGTTAAATTCAAATAAAAGGCTGACGGTTTTCAGCCTGATTTGGACTGTAAATGGTTCATCTTTGGTTTCTACAGAAATTATTTCCAGTATAACATTGCCTGATGGTTGAAAATTTGGTATGGTAATTGTTGATGCAACTGCAGGATTTCCGCTAATGATGTCACCTTCAGTTCCAAAGAAAACGTCATGTTCGTAATAGTATTCTTTCTGTGCTTCTAAAAATCTGCGGGCATCATATCTTGCAACCGTTGTATATGCCTTCTGGTTTATTACAATAAAACCGTAGGTTGCTACAGCAGACAGTATTCCAACAATAGCTACAGCACATATAACTTCCAGAAGAGATAAACCTTTTTGTGAAGACAGACAGGTAAGCAGGAGCTTATTTTTATTATTTTTCTTAAGGTAAAATGCACGCATTTTTTGAGCCCCATTCTTTTTAATGTTATCATAAAAGTATTTATACTTTATGTCAACACTGTAAATTTCCAAGAAAAGCTTATTAGTGCTTGACAAAAAAAGAGAAATAAAATATACTATAATCCAATAACTGATTTATTATATTAATCTTATCCCAAATGCTTTTATTCTTTTAGGGTTTGTATTAAATCCTGACCAATTACTGTAAAACATACTTTAATACTGACGAGGGTTGTAGTATATGGTATTATGCTATAAAATTTTTAGCATATGGGTTAATAAGGAGGTAGAGGATGAATTTACATGAACCATGTAAGCGTTTAATATCACAACTTTTAAATTGTAATAAAAAAAGGGTTAAATTCCACATAATCCCCCACAATTTTCCATAAATATTTCCCTGTAAAATATTCAAAGTCATAGATTAGTGCTTGGCGTTCATTTAAATGAAATAGTTGCGTCTTGCGCATGGTTTAAGGTGTTTATAAATTTAACAGAAAAATTACAGGGACAGCTATGCTTGTTACACTAAAAAAACAAATACCAGAAAAAGATAGAATTTACAGTCATTTAGGCAACTCAAGAGCCAGATCCAGGTCAAAATCAATAAGGGTGAAAATAAAAAAAATAACTGAAACCCTGCCCGATTATATCGAACCTCGTCTGGTCTACAGTAAATGGCGTGTTGATACAGGAACAGACTGCATTAAGTTTGAAAACGGATTGGAGCTAAGAAGCCGAAAATTTGCAATGATTATGAGGCATGCAACTGAAGCGTACTGTTTTGTTGCAACCATAGGCAGTCGTATTGACAGGAAAATCAAAAAACTTATGAAAGACAATAAGCTTTCAGATGCTTATTTGCTTGATACGGCAGGATCCTTTGCAATAGAAGATGCTGTTGAGCAGTTCTGTAATGAAATTCATAAAGAAGCTGAGCAAAAAGCAATGACAACCACAATTCGTTTCAGCCCTGGTTACTGCGACTGTTCTGTAAGTGAACAGCGCAAGCTTTTTCGTCTTGTAACAGCTGAAAAGATTGGTGTAAGTCTTACCGATGCTTGTCTTATGCAGCCCAGGAAAACAATATCAGGGATTTTTGGCATTGTTCCTCCCCAAAACATTAAACATTACTCTGCCTATATTCCGTGCAGGGATTGTTCAAGGCAAAAGTGTATGAGCAGAAGAGAAGAATATCAATCAAAATCAATATAACAAACCTGCTTGCAGACTCTAAAAAAAACAGGAGATAGATCAGAATGAATATTAGAAAAGGACTCGATGGGGGTCAATATTGCCCATTAAATGATGAGGATATAAAAAAAATACATGAAGCCACACTCAGAGTGTTTAGTGAAGTGGGTGTTGAGATAAACCATACTGAAGCCATTGAACTTTTTAAGGGTGCCGGTGCTGAAGTTGACGGTGATTCCGGAATTGTCCGAATCCCTTCTCACCTGGTTGAAAAATTAGTAGGTATGGCTCCTTCTGAAATTGTGCTGTGCGGACGTGATGATGATCAAAGTCTTGACTGCAGGATAGGCGGAACACGTGTCTATATGGGGACCGGCGGAACAGCGCTTCAGGTGCAGGAGTCTGGAAGCAATTCAGCCAGGCAGTCAAAGCTTGATGACATTGTTAACATGGCACGTCTTGTTGACAAACTTGAAAATATTCATTTCTATATGTTAAATGTCTATCCAAATGACCTTGAAAACAGAAATGTTGATGTCAACCGTTTTGGAGCTGCTCTGAATAACACACAGAAACATATAATGGGAGGAGTCTATAGTGTTGAAGGAATACGCAATGTTGTCAGAATGGCTGAAATTATAGCAGGGTCTCCTGAAAAGCTGAGGGAACGCCCATTTATTTCAATGGTGGCATGTATTATAAGCCCTTTCAAGGTTGATGAGAGTTATGGAGAGCTGGCCATAGAGGTAGCCAGGCAGGGCATCCCGCTGGTGGTTCCTGCTGAGCCGTTGTGCGGAGCTACTGCCCCGATTACACTTGCCGGAAATCTGTTGGTGCAGAATGTTGATACTCTTACAGGGGTTATGCTCAGCCAGTTGGTCAACCCCGGCACACCTATTTTATACGGTTGTATTTCATCAATTACAGATCTGAGAGACATGAAATATCTTGCAGGAGCTGTTGAAATGGGTCTTTTGAATGCTGCATCTTCACAGATGGCAAGATTTTACGGTATCCCGATTTATGCCACAGCAGGCATGTCTGATTCCAAGGTAAATGATGCTCAGGTTGGTTATGAGTCTGCAATGACAAACCTTATGGTTGCTCTTGCCGGAGCAAATTTTATTCACGATGCAGCGGGTTTTTTAGAGTTCTGTAAAACTGCCTCATATGATAAGCTTGTGATAGACAATGAAATTATTGGTATGGTTATGCGTGCTGTTGAAGGAATTAAGGTTAGTGATGAGACACTTGCCTTTGATGAGATTAAAAAGGCAGGACCGGGGGGTAATTTCATCTCCTCGCGATTAACAAGGAAACTCATGCGTTCAGAACAATATAAACCCTGTTTCAGCGACAGGGAGAACAGAGATGTTTGGATGGAAGGCGGGTCAAAGGATGCTGCAACCAGGGCAACTGAGCATGTCGGCAGGGTTTTGGGTAAGGCTCGAGAAGCTGTTTTGCCCGCAGAGATCAGAAAATCTATTTTAGCTGAAATACAGGGGATTTGTCCCGAGATAATGCAATAAAAGAAGGGAAGGAGGAACAGATTAATCATGATTATGATAGGTGAGAAGATAAATGCAACAATTAAGCGTGTTAAAAGCATTGTTGAGAATAGAGATAATGACGGGCTTGTTCAGCTTGCCAAAGCTCAGTCAGAGGCAGGAGCTGATATAATTGATGTAAATGTTGGAACAGGAACAGGAACTCAAGCAGATGAAATTGATGCAATACAGTGGGCAGTTGAATTGATTCAGCAGCATGTGGATAAACCGCTTTGTATTGACAGTGCCGACAAGGCTGTTCTTGAAGCTGGCTTGAAAAAAATAGACGGAAGACAGAGCATGATCAATTCCGTAAAGGCAGAAGAAAACAATATGGATGATATTATTCCTTTGGCAAAAGAGTTCAATTCCATGCTGGTAGCTCTTCCAATGGATGAAAAAGGTATTCCTGCTACTACTGCTGAAAGGGTTGATGTTTGCAGACAACTAATAAACCACTGTAAAAAATACGGGTTTTCTGTTGATAAACTATTCTTTGATCCGCTGGTGCTGCCGATATCATCTGATATTACTCAAGGGGCTATCACCCTGGACACACTTGCTGCTATCAAAAAAACATTTCCAGAGTCTAAAACAGTTATGGGGCTCTCAAATGTTTCCTATGGGCTTCCGGAGAGAAAGAAGCTCAACGCCGGTTTTATGTATATGGCAATTTATGCAGGTCTGGATGCTGTTATTGCAAATCCTATGGACGATGAGATTCAAATGGCTATAAAAGTGGCAGAAGCTTTAACCGGTAAAGATCCCCGTTGCAGGAGATATACAAGGGCTTTGAGATAATTTATAAGCCGATAAGCAAAAAAGCTCGCAGCTGGTAGCTCATAGAAAAACAAAAAGTTGGAGTCAAAAAAACGCCTGAAAACACTGGTAATAAGGCTATTTCTCTGCACTGAAATATTTTTTGTCAGTAAGTGCAAAAAAAATGAAATCTAAGACATTAAATAATCTGTGCAATAGGAAGGATTTTTTATGATTGATAATGAAGAATTTAGAAAGGGTATAGTTGTAAAGCCCTACAATAGACTTACCGAGCAGCAGGTTGGGCTTCTTGACAGAACCTCTCTTGATATACTGAAGGATCCTGGAATATGGTGTTATAATAAAAGAGCTGCAGATCTTTTTCATGAAAACGGAGCAGTGGTAAGGGAAGATTCTGATCAAAAGGGACATTTGTGGAGGATAAGCATTCCATCAGAACTTGTAAAAAAATCAGTTAAAAAAGCTCCTTCACGGTTTGTACTTGGAGCGCGCAATCCTGCAAACAGACTTTTGCTGGATGCCCAGGTACCAAGAGTATATTTTGGCTCAGGGTCTGAAACAAATGTCTGGATTGAGACCGAACTGGAAGACTTTGTAAGTCGCAGAGAACCGGGTATTAAGGTAAGGCTTCCGCGCTACAGGCAACTGCGAGGCAGCGCAGCTTTGCTGTGCAGGGCTGCAAAAATATGTGACAAGCTTGATAATCTTGATTTTTTTATAAGACCTGTAAATATTCAGGATGAAGGAATAACAGAAGATAATCATGATGTGAACAAGTTTTTTGCAAGTTTGAACAATATAACCAAACATGTTCAGGCAGGGTTGACAAAACTTGAAAAACTTGACGATGTTGTCCGTATGGCTGAGCTTATAGCAGGTGGAGCGGACAATCTCAGAAAAAATCCTTTGATATCCTTTATTGCATGTGTGTTTAAAAGCCCCCTGCAAATGGTTGAAGATACAACCGATAAGGTTTTTGCAATAGTAGAGGCGGGTCTTCCGCTTGTGATATCATCATCACCGCAGGGGGGTTCCACAGCACCCATTCAGGAGACAGGAATGGTTGCCCAGATAAATGCAGAGATACTTGCCGGTATAACTTTCACTCAGCTTATAAAACCCGGAGCACCTGTATTATATGGCAGTGTTCCAGTGCGTGCCCGCATGGATGACCTGCACGATTTATATGGCTGCCCTGAATTTAATCAGTATAATCATGACTGTGTTCAGTTGGCACGTCATTATCAGGTGCCGTGTTATTCCACAGCAGGAGTGGCTGATGCAAAAGTTCCCGGTATGCAGGCTTCATTTGAAAAGCTTCTTACTCATCTATATATGACAATGACCGGAGCCCAATATATTCATTATGCATTTGGGCTTTTGAACAGGACTAATTCATTTTGTCCTGTTCAGGCTGTTATAGACAATGAACATATAGATAAGATTAAACAGAGTCTTAGAAATCCGGATGTCAGTGAACAGACCTACGAAGAAACACTTAAGATGGTTCGCAAGGTTATGAATTCTCCCAATCGTCTTTATGCGCGTCATGCCCGCAAAGCAATTCATTCAGGACTTGTATCAGAGCCATATAAGTTTTCTGGCAGCGGCGCCGAGGACAAGGTTATTGAATATGCACTTAAGGAACTGTCCACCATAGAAGCAGAACCGGCAAGCCATATTCCTCATGAGATTCAGGACAGGATATTTGCTCAGATTTCCGGTCTTCTGCCGATACTGAAGAGCTGTTAATAAAAAGGCGATTGTTTTATTCTTCTTTGTTGCCTTTATTGACTATATGGCAAATATGCAGATTATGATTATTGGGTTAATATTTTAAATACATAACTTTTTAAACAAGGAGCAAATGATGGAAAACGATCTTATAGAACAGATAAAATTTAATATTCTTCAGGGACGTATTGAAGCCGAAGATGAAGGGTTTGATGAAGGACTTGAGGGAAAGCCTGCTGTGACAGAATTGATTTCCGAGGCATTGAAACAAAAGATTGACACTAAGGAAATAGTAACCGGAGCGCTTAATTCAGCAATGGAAATTGTTGGAGAAAAATTTGAAAAAGGGGAGTATCTTATTCCTGATATGCTTGCATCTGCTGAGTGTGTGGGGGCTGCCATGGATTTGATTGCTCCTCAGATGGTTGATGATGGCATTGAAAACAAGGGAACTTTTGTTATTGCAACCGTCAAGGGAGACTTGCATGATATTGGTAAAAACATAGTGTCTATTATGGTCAAGGGTGCTGGTTATGATGTTGTGGATCTGGGAACAGATGTTGCTTCAGATCGAATTGCAAAGGAAGTAAAGGACAGAAAGGCTGCATTTCTTGGTTTATCAGCGCTTCTAACAACAACGATGAGGGAGATGGAAACAGTTATAGGCATGCTGGAAGATACAGGTATTCGAAAAAGTGTAAAGGTGCTGATAGGCGGAGCCCCTACATCAAAAGACTTTGCAAGCCAGATTGGTGCTGATGCTCACTGCAATGATGCATTTGAGGCGATAGCTGTTTTAAAGTCACTGGCTAATATAAAATCAGTTGCAGCCTAAAAAGGGAAATAAAAACTTATGGTAGAAAAGAAAGCATATTCAGAAGCAGTAGATACAGGCAAATATAACAAGACTACCGGGCTGCTGGGAAAGTACGATAATGTCAGACGATTCTGGGAGGATCAGTTGAGCGGTATTTTTTTAAGGCCTGCTCTAAATGAACTTGTTAAAAACAAAACTGACAGGCTCGAAAGGATACGGATTCTTGATCTTGGATGCGGAAGCGGAGATGCCTACGATCTGATTATGAATATATATACAAAAGACCCGGGGATTTATGATTATATAACCGGTGCAATTACACACGAAAATTTGCAGGAATATGTCGGTCTTGATGTGAATGAAGATCTGTTGGAGCAGGCTAGACAGTATTGGGCAGGCAACGCGAAGCTCCGTTTTGTTACAGGAGATCTGAGTCAGGGTTTGCCGGAATCATCGGTTGGAAATGAAGCTTTTGATATGTATTATACATCCTATGGAACACTGGCTCATTTTACCGATGAGGTTAATACCCGTCTTATTGCCGATATTTTTAAACATGCATCAAATGGGGCCTTGTTTGTAGGAGATTGGCTTGGCAGATATTCCTATGAATGGCAGGATCTGTGGCACCATTCTGCAAATGAGGAATATTTTATGGATTACCGCATATCTTATATTTATGAAAAAGATGAGCGGAATAATGCTGATATTGCCTCTTTTCCACTGCGACTGATGACACGTGATGAAATAATGAAAATAATAAATAAAGCTTCAGATAGGTCAGGGGTTAAGGTTGTTCCGGTCTGTTTTTATGACCGTTCAATATTTGTCGGACGTCATCTTGAAACAGGAGATTATAACCGCTATTGCCCGCCAATGCGAAGCAGGGTAAACTCTCTGTTTGAATCTTATATGCGGACAGATCTTTCATCAATCAAATTTGATTATGTTCCGAGACAAGGGTTTGACCACCTTAATAATTTTTTTGAAATGTATTTCATGTCCTGCAATGCCCTTGTTGATTATACAATTTCACTGCTTAGCCAATATGAAAGTGAATCAGGTCTTATTAAGTCTGAACCGGAAATAAAGTCTTATTTCCCCGAACCCTTGAAGGAGGTTATGCGCACAATGCGCAAGGTTGTTGAAGGGGTCGGATCTCTGAAATACGGTGAGGTTCGTGCAAATTTTATAGAACCTCAACTGGGTTATGCATTGCGGGAGCTTGAGATAAAACTGCAACCTGGAACCGGAGTTGGACATAGTCTGGCCGGTATATTCAGAATAGAAAAATAGGTTAGCATTTTAGTTCCTATTTCAGAGAAGTTTTTCGTGATCGTTATCTGAAGAGCTGTTTTCAGGTGCAAGGAAATTCTTAAAACCAAGTATCATTTATAAGCAAAACCTTTTGTTATCGTCATGATAAAAAAGCCTTTTATCAGGGCGGAAATATTTTTTCTACGCTAAAAACAGAAAACAGTTTATAAAATACCAAAAGAGGTAATTAAAGGGTATGGAAATCTCAGAGATAGTCAGTGGCTTAACCTCAAGATCAAAAAAAGGCGCAGCGGAAATAGGAGCAGCACCTTCGATGGTTAAGAACATAATTCTTAACAAAATGGCTGATTTGCTGGAAAAATACTCTAATGATGTTATTGCCGCAAATAAATCAGACCTTAACTCTGCACTGGATAAAGGTGTTGAGGGATCTCTCTATGAAAGACTCAAATTTGATGAGGCAAAGATAAAAGGCAGGGTAAATTCACTGAAAAAAATTACCCAACTACCGGACCCTGTAGGACAGGTGATAGAGGAAAAACAGCTTGAAAACGGGTTGACCGCTTCAAGGATAAGGGTGCCAATAGGTGTACTGCTTATGATATATGAAGCACGACCCCATGTAACAGTTAATGCAGGAGCTTTTTGCATAAAATCAGGAAATGCAATTATCTGTAAAGGTGGCAGTGAAGCGTTGCTGTGCAACAGGTTATTGGGCAAGTTGTGGTCAGATGCGCTTATGCATGCAGGTGTCTCCTCTGATGTTGTGCAGGTGGCAGAACTCAATCACGAGGAAGTTGCACAGTTGCTGACCATGAAAGATGATATTAATCTTGTAATCCCGCGCGGTGGAAAGCAGCTAATCAGAACAGTGGCTGAAAAATCATCTGTTCCGGTTATAAAACATTTTGAGGGAATTTGTCATATCTATATAGGAGACAGGGCAGACTACAGTAAGGCATTGAAAATTGTACTTGATTCAAAAATTCTTATGCCGGCAGTGTGTAATGCAGCTGAAACAGTACTGGTAGACTATAGCATGAAGGGGATTTTGCCTGATATGATTGCAAGCCTTCAGAAAAATGGTGTAGAGGTTCGTGGATGTCCGGAGGTTTGCAGCATTTTTGACGGAATAAAAGAGGCAACAGAGGATGACTGGTATACCGAATATCTTGACAGTATCTATTCTGTAAGGGTTGTTGATGGGATTCATGAGGCAATTGCCCATATTACCAAATATGGCAGTGGACATACTGATGTAATTGTTACAGAAAATTATTCAGAGTCAAGACGTTTTGTTCGGGAAGTGGATTCATCGGTTGTTATTGTTAATGCTTCTACCATGTTTTGTGACGGTGAGACTCTTGGTATGGGGGCTGAGATAGGTATTTCAACTGACAGACTTCACGCCAGAGGTCCGATGGGTTTAAACGAGCTTACAACTTATAAGCACATTATCATGGGAGATGGTCAGACAATGGGGCAGGGTTTTTAAATGCAGATATGAGTTATTGAAAAAATGGCCATCCCTGTAAAACCTGTTTTGGAGAATTATTTCAGATTATAAAAAGGCTTTTGCCAGGTAGTTAAAAGGGTAATTGAAAATATTTAAAAATTAAATGAGGTTTTTTGTTTTGCTTAAGAGCCAATAGCAGAACAGCTATTATGTCAAAGATATATGATTATTACATGAAAAGATTTAATGCCTCTCAGGTTGGAGTGGATGCAGCTCAGAGACGCATAGGATCAGAACTTAAATTTCCGCTTGTATGTGAAGATGGGTCAGCTGTAAGTCGTGATGTGGTAGATGTTTTATGGTCATATCTGCAGGGGCTTGGATGGAAACCGGTTGTTGATGGAATGACTAAAAAAATAGTAGGAGCTCAGCGGCCCGGTGAGAAAAATGATACCATTGCATCATGTGAAACCGGTTATTGTAAAACAGAATTTTCACTTTCCCATGTTGCTGACCTTAACCAGTTGAATAAAGATATAGAAGATCTTAAACACATTCTTCAGAATTTTTCAGAACAACACCGTGTCAGATTTCTTGGATATGGAATACATCCGGTTTCACACCCAGGCAAAAAGTTATTGATGAAAAAAAGCCGTTCAGGTGTATGGGACAAATTGTTTGGAGCCAATCGACATATCGCTCATGAGGATGGTGATGATGTGCATCTTTTCACTGTTAACGCTGCAAGCCATACTCATATAAGTGTAGCCCCAGATGAGGCCGTAAAAACCGTAAATGTGCTTAATGGTTTTGCAGGAGCCCAGATTGCACTCAATGCCAATTCAAGTATCTGGAAAGGTGATATTGATCCCCGATATAAATGTGTTGCTGAAAAATTCTGGGATTGGTGGATGTCTGACAGAAAAAGGATTGGTGTTCCTGAAGTTCCGTTTCGGGATATGCGCCATTATATTGATACCGTATCAGAGTTCAGGCCAGTGTTTATTCTGAGAGAAGGGAAACCATTGCTCCTTAGCAGGTATGATTCCTTTGCAGGATATTTTGACGAAACCGATGCCATAGCTGTTGATACTGATAATAAAGAAGTTAATGTTGTCCCGGAGCATGGAGATTTTGATCTGCACTGCACCTGTTACTGGTATAATGCAAGGATATCGCGCTATTTTACAGTTGAAAACAGAATTAATGATCAGCAGCCTCCCGCAGAATTGATGACTGTTCCTGCAATAACCCTTGGTCTTGTATCAGCACTTGATGAAGCATGGGAAGAGGTTAGAGTCTGGGACTGGATTGAGATTCGAAAAAGCAGGGAGACAGCCTGTGAAAAAGCTATGGATGGTGCTATTGGAAAGGTTTCACTTGTTGAGTATATCCAACGAATGCTGTCTGTTGCAAGGCTTGGTTTAGAACGAAGGGGCAGAGGAGAAGAGATGTTTCTTGCACCTCTTTTTGAACGTCTTCAAAACAGGAAGTGCCCTGCAGAAGAATCCGAAAGAGTGTTTAGAAAAGAGGGTATGGCAGGATTTCTTAATTCGGTAACAATATAACATGACTATTATTAGAAAATGAACAATACAAATACATCTCAGCCTACCTTGGCGCTTGATTTGCCGCCAGGCATGACAATAGAAGATTTGATATATCCTGTTTACTATCTTGATACAACTCAAATCAACCTTAATGATTCTGACAGTAAAGCAATAGTAAACAATGCGTTATATGATTTATTCTGTCTTGCCCATGATGGTGCTGTTAAGGGACAAACTCTCATTAAACTGCATATTGGCGAACCACGTTGCAAGACAAGGTTGCGTCCGGAATATACTGCTTCTATTAAGCGTTTCCTTGAACATCAGGGAGCAGACAGTGTTGTTGCCGGTGATTCAACGGTTGCATATACAGGAATGCGCGGGCATAAACAGAACCCCATAGATGATGTTTCCAGTTATATGAACCTTGCCGAAAAGCATGGCTGGTCTGTGAATGGAACTGCGGGGGTTCCGTTCGTTGTGCTTGATAGACCTTGTTCTGCAATACAAGGTGTATATGAGTTCGGTGAGGAACAGCAATGCAGAAAGGTGGACGGGGTAGCAAGATATACAGACTTTTTCTTATCCGGTGGATTTGCTGAAGCGGATTTTATTGTTAACAGTGCACACCTGACACTGCATGGTTTGGCAGGACTGGCAGGTTGTGTTAAGAACATTGCAATGGGGTGCGCCGGTTTGACAGGAAAATTGAGAATGCATCAGTTTCTTCTTCCCGGATTTGATGGGGATTTATGCACGCGTTGCGGGATATGTGTTGCAAACTGTCCGGAAGATGCTCTATCATTAACTGATACTGATCTATTTCCCTGGGTTGCTGAAGGGGTATGTATCGGGTGCGGGGAGTGTGTTTCATTATGTCCAAGTAAGGCTGTAAAGCTGTCCGGAAAAGATATCAATGACTGGTCAAGGGGAGAGGAGACACTTCCCGTACGTATGGCAGATTATACCATAGGGCTCATGAACGGATTCTGGGATAAATCCCTGCATGTGCTGCATATGTATAGCATAACGGAACTTTGTGACTGTGTGGATAAGTTTCAAAAACCATTTGTGGATGATTTAGGCTTTGTTGTCAGTAAAAATCCCTTTGCGGTTGATCTTGTAAGTGCCGACCTGCTCAGCAGAAAACATTCAGAAAGCGTTTCAGTAAATATTGATAAGAAAATTAAATCTGCGGAGTTAATAGCTGATTATGTAAAAGAAAAATATGGTATTTTCAGTAAAGTTCCTGTGCATAAAGTTGTAATAAAAAAATGAAGCTGTTTGAAGCAATCTGCTAAGTGCAGTTTTTTAAGTGAAAGCACCTCTTCCTTGAGCAAAGACTTACAATCAGAAAATTGATACCTGACAACAGATCATCTGCAAATATCTATGTGCTGTAATTTAAAGGCAAAGCCCAAGCAGTTTATCTACACTATTTTTTGCAGGATATTCAATGATACGGTTTGAAGAGATATCCAAGGTATATCCGGGAAAAGTAAAGGCGGTTTCCGGTATATCACTTGATGTTTCAGCCGGAGAAACGCTTGTATTGCTTGGAACAAGCGGAAGCGGAAAGACTACCCTTTTAAAGATGGTGAACAGATTGATAGAACCATCAGGAGGGCGTATCCTGATTGAGCAACAGGATATTATGGATTATAATCCTGTAGAGCTAAGGCGAAGGATTGGATATGCTATTCAGCATATAGGGCTGTTTCCCCATATGACTGTCGCAGAGAATATTGCTGTTGTTCCTCAACTGTTGAAATGGTCTCGTAAAAACATACTTCAACAAACTGAAAAGTTATTATCCATGACAGGTCTCGCACCGGATGAATTTAAGGACAGATATCCGTTCCAGTTGAGCGGGGGCCAAAGGCAGAGGGTTGGGGTAGCAAGGGCATTGGCTGCCGATCCTGTAATTGTGCTTATGGATGAACCTTTTGGTGCATTAGATCCTCTCACCCGAGAAAGCCTGCAGGATGAGTTTATAGAGCTTGAAGCTGATATTAAAAAAACTATTCTTTTTGTCACCCATGATGTGTTTGAGGCTGTAAAAATGGGAGACAGGGTTGCGCTTATAGACAACGGCATTCTGCAACAGCTTTCTACCCCTTCAGAACTTATAGAAAATCCTGCCAACGAATTTGTTTCATCTTTCCTGGGCCAGCATCGGTTTCAGTTATTACTTCTTACAAAAAAACTTAAAGATGTAATTAAAGCCGGTGAAACAGAGTGGATTGAACAAACAAAGCCGGAAGTCTATCTTGATGCAGAACAGTCAATTATTAAGGCGCTTGACACATTCGGGAAAACCAAAACAAAAACCTTGCCCGTGTTTGAGGGGGAATCAAATAATATAGGAACTCTTGCAAAAAAGGAGTTGCTTGCTATTATTTCAGATATTCTGGGGGATATCAGTCAATAGTTATAATACAGCGTGGACTGTATTTTCCGGAAGAACACTTAAAACCTAATACAGGTTGATAAAAAATGGATTTGGCAACCTTCTGGCAGAGAATGGGGCAGGATATAATACATGCAACGATAGAACATATTTATCTTACCTTTATCGCTCTTATTTTGGCCTTGTTTATCGCTATCCCTCTGGGTATATATCTCACGAGAACCAGATATCAAAAACTTGCAGATATTGTTCTCAATATTTTTGGTGTGGTTCAGACAATTCCAAGTCTTGCTCTTATTGCCCTCATAGTTGTCATTTTTGCTTTAGCAGGTTTGCCAACTATAGGTACGTTGCCGGGTATAGTAGCCCTTGTTATGTATGCCCTGCTTCCGTTATTGCGCAATACTTATACCGGCATTAAGCAGGTTGATCCAGCTCTTATAGAAGTAGCCAGGGGAATGGGGATGAGAGACTATCAAATGCTTTTTACTGTCGAACTGCCTTTGGCTCTGCCTGTAATTACAGCAGGTATAAGGATTTCAACGGTCTGGACGATAGGTGTGGCAACACTTGTGGGGCTTATCGGGGCAGGAGGGTTGGGTGATCTTATTATCAGGGGACTGAGAACAATACAGATTGATTATCTTTTAGCCGGCACTGTACCTGCTGCTATTCTTGCGCTCTTGGCGGATTTTATAATAAGCAGGCTTGAGCGCTGGCTAGTGCCTGAAGGGCTTTCCAAAAACAGTCAGTAGAGAAAAACGGGGATCACAAAACTGACAAACAGATCGGATATGCGAGACGATTTTTATGACATTAAAAACAAAACTTTTAACTATTGTCGGAGTCAGTATCCTTATCGGAGCATTGCTTTTCGCAACTCAGAAGGATAAGGTAACCGGTTTCAGACCAGCTTTTGATGCGGAATTCTTAGCCAGACCCGACGGATACAGGGGGCTTAAAAAAATATATAAACTTGAATTTCCTGTGCGGCCATTGCAAATGGAACCGGGACTTATGTATAGAGCATTAAAGGATAAAGCTGTTAATGTAATTAACGCATTTGCAACTGACGGCAGAATTCCTGCCTACAACCTTATTACCCTTGAAGATGACAGAGGTTTTTTCCCCCCTTATTATGCAGCGCCAGTTATCAGGCGTGATACACTTGATAAATATCCTGAACTTGAATCCGTACTCAATGTATTGGCAGGGAGGATAACACAAAAAAAGATGCAACAACTCAACTATAAGGTGGATGAAAAGCGCATGAGAGCAGCAGATGTAGCTGCTGATTTTCTGGTTTCAGAAGGGCTGATACAGACAGGAAATATCTCTTCGCAGCCGACGGCAGGGAGAGTTGCAGTTGGGGCGAAACACTTTACCGAGCAGGAAATATTGGGTGAAATGCTGTCGTTGCTCATAGAACAAAATACCAGCCTACAGGTAAAACGTTATTTGAATCTTGGAGGAACACTAATATGTTTTAACGCTTTAAGAACAGGGGGTATAGACATATATGCGGAATATACAGGTACAGGCCTTATCAACATTTTAAATGAAGATATGGTTTCTGACCCTGAACAAGCCTATCAAAAAGTAAAAGAAGAGTTTAAGGAGCAGTTTGATATTTTATGGCTTAAACCCTTTGGTTTCAATAATACCTATACACTTACCATGCGCAAAGATGAGGCTGAAAAACTTGCAATAGAGTCCATTTCAGACCTTTCTGAATTTCTTCAAAATCAATAACCCTGAATTTTCTGATACCGGAAAGCCAGTTCCAGATAACAGATAACCCATGACTCCATTTATATACTTCTGCCAGCTATGAACCAAATATTTAACCAGTATTATAGAGTTGAAATAATACAAGTATCCTGATATTATAGCCTGAATATTATTGAAAAATATGTAATATAAACTGACCAATAAGCAGTATTTACAGAGTGAGCATCCCCGACTGTCATTTCAAAGGATCATAGCGACTGAGAAATATAAGTTTATAGTACATATCTTTCCGATTTTTTTTACCTTCGAATTGAGGATTTAAATGACAGGAGCAGGATAGTAATTATATATTGCATTTTATACTGTTAAGAGTATTTGAGACTGATAATATTTTTTGTGTATGGAGAGTTTCAGGTGAATAAAAGAGTTAATAAACAGGGAAAAGTTGTGGTAGTAGGGGCAGGGGCAGGAGGGTTAAGCTCTGCTGTTCACCTTGCTGCACAAGGCTGGGAAGTGGTGATATTTGAAAAAGAGGAGACCCCGGGAGGAAGGTTAGGAGCCATTGAATCTGATGGATACCGTATTGATGTCGGAGCGACCATCCTTATGATGTATGATGTGTTTGAGCAGTTTTTTTCTGGCTTGGGAAGGGACATTAAAGATTATCTGGAATTGACCCGCTTAAACCCATGTTACCATCTAAATTTTACTGACGGAACCATGATGACTCCTTCAAATGATCTTAAACATAACCTTGATGAAATAAGAGCCATAAATCCCGATGACGTAGAAGGCTATCTCAAGTATCTTGCCCAGATTCACAGGCGCTATATGGTTGCCCGGTATAATTTCATTGAAAAGCCAATGACAAGGCTCAGAGACTTTCTTAATATAAAAACACTTACAAGCATGTTGAAGCTTAAAACATTAAACAACATGTATGCTGATATCAGCCGTTTTGTAAAAGATGAACGGGTTCGCATATCGCTTACCTTTCAGTCAATTTATCTTGGTATTTCACCATATCAGGCGCCTTCAATCTATACATTAATTCCCTATGTTGAGCACGGACTTAGCGGAATATGGTATCCAAAAGGCGGTATGAACTCTATTACAAGAGCTCTTGTTTGTCTGCTGGAAGAGTTCGGAGGAGAGATTCATCTAAAAAGCTCTGTAGAGAGCATAACAGTTGAAAATGGGCAGGTTAAGGGGGTGACTCTCAGCACCGGCAAAACAGTGTCTGCAGATGTTGTGATTTCAAATGTTGATTTTCCAACAACCATGCAGAAACTGGTACCGAAACAGCACAGGGGAGGCTATACACTTCCTAAGTTTGAAAGTATGACAAACTCCTGCGGCTGCATGATGTTTTATCTTGGTTCAAAGCAGCGGTATAACAGTCTGGGTGTTCACAATATTTATTTTACTGAAAATTACAAGAAGAGCCTTGATCAGATTTTTATTGAAAAGGTTCTGCCTGATGACCCTGCAATATATATATACTCGCCAACACGCATTGATCCCTGTCTCGCCCCTGAAGGAGAAGAGATAATCTATGTTTTAGTTCCTGTTCCCAATATGGGAAGCAATGTAAACTGGGAGACAGAGGGCAAAGACTATCGCAGGCTGGTTTTTGAAAAACTTGAAAAATGCGGTCTGGAGGGTTTAAGAAAGAATATTGTTTTTGAAAAATATGCTGATCCAGGAACATTCAGTGAACGGTTCAACACCTATCAGGGTGCAGGGTTTGGGCTTGCGCCGACCCTCTTTCAGTCGGGTTATTTCAGACCTTCTATTAAATCAAAAAAAGTTTCAGGGCTCTATTATGCCGGTGCAAGTGTTCACCCAGGCGGAGGGGTGCCTGTGGTGCTGGTCTGCGGCAGGCTTGTTGCACAGCAGATTCATTCAGATAATAAATTAAACTGGGCGGTTCATACAAAGAAAAGCCATTATCTTCTTGAAAGACAAAATTGATGGAATACCTGCTTTTATTGCAATAATCTTGATTATCATCATCTTTTGAAATCTATATCCAGAAGCAAATAAAATTGTTCTTGCATAAAAAAAAGCCTAAAGCACCCCCCTTTTTTTAGCAATAATTCTGACAGTTGAATTTATAATTATAACAAGACAGATCGCAGTTGATACAACTACCAAAATGTCAACAGGATCATCCCTCAGCCTGGCTACAATTATCGCCAGAAAAGCCCAGACTGCCACCAGTCCGTAAAGCCAGTCACGGTATTTAAAGATTACGGAAAGAACAATTGCAGTGGCAATAATCAAGACCATGACCATCCAGAAAGCCTCAGACAGCCCTAATCTTCCCCATCCAATTGAAATCAGAAAAGCACTTACATTTGCAACCGTAGCAATAGTTATCCAGCCCAGATAAATGCTGAAAGCACATCGGACAAGAGAGCCTAACCTTTCTTCTTTTACTGCCGGATCCTGAAGTTTTTTATATATTAAAATTAAATTAATTAAAAGAGCTATCATTACAATAAGTGACAGTCCGATTCTCAGATATAGCCATGCGAAAATCCAGCCTGAATTGAGAAGACAGGAGATAAAGAATAAATATGATATTTTTTCTACATATAACAGCTTTTTCCCATCCTTTTTGACAAGACCTTTTGCCTGATAAACTGCAAAAATACCCAGCAACAGGTAAATTAACCCCCATATAGAAAAAGCATAACCGGCAGGCACAAAAATGTTGGAAAACTTGCCTGAAACCTCTCCTACCGTCATATTGTTAATCGGCAGGGCATTTGCCAGATAATTTACGGTCAACATTGCCATAAAACCCAGTAAATTAAAAATTTGCATCTGTTTGTATTTGTAGTTTTTTGAATTTTTAGCAATTTTAATCATGATATGCCTTATTATTGTTTGTTTAATGTTTTGTTTGGACCCTGAACATTATTTATCTGTGTTGCAATGTTTCTGAATTAATTCTTCGGCAAAATATCCCAGTTCTCCCGCTTTATGCAGATCTGAACAAGCCCCGTCTTTGTCACCGAGTTTAATTTTCACTAAACCTCTGTCATAATAAGCCCATGCATTCTTAGGGTCAACTTCTACTGCTTTGTTGAAATATGTTAATGCCTCTTCATAATTTCCGAGTCTGGCTTGTAATGAACCCTTAATATAAAGATCAGATCCATCATCTGGTTTAATATTCTTTTGCCCGCCCTCTTCAGAAGATTCGATAGATTTATTGTTATCAAAAACCTTGCTGCCATGAACAATTTTTTCAATTTCATGTTGCACGTAATCAGTAAGTTTCTCTATCTCGTCTTGTCCAAAAAGAATAGCAATACAAAGTACAGCCATTAAAACAAGTAACACTTTTTGCATGCTTATTACCTTCTATGTAAATTTTTCCAGAAAACCAATAGGGGTTGAAGTGTTAAAAGTCTGTCATAAAAGTCATTTTATCAAAGGGCAGTGTTTGAACTATATCAATACATCTGCTGAAAGTTGTATCTATCTACAATAATATATCAGTTTGATAAAAATATCAATTTTATAAGTTTAAATAGTGCCGCCCTATATTGTTGTTTTCAGGAAAACCATGCATTGGGTCATGGTTTCCAGAAAAGTGCAACTAAAACAGAAAGTGTTTTATTAACATTCTTAATGATGTTAATTTTATCGCTTGACTTAGCCCGATAGCATTTAAATTGAACAGGTCTTGAAAAACTCAGTTTTTGTTTTGTCTCATCATTGTCTTGCTAACGGCCGTATAATGAATTCAATGATACCAGGCAATTTCGTTCATCCTGTATCCGTAGTTTAAATGGCCTGTCATAGCCGTATCTCCAATTATATTTACGGGTATAAACTCTGTCTAACTGCCTCATTCTTTTTGTTCAAGTCTTTTCTTATCACATTATACTATATATTGTAATAATGACCGCTAACTTGTACCGTTATTTGTTGAACAGGCAAGTTCGCATGCCCTATGATAACTTTTTTATTGACATAAAAGACTGGTTTTTCTATACTTCATATAAAATAAGCAGATTAAAAATGACGTAATTTCTATGATACCGTTAATAAAATTCGATGCCGGAGAGATCATTCTTAAAGAGAATGAGATTGGTGAAGCAGCCTATATAATAGTTGAAGGCGAAGTAGGTATATTTAAAGACTGGTCCGGGAAAAAGATTCGTATTGGAAAGCTGGGTTCAGGAGAGACCGTGGGCGAAATGAGCATGGTTGATGAAAAGCCCATAAGCGCAACAGTTGTAGCTTCAATGCCTACAACAGTTCAGAAGATACATCGGGATGAATTTTTAGGGGCGCTTAAAACAGATCCAAACCTCACTATTAAAATCCTGAAAAACTTATTTGAAAGGCTTAGAGAGGCTAATGCTACCATAGCAAGGCTCCAGACAGTTGAAAAGAAAAGTCAGGATACTGTGGATGCCTTGCCTGTAAGGACAGAGGCAATACCCGAACACAGAAAAGATAAACCCCATTCATATATTGCACTTGAAGGTATAACCTCAAGCAGTCAGAATTCACTGCCTGTCAGTCCTTTCGTTATAAAAACATTTCCTTTTCTTATCGGACGTGAGAATCCGGATCCTCTTTCAAATAATGATATGATGATTCCTGATTCTCCCCCCTATCAGGTATCAAGACATCACGTTAAAATTATTTTACAGAATGGTCAAATCGGAATATGCGACCGGGGCAGCACTCTGGGTTCAATTGTTGATGGCATACATGTAGGAGGGAGCAGCAACAACCCTGGACCGGTGTTTTTTCAGGAGAAGGGAAGTCTGCTGATTCTGGGAAATCAGAGATCTCCTTATAAATACAGAGTTTCCGTATTTACTTCTGTATAAGCTCTGGATACTGTTTAATAAGTTTTACATTGATGACCGGGGCTCCTTTTTAAGGAGATCCTTTCCTCGCTGGCACCGGCCAATTCAAAAGACCCGTTTTTGTAAAAACATAATTAAAAAATTGATTGATAGCTTTTTTACACATAAATAAAGGCGGTTTAAAATCATGAAGCATAATTTTGACAGATTTAATGGAAAAACTGCTGTTATCACAGGATCCGGAAGCGGTATAGGAAGAGAAATAGCCGTAAGGTTAGCAGAAGAAGGGTGTAATGTGGTTATAAGCGATATCAGTAAACATGACAGCCTTCAAACCGAGAAGATGATAAAGCAGAATGGAAAACAGTGCGTCACATTTTATGGAGATGTTGGGGATGAAAAATATCTGCATGAACTTTTTGAAAAGTCTATCAATCATTTCAAATCGATAGAAATACTTGTGAACAATGCAGGTATAGGAGACACGGGTAAAAGCTTTGATGAAATTGACGCTCAACTTTGGGACAGAATTTATAATGTAAATGTTAAGGCTGCTTTTATTCTTTCAAAACTCATTGCAAAACAGATGATAGATGGAAATTTAAAAGGGCGAATAATAAATATAGCTTCAACAGAAGGCAAAACAAACAGAAGCGGTACTATTGCATATTCCTCATCAAAAAGTGCCTTAATAAGCCTTTCACAAGGGCTGGCATTTCAGCTTGCCCCTTATGAGATAACAGTAAATGCAGTTTGCCCGGGGCTTATTGATACACCAATATGGCACAGATCAGACAGAGATTTAAACCTTGCAGAGGGAAGCACTGTTAAAATGGTGGCAGATGCAGCAATAGAGTCAAGGCAGTTAAAGATAATGAGAATAGGTCTGCCTGAAGAGATAGCTTCAACAGTTGCATTTCTTGCATCAGAAGAGGCTTGTTACATTACAGCGCAGGCAATAAATGTTTGCGGAGGACTGGAAGTCCATTAAAATTGATGCTATCGAGTCTGAATTTATTATTGACATGCAGCAGAACCAAATGCTATAGTTGCCTCATATGACAATAGGGAACAGGTTTTTGTAAATAAACAAAAGGAGTCCTAAATGAAAGTCACTATATTTGGTTCAACCGGTGCTACGGGGATTGAAATTGTCAGGCAGGCTCTCGAACGAGAACATTCGGTGGTAGCCTTTGCCCGTAATCCTGAAAAGATAGATATAAAACATGATAATCTCAGGCTTCATCAGGGTGATATACTGGATTATTCATCGGTAGAAAACGCTTTAAAAGGACAAGAGGGTGTAGTGTCTGCCATTGGTGCAGGAGCAAAGCGTACAACTCTGCGAACAGACGGGACTCGTAATATAGTTAAGGCAATGGAGAATACCGGGGTGAGGCGTCTGGTTAACCAGTCTACAGTCGGTATCGGGGAAAGTCGTAACAATCTGCCTTTTTTATCAAAATATATCTTTCTTCCTCTTTTGTTGCAGAACGCAATAACAGATCATGAGGGGCAGGAACAATGTATAATGCAGAGTGGTTTGGACTGGGTTATTGTTCGACCTGCAGGTCTTACAAAGGGGCCGCGTACCGGCACTTATCAGCATGGAGATTTATCTACTGTAAAAGGATTAAAGTTCAGGATATCACGTGCTGATGTTGCTGACTTCATGTTGAATCAACTTCAAAGTGATACTTATTTACACAAAACACCCAGCATATCTTATTGAAAAATGACCGGGAGTAAATTGACGTATCGGCGGCCTTTGACAGCTTATGTCATATTATTATACCTAAATTGAGCGATTTTAAAGTTTTGTAGGCATTCGCAACGGTTTTTAGCTCATTCACGGGCAGGCATCCATGCCTGTTCTGCCGAGGCATGTCGCACGTTTCACCATCCAGGTGAAACCTTTGTGTGACATGAATCCGCTACAAACCATTGTGAATGCCTTGTTTGACACAACACGTCTGCTCATAATCGCTCAGATTAGGTTATAGTTATATCCAGTTATTCTCAAAACCGTTCCTTTGAAGATATTTTTTTGCAAGTAAGTCCTAAAATCTTTTCTCTTGAAGATAACAATCCCATTTTTGCTTATGTTCTTGCTGATCCATGATGACTGACTGCTGATTCTCTATAATTTTTTCTTGACAACATATTTTTATCAACTATAATCTCTATAAAGATAGTAGTTTTAATAGAGATACAGGGAGAAAACATGAATTTATCAACTAAGATGAACCGGTAGAAAGCCCACAAAGACCCCTCTCCCTTGAGGGACCGTGTAATAATAGCCCGAAGAGTCATTTCGAACCCTGTGACCAAAAGGGTGAAAAATCTAAACTGCTATATTTTACTTATAAAAAGATTTATCGCTATCACTTGAAATGACAAACTGTGCTCTTTCTGAATTTATACGGGTTTATCAACAAAAGGCTATACATGGTTCAATACTTATTATTGATATTGCCGGACATGGCGGCAGTGAACCTGTAAGCTTTTAACTTATTTAATCAAGAAAGGGGAGATCAGATGAGCAATAGAAAGTCTGAAACAATTTCGGTTCATGCAGGACAGGAAAACCCTGATCCGGCAACAGGTGCAAGGGCGGTACCCATCTACCAGACTTCATCATACATTTTCAAGGATACGGAACATGCTGCAAACCTCTTCAGCCTGAAGGAGTTTGGAAATATCTATACACGGATGATGAACCCCACCACAGATATTTTTGAGAAGAGAATGGCTGCAATTGAGGGAGGTGTTGGGGCTCTTGCTGTGGCATCAGGGCAGGCTGCCGAGACCTTTGCGCTGTTAAATATTACCCTGCCAGGAGATGAGATAGTTGCTGCTGATAATCTCTATGGAGGAACATATCAGCTTTTCAACCATACCTTCCCGAAGCTCGGGCGCAAAGTGGTATTTGTTGATGCTGACAAACCTGAAAAATTCAGAGAGGCAATAAGCGGCAGAACAAGAGCCGTGTTTGCTGAGACCATTGGAAACCCCAAACTTGATGTGCCGGATTTTGAAAAGATTGCATGTATTGCCCATGACAACGGCATCCCTTTTGTGGTGGATAACACCGTAGGGGTGGGCATTGTCAAACCGATTGATAACGGGGCGGATATCACGGTTATGTCCGCTACAAAGTTTATAGGCGGACACGGCACCTCCATCGGAGGGGTTATTGTGGATTCAGGAAGGTTTAACTGGGCAAACGGAAAATTTCCTGAGTTTACTGAACCAGATCCAAGCTATCACGGGATTGTTTATCATGATACCTTTGGCAATTTCCCCGGTCTTGGAAACATTGCCTTTATTATAAAGGCACGGGTGCAGTGGCTCAGGGATGTGGGCGCTTGTGTAAGCCCGTTTAATTCATTCATGTTTCTGCAGGGACTTGAAACTCTTTTTCTAAGACAGAAGAAGCATTCTGATAATGCTCTTGAGGTAGCAAGGTTTTTAAGAAAACATCGGCTTGTTGAGTGGGTAAACTATCCCGGTCTTGAAGATCATCCAAGTCACGGGCTTGCGG
Source organism: uncultured Thermodesulfobacteriota bacterium (assembly GCA_964566035.1). Classification (GTDB taxonomy): domain Bacteria; phylum Desulfobacterota; class WTBG01; order CAIYCZ01; family CAIRTM01; genus CAZMHH01. The sequence continues at coordinate 50,678 of CAZMHH010000007.1, forward strand.
TTAAGTATCTTAAAGGTAAATACGGTGCGCTTGTTGGGTTTGGTATAAAAGGAGGACTCGAAGCCGGCAAAAGGTTCATAAATTCGGTAAGCCTGCTCTCTCACCTTGCAAATATAGGTGATGCAAAGTCTCTTGTCATCCATCCTGCATCAACAACTCATCAGCAGCTTACCCCTCAGGAGCAGCATGATACAGGGGTTACTGAGGATTATATAAGATTATCAGTTGGCATTGAGGATGCGGAGGATATTAAAGAGGATATCGATCAGGCTTTGAGAAAGGCAGCAATATAGCTGCTGGCTGTTAAGCTGTTGAGCAAGGAGCAGCTATCAGGTGTCGGCAGTCGGCTGTCAGCAAAAAATAAAAGCTGATAAGCTGATAAGCCGTACAGAAAAGATTATTTACCATTAAATGCAGAAAATAAAGCTGAAGTTATTAAATAAGAGGATTCATCTATGAATATTGATGAAAAATATCTTGGATTTGTTAAAGCAGTCTGTTTGAGCGATAAAAAAGGGTGCAGAAAAAAACAGGCTGAATCAGGAACTCTTGTGGAGAATGCAGGGTTTGCAGGTGATGCACACGCTGACGGTTCTACCCACAGGCAGGTAAGCCTTCTTGCAATAGAGAGCATAGATAAAATGAGGAAAATGGGGCTTGATGTCAATCCAGGTGATTTTGCTGAAAACTTAACAACAGAAGGCATTGATCTGCTCTCTCTTGCAATAGGTGAAAGGATTGGTATTGGCAGCAGTGCAGTTATTGAGGTTACCCAGCACGGAAAAGAATGTCATGCGCCTTGTGCCATTTACAGGCAGGCAGGAACCTGCATTATGCCAAGTGAAGGAATATTTGCCCGTGTTGTAAGGGGAGGCAGTGTTAAAAACGGTGATGTAATTGAAAAATACTCCAGATAGTTAATCCGGAAAGAGTACTGGAGAAAAATCTTTGAAAACGCTGAAGTCTGTCCCTGTGGTGCAGACAGGTGAATGTCTGGTGTAACACCTTACTGCCAGCATTATTAAATGATAAAAGGATTAAGGATATATGAACAAAAATGTACTTGATATTTCAACAAGACTGGTTCACGGCAGTAAGGGGGGTGACAGTCATACCGGGGCTCTCAGTTTTCCTATTTATCAGAGCGCCACGTTCAGACATCCCGGACTTAACCAATCCACGGGTTATGATTATACCAGAACCTTAAACCCGACCAGGCAGGAAGTTGAAGAAACAATTGCTATACTTGAAAATGCAAAAGAGGGGTTTGCTTTTTCAAGCGGAATGGCGGCGGTTTCTGCTCTGCTGGATCTGTTTGCCGCAGGAGATCATCTCATTGTGTCGGAAGATATCTATGGCGGAACATACCGCTTGTTTGATAAAATATGCAGAAAAAGGGGGGTTGAATTTTCCTATATTGATACCTGCAGGGTCCGGGATGTCAGGGATGGTATCAGAAAAAATACCAAGGCAATATTTGTTGAAACGCCTTCCAATCCAATGATGAAGGTGACAGATATTTCCGCTATGGCGCAGATTGCAAAGAACTCCAAAGCGCTTTTGATTGTTGATAATACATTTCTGACCCCCTATTTTCAAAGACCCCTTGAACTTGGGGCGGATATTGTTCTGCACAGCGGAACAAAGTTTCTCGGCGGGCATAATGATACCTTAGCGGGTTTTATCGCTGTAAAGGATAGGCAGGCTGCAGAAAAGATAAAATTTATTCAGAATTCCGCTGGGGCAGTGCTTGCCCCTTTTGACAGTTGGCTAATTTTGCGGGGGATAAAGACGCTTGGGGTGCGGCTTGAAAAACAGCAGAAAAATGCCATGAAAATTGCCCGCTGGCTCAAACGCAGCAAAAGTGTGGAAAAGGTTTATTACACAGGGCTTGAAGAACACAGCGGGTATGAAATTTCAAAAAAACAGGCATCAGGGTTCGGATCGATGATATCCTTTACGGTGAAGGATCCAGCCGTAATTGAAAAGCTGCTTGGCAGGGTAAGGGTTTTTTCATTTGCTGAAAGTCTTGGCGGGGTTGAGAGTCTGATCACCTATCCGGTAAAGCAGACCCATGCAGATATTCCATGGGACCTCAGAAACAAACTGGGTATCAATGAAAAACTGATGAGACTTTCTGTCGGGATAGAAGCAGCAGATGATCTTATAGCTGATTTAAAACAGGCGTTGAGGTAAATATATATGAAGTTCGGTACAAAACTTATTCATGGCAGATATCTGACAGACCCCGGGACAGGGGCGTTAAGCGTGCCTATTTATCAAGTGTCAACCTACCATCAGGATGATGTTGAAAAAAGACAGCCCTATGATTATTCAAGATCAGGCAATCCCACAAGGAGCGCTCTTGAAGAAGCCATAGCGGCGCTTGAGTCAGGGAAAAGAGGGTTTGCGTTTTCCTCAGGCATGGCGGCAACATCATCGGTGCTGTCCATTTTTTCATCAGGAGACCATTTTGTGGTCCGCAGGGATGTCTATGGCGGAACATACAGGGTTCTGACAACCCTGTTTAACAGGCTGGGCATAGAAACAACCTTTGTGGATACCACAAAGCTGGAAAATATAGCCGGGGCAGTCCGGAAAAATACCCGGGCTGTTTTTCTTGAAACCCCGTCAAACCCCCTGCTGAAAATCACCGATCTAAAAGGGGCAATAGCGCTGGCAAAAGATAACGGGGCTCTTGTGATTATTGATAACACCTTTATGACGCCCTACCTGCAAAGACCCCTTGAACTCGGGGCAGACATTGTTATCCACAGCGCCACTAAATTTATCGGGGGGCACAGTGATGTGGTCGGCGGGCTTGCAGCTGTAAAGGATGAAGAGATTGCTGAAAGAATTTATTCGGTGCAGAACGGATTTGGCGCTGTTTTGGGACCGCAGGACTGCTGGCTTTTGCTGAGAGGTTTGAAAACACTTAAAGTGAGAATGGACTGTCAGCAGAAAAATGCTTTAAAAATCTCTCAATGGCTCGCCACCCTGCCACAGATCAAAGAGGTCTTCTATCCGGGACTGTTAAACCATCCCGGGCATCAACTTCATGTGTCTCAGGCTGAAGGACCAGGCGCTGTTCTCTCATTTAGAACAGAAGATGCCCCTACAGCCAAAAGTTTTATGAAAAAGCTTAGTTTTGCAGCAGTGGCAGTAAGCCTCGGCGGGGTTGAAACTATAGTTTCCTATCCTGCAAAAATGTCGCATGCGTCCATACCAAAGCCGGAAAGAGAAAAACTCGGTATTACCGATAACCTGATACGGGTGTCTCCGGGGCTTGAAGATGTAGATGATTTAATCAGCGATTTTGAGAAAGCATTAAACAGCAGTAAATAAAAAGGCAACTTTTGTTTTTGATGGGTTTCAGGATTAGTAACTTAGAAGTTATTTTTTGCATTTACTGGCAAAAAATATTTCAGTGTAGAGAAATAGCCTTGAAAACAGAAGTCAGAATAAAAAGTGAAAAGCTGCAAGTTACAAGTTTAAGAGTTTAAAAGTTTACCCGCTTTTGCTGAGAGCTACGATAACGACCACGAAGGGTTTGCTGATAGCTGACAACTGATACCTGACAGCTGCTTTTTGCTATGAGCTACCAGCTACGAGCTAACCCGGACATCTTTTTGGTTCCGGCTTGTCCGGGTTAGGGGTCACTCATTAAAGGCTCTCTGTCAAGGCAATAATAGTTTCCCTGAGACAGAAGAATCTTTTTTCTGCTTGACAATGCTGATTTATGAGCTATAATGTCTATAAAGATAGTAGATTTAATAGAGATGCAGGGAGAAAAGATGAAATTATCAACCAAGGGCAGATACGGGTTAAGGCTTATGATCGATATTGCCAGACATGGCGGCAGTGAGCCTGTTATCCTGGCAGATATTGCTCAAAGGGAGGAGATGTCTGTAAAATACCTGTGGCATCTCATAAACCCCTTAAAAACCGCCGGACTTATACGTTCGGTAAGGGGAGCTCATGGCGGGTATTATATTGCAAAGCCTCTTAATGATATAACGCTTAAAGATATTGTCTGCGCTCTTGAAGGGTCGATGAGTGTAACCGAATGCGTGGATATGCCTGCAATATGTGATCGTTCCGATGGCTGTATTTCAAGAGAAATATGGAAGGATATATCTGATAAAATATCAGGCACACTTGAATCAATCACCCTGCAGAATATTGTTGAAAAAAAGAACAATAAAAAGGGAAAACAGTTTGATTATGTGATATAGCAGGGCAGCCGGTAAATATAAAAAAAGTTTCAAGCTGCAAGGGTCAGAAAACAAGGATGATTAATTATAATATATGGGAGTTATGATTATGGCAAATATTTATAAAGATATTACTGAAACAATAGGCAATACCCCGCTTGTCAGACTTAACCGTATGGGAAAGGATTTGCCGGGGGAAATCGCAGTAAAGCTGGAGTCTTTCAATCCGCTGTCAAGCGTAAAAGACAGAATCGGGGTTGCAATGATACAGGATGCTGAACAGAAAGGGCTTTTAAAGAAAGATTCGGTTATTGTAGAGCCCACCAGCGGAAACACCGGCATTGCGCTTGCTTTTGTAGCTGCAGCAAGGGGATACAAACTGATTCTGACTATGCCCGATACCATGAGCATGGAGAGAAGGCAGTTGCTTAAAATATTCGGAGCAGAGCTTGTGCTTACTCCCGGAGCTGAAGGGATGAAGGGCGCTGTGAGGAAGGCGGAAGAGATTACAGCCGCCACCCCCAACGCCTATATGCCGCAGCAGTTTAAAAATCCGGCAAACCCGGATATTCACAGAAAAACAACAGCTCTGGAAATCTGGAAGGATACAGACGGAAGGGTGGATTTCTTTGTATCAGGCGTCGGTACAGGGGGAACAGTAACAGGGGTTGCAGAAATTATAAAGAAGAAAAAAAAAGGTTTTAAGGCAGTGGCGGTTGAGCCTGAAGCATCACCTGTCCTGTCCGGCGGGCAGCCCGGACCTCACAAAATTCAGGGAATCGGAGCCGGGTTTATCCCCGAAATTGTGAACACGAATATCATTGATGAGATAATAAAAGTATCCAATGACAATTCAGGGGAAACAGCAAGAAGACTTGCAAAAGAAGAGGGTATTCTTGCAGGTATTTCAAGCGGCGCAGCGCTTTGGGCAGGGCTACAGGTTGCCGCAAGACCTGAGAACAAGGGGAAACTGATTGTAGTACTTCTTCCGGACACGGGAGAACGGTATTTGTCAACATGGCTGTATAGTTGAAAAAAGCTCTCAGTCATCAGCCTTCAGAGGTCAGTAAAACCCGAACCTTAAAACCTTCATATGATCACAGGAGAAAACAATGAACGTACTTCAAACCGAATTTGCTCCGGCAGAAAGAGCTGAGATGTCTGTGATCCAGAGACAGGCTGCTGTATTTACCAACCTGGATCCATTGGTTTTTCTGGCGGATGCAGCAATTGAGTACATACTTGTTTTGAATAATTTTCGGCAGATTGTGTTTGCTAACCTGTCATTTACTGATTTTATTAAAATAGAAAACCGGCAGGCTGTTTATGGAAAGAGACCAGGTGAAGCTGTGAACTGTATCAATGCCTGTCTATCTGAAGAGGGATGCGGCACAACCGGTTTCTGCAGGGAGTGCGGTGCGGCAAACACGATTCTGCAGGCGCTTACCGGCAAACCCGCTATTATGGAATGTCATATCCTGAGAAGACCTGATAAAAATATTGAAGCCATCGACTGCCTTGCCCATACCACCCCATTCAATTACCGGGGAGAGGATTTCGCGGTTCTCACCTGGACAAATATTAGCGATCAGAACAGAAGAAAGATTCTTGAAAGGACATTTTTTCATGACATTATGAACATTGCCGGTCCGCTTAAAGGATTTGCTGATCTGCTTATTTCGTCGGAAACGGAGAAAAAAGAAAAATATGCGGGTTTTATTAAAAACATTTCAGAGCGGCTTTTCGATGAAATTGAAGCACAGCGCAGTCTGCTTGCAGCAGAGAACAATGAACTTGCCATAAATGCGGTACAGATCAACTCAAAGGAACTTGCTGCAAGTGTGATTTCCCTGTTTCATGACCATACACTGGCAGGCAACAAATATATTGTGACCCGCGCAGATTTTGAGGAAATTCAATTCAAATCCGACCGGGCGTTGATACATCGGGTTCTGGTTAATATGTTGAAAAATGCGCTTGAAGCAACAGTAAGTAGCGATACTGTTACCATTGGTTGTATAAATAAGCAGGGTAAGGTGCTTTTCAGTGTTCACAATCCGGGAGTTATCCCGAAACACGTTCAAATGCAGATATTCAAACGCTCATTTTCCACAAAAGGCAATGGAAGAGGAATCGGCACCTACAGCATGAAATTGCTTTGTGAAAATTATCTGGGGGGAACGGTTTATTTTACCTCTTGCCCTGAAACAGGAACAACGTTTACCGCTGAGTTTCCTCTTAACTTATAAACTTTGAAGTCATGAATGTACAGAACACGTTATTTAAACAACAAAGCATCGGAATTGTAAAAACAGACTATGCTGATTTTGATGAACTTCTGCTTGAGAGCGGGGAGATGATTGCACCGTTCAAGATCGCTTATGAGATGTACGGCAAACTGAACCCTTCAAAATCAAATGCAGTGCTGGTCTGCCATGCACTTTCCGGGGATGCCCATGCAGCGGGTTTTCATGAATCACAGAACAAACCCGGCTGGTGGGACAGTATGATCGGACAGGGCAGAGCCTTTGACACGGACAGATATTTTGTTATCTGCTCAAATGTACTTGGAGGCTGTTCCGGAAGCACGGGTCCGTCTTCGACTAACCCTGCAACCGGTCTTGCTTATGGCATTGATTTTCCTGTTATAACAATTGGAGATATGGTTTCAGCACAAAAAAAACTGACCGAATACCTTGGTATTGAAAAGCTTCTGGCGGTTGCCGGCGGGTCAATGGGCGGGATGCAGGCGCTTGAGTGGCTGATTAAATATCCTGACAATACCGGCGGGGCGGTTCTGATTTCAACTTCATCAAAACATTCCCCTCAGCAGATTGCCTTTAATGAGGTGGGAAGACAGGCAATAATGGCAGACCCTTCCTGGCAAAACGGAAGCTATTATGGCAGTGATTATCCGGGAAGAGGGCTTGCTGTGGCGAGAATGATAGGACATATTACATTTATGAGCGATGCGTCGATGATGAAAAAATTCGGCAGACAGAAGAAGCTTGAAAAAGAGCCATTTAAATTCAATCCGGACTTTGAGGTGGAGGGCTATCTGCAGTACCGGGGAAACAGCTTTGTTAAACGGTTTGATGCCAACAGCTATCTCTATATCACAAAGGCGATGGACTACTATGACGCTTCAAGAGGAAAACAGCTTTTTGAGGTCTTGATGGGCATTCAATCCCAGGCGCTTGTGATTGCTTTTAAGTCGGACTGGCTATATCCTGAATACCAGTCTCAGGAGATTATAAAAGCCTGCAAGCTTGCAGGGGTTGCTTCATCCTACTGTGTAATTGAATCAAATTACGGACACGATGCATTCCTTCTGGAGACTGTTGAACAGTCGCATCTGATCCGCCATTTTTTGAAGAGAGTGGGGAGTAGCTGTTAAGCTGATAAGCAAAGGTATAAAAGCTACGAGCTGAATTGCTTTTACTTGCTTGCCCTGTGAAATATACGAAGTATGAGCGAAGCGAATTTCACTGGGGTATCTTGCAACTTGAAGCTTGTATCTGTATATTCGTGTTCGTAGGCGTTATCGTAATCGTAATCGAAAGAGCCGATTTCAGGTTTCAGGAAAAACATAAAAGCAGGTGTTGGCTTTCAGGTTTCAGGAAAAGGGATGACGATTACGAGCACGAAAAACGGGTGGCAAAACAGTTTCAAGATTCAAGCTGCAGGTGGAAAGCAAAAGGATATTCTGACTTCTGTGTTTTGTCCGGGAGCGCCGCACCCCAGTGCGGCAAGTTATTTACTCATTTACCCTTTAACTTATGCAACGAATTGATCACAAAATAATATTTGATATCGTGGTGCCGGGTGCTTCGGTGCTGGATCTGGGATGCGGAGACGGAGAATTGCTCTACTCTCTTACAAAAGATAAAAATGTAAAAGCCCAGGGTATTGAGATAGACAGCAGGGCTGTTTTAAAGTGTTCAGAAAAAGGAATCGGTGTATATCACAGCAATATTGATGAAGGTCTTTCTGATTATACAGACAGCCGTTTTGACTATGTCATACTGAATCAGTCCATGCAGCAGGTGATAAAGCCTGAGTATGTGCTGAGCGAGGCGCTCAGGGTCGGGGTCAGGGTAATAGTGGGGTTTCCAAATTTTGCTTTTTATAGGGCAAGATTTCAGTTGGGTATTATGGGCAGAACGCCTGTCACGCCATCTCTTCCGTTTCACTGGTATGATACCCCGAACCTTCATTTTCTGACCATTGCCGATTTTGTCTGGTACTGTAAGGAAAAGAATATTAGAATTGAAAAGGCTTTCGCAACAGGCAAAAAAAGGATAATTAAAATTCTGCCCAATCTATTCGGGCGAAGCGCAATATTTATGATTAGAAGGAAGTTATGACACAAAAGGTACTGGCTGCAATGAGCGGAGGGGTTGACTCCTCTGTCAGCGCACTTCTTCTAAAAGAGAAAGGGTTTAATGTCGAGGGGGTTACCATGTGCTTTGGTCTGAAAGACCAAAACCTGGATGGTAAAAAATGCTGTGATGCCTCTTCAATTACAGATGCACAAAAGTGCTGCAAGGTTCTTGGTATAAGACATTTTGTGCTTGATTTTGCAGATGAGCTTGAGAACCATGTCATCAGAAACTTTATCTCTGAATATGAAAGGGGCAGAACCCCCAACCCTTGTGTTGAGTGCAACAGAGCAATAAAATTCGGGGCTCTTCTGAAAAAAGCCTCTTCTTTGGGTTTTGATTATCTTGCAACAGGACATTATGCTCAGCTTGAACTCTACAATAACTCTTTAACCTTAAAAAAACATAAAGATGCAAAAAAGGATCAGGTATATTTTTTATATGCGGTAGATAAAGACTGTTTCAGAAAAACTCTCTTCCCCCTTGCCGGATATACCAAGACGCAGGTCAGGCAGCTTGCAAAAGAGGCAAATCTGCCGGTTCAGAAAAAACCGGAAAGTCAGGATATCTGTTTTATAAAGGGCAGAGATTACGGGCAGTTTCTATCCTCACGCATTGGAGGCAGAATCAAACCGGGAGAGATTATTGACCTGAAAGGAAAGGTGCTTGGAAGACACAACGGTGTCTGTTTTTATACAATTGGCCAGAGGTACGGGCTTGGAATCAGTTCACCGCACCCTCTTTATGTTATACGTATTGATGACCAAAATAACAGACTTATTGTAGGCGGCAGAAAGCATTTAAAGTCCGGCGGATTAAAGGCTGACAGTATTAATATATTTGTTGACAAACTTCCTGAAAGCGTTTATGCAAAGATAAGATATGCCCACAGACCGCAGCCTTGCAGGGCTTTTGTTTCTGATGATATGTTGAATGTATGTTTTGATGAACCCCAGGAGGCGGTAACTCCGGGACAGTCTGTTGTGTTGTATGATGGTGATTATCTGCTTGGCGGTGGGGTTATAAAGGAGGTTTTGCCTTATGAGTAATAAAATGTATAAAGAGATTGCAGCTTTCATGAAAATGCCGCTTTTAGAGCTTGTTCAAAAGGCGGATACCGTTCGTCGTGACAGGGGTTTTGAGAAGATGGATATCTGCACAATCTTCAACGCAAAATCGGGAAAATGCACCGAGGACTGCAAATTCTGCGCTCAGTCTTCCTACCACAAAACAGATATTTCACGCTATCCTTTGAAAAGTGTGGAAGAGATATTTAAAGCAGCTTTTGAAGCATATCAAAACGGCGCTCAGAGTTTCGGTATTGTCTGCAGCGGCAACAAACCGACGGAGAAAGAGTTCGGCGTGATTTGTGATGCAACAGAAAAAATCAGCCGAGAGATCGGAATTAAGGTCTGTGCCTCACTTGGTGCAATATCACGGGAAGAACTTAAACAGTTAAAGCAGTCAGGACTTTCAAAATATCATCACAACATTGAAACCTCCCCAAGGTTTTATCCGGAGATAGTCACCACCCACAGCTTTGATGAAAGACTGCGCACAATCAATGCAGCTAGTAAAGCAGGGCTTGATGTGTGCTGCGGTGTTTTAATCGGAATGGGTGAGACAATGGATGACAGGATTGAGATGGCTCTCATCCTGAAAGAACTGCCTGTTGTTTCGGTTCCTGTAAACATCCTTGTCCCGATAAAGGGCACTCCGCTTGAGAATAAAGAGGCGCCTTCCTGTGATGAGATCATCAGAACAATTGCCATTTTCAGGATTCTGATTCAGGATAAAAGCATAAAGATTGCAGCAGGAAGAGAGACCGTACTGAAGGACTTTCAGTCGCTGGGGTTTATGGCGGGAGCAACAGGAATGCTGATCGGAGGATATCTCACGGTAAAGGGAAGGCAAATTGAAGAAGACAGAAGGCTGATAAAGGAGATAGAGAGTGTATGGGATAGCTCGTAGTAAAACATAAAAGCCGTTGAGCTGTTAAGCTGATAAGCAAAAGCGATAATGACAACGATAGCGATTACGAGCACGACCACGGGTGGCAAAAACAGTTTCAAGATTCAAGCTGCAAGTGGAAAGCAAAAGGATATTCTGACTTCTGTTTTTCTGTCAGGGAGCGCCGCACCCACAGTGCGGCAAGTTATTAACACATATACACTCATACACATATACACATTTTGAAAACATGGGATCAATTGAAAAGAAATACAGTAAATTAAAAAGCATACTGTCTGAAATGGAAAGTGTGCTTGTGGCATATTCCGGCGGAACGGACAGCACCTTTTTACTGAAAACAGCCCAGGATGTTCTTGGTGACAGGGTGATTGCTGCTATAGCAGAATCTCCGACTTTTCCTGCTTCTGAAAAAGACCGTGCCCTTTCAGAAGCAAAAAAGATGAATGTAGAGGTAATTGTTTTTAAAAGCACCGAGATAAGGAACAAACGGTACCTCCAAAACAAGCCCGACAGATGTTACTGGTGCAAAAAAGAGCTCTTTACAGGGTTTAAAAAGGAAGCTCATAAAAAAGGCATATCCTGTATTGTTGAAGGCAGCAACTTTGACGACCGGAAAGATTACAGACCTGGCTTTAAAGCTGTTACTGAGCTTGGTATAAAAAGCCCTCTTTATGAAGCAAAACTTATAAAGGCTGATATCCGTGAGTTGTCGAGAAAAGCAGGGCTTGATACATGGAACCGTCCGGCATCTGCCTGTCTTGCATCACGCATACCTTACGGTAAGCCGATTAATGAAAAAACACTTAAACAGATTGACCGTGCTGAACAGTATCTGAAAAAACTTGGGATAAATCAGGTCAGGGTGCGTCATCATGGCGATACAGCAAGGATTGAGACCTTAAATGAGTTTTTCACATTGCTGTTCAGAGATGATGTAAGAAAAAAAACAATCAGAGCTTTCAAAAGAATTGGCTATTTATACATCACCGTTGATCTGGAAGGTTATTCTATGGGCAGTCTTAATAAAGTATTGTCAGTTAAGGTGTGAACTGTATGAGACCAATTTATCTTGACTATGCAGCCACAACACCAGTACTGCCGGAGGTGCTGGAAGTTGCAAACAGATACTGTCTTGAACAATTCGGTAACCCCTCCTCCCTGCATGAATTTGGTTTTGAAGCAAAAAAGGCGATAGAACATACACGAAGCACAGTTGCGCGGTTTATTGGAGCATCAGCTTCTGAATCAATAATTTTTACCTCATCTGCTACAGAGTCAAACAACCTTGCCATACAGGGACTTGTCTTAAACATTGCAGAAAAACCCGTTCATATCATCACCTCTGAAACAGAGCATAGTTCAGTCTATAATGTATGCACATTTTTACAGGGTTTGGGGCATGATGTTACTTTTCTGCCGGTTGATTCATACGGCAGGGTAAGTCCAAAAGCACTTAATAAAAACATAAAGCCTGACACAGCGCTAATCTCCATTCATTATGCAAACAGCGAGACAGGTGTAATCCAGGACATTGAAACTATCGGTGAAATTGCTCTCAAAAGCAGTATGGTTTTTCATACAGATGCGGTTCAGCCAATCGGCAGGATACAAATAGATGTTTTAAAGAGCAGCATCTCTATGCTGTCATGCTCTGCGCACAAACTCTACAGTATCAAAGGAGCAGGGTTTCTGCTTGCTGATATGGCTGATATCAGACTCAGACTTGTTCAAAGAAATATCAGGCTTGAAGCAGATGATTCTCTGTTAAAACCCCTGATGTATGGCGGAAGTCAGGAAGAAGGTCTGAGACCCTCAACCGAAAATGTTCCGGCAATTACAGCAATGAGTAAAGCCATTGAGATTGCAGCGGCAGATATGACGGCTGAAAGCCAGAGACAGAAAGAGCTGCGGGAGTATTTTATCGGTTCTGTCTTAGAGAGGATCCCGGGAACAGACCTTAACGGTTCAAGGCAGAAGCGTCTTCCAAACAACTGTAATTTATGTTTCAGGGGGGTGAATGCTTATGAGCTGATGCTTCTGCTTGACAGAAGGGGGATTGCCTGCTCAATCGGTTCAGCCTGCACATCCCATTCAGAGAAACCGTCAAGAGTGTTAACAGCAACGGTACTGACCAGTGAGGAAGCAGCAGGTTCTCTCAGGTTTATACTTGGAAGGTACACTACACTACAAGATCTGGACTATGCAGTAGAGGAAATTAGAAGATGTGTTGGTAAGCTGAACAAGGTTAGCAGCGTAGCTCGTAGCTGGTAGCAATAAGCAGCTATCAGGTATCAGGTATCGGCTGTCAGCAAAGAGCAGGTATCGGGTATTAGGTGTCAGTTATCAGCAAAACCTTTTCGTGGTCGTAATCGTAATCGCTTTTGCTTTATAGCACATTGAAAAAAGGATGGAGTATTATGAAGAAATATTCATCATTGACGGAAGAGCAGATAGAGAGATATTCAAGACAGATTACCTTAAAAGAGATCGGCGGAAAGGGGATGAAAAAACTGCTCTCCTCAAAGGTTGTGATTGTAGGGGCAGGGGGACTTGGCTGCCCTGCTGCTCAGATACTTGGCGCAGCAGGAGTTGGCAGGATAAGAATTATTGACGGTGACAGAATCGAAACATCCAATCTCCCCAGACAGTTTCTCCACCACTATGATGATATCGGAAAATTTAAAGCAGAAAGTATTAAGGCAAAAATTAATGCCATGAATCCTGATGTGGAGGCAGAGGCAGCAGTTGAGTTTGTCACTGTTTCAAATGCGGAAAGGCTTCTTAAAGGGTTTGACTATGTGATTGAAGCAAGCGATAATCAGGCGACCAAGTTTCTGATAAACGATGCCTGCATTCATTTTGATATTCCGTTTTCTGTTGCCGGAGTTGTTCAGTTCTATGGACAGGTGCTGTCGGTTAGACCAGGAGAGACCAGGTGCCTGAGATGTCTTTTCAAGGAGCCTTTTCATGAAGGTGAAGGGATGAACTGTGCAGGAGCAGGTGTCATAGGAACAGTCCCGGCATTTGCTGCCACAATGCAGGCAAATGAGGCAATAAAGTCAATTCTCGAATTGAAAAGAGGATTTCTTGACCGGTTGTTTGTTTTCTCTCTTCTTGAAAATTCCTATGATTTTCTTGATATTAAAAATTTGCCACTTTGTCCAGCCTGTTTAAAAAAAAATGAGCCTTTTTATTGCAACTATGACTATGATGCATATATGAATAAAAGATGTGATGTTAAGGGGATTTAGGTATTTATGAAAAGTTCAAAATATGATAATATTAATAATACTGATCTTAATTTCATTGACTTGAAAGGAAAAAATGTCCCCTGAATTTTGTTTATACAAAACTTGCATTAGAAGATTTAAAGCAGGGACAGATACTAAAGGTAGCCCTTGATTACCCTCCGGCATTTACAAATGTTCCCAGATCGGTTAAACTTCAGGAACTTGGAGAGGTGCTGGATGAATCTGAGTCTGAGACCGGTGAAAAAATTATCTGGATAAAGAAAATATAAAGGAATTATATAACATGCAAAGAAATGACATTATTAAAGAGATAGAACATTTGAAAAAGAAACACAATGCTGTGATTCTGGCTCATAATTATCAGAGGGACGAGGTTCAGGAACTCGCTGATTTCAGTGGAGATTCATTTGCTTTGAGTGTACAGGCAAGCAAAACTAAGGCAGATATGATAGTATTCTGCGGAGTTCATTTTATGGCTGAAACAGCAGCAATTCTGTCTCCGCAGAAAACAGTTCTTATACCTGACCCTGGAGCAGGATGTCCAATGGCTGATATGATAACAGCGGCGCAACTTAAAGATTTAAAAGCAGAACATCCGGGTGCGAAAGTTATTGCCTATGTAAACACCTCAGCAGAGGTAAAGGCTGAAACAGATATCTGCTGTACCTCTTCAAATGCTCTTAAGGTGGTGCAGAGTGTGGAGAAGGAAAGTGAGATTATTTTTGTCCCTGATAAATATCTCGGAACATATATAAGCTCCATAACAGACAGAGAGTTTATACTGTGGAACGGTTTCTGTCCCACTCATATTAAAATAACAGAGGATGATATCCTTCTGCTGAAAGAAAAACTGCCGGGCGCAAAAGTTCTTGTCCATCCCGAATGTACACCTGAGGTTACAGGGGTTGCCGATGAGGTCCTCTCAACAGAGGGTATCTGCCGTTATGCCCGGAGCTCAAACGCTCAAAAATTTATAATAGGAACAGAGATCGGAATTATGTACAGGCTGAGGAAAGAAAATCCGGGTAAGGAGTTTTTCCCTGCTTCTGAAAAGGCAGTATGCCCGAACATGAAGAAAACAACCCTTGAAAAAGTTCTGTCCTGTTTAGAGGGTTTGCAAAACCCGGTAAGGGTGCCTGAGGCGATTTCCAGCAAAGCAAGAGAAGCTCTGACGAGGATGATAAGCATTTCCTGAACCTCAAAACTTATGAAATATTTTGCAATAACCCCTGATGATTGTTCCATTGACTATTTAGCATCCAAAATTCCTCATCTCAAAGAGAAAGGGGTTTGGGGACTTTATCTGCGCTCCGGTGACCTTAAAAACCGTGTTGCAGGCGCTGCTAAGATTACAGCAGAAGCAGGTATTATACCTATTGTTTATAATGCTGATTACAGTTGCTGCAGAGCAGAGCTTGAGAGGTTTAAGGCGGGAGTTCATTTCAAAAGCAGTGAATACAGCAGAAGTCTAAGAGATAGATTCACAGGTTCCTGTATATGCACAGTATCTGCCCACAGCACTCAAGAGGCAGAAAGGCTTTTAACAGAAAAGGTGGATTATGTCTTTCTGTCTCCTGTATTTAAACCGTTTTCAAAGAATCAGGCAAGCCCGAGACTTCTGCCTCTTAATGACATAAAAATGCTGGTAGCTGTTTATTCAGAGAAAGTGGTGCTGCTTGGCGGAATGACCATTCAGAGGATAGGGATGATAAGGAAAGATATCAAGGATGATTTTTCAGTTGCAGGTATAACCATGTTTTTTGAATGATTGTGAGGAAGTATGTTTTTAAAAGTAAATGGAGAAAAAAAGGAAGTAGGCAGCAGCGTGAAAAACCTTGCTCAGCTTATTGCAGAGCTGGGGATAAAGAATCGTTTTGTTGCTGTTGAGCTTAACGGTGAAATAGTCCAGTCTGATAAATTTGAAACAACACCTGTGGCAGAAAATGACAGGGTGGAGGTTGTAACTTTTGTAGGAGGAGGATGATATGAAAAAACTAACCATTGCAGGCGTTGAATTTAAGTCAAGACTTTTTATAGGAACAGGCAAATACCCTTCTCCTTCAGTTCTTGCCAAGTCTCTTGAGGCATCAGGCTCAGAGCTTGTTACAGTTGCCTTGAGACGAGTGGATCTGCAAGACAGGGAAGACCCTACACTTTCTGCAATAGATTTCAACATGTATCATGTTGTGCCAAACACATCAGGCGCAAAGGACGCTGATGAGGCTGTAAGGCTCGCCATGCTTGCAAGGGCTGCTTCAGGGTTAAACTGGATAAAACTTGAAGTAACCCCGGATCCGGTTTACCTTATGCCTGATCCCTATGAGACATTAAAGGCAGCAGAAAGGCTTGTCAGGGAGGGTTTTGTTGTTCTTCCCTATATTCACGCAGACCCTGTTCTTGCCAAGCGTCTTGAGGATGCAGGATGTGCCGCTGTGATGCCGCTTGGTTCTCCTATCGGCTCTGCGCGGGGTATTAAGACAGTTGATTTTATCGATATTATTATTCAACAGGCAAAAGTTCCTGTTGTTGTTGATGCGGGCATAGGACTTCCTTCCCATGCAGCCCAGGCAATAGAGCTTGGGGCTGATGCAGTTCTTGTCAATACTGCCATTGCTGTTGCAGGCGACCCGGTAAAAATGGCATATTCCTTCAAGCTGGCTGTGGATGCAGCAGTAGCGGCAGTAGAGGCTGAACCTGTTGACATGAAGATAACCGCATCTGCATCAAGTCCATTAACCGGTTTTCTTGACAAGGATGTATAATGAGTTTTGCAGATGAACTTAAAAGTATTGACCTTACCAAAATCAGGGCATTAACAGAAAGCTTTACTGATTATGATGTAAAAAAGGTTCTGTCTAAAAAGAGCTATACGGTGAAAGATCTCCCTGCTCTGATCTCACCTGCTGCCTCAGGATATATCGAAGAGATGGCACAGCATTCAAAAAAAAACACGCTGCTTCGGTTCGGGCGGATTGTAAAACTCTATGCTCCGCTTTATATCTCAAATGAATGTATTAACAGATGTGCTTATTGCGGTTTTAATGCTGACAACAAACTGGAGAGAAAAACACTTGAAAAACAGGAGGTGCTTAAGGAAGCTGAAATGCTGAGCCTGCAGGGGTTCAGGCATATACTTCTTGTATCAGGGGAAAGCCCAAAGCATGTCCCGCTTGAATATCTTGAGGAAATATCACTGGAACTTCAGAAGATGTTTTCAGCTGTGTCCATTGAGGTCTATCCGCTGGATGAACCCGCATACAGAAGACTTCTTAAAAGCGGGGTTACAGGCATTGCAATCTATCAGGAAACATACAGCAAAGAGATGTATAAAAAATTTCATAGCGGGCCAAAAGCTGATTTTGACTTCCGTTTAATAACACCTGAAAATGCTGGAAAAGCCGGGTTCAGGGAGATTGGCATCGGAGCGCTTATGGGGCTTAATGATTTCAGAACAGAGGTTGTCTGTATAGGGCTGCATGCTGAATATTTAATGAAAAATTTCTGGAAAGCTCAAATTGCCATATCCTTTCCAAGAATCAGGGCATCGGCTGGAAATTTTGTTCCGGATTCAGTTGTATCAGATTCAAATCTTGCGCAGGCTATGTTTGCCCTGCGCATGGTATTGCCGGATGCTGATCTGGTGTTGTCAACAAGAGAAAATCCCCGTTTCAGGGATGCAATGGCTGGAATTGCCATAACACGGATGAGCGCTGGGTCTAAAACAAATCCTGGAGGCTACTGTTTTGATGAAGGATCGCTGAAACAGTTTGAGATTGCAGACGAAAGATCCCCTGAAGAGATAGCCCGCATGCTTTGTAATAAAGGGCTTGAGCCGGTCTGGAAAGATTTTGATACAGCGTTTATATCTTGTGCCGGGTCGGTAAACGGCGGACAGAATTCTGCTTAAAAAAAGATTATGGGTCCAAAGACTGAGTTAATAAAAACAGGCTCTCCATCTAAAAAGGAGAGCCTGTTTCATATCCCATTAGAAAATAAAAAAATATTATTGTCAAAATGTATCATAATTTCTGTGCTGAAAAGTATTCATCCGGTATGCAGTTCATGTAATAACTGAACCCCATAATTGTATCCGGTGGGGCAGGGGCAAGACTTCATACCTAAGCGAAAGGGATCGTCATTAAAAACAATTATGTTCATCTGACAGTGACGGAAGGGACTCTGAGGAGTCAGGAATATTTTTTGTAGCTTAGATATTTGAAAACCCTGTTTTCTGACTCCTGAACACCATTTTTTCTCTTTTATTCCTCAGTCTCTTCTTCATCAGCACAGTTCTCTGCATCAGAGAGGCAGCAGACAAGATTAAGAAGCCAGCAGCCGTACTCATCAGGTTCTACCCAGGGAAAAAACTGTGCAACGACAACCCCGCTTTCAAAGATTTTCTCACAGTAGATGCCTTCATATAATGTACCTTTATAGTAAAACGGCTCCTTCATACATTCTACATATTCTCCGTCTTTGCATGTGGTCACAATGGTCATATTGTCTGAGAGTTCTGCTTCTACCATGATTGCACATGGCGGAGCGTTTGAAGGTTCCAGGGGAATACACTCTCCGAATTCTCCATTAACACATTCATAAATTCCCCAGCTTCCATCAGGGAGCTGACAGTAGTTATCAATTTCCGGGTCACATACCCTTTCTTCATTAGGTTTATCACATCCTGAAACAGCCATGGCAAACAGCAGTGCTCCAACGGCAGAATAAATTAATACTTTTTTCATAAGACCTCCTTATAATGTTAGCGAACTATATATTTCAATATTATTAAGTCAATTTTTCAGATAAAAGTCAACAAAAAATATGGTAATTTCATTTATGATGAACCGGTAAAAAGTCTATTTTTTCTTAAATTGGTGGAAGAGGTTGTAAGGTAGATATTTATAACATGCTGTAATAAGTTTTATATCACCCTCATCAGTAGCTATCAGATGTCAGTAAAAACAATGTTGCCAGACGGGTTTTCAATGCATTTGCTGACTCATGAAAGCAGACACCTGAGACCTGTTTGTTTAGCTTATCAGCTCTTTTCAGGGAAGGGGAGTTTTTTAGCCTTTTTACGGGTTTGTCATTTATAATAAAATAAT
The DNA here is from genome assembly GCA_964566035.1 of uncultured Thermodesulfobacteriota bacterium. Taxonomy (GTDB): domain Bacteria; phylum Desulfobacterota; class WTBG01; order CAIYCZ01; family CAIRTM01; genus CAZMHH01. The sequence continues at coordinate 69,601 of CAZMHH010000007.1, forward strand.
GTAAAAAGATTTAAGGACGGTTATGAGACAAAGTAGATTTTTTTTAAATATAAGAAAAAAACTTGACAACTAATTAGGAATATCGTATTAAATTAGAAAAGGCTAAATACTTTGTTTATAGTTGAGATCGAGATGTAAAACCAAAGAGGGAGTATTTTTTGTCAAATAAGTTAGATTTACCTAATGTTATTAACTATTCCTAAAAAATAAGGGAGGCTTATATGGAATCAGGAATTTCAGCAGGGTTAACGAAAAAGAAGGGCGCATATATTCTCCGGAAAAATTTCTGAAAAGCATCAAAACCATGAATACTGTCTATTTAGAAAACTACAGTCAATCCCCTTATGGATTGGAAAAATTGCGGTTCTGGGAAGTTGAGGAGTATTTTATATGTCCTGTTGCAGGGCTGTGCATCACACCTGCCGAGCAGATACGGATTTTAAAAAAAGCAGAGGCGTGGTCTAAAGATAAAACCGGTTATGAGTTGCATGGAATGATTGTTGAGAGTGCAAAGGATGAAAACCTGTTATCCCGATGTGTTGATTACATGCTCAGTATTAAATTTGCCAAAAGAGCAGAGGCGCTATGCCGGCTTGATGAAAAGGAGTTTTTAAAGTTTGCAGGGGATAATGTCAATGCCTGCAACTATGATCTTATTATTTTTGTCGCTGCGACTAAAAAGGGTCTTTCCGGCAGTTGCAGACAAAAGGTTTTCGGGATGATACATATTGCTCTGTTTGACAACACTGGTGTGTTGATTGAACAGGTAAAGACAATTGAGCAGTTCAAATCAATGCGCTGTGAGCAGAACAGGAAATATAAGGAACAGGTTAAGTATCTTCGCAATATGCGCAAGGAAAAGGACAGGTTATCTGGAAAAAGTTAACAGCAGGGCTCAATGCAGCGCAAAAGGAAGTATTAAAATTACAAGAAAAGGCTGCAGCCTTGAAAAAAAAGAAACCATCATAGAGCTTGAAAAAGAGAACAGGTATCTGCGTGAAGAGGTTGAAATGAAGATGAGAGCAGTTAACATATCGCCTAAGGAAATAAATTCTCTTAAAGCGGAAAATAAAAGACTACTTGAAAAGCTGAAAAAAAAGAAAGAGATTCAGAGACAATTTGTAAATACAACAAATGAATTTTTAGCTGGTTTTGTTGATAAATCCAAATGTGATGAAGCATGCCCTTCATTTAATCTCTGTCACAAACGCAGCTTTGTAGTGGGCGGTATCGCAAGAATGGCACCGCTTTACAGGGCGTTTATAGAAAAATTGGGCGGAATATTTGAATACCATGATGGTTGTGTAAAGGACGGGATTAAAACAATTGAACAGGGTCTCAAAAGGGCAGATTGCGTGCGCTGTCCGGTAAACTGCAACAGCCACGGAGCTTGTTCAGTGGTGAAGAACTTCGGGAAAAAATATAACAAACCGGTTCACATGCTGTCCAGTTTCAGTTTAAGCGCAGTGCAGAAAGTAGTTAGCTGCAGTTGTTAAGCAAAAAAAACAGCTATCATTTGTCAGCAAAACATTCATGCTCGTGATCGTTATGGAAAAAGTGGGTATCAGTTGTCAGAATTAGTTCATAGCTGGTAGCAAAAGCAGAGACAGTCTAAAAAAGCTTAAAAAATAGGGGAGGTGGTAACAGGAAAAAAAGGGTTAATGGGATCAAAGTTTTAGAGAAAAGAAAAATAGAGAATAAAAAGGAGAATTGAAATGAAAAAGACCATTTTAACTGTTTTGGCAGCCTGCATGATAATTTTTCAGGCAGGTTTACATTCAGTACATGCA
>CAZMHH010000008.1:0-64884 GCA_964566035.1 uncultured Thermodesulfobacteriota bacterium
AACTTGCACAGGAGTTTGACATACAGACAAACTGGCTCAGTTTTGAGATTCATCCTGAAACACCAAAGGAAGGTATTCTGCTTACAGAACGGATGCCGGACATAGACTGGGATGACCTCTACAGGAGGCTTAGACTTTCCGGAAAAGAGTTCGGGATAGAATTTGGCTCTGTAACAATCCTTTCAAACTCAAGGCTTTCAATGATGGCGGGTGAATTTGCGCTTGACCATGGCGGATTTGATGAATTTCACGAAAAGATTTTTCATGCCTACTTCACCCTATTAAAGGATATCGGATCTGTTGATGTTTTGCTCGGGATTTTAAAGGAGCTGTCCCTTGATACAGAGGAGTTTCTCTCAGCGCTGGAAAACAATATCTACCTTGAGAGGCTTGAAAAAGTAAGCCAAGAGGCTTCAAAGCTTGGCATCACAGGGGTTCCTGCTTTCATAATCAACAACAGATACAGGATTGTCGGAGCACAGCCTCTGGATACGTTCAGAGATGTTTTAAAAAGAGCAGAATCAGAATAAGCAGAATATTTTCAAAATGAATTACAAAAACCACAGATGCCTTCTTATAAATGATATGCAGGTTGATTTCTGCCCCGGCGGTTCTCTTGCCATATCAGAGGCGGATAAGATTATTCCTGTAATAAACAGATATACTGACTTATTTGATAAGCACAGCCTTCCCGTTTTTGCAACAAGAGACTGGCACCCTGAAAATTCAAACCATTTCAATACATGGCCCAAACACTGCATTCAAAACACTCGCGGAGCCGGGTTCCATCCGGAATTGATTCTTCCAGCTTCAGCCATCATACTATCAAAAGGCGTTGATCCAAATAAACACGGCTATTCAGCATTTGAAGCAACCGACCCGGATGGACATATCCTTGAATATTATCTGAAAAAACTTGGGATAAAATCCGTCTTTATAGCTGGTGTAGCAACAGACTTCTGTGTTAAAACATCAGTGGTTGATGGTATTGCAAAGGGATATAATTTTTTTGTACTTACAGATGCTGTCAAGGCTGTAAACAAACAACCGGAGGATGAGAAAAAGGCGCTGGCTCAAATGAGAGCCAAAGGCGCCCGTTTTTTTAAATATGATGATGTTGCAGGGCTGTTCAATAACAGCTGATCATCCTAACTTTCAGCAATAAAATCAGCTATTAAATCCCCGACCTGGCTTGTAGAATAACCCATTTTCCCCGCTGCCATGCTTTTCATATCCTGTCCTGTTACCTTTCTGATCGCCTGTTCCACAAGCTCTGCAGCCTTTGTCTCTCCTAAAAACAAGAGCATCATCTGAAGCGCCGCAACCGCAGCAATGGGGTTTATAATATTTTTTCCGGTATATTTTGGAGCTGACCCGCCCATAGGCTCAAACATGGAAACCCCGTCAGGATTTATATTGCCGCCGGCGGCCACCCCGACACCGCCCTGAGTCATTGCCGCCAGATCGGTTATTATATCCCCGAACATATTGTCTGTGACTATTACATCAAACCACTCAGGGTTTTTTACCATCCACATGCATATTGCATCAACATGGGCATAATCGGTCTTAATATCACTATACTCCTTGGCTATCTCATCATAAACCCTCTGCCAGAGATCAAAGGCATAGGTTAGAACATTTGTTTTACCACACAGTGTGAGTTTCTTCGTCCTGTCTCTTTTCCGGCAGAAATCAAAAGCATATCTCAGGCAGCGCTCAACCCCTTTTCTTGTGTTGATAGACTCCTGCACAGCTACCTCATCAGGGCTGCCTTTTTTAAGGAATCCACCTGCACCCGCATAAAGTCCCTCGGTGTTTTCCCTCACAACAACATAATCTATATCATCCACAGTTTTATCTTTAAGCGGCGTTTCAACACCTGGAAAAAGTTTAACCGGTCTTAGGTTGATATAGAGATCCAGATCAAACCTCATCCTGAGCAGTATCTGTTTTTCAAGAATCCCGGGTTTTACATCAGGATGGCCTATCGCGCCAAGATATATTGCATTAAACCCTTTTAACTCTCCCAAAACACTGTCCGGAAGAGTCTCGCCTGTACGTTTATACCGCTCACCCCCCAGATCATAATCTGAGAGTTCGTATTTAAATCCTGTTTTTGCCGCAACTGCCTCTAACACCTTCAACCCTTCTCTTACAACCTCAGGTCCGGTTCCATCACCCGGAATAACAGCAATTTTATGCATATCAAACAACCCCCTCTGTCTTTTTCTTAACATAATTCATAAGACCACCTTCTGCAATAAGAGTCTGCATAAACTCAGGCACCGGCTGAGCAGAAAAAACAGCGCTGGTCTTTTTGTCAATAATCTTTCCCTCATCAAGACTGACCTCTAATATGTCACCCTCGGAAACAGTGTCACTAAGTTGCTGACACTCAAGTATAGGCAGCCCCATATTATAGGCATTTCTAAAAAATATTCGGGCAAAACTTTTTGCAATAACACAGGCAACGCCTGCTGCCTTTATTGCAATTGGAGCATGCTCCCTTGATGATCCACAGCCAAAATTGCTTCCTGCAACAATAATATCACCTTTTTTTACCTTGTCAGGAAACGCAGGGTCAACATCCTCCATACAGTGCTTTGCAAGCTCTTCAGGATCAGAGGTGTTGAGATACCTGGCAGGTATAATCTCATCGGTGTTTATATCATTTTTAAACTTCCAGACTCTTCCTGTAAACTCCATCTTCTCCTCATCAATAATCAGTTTTTTTGTTGGGTTTCGCTTTCGCTCAAATGATCCTTTCCTTTTATAGTATCTACAGTCTATGAGCTACATTGCTAACTTCCTGCTCTTTCGATTACGATAACGATAACGATTACGACCACGCCTACGACCACGAAAGGTCTGCTCAACAACTCAACTTCTCAACCTTTCAACTTCTTTTATTGCCTTTATGTTTTTGCTTATCAGCTCAACAGCCAACAGCTCAACAGCTCTCCGGTGAACAGACCCTTCCCCTCAGGGCTGAGGCTGCTGCAACAGCAGGGTTTGAAAGAATTACCCTGCTCTCAGGATGCCCCATTCTTCCGACAAAATTCCTGTTTGTTGTGGCTATTGCCGTCTCACCCTTAGCAAGTATCCCCATATAGCCACCAAGGCATGGTCCGCAGGTCGGGGTGCTTATAACAGCCTCTGCATCAATAAATATTTCAAAAAGCCCTTCCTGCATAGCCTGTTTATAGATAGCCTGGGTGGCAGGAATGATAATAAGCCTTACATCAGGATGAACCTTTCTGCCTTTTAAAACCGTTGCTGCAAGACGCAAATCCTCTATCCTGCCGTTTGTGCAGGATCCGATTACAGCCTGGTCAATCTTAATATCCCCAGCCTTGCTTACCGGAACTGCATTTGCAGGGGAATGGGGAAGTGAGACCTGGGGTTCAATCTCATCAACACAGTACTCTTTTACAGCCGAATACGGGGCATCTGCATCTGCAAAAAAAGGCTTGAAACTTCTGTCAGTTCTCTGTTTGATATAGGAAACCGCCTTATCATCAGGAGCAAAAATACCGCATTTTGCTCCTGCCTCTATAGCCATGTTTGCCATTGAGAGTCTTCCCTCAATTGAAAGTGCCTCAACTGCATCGCCACTGAATTCCATTGACCTGTACAGCGCTCCGTCAACACCGATATCCCCGATTGTATAAAGAATAAGATCTTTTCCGGTAACCCATGGCTTCAGTTTACCGCTATAGACAAATTTCACTGTTTCAGGAACCTTAAACCACAGTTCGCCACATATCATAGCAGCAGCAACATCTGTGCTACCAACCCCGGTTGCAAAAGCGCCCAATGCTCCATGGGTACAGGTATGACTGTCAGCCCCGACAATTATCTCGCCGGGAAGAACAAGAGCCAGCTCAGGTATAAGAGCATGTTCAATACCCATCCTGCCTACTTCAAAGTAGTTTTTAATCTTATGCTCTTTTGCAAACTCCCTTAACACCCTGCACTGCTCTGCAGAGGCAATATCCTTATTAGGCGCAAAATGATCAGGCACCAGGATAATCCGCTCAGGGTCAAATACCTTTTTTGCTCCTATTCCTTTAAACTCTCTTATTGAGATGGGGGCTGTTATATCATTTGCAAGAACAAAATCAACCCTTGCTTCAATTAACTGACCCGGCTCAACACTTTTTTTACCCGAGTGATCGGCGAGTATCTTTTCAACAATCGTCATACCCATTTTGTGTTTTTTTATCCTATCCCTTCCATAATCGTTATCGTTATCGAAATAGTTTTTTTTGTCTTCACCCACTGCCTTTTTCCCCTCATCAGCCAGCAGCTTAACAGCTTCCCCTACCCCCTGTTCTTCTTCTTTGAATGTTCTATCTTGTTAAGAGCATTAACATAAGCAAAAGCGCTTGCCATGATAATATCCATGTGGGCGCCCTGCCCTACTATTGCAACCCCATCCTCCTGGAGTCTGACAGAGACCTCGCCTTGTGCATCTGTTCCGCCTGTAATTGAATTTACCATGTATTTTACCAGTTTACTTTTTGTCTTTGTAATCTTTGCAATAGTCCTGAAGGCAGCATCAACAGGCCCGTCTCCAAATCCTGCATCTCTTATAATCTCGCCCTTGACCTCCATTTCAACGGTTGCTGTTGGAATTGCAACTGTTCCGCTGACAACATTCATGTTGAGAATCTTATATTCATCAGGGGCTCTAAGTACTTCTTCTGCTATAAGGGCTTCAATATCCTCGTCAAAAACCTCCTTCTTTTTGTCTGCAAGCTCTTTAAATCGCTCAAATGTCTTTACTATCTCTTCATCACTGAGATTAAAACCAAGTTCTTTAACCCTGCTTCTGAAAGCATGACTTCCGGAGTGTTTGCCAAGAACTATCAGGCTCTTTGTCATACCTACAGACTCAGGTGTCATTATTTCATAGGTTATTTTCTCCTTTAGCAGACCATCCTGATGTATTCCTGATTCATGTGCAAATGCGTTTGCTCCTACAATAGCTTTATTGGGCTGAACAGACACTCCCGTAATGGTTGTTATGAGTCTGCTTGAGGGATATATCCTGTCAGTTTTGATCTTTGTGTCAAAAGCGAAGAGATCCCTTCTTGTTCTGAGTATCATAACTATTTCCTCAAGCGATGCGTTTCCTGCTCTTTCACCTATTCCGTTAATAGTACATTCGACCTGTCTTGCTCCATTGACAAGAGCTGCAAGAGAGTTGGAAACAGCAAGTCCAAGGTCGTTATGACAATGAACACTTATAACAGCGTCTTTGATATTTGGAACCTTTTCAACTAAATACCGGATCAAATCACCAAACTCATCTGGAACAGAGTAACCCACAGTGTCAGGAACATTGATAGTTGTGGCTCCTGCATCAATAACCTCTGAAAAAACCCTGCACAGATAGTCTCTATCGCTTCTTGTGGCATCCATTGCTGAAAATTCAACAACTTCGGTATGCTTCTTAGCCCTTTTCACAGCAGCAACAGCAGCCTTTACAACCTCATCCTTTGTTTTCCTGAGCTGGTATTTCAAATGGATATCAGAGGTGGAAATAAACGTATGTATTCTTGGATGTTTTGCTTTTTTAACAGCTTCCCATGCCCTGTCAATATCAGTTTCATTTGCTCTGGCAAGAGCCGCCACCTGGCTTTTCTTTACTGTTTCTGCTATCCTGCGCACTGCTTCAAAATCGCCAACAGAGGCGATGGGAAATCCTGCTTCGATAATGTCAACTCCCAGCGCCTCAAGCTGCTTTGCAACACGAAGTTTCTCAGCAATATTCATGGTATTGCCAGGAGACTGTTCCCCGTCTCTGAGTGTTGTATCAAAAATCATCACATGGTCATTTTTTTTATTTGGACTCATTGTATTCTTCCTCAACTTCTTTAATATTGCTTTCTTTATTTTCCTGAATATTTTTTTTTCTTAAAAGGTACAAAATATATGTAAAAGGTCCTGAAAAAACATAAAAAACTGCCAGCATAAATAAAACCAGCTGCGGCTGTGATGCAAAGACAAAAATTATAAGTATTGCTATAAGAACAGCATTAAAAGGCTTCTTCCTCATCATGCCTAATTCTTTGAAACTTCTGAACCGTATAGTGCTGACCATTAGAAAAGACATCAGATATATTGTCAGAAGCAAAAAAAAGCTGATGATGAACTTATCATTAAAACCAAAATGAAAAAAAAAGATAATACTTGCAACTATCATTGTTGCTGCGGCAGGTATCGGAAGCCCTTCAAAATATCTGCCCTTGATAATATCAATTTTAACATTGAATCTTGCCAGCCTCATAGCTCCGCAGGCAACATACAGAAAAGCAGCCAGCCAGCCCCATCTTCCATACTCATTTAAAACCCAGCCATGTGCAAGCACGGCAGGAGCCACACCAAAAGATATCAGATCTGAAAGAGAATCATACTCCATTCCAAACCTGCTTGTAGACCTTGTTATACGGGCAATTCTTCCATCAAGCGTATCAAACAGAGCAGCTATTACTATAGCCCATGCCGCCTGAAGATAGAGCTGCTGCATTGTCGCAATAATTGAAAAAAAACCGCAGAAAAGGCTCAGTGAAGTAAGAAAGTTGGGCAGGATATAAACCCCTTTTTTAAGGGTATTAATCCTTTCACCTTTCTTTCTGCGTTTTTTTTTGTAATCATCAGATTTCATAAGGTGTATTGCCGGCAGCTATTTGGGTTTATTTTTGTTCTCCCTGAGAAGGGTCACCTTGCCGGAACGGACAACCTCTTTGATTCCAATAGGACTTAACAGTTCGATAATGGCATTAATTTTATCTTCATCACCTGTTACCTCAACAGTATAATGATTTCTGCTTACATCAACCACCTTTGCTCTGAATATGCTTATTATGCTCAACACCTCGGATCTCCGCTGGCCATCAACATTTACTTTTATAAGCGCAAGTTCCCTTTCAATAAAGCTGTATTTTTTTGTTTCAAAATCAATAACCTTAATGGTGTCAATAAGCTTGTTGAGTTGCTTGTTTATCTGCTCCAGGATACGGTCATCACCTCTTGTAACAATGGTCATCTGAGACATTGTCGGGTCAAGTGTTTCGTTAACAGAAAGCGACTCTATGTTAAACCCTCTTGCACTGAAAAGAGCTGCAACCCTGGCAAGTACGCCCGGTTTGTTATCTACGAGAACAGAAATTGTATGACGCATGTTTTTTTACCTCTTTTTATTGCCTTCAACTTATTTTTTTTGCATTAAACAGTAAAAAATATTTTTGTTTAAAAAATCGCCTTTATCACAGGTAAGATTACAAACAATTCAGAAGTCATAATCCTGCATAACAACTGTTGTTTACCCATAAAACCTTTTACTGCCGTCTACGTGCTATACTGCTAAAGCAGTATCATATTGCTTATCGGCGCACCTGCCGGCACCATTGGATAGACACATTCTTCTTTTTCCACTATAAACTCCATGATTACCGGTTTTTTTACTGCCAGAGCTTTTTTTATTACAGGCTCAACCTCTTCGGGTTTTTCAGCCCTTAATCCGACAGCTCCGTAGGCCTCTGCAAGTTTCACAAAATCGGGGTGGGCATCAAAAGTGGAGGATGAATATCTGCCCTTATAAAATAGCTGCTGCCACTGTCTTACCATACCAAGGGAATGATTGTTGAGTATGGCAATCTTTACAGGCAGATTATACTGCACCGCCGTTGCCATCTCCTGTATGTTCATCTGGATACTTCCATCACCGGCAATATCTACCACAGTTCTGTCAGGAGCGGCAACCTGTGCGCCAATAGCGGCGGGGAAACCGTAACCCATGGTTCCAAGCCCACCGCTTGTCAGAAATTGTCTTGGTTTGTCGAACATGAAAAACTGAGCTGTCCACATCTGATTCTGCCCGACCTCTGTTGATATAATACAGTCTCCTTTAGTCATTTCATATATTTTTTCAATGACATATTGAGGTTTGATAGTTTCAGTCATTTTATAGGACAGTATGTGCCTTCCTCTCCAGCTTTCTATCTGATCAAGCCAGTCCTTCCTGTCACTCTTTTTAACCTTTTTTTTGCCAAGCACACCAATCATTTCTTTCAATATCTCTTTAGCATCCCCCACTATCGGAATATCAACTGCAATATTTTTACTGATTGATGTAGGGTCAACATCAATATGAATAATCTTCGCCGATGGAGCAAAAGACTTTAAATCACCGGTAACCCTGTCATCAAATCTGACCCCTATAGCAAGGAGAAGATCGCTGTTTGTAACAGCCATGTTTGCCCTGTATGTTCCGTGCATTCCAAGCATGCCGAGAGAAAGAGTATCTGTTCCGGGAAAACTTCCAAGCCCCATAAGAGACATTGTAACCGGCAGATTAAGCGCCTTGATAAATTTTACTAAATCTTTTGAAGCGTTTGACAATATAACGCCTCCGCCTGCAAAAACAACCGGTCTTTTGGCATTCAGAATCTCCTCAACTGCTTTCGTAACCTGACGGATATTACCTTTATAGGTCGGTTTATAACTTCTCATCTCAATCTTTTCAGGATATTCAAACTCAATAGAGGCATTAACTATATCCTTTGGCAAATCAACAAGCACGGGGCCCGGTCTTCCCGAACGGGCAATATAAAAAGCTTCCTTTATAACCCTTGGAAGTTCTTCTGTTTTTTTAACAAGGTAGTTATGTTTGGTACATGATCTTGTTATTCCAACGATATCCGCCTCCTGAAAAGCATCGTTTCCAATAAGAGGTGTGGGAACCTGTCCTGTAAAAACAACCATGGGTATTGAGTCCATGTAGGCTGTTGCAATACCTGTAACAGTATTTGTAGCCCCGGGTCCCGATGTGACAAGACAGACCCCCACATCACCTGTTACCCTGGCGTAACCGTCGGCAGCATGGACAGCACCCTGCTCATGCCTTACAAGTATATGGTTTATTTTTGCTTCATAAAGACTGTTATATATATCAAGTACTGCTCCGCCCGGATATCCGAATATTACACTTACCTTTTCCTTGAGCAGACACTCTATTAATATCTGAGCACCTTTTGCCTTCACTTTATTCTCTCCGTAAAAAATTATTAAAAAACTATCGTAAAAACTTTCCTTTTAGCTTTCCCCCCCCAGTACTGCATCAGGAGGCCTTATATAAAGAGGGGATACATCTTCCATACAGTTGTCCATTATTTTATGATACCTTTTCAAAGCAAGAAAAGCAATGGTTGAACAACGGGGCATATTAATTATTTCCGGCACAATAAAATGACCGGCACTGTGGATTTTTTCAATTTCATTGCTGTAAACAACAGCTCCGCTGCCTGTAAACAATACAGAAATATTCTTTATCATGTTAAGCCATTTTTCTGGTTCAGTAACAGTCTCATTTATCTCCTTTTTAAGGCCTGCTTTTATTGAATGCGTGTAAAGACAAGTGTATACCTGTCCTTTACCTGCATCTATCATAGGACAGACAGCTCCGGGGTATCCATGCCCTTCCGCCTGACAGGCTAAAACCTCAAAAAGAGAAACTCCTGCAATTTTTTTATTGACGGCAAAACCAAACCCTTTTGCAACGCTTATCCCAACCCTCAGCCCTGTAAAAGATCCCGGCCCTGTGGACACACCAAAAATATCAATATTTTCTATATTTAAACCCGTCTCCTTTAAAACCCTGTCAACAAGCAAAAGAACGGTCTCTGAGTGCTTATTAGGGCTTCTAACAGAAAACTCCGCCAAAATGGAGATGTTATCCACAACAGCAACACTGCAAAGGGTTGTTGAAGTATCAATTGCAAGACAAATCATAATTAGTTCGTAGCTGTTAGTAAAATCAAAACGTTTTCGTGATCACCCCTGTAATCGTAATCGAAAAGCACGGGGCAGCCGTTATCACGAAAAAAACCGCAGAATGTCATTATAGAACACAAACACCATCAGAGACAGCAAGAGTAAAAGCCCTATCTGCTGGGCTATTTCCATCGACTTCAAACTTAAAGGGCTGCCTTTCATTGCTTCAATACCCAGAAAAAATATATGACCACCATCAAGGATAGGAATTGGCAGAAGATTTAAAACGCCAAGACTTATGCTTATTATTGCCATAAGATGCAGAAAGCTGATAAGGCTCACCTGCGCAAAATCCCCTGCAAGCTTACCTATCATGATCGGTCCCCCGATATCATCCTTTCTCTCAATCGGGCTTGAGATAAAAATACCGAGTCCGTAAACAGTTATTTTTGCCATCTTTAAAGTATCATATAAACTCTGCGACAGAGACGATAAAGGGCCGTAGCGCTTTGTTGCAAAATTCTCACGGGCAGTAGAAGCCGATATTCCAATTCTATAGGTTGTTTCTTCAATACCCAGCATATTTGTCACAAAGGCAATTTGTGGCGTAACAGAAACAACTCTGCTTTCATCTCCTCTTCTCAAATAGAAAACCAGGGTATTTCCACCACTCTGTTCTATTTCCCCTGTCAGCTCATCCCAGGACTCAATTTTCCTACCATTTACCGCCTCAACAATATCACCCGGCTGGATTCCAGCATAAAAGGCGGGGGTATCCTCAAGAACCTGTCCTACCTTTGGAATAAGCATAGGAACACCATACATATAAATACCTGTGATAACTAAAATCGCAAAAAGGATATTAAAAAGTGAGCCGGCAACAAGTATAGCAAACCTTTTGGAAACACTCTGTGTGTTCATGGAATACGGCAGGTCTTCTTCGGCAACCTTTTCCTCGCGGCTTTCACCCAGGGGTTTTACATATCCCCCAAGCGGGAATATTGACACCACATATTCTGTTTCCCCGATTTTCTTTCCGGCTATTTTCGGACCGAATCCGAGAGAAAACTTTAAAACCCTGACACCTACACGCTTAGCAACAATGAGGTGTCCGAGTTCATGGACTAAAATAAGAACACCCAGAAGAATAGTTGCCGGAATAATATAGTTTATAAAAATATGTAAAACATCTTGCATTTTTTACCTTAAAATAAGTTATATTTTGTTTTAAACAATTGTTCCCGATTTAGATATCAACCAAGAAAACAGTGTCTTCTCTACAAGGTTGATTTTTTTAATTTAACAGGGTTAGTTTTTTCATTACCCTTTTTGCCTCCTGCCTTGCCCATCTGTCCGACTGCATGATACTTTCAAGATCAGCATTGGGTATATTTGCAAACCTGCTCATAACCTTATGTGTAACAGCAGGAATTGAAACAAAGTCAATTTTTCTTTTGAGAAACATCTCAACTCCGGCTTCATTTGCCGCGTTTAACACAACAGGCATAAGCCCTCCCTCTCTTAAAGCATCATAGGCAAGGCCGAGATTTGGAAACTTTTCAATATCAGGCTCATGGAAAGTCATTTTCCCAAGCTTTGCAAAATCAAGAGGAGAAACAATATTTGATAGTCTCCTGGGAGCCGACAGGGCATAAGCAATGGGTCCTTTCATGTCAGGTTCAGACATCTGGGCAAAAACAGATCCGTCAAGAAACTCAATCATTGAATGAATTATGCTTTGAGGATGAACCACCACCTTTATTTTCTCAGGCTCAATGCAAAAAAGCCAGCGCGCTTCAATAATCTCAAGTCCCTTGTTCATAAGTGATGCAGAATCTATTGTTACCTTACTGCCCATCTTCCACCTTGGGTGATCAAGGGCTTCCTCCAGCGTAACATTTTTAAGCTGGCTTTTGGTATGATTTAAAAAAGGACCGCCTGAAGCAGTAAGGATTATGCTCTTAAGGTCATTCCTTGACTGCCCCTTTAAAAGCTGAAAAACTGCGCTATGTTCGCTGTCAACAGGAATTATCCTGCATCTGTTCTTTTTAGCCTCCCGTGTAATCAGCTCACCTGCCATTACAAGGGTTTCTTTGTTTGCAAGAGCCACGTCTTTTCCGGACTGAACTGCAGCAAGAGTAGGTAAAAGTCCGGCAGATCCCGCAATCGCAGCAACCACAATGTCTGCCTCCCCCATTGATGCGACTTCCTTCATCCCTTCAGAACCGTACATAACAGTTGTTGGCACAGAAGATCCGATCATCTTTTCAAGTTTTGCAGCGTCTTCGGATTTTTTAACACATACAAGTCTTGGCCTGAGCTGTAAAATCTGTTCTGCAAGAAGGCAGATGTTCTCACCTGCACAAAGCCCTGTAACCTGAAATTTTTCAGGATGCTTATTTATGACCTCAACCGTGTTTGTTCCTATAGAACCTGTAGAGCCAAGTATTGAAATTTTCATATTATCTCACAGAGAAATTGGCAATTCAGCCCCTCCTGCTATCCGGCAGCCCGGTATGTAGAAGAAGCAGTGATAAGCCTAATATCCATAGCAAAACTAAACATTAAAAACCCAGACCCCCTTCACGGGCATTATCGTTCTGGAAACCGCAGAAAACCATATCATCAATAACCTTTATAAAACAAAATACGTATAGTAAAAAACAAAAGGGGCTGCAAATAAAAGGCTGTCCACCCTGTCAAGCACTCCGCCATGTCCCGGAATTATAATCCCGGAATCCTTAACACCGAAAGTTCTCTTGATAAGGGATTCAAACAGATCACCGAACTGGTTAAGGATGTTTACGCCAATCCCCATAACAAGGCAATGGACAATGGCTGTATTTTTTAAAATCAAAAACTTGCTTAATACTGCTAAAAAAACCGCTAATATTGTGCTTCCGAACATTCCTTCAACGGTTTTTTTTGGGCTTATTTTCGGGCTTAACGATTTTTTTCCCATCCACGTCCCAACAAAATATCCGCCTGTATCTCCTGCCCAGGTCACAAAAAGAAGGAAGAGCAGAATGTCTTCCCCTCCGGGCTGATACCTCAACACAATAAGATAAGAAAAAAGAAATGCTACATAAAACAGTCCCAAGACCTCTTGAGCAATACCGTTAAAGGTACGGTTGAAATCCCCCGTTCTTAACATATGGTAAAAAAACAGAGCAAAGGAGCTTAGAACAAATCCTATACCAGTAACAGATATACCTCTTATACTGTCTGTTTGACCGAAAACTCCTTCAACAAAAGCAGCAACAGGTATCAAAAAACCTGCACAGAGATAAAAAGACCTGCTGGTCTCCTCAGCATTACCGGATAATGTAATTATTGAATGGTATTCCTTCAGGCCAAAAGTGGAAAAAAGAGCAATTAAAAGGAAGAAATAGAAACCATCAAGATATTTTATAATTGCAATCAGAAGAGGAATAAATACAATTGCGGTGATAATTCTTTTTTTCATATATATCTTCAAGTATCTTTTAACTGTTCGTCCGTCAATCCGAACCTTCTTTTTCTTTTCTGATATTCAAGAAGAGCTTTATAAAAATCATCTTCTCTGAAATCAGGCCATAAAACATCTGTAATGTAAATCTCTGTATAGGCAAGCTGCCAGAGCAGAAAATTGCTTATCCTGAACTCTCCGCTTGTTCTTATCAGAAGATCAGGGTCTGGCATCCCTGAGGTAAAAAGAGAGCTTTCAAAAACAGCACCTGTTATCTCTTCCGGGGCTAAAAAACCATCCCTGACATCCCCTGAAATTTTTTTAACAGCCCTTAAAATCTCGTCTCTGCCGCTATAGCTCAGGGCAAGATTTAGAATCATACCGGTGTTTTTTTCTGTTTTTTCAATAGCAAGTTTTAACTGTTCTACGACATCACGGGGAAGTTTCTCAATATCGCCAATCACATTTATTCTTATTTTATTGCTGTGGAGCTCATCAAGCTCTTTTTTTAAATATTTTTTCAGAAGCGACATCAGGGATTTTACTTCTGTCTTTGGCCTCTGCCAGTTTTCACTGGAAAAAGCATAAAGGGTTAAAACAGGCAGATCAACCTTCCTGGCAGCTTTGATTACCACCCTGACGGATTCCATGCCTTCTTGATGACCTTTCAGCCTTTTGAAATATCTTGATTTTGCCCATCTTCCATTTCCATCCATTATTACTGCTACATGTTTGGGCAATTTTTCCTTTTTTAATTCTTCATTAAACATAACTTAAGCAGATCATTAGGAATATTTTTTAATGTTTTCAGAAAAAAAATCTGAAGGAACAAATAATCTGTAACAGGATAATAATTTTTCAAGGAATTGAGAAACATGAAGATAATGGCAGAGGGGGTAAAAATACCCCCCCTTAAAAGATCAATTTTGAACTACCGCCTCTACAGGACAAACCTCTGCGCAGGTGCCACATTCAGTACATGTATCCTGATCGATAACATATTTGTCATCTCCCTCTTTAATTGCCTCCACAGGACATTCCTCTGCACAGGTACCACATGAAACACATTCATCTGTAATACTGTAAGCCATAACAAACCTCCTTTAATAAAATTAAAAATCCATTATCTCCTTCTCTTTTTGCTGAGCTAAGGAATCACACTTTTTAATAAAATCATCGGTTATTTTCTGCACCTCATCCTGAAGCTTAAATGATTCATCTTCTGATATTTCTTTATCGTTCTTCATGGACTTTATATCATCATTTATTTTTCTTCTCTGATTTCTTACGGTAATCTTAGCAGCTTCAGACATCTTTTTGATCATTTTTACAAGTTCCTGTCTTCTCTCCTCTGTCAAAGGTGGTATTGAAACCCTTATTATTTTTCCATCATTATTAGGAGTAAGCCCAAGATCCGCTTTCTGAATCTCTTTTTCTATATCTTTAAGAATACCTGCATCCCATGGCTGGATTGTAATCAGACGAGGCTCAGGAACAGAAAGCGTAGCAAGCTGATTGAGGGGAGTAGGTGTTCCATAATAGTCAACCCTTACCATATCCAGCAGAGAAACAGAGGCTCTTCCTGTGCGAACCTTGGAAAGTTCCTTACTGAAAGCTTCAATGCTTTTTTCCATATCTTCCTGTGTTTTACTTATTATAACTTCTTTTTCCATATCTTAACCCCTTATAAAAGTGCCTATCTTTTCTCCTGTTACAGCCTTGAAAATATTTCCCTCAACATTTAGATCAAAAACAATTATGGGAAGGCTGTTTTCCATACACAGTGTTATAGCTGTAAGATCCATAACCTTGAGTTTTTTTTCAAGAACCTCTTTAAAACTGAGTTCTTCAAAACGTCTGGCATTGAAGTTTTTTGCGGGATCCTGATCATATACTCCGTCAACTTTAGTAGCCTTGAGCATAACCTCTGCATTTATTTCATTGGCTCTCAAAGCTGCGGCTGTATCGGTTGAAAAAAAAGGGTTGCCGGTTCCTGCTGCAAATATTACAACACGTCTCTTTTCAAGATGTCTTATCGCCCTTCTCCTGATATAGGGCTCTGCCACCTGATGCATCTGTATCGCAGAAAGTACCCTGGTCGGCATACCTCTGATTTCCAGAAAATTTTGGAGGGCAATACTGTTCATAACTGTTGCAAGCATTCCCATATGATCAGCACTGGATCTGTCCATTCCCGTGGCTGTATCTGAAAGCCCTCTATAAATATTGCCTCCTCCAATTACGATCCCGACTTCTGTACCGATTTGATAAAGTCTTCCTATCTCGTCTGCAAGCTTCTCAACCATAAAAGGGTCAATTCCATATTCTTTACCGCCTTTAAAAACCTCACCGCTCAGTTTGAGCAGCACCCTTTTATATCTTTTATGTTCAGACATACCTGTTAACTAAACCTCACCAAGCTGAAACCTTACAAAACGTTTAACTGCAATGTTTTCACCAAATTTTGCAATTCCGCTCTTTATGTAATTTTCCACAGTCGTTTTATCATCCTTTACAAAAGGCTGTTCCATTAGACATACTTCGGAATAAAACTTCTCCATCTTTCCCTGTACAATCTTCTCAATCACCTTTTCCGGTTTTCCTGTCTGCTGTGCCTGGGTTGTATATATGTTTCTCTCCTGTTCAAGGATTTCTGAAGTCACTTCGTCACGTGTTAAAAATCTAGGGTTTAAAGCTGCAATATGCATTGCAATATCTTTTGCAAATTCTCTAAATTCATCACCTTTTGCAACAAAATCCGTTTCACAGTTTATCTCTACCATCACTCCAAGTTTGTCGCCTGGATGAATATATGAAACAATTCTTCCATCTTTGGCAGATCTGCCCTGTTTCTTTCCGGCTGAGGCTATTCCTTTTTCTCTCAGAAAAGTAATCGCTTTGTTTATATCACTTTCTGTCTTTTGTAAAGCTTCACGGCAATCCATCATCGGAGCACCTGTTTTATCACGCAATTCTTTTACTTTTTTAGCATCAACTGTCATATTTAAAAACTCCTATCGGCGATATAAAAACTATTCTTCCTGTTCTTCTGTTATTGTCTGCTTTTCAGCTATCTCCTGTTCTTCTAAATCAGCATCTGTCATAGTTGATTCACGAATCCGATCCCCCTCAACACATGCATCTGCAATCTTTGAACTCAAAAGCTTTATTCCTCTTATAGCATCATCATTGCCCGGTATAACATAATCAAGATCTGTTGGATCACAGTTTGTATCTACAAGTGCTACAACCGGAATTCCCAGTTTTCTTGCTTCCAAAACAGCAATCTTCTCCTTCTTGGGATCGACAAGGAAAATAATACCGGGAAGGTCATACATATCACGTATACCATCAAAAACATAATTGAGCTTTTCTATCTCTCTTTCAAAACCAAGGATCTCCTTTTTTTTGAAACCTTCAAATCCACCGCTCTCCCTCATTCGTTCCAGCTCTTTGAGTCTGTCTATGCTCTTTTTGACTGTTTGGTAATTTGTCAGAAGACCTCCAAGCCATCTGTTTGTAATATAGTACATATTTGCTCTTACAGCCTCTTCCTTTATGGCATCCTGTGCCTGTCGCTTTGTTCCTACAAAAAGAATCTTTTGACCGTTTGCAACCGTATTCACCACAGCCTTGTAAGCCTCTCTGAACAGAATTACTGTTTTCTGTAAATCAATAATGTGAATACCGTTTCTTGCCCCGAAAATATAGGGCTTCATCTTAGGGTTCCATTTGCTGGTCTGGTGCCCGAAATGAACCCCAGCCTCTAATAACTGTTTAACATTGATTACTGCTGCCAAATAATACCTCCTTTGCTTTTTATCAGCATCACGGTTTAATCAAATAACATATTGACAGAGCTTTATTTTTAAAGTTCTTTGCCGTTTAAAATGCTGACTTATAAGGGTTAATAATAATAAAATTGCTTTAATATATTAAATACTATTTAATAACATAACTCAATATCTTATGCAACATAATTTATTTTTTAAAAAAATTTGCTCTTATCGACTTTAAAAAGAACCTGCAGAAATCAGTATAACTGTCTGGCTATCATCTGGGAAACAAGATATTCAGAGAAGCAGAGCAAAACATGTAAAAGAGACCGGCTATTTAAAACAGCTACAATAAGCCTTCAAACCTGTTTTTTTATACGAATCATTTACCATAGTTCTGAGCTCTCTCAAGATCATCACGTAAAGTACGCGCCGCTATCCAGTACAAAGCAGCTCCTAAAATTGTGAACATGGATATAATCAGCAGCGCATATCGCAATGAATCGTGGGCAAATGCGGGCTGAAGAAGATCACTCAATATTCCGACCACCTGAGGTCCCAGACCAAGTCCTATAATATTAATTACAAACAGAAGCACCGCTGCAGCAGTTGCCCTCATACTCGGTGGGACCAGCCCTTGTGTTGTTGAAAAAACAGGCCCCAGAAATGAATTTACAAGAAAAGTCGGAATAACCATAAAGAAAACAGCTGCTACCGCGCTCGGCACAAGGAAAACACCTAAGTAAAAAGGGGTTGCAAGACCTGTTGCACACATAGGCATCCAGAGAAACCAGCGTTTATCGCGCAGTGCAAACCTGTCTGCAAAATAGCCTCCCAGCAAAGTGCCCAGGCCACCGGATATTCCTGCCATCAGCGCAAGGTATGTTCCAACCTGTCCTGTAGTCATTCCATGGCTCCGCATAAAAAAAGCAGGATACCACTGAGCAAGTCCATATCCCACAAACATCTGCAGAGCCGAGGCTAAAGCCATATAGCGAAAAGAACGCTGTACCCATAGATACCTGAAAACAAAAAAAAATGGTGGGTGTTCATTAGATTCCTGCTCTTTATTAGCAGAATCCCGACAAGGCTCACGAACAGTAAGCCATACTATCAAAGCCACCAGCACTCCAGGCAGCCCAACTAAAATAAAGGTCATGCGCCAACCAAACCACTCGTTCAGCCAACCTCCTATAAAAAGACCTGTCATCATGCCAATCGGGCCGCCAAGAGCAAAAACACCCAGAGCTGTTGCGCGTTGATGTTCACGAAAATAATCTGAAATCAGAGAATGAGAAGGCGGGGTACCTCCAGCTTCCCCTACGGCTACCCCAATTCTTGCTAAAAGCAGCTGCCAGAAATTCTGGGCAAGACCGCATACAGCAGTCATTGCGCTCCAGGCAGCCAGACAAATTACAATAACCCCTTTACGCGAGGTCTTATCAGCAATTCTTGCAATCGGTATTCCGAGAGTGGCATAAAATATAGCAAAAGCAATCCCTGAAAGAAAACCCAGGTGTGTATCTGAAAGCCCAAGCTCAAGCCGCACAGGCTCCATAAGAATAGCAAGAATCTGGCGGTCAAGAACATTTATGCTGAAAACAAACATCAAAATTCCAAGCACATAATATCTGTAGCCGCGACTGAAAGGAAGCTGCTCTGTTTCATCACTTTTATTATTCATATTTGCTTTTTCTGTAGTTTTTTCAGATGTTTTTTTCAAATAACTTTCTCTTTCTTTAATAATCCACGATTTGGCGGTTTCTTCAATTTCAATTAACAGAAGATAGTCATGTAAAAAGTCTATTTTTTCTTAAATTGGTGAAAGAAGTCGCAAAGTCGATATTTGTAAAATGCTGTAATTACTTCTATATCGCCCTCACCCCAAGCCGGTTTTAGCTGTTAAGCTGTTGGCTATTGAGCTATTAAGCAAAATCTTTTTCCCTCTTATCAGCAACAGCTTATTAGCTTATCAGCTCCTTTCAGGGAGAGGGAGTTTTTTAGCCTTTTTACCGGTTTGTCAACAGAAAGAGAAAAAGAAAAAACAGCGCCTTCCCCATGCCTGCTTTCCACCCACACAGTTCCCCTGTGACCTTCAATAATTTTTTTTACTATTGCAAGTCCAAGTCCTGTACTTTTTTCACCAGATGTTGACTTAACACTCATTTTCGGGAATGGCTTAAAGACCTTCTCAATTTCAGCCTCAGGGATACCCTGCCCTTTGTCTGCAACAGAGGTAATCACTTTTGAGTCTTTTCTTTTTATGGAAATATTTATGGAAGAGCCTGAATTTGAAAATTTCACTGCATTGCTGATAAGATTATTCAAAACCTGTTCGATCTTTCCTGCATCAATTTTCATTAAAGGTATTTCATCTTCCTGAATAAAGCTTATTTCAATATTTTTCTGTTTTGCAGGATAGCTGTTGAGTTCAATGTTGTTTTTGATCAGTTCAACATAGTCTGTTTCTTTAATATCAAGATTAAGACTTCCTGACTCTATGCTTGAAATATCAAGAAGCTCCTCAACAATTCTGAACATAAATCTGCTTGCAGAATATATATTGCCCAGAATCCTCGACTGGTCAGGCTGAAGGGGCACATTGCTGGAATCAAGAAGATATTGGCTGAAACCCATTATGGCATTAAGCGGATTTCTAAGGTCATGGACAGCCATCCCGAGAAACTCATTCTTAAGCTTATTAAGTCTTTCAAGTTCGGCATTTTTTTTATAAAGCTCCCTTTGAAGGTTTGCCATCTCATTGTTTAGGGAGGTCATCTTGGAATAGGATTCATAGCTGAGAGGCTTCTGGTTTTCATCGGCACAGCCAAAAATTTTCTTCATGGCATCCCTGAGAGCAGCTGCCTGGTCATTGCTTATTGAGGATAGTTCGTTTAAAAAGTCGCTGGTTACTTCAGCAGAAGAAAGCCCTACTATAAAAATATTTTCACCATATATAGATCCGTGAAAATGCAGCAGTATTATCCTTCCATCAGGAAATCTAACATTCAGTTCCCAGTCAAATGCAGCCCCCTTCTCTTTGACTTCTCTAATAAATACCTCAGCTTTAGTCAAGGATGTTCCTTCAACAATACCTTTAAACGAGGCAGGAAGGTCAATTTTATCTATAATTCCAAAATCATCTCTAACAGACTCTAAAACTATTCCTTCCAGATTACAGAGAAGAGCTATCCCTGACTGTTTACTTTCTGAAATATTATGGTTCATTTTTAGTAATTCATCAAATTATTTGCAAAATCAACTGCAATCTGAGCATTCGGGCAATAGCCATCAGCCCTGACAAATCGCCATAATTCTTTGTCTGTATTAAAGGGATAACCGCCCACTATAATCTTAAGCGGCTTTTTAAAACTATGGTCTTTAAGAGCATCTATCAACCCCTTCACCTCTCCTAAATAGTAGCTCATTGTGGCTGAAATTGCTATAAGATCAGCCTCCAAATCATCAACCATTCTGATTATATCATTTACGGGTGTATTTGAACCTAAAAAAAAGGTATCCCATCCATCCATTTCAAAGAAGTCCGCAACCATCCGGAGTCCTATTTCGTGGAGTTCACCCCCTACACAGGAAGCAACCATTCTGCAACCTTTCTTATCACTACTGAAAATATGGGGATAGAGCTGAGACATAATATACTGCGTTGATGCAGTACATAAATGCTCATGGGCGACACTTATTTTGTTAAGCTGCCATAGTCTTCCTGTTTCATATTGCGAAGGCTGAAATACATGGAGATACAAATCCCTGACGCTTACACCCAACTCAACAGCATCTGTTATCAAACTCAGCGCATCATGTCTGTTTCCTTTAAGAAGTAAAGCAAGATATTTTGAGGCAAGCTCTCCCAGATAAGCCTCTGTTTGAATAAAAGACATTGAACCAGAAGGCTGCTCATATGAGAGATTCTTCGCAACCTCAATGTATTTTTTTAATGTTTCATTATCTTTATGTTTTAATTTGTCATTTAAAATTTCTTGAATTATAATAAGATTATTCTTGAAATCATCATAGGAAACATTGTAACTTTCAAGTGTTGTTCTCATCCATAATACATATTCATAAAAAAGGTGCTGGCTTGATGCTGCAACAGATTCTGCCAGGTATTTCAGATTGTATTCGGTATCACGAACCGTTTTTTCAAAACCTTTTTCTCCATAGCGGCTTTTAAGCTCAGGGTATTTTTCATACTGAGCCATGCTTACAGCTTCGGAAAGCTGCTTGATGTTTTTTAATATATAAGAACTTAGTTCATCATAGGCCATAAACTTGCTCCTTATAATTGTTATTAAACAATATATAAATCTTTACATGCTTATGTCAAGTTTTTATGTTTTCATAAACTTTTTTTTAACACAAAACAGACTCCTTTTGGAGAAAACATGAAACATCTATCAAAAGAAAATGATTCAATCACCGATAAAAATACCCGACTGCAAAACAGAATAAAACAGATGGAGACAGATTATGAGAATACCTACAATGAGCTGTCTAAACTTAACAACGAGCTGGTGAATATGCACCGGACCATTGCCGGAAAGAATGAAATGCTCGGCAAGCTAAATGATTCTCTGCAAGAGGAGATAGCAAAAAGGGTTGAAGCAGAAAGAGCAAAAGAGGAAACAATAATAAAGTTGCAGGATGCTCTTACAAAGGTAAAGACTTTGAGCGGTCTTCTGCCAATCTGCGCCTGGTGTAAAAAGATAAGGGATGACAAAGGATACTGGAATCAATTGGAAAAATATATAGGAGAACATTCTGATGCTGAATTCACCCACAGCATCTGTCCTGAATGTGCTGCAAAACTCTATCCGGAAGTTAAATAACGTTTATTTTTTCCCCTCAAGCCCCTGTCTGATAAATATTGCCCTCTGTATCTGTTGAAAAAGGTACTGATAAACAGCAGGGTTGTCAATAATCAACGACTGGTCCTTTCCGCCTTCTGTTTCAATAACACCTGATTTTTTTTTGCCGGCGGTATAGGTATAGGAAGGCAGAGAACCGTATTTTGTAATAGTAATTCTCTGTTTTACAGAGTTTTTCCCCCATGGCTCAATGTGGCTTGTTAGCTGTTCCCACCGGGTCCATGTCTGAGGTTTTTTCCCCTTTTCTGTTTTTTCAACTATTTTATTCCTGTAATCTTTATCTTTATCCGCAATCCAGTCCTCAAAAGGACCTATTATATCCTGCCTTTTCAATGAACCTGCCTGAATAACCCCGCTCTGCCTGTCAACAACTGTTATCTGCCATCCTTCATCCTGCAGGACTGAAATAGTAGAAGAAAACGCAATGTCAAAATCACAATCAAACTCCTTTGTCTGCATGGCAGCTCTCTGCAGGGAAGACAGGGCAGGAGGCGATGATAAAGTCATATCCTTTCTTTTAGCACATCCTGAAAACAGAAAAATTGCAGCAATTAACAAAAATGAAAGATATCTTATTATCATAAAGACTAATCCCCTGTTAAAACTGTGTAGCCTGCATCCTGTAGTCTTTAACAACATCTGACTCATCAAATATAATCATAAGAGTAAAGGTTGTACTGCTCGCCTGTCCGGCACTGCTGCTCTTGCCCCCTGATGCTCCTGCTGCAACGCCTCCGCCTATAACAGTGCTTCCAGCCAGCCCTCCGGCGCCTGCCGCTACATTACCGCCGGCATTCCATGCTGCAATTTCTGAAGCAGTAGCCATGCTCTGACGATCATAAGTCCATACTTCATTGCCTTCCCTGTCACGGGTAATAATATTTGGAGCGCCAAAAACAGAAATCACGTCTGTCTGAGAACTGGTCCCGGGCTTTACATGTTTTTTAACCATACCTGCGGTAAGATTACTCTTCTGACTGCTGCTATGGGGCAGATCAGGAGAGGAAGCCCTGACACAACTTAAAAAGAAAAAAAGCATACAGGCAAACAACAAAAGAGATATTAATTTGGCTCTATTCATTAAAATATTCTCCCTTATAATAAAATTGAATAAATTATTTTTCGATACAACATCTATGATATAGTTACAGTCTTAAAAACAATATGTCAAGCAGTTTTAAAAATAAAAAAGGCAGGAAAACTTAACGATTCCGCCCGTTTTTTTAATAAAGGTAGCAGCCTCATATTGGTTTCTCCACCCTCGCAACTTTTATTATAAGAGAAAATAAAAACCGATATTTCAAGACCTGCCCCCAGAACCCCCTTGTCCTATTAAATGCGAAGCAACCGAAGGTTATTTAACAGGTGGTAAGCTGATAAGCAAAAACTCTTCGTGGTCGTTGTCGTAATCGAAATCGTTATCTGCTCTTCTCCTTATTCTCTTGACAGAGAGCCTTTAATGGGTGACCCTAAATTTCCTAAAAAAGAATGTTTTGACAGGCAGACCTTGCGGAGATGATAGGTTTGTTGCCGGACTGGCAAGGAAGTTCAAGAGGCGGATGTGCATCTTGCTCATGGCAGATCCGGACAGTCATCTCTTTGGTTTTTGCTCGTCCGGGGGTAAAACATAATCGACTCCTCCTTTATTTAATCCATTTACATGATAGATTACAGATTATCTCTTGACAAATCCTTAGTCTTGTATATATTAGATGTATATACCAGACTATAGTCAGGAGGAATATTTATGCAAACTGCAAAAATATTTAAAAGCGGTAACTCTCAAGCTGTCAGATTGCCAAAAGAGTTTCAGTTTGATACATCCGAAATTCAAATTTTCAGGAGAGGAGATGAAGTTGTTCTTAAAAAAAAACCACGGAATTTGGCATGTGTATATGAGTTGCTAACCGGGTTATCCGATGATTTTATGGAAAACGGCAGAGAGCAACCTAAGATCCAGCAAAGGGAATCGTTTTGATGTATATGCTGGACACCAACATCTGTATCTATATAATCAAACGCAAACCAATAAATGTCTTAAAACATTTTGAATTCTTACAGTCAGGTCAACTATGCATGTCTGCCATAACTTTTGCAGAATTAATGAACGGTGCAAAAAAAAGCAACCATATTGAAGAAAACATTTCAAGGTTAGACCAATTGGCAGAGATAATCAGCATTTGTCCCTTTGATCATAAGGCTGCTGTTATATACGGTGATGTTCGATCCAGTCTGGAAAAAAGGGGGGAAATAATTGGCGGTAATGATCTGCTTATTGCCTCTCATGCTTTGAGTCTGGACTGTATTCTGATCACAAACAACGAAAAAGAATTTAAACGCATTCCAGGTTTAAAAACCGAGAACTGGGTATGACCGAACAATAATCAATCAATAATCGGGGACAGCCACTAATTAAATGACGTTTAAAAGACCTCCCCTTCAGCTTGCTAATAAATCAGTACCTGTCCCAAATTTATCCAAGTCAACAATTAATGTCCCTATTTTTGACACAAATTTATTTGACAAGGAGCCTTTAATGAGTGACCCTAAATTTTACGACCCTATGCCCACTTAGGTCAATTAAATAGACCCCTTTATCCCCTTGACTTTTCGTATCATGGATGTCCCAATTTTTCTAGATACCTGCTCATCAGCCCACAGCCTTTTTGTTAAAACTGATATTTCAAGACCTGACCCCAGAACCCCTCATTTTTTCATCAACTCATGCACCGTCGATAACAGAAGAGAGGGCTGAGTAGGGGAATCATGCCTGAGATCACCGGACAATTCCCAGATCATCACTCCGCCCAGTTTTTTCTCCTTTACGTAAGAAACTTTCTCTGCAATCGACTCATCGTCATCATAGGTAATAAATGTTGATCCGTTGAAAAGGTAAGGGGTTTTTGTTACGTCATCCCAGAACCTTTCATAGCCGTCATTCCCGAACCATTGAGAACCCTCCCGCATAATAAAACTATGTCCATTTACACCATCCACCAGGTCACAGAAATCCAGCGACCCGCCTTCCCATGTGCCGGGTCCGACTCCCTTGTGCTCCTGAAAGAGCCCGTTGTCAACATTTTCAACATCCTTAAATGACCTGCCGTAAAAAGGCAGTCCCATCACAATCTGATCAGAAGGGATGCCAGCCGTTAGCAGTGCTGTGATCACTTCATCCACTGTCATGTATTTATTGTCTTCCGGGTTGTAGCACGGATCATTTGTATTGCCGCTGGCATACAACGGTGCGTTCATACCGGTTCTTGCCGACCATCCTCCGACATAATCATAAGCCATAACGGATAAAAAGTTAAGATAGTGTTTAAGGGAGGATTTGTACTGATGGGGGATATTGATATAATTCTGAGCTGTGGCAATGGTTAATTCCTTAGTAAACCCTTTGCTGAGATAATCAGGATCTATTGCCTCCCGGATGGCTTTGAGCAGCTCTACCTGAAGATCGCCATCCTCGGGATGATGAGATATTGCTGAATCGCCGCCAGTATAGGGAAACTCCCAGTCCAGATCAACACCGTCAAAGACATCACCGAAATTGGAGAGCAGTTGTTGACAGGCTTGGGCAAAACCTTTCCGTGAAGCGTCATCCTTTGCAATGTAGTGAAAATAATATGAATAAGACCATCCGCCGATCGAAGCAAGCACCTTGACCTTTGGATGCTCAGCTTTGAGTGCAATAAATTCTCCGAAAATGCCGGCTGATTTGGGATTGGTGCCGGAGCTCCACATTTTATAAGGGTCTTTCTCGTTCCAGTTTACCGCAGCAGATGTATTGTAGCGTCTGGTAAAACTGGTGTTTTCAAAACATGCCCAGGTATCGGCAACCCCTACTCCGACAGTTTTGTTCAAAGACTCAATATAGGCGGCACCGATAACATATATATCCTGAGTGGGGTTTGCCCCATTGCTCAATTTATAATCGGCTTTAGGGATTTTGCTGTAGAGTTCAATCTTTCCGTCCAGATAAAAAGGGGCAAGAAATGCAAAATTGATGTGGGTCAGTTTATCGGCAGGGATATCCTTTACAAAATAGTTTCTGGCATAAACACCCCATTCGATAAAATAGCCGATGATTTTTTGTTCATCATCTTTAGGTGGTTCCGGCGGCTCACACCCTGTATTGCCCAAAAACAGCATAGAAACTACGAGTAATAGTACCAGTAAAAGTCTCCGTTTCATACCAATACCTCCTTCTAATAAAATTAATAAAAAGCCTTTTACTTCACACACCTTCCACAAGCCCGATACCCTGCATTCAGTGCATCCTGTTTTTTCAGTTTTATTTATGTGCTGACTCCTGAGAGCCGACACCTGCTCTTTGTTGGGTTTCGCTCCGCTCAACACCAACCTACGCAACTGATTTGATGTTTTTCCTTATCAGCTTATCAGCTCAACAGCTTAACAGCTATTTTAATCCCTGAGACAACGGACGGAAATCCCGTAGTCCTTATTGCTGCCGTCGCGGTACACGTTGCCGTTGTAGTAGTTCAGGTTCCGGTACCAGGCGCTGTCGGCATTGCCCTCAGAAGCGCTCCACCAGTTGCCGCTTCTGCCCAAATTGAAGAAGTGGCCGATGTCGTAGCGGCGGCCGCCCGGCAAACCTGACCACCCGCTCTCATTTGTGGCGCCGGTGTTAGGACTGCTCCAAAGGGGGGTTGATTTCATCTTGCCACCAGCAACATAACTCTGCGATCCCCAAACATCGGGGTCTGCAGAAGGATCTAAATATGTTATCAGTGCTGTCCACTCCGCATCACTGGGAAGATGCCAACCCGGGGGGCAAGCCGTTAACGCAGCAGGCCAGTTGTAGAGCGCACCATAGGTATTAAATTTGTTCGTTGCCTTTGCCTCACTGACACTTGTCCCTATATAGTTGTAAACATAATAATACGGCTCTGTATATGCCCCTCCGGCAGAAGGTGACACCTCCGGCAGATATTTCAAATTCTCAGCCATCCAGGTCTGGGTGCCGATTTCTATGGTTTTGTATGTCTGACCATCTCTTTCGTCTGTCATCTCACCATATTCCAGATCCGGGTTAAACTGATCAACTGGCTGCGGTTCCGGTGGTTCACACCCTGTATTGCCCAAAAACATCATAGAAACTGCGAGTAAAAATGTTAATAAAAGTTTCTGTTTAATCCCGATACCCCCTTTGAAAA
Organism: uncultured Thermodesulfobacteriota bacterium; assembly: GCA_964566035.1. Classification (GTDB taxonomy): domain Bacteria; phylum Desulfobacterota; class WTBG01; order CAIYCZ01; family CAIRTM01; genus CAZMHH01. The sequence goes on from CAZMHH010000008.1 coordinate 27,074, forward strand.
AATTAATAAAAAGCCTCTTACTACACACACCTTCCGCAAGGTCGATACCCTGCATTCAGTGCTTCCTGTTTTTTCAGTTTTATTTATGTGCTGACTCCTGACAGCCGCCACCTGCTCTTTGTTGGGTTTCGTTTCGCTCCGCTCAACACCAACCTACGCAACTGATTTGATGTTTATCCTTATCAGCCATCAGCTTAACAGCTGCTTCTAATTCCTGAGACAACGGACGGAAAACCCGCCTTCCTTATAGCCGCTGCCGCGGCCCACGTAGCCGCCGCGGTAGCCCAGGCGCCGGCGCCAGGCGTTGTCGGCACTGCTCTCAGAAGCGCTCCACCAGTAGCCGTAGCTGCCCAAATCGTAGAAGAGGCCGCCGTAGTAGTCGTAGCGGCGGCCGCCCGGCAAACCTGAAAAGCCACTCTCATTTGTGGCGTCTGTGTTAGGAGCATCCCAATCTTTTGTTGACTTCATCTTACCGCCTGCATTATCACCAAGATAAGTAGTTAATATTGTCCACTCAACGTCACTGGGCAGATGCCAGCCTGATGGACAAACATTTAAGGCTGTTTCCCAGTCATACAATCTACCGTACATCTTACAAGCTGCAGGATCATCATCATAACACCAACTGTTGCCTGTATTGGGAGTATAATTCAGATTTTCAGCCATCCAGGTCTGGGTGCCGATAACCACAATCTTGTATTGCTGTCCGTCTCTGGGGTCTGTCATCTCACCATATTCCAAATCCGGGTTAAACTGATCGACTGGCGGCGGTTCCGGTGGCTCACACCCTGCATTTCCCAAAAACAGCATGGAAAATGCCAGCAATAGTACCAATAAAAGTCTCCGTTTCATACCAATACCTCCTTCTAATAAAATTAATAAAAACCCTCTTACCTCACACATCTTCCGCAAGGTCGATACCCTGCATTCAGTGCACCCTGTTTTTTTAGCTCTTTGTTGGGTTTCGCTCCGCTCAACACCAAACTACGCAACTGATTTGATGTTTTTCCTTATCAGCTTACCAGCTATTCCTTGATACAACGAACGGAAAAACTGTCATCTTCATATCCATAACTCCTGCCCACATCACCGTAGAGGCAATACAGGTCACGACCCCATGCGGTAAAAGTATCACCCGCGGTCAAACTCCACCAGACAGCGTAGCTGCCAAGACCGATGAAATCGCCAAAGTTTCCGCGGAGGAAACCGCCCGGCAAACCTGAAAAACCGCTTGAGTTTGTAGCGCTATTATTAGGGGCTTTCCATAATCCTGTCCCATCCTCTATAGTTCCGGTTGACTTCATCTTGCCGCCGGCAACACTCATTCCGCCAAGATAATCAGTCAAAGTGTTCCACTGTGCATCATTTGGCAGATGCCAACCCGGAGGACAGGCTGTTTTTGCCGTTTCCCATTCATACAATCTGCCATAAATCTCACAGTTTCCAGGATCATCATTATAACACCAACTATTGTCTGTTTCGTAATTCAGATTCTCAGCCATCCAGGTTTGGGCGCCGATTTTAACGGTCACATACTTCTGTCCGTCACGGGAGTCCGTTATTTCGTCAAAAACCGGTTTCGGCGGCTCACACCCTGTATTTCCCAAAAACATCATAGAAAATGCCAGCAATAGTACCAATAAAAGTTTCTGCCTCATACCAATACCTCCTTCTAATAAATAAAAAAGGCTGATGATGCTTTATTTTTTAATTTTCCGCATGTTCCACGGGCAGCATTTTGTCCAGGTTTGGCTTTGTTAAATCCAACAGAACTATGCAATTGCAAGGAATAGACCCCAAAACCGTATTTTTATGACGAATCTAAAAAATAAAACAAAGTATTTTCTTATACATAGAAACTTTAGCGGGGGTACCCCTATACAACAAACTAACATTAAAGGCTCGATAAAGCAACTATTGAAAAAGAAGTGGCTTTATCGAGCCATAGCAAATAGGCGGGGCATCGGTTATTGGAAAGTAATGCAGTAATGGGGTCAGGTCTTGAAATATTAGTTATATTCTGATATAAAGATTTAGAATTTAGAGAGACAGAGTTTTGATTTCAGAAAAAAGGGGCAGAACATGGCAAGACCGCTGAGAATAGAATATTCCGGTGCAGTATATCACATCACCTCAAGGGGCAATTCAGGCAATGATATATTCTTGTGTGATGAAGACAGAACTTTTTTTCTTGATTTATTTGCTGAGGTTGTTAAACGCTATAACTGGATATGCCATGCTTACTGCCTTATGGGCAATCATTATCATTTATTTTCATAGGTTACACCTCAATTGATCTTACCCCCGAAAAAACAGACACACTGTTAGGTTAAGCTACATCATTTTCAACCCAGCAGGCTGTTATCTATCTGATTTTCGGTTTATTATAACAGTTTTTTATCGTGAAATGTAATAAATTTCAATAAAAGGTGCAAATAGGAGGAAAGCGGGAAGCGGGAAATAAAGGCAGAAGGATGATGGAGTACAAGAGGTGAGAAGTGTGCAAGATAAGATACAAGTGAAGAGCGAAGAGGCAGGCAAGTAAAATCTTTTTGTGTCTTTGCTGGGAACTGACAACTTGATACCTGGTTTAACGATAACGATTACGAAAACGACCACGAAAGTTTTTACTACAAGCTACGTTGCTAACTTCCTGACTCCTGCTTTTAACCTTATCAGCTCTTTTTGGGGAAAGAAGGGGAATTTTTAGACCTATTACAATACCTTCAAAGACAGAGATCAACAAAAAAGGCGGGGACATATACTGTCTCCCCGCCTTTTTTAAATCATGCAGACTTCATGCGGCTACAGACAATCCGCCACAACCTCTGCGATGTCTTTTACCTTTACCTTATCTGAGGATTTTTCATCCTTGACACCATCCTCAAACATTGTCATACAGTAGGGACAACTCACAGCAATCGTTGATGCGTCTGTTCTCAATGCCTCCTGGGTTCTTTCAAGATAGATTCTCTTACCGATCAACTCTTCCATCCACATCCTGCCGCCGCCGGCTCCGCAGCAGAAACTGTTGTCATGGTTCCTTTCCATCTCAACAGGGGCTTTGCCTCCTGAACATGCTTTAAGGATATTTCTTGGCTCTTCATAAATATTGTTGTATCTGCCAAGATAACATGAGTCATGAAACGCAACAGACCCGTTTGATTTTGCATTGACTTTGATTTTGCCCTGTTTGATGGCATCGTTTATAAACTGTGTATGGTGAATAACCTCAAGATCCAATCCATACTGTTTGTAATCATTTTTCAGAGTGGTAAAACAGTGAGGACAGTATGTGATTATTTTCTTAATACCGTATTTTTTGAAAACCTCGATGTTTTCCTTCACCATTTTGTCGAAAACATACTCATTTCCAAGACGTCTTAAAGAGTCTCCGCAACATTTTTCTTCAACTCCAAGAATACCCCAGGAAACCCCCGAAGCATTTAATATCTTTGAAAGAGCTGTTGAAACCTGTCTGGCTCTTGAATCAAAAGCACCGGCACAACCCACGTAAAAGAGATAATCGACCTTGGCACCGTCAGCAAGAACAGGGATGTTGAGCTCACTTGCCCATTTTGCTCTGTCAGATGGAGCGATACCCCATGGGTTTGACCGCTGCTCGGAATTTTCAAAGAAAGTAACTAACTCTTCCGGAAACTCAGCTTTTTCCATAACAAGATGTCTTCTCATCTCAACAATCTTTGGAACATGTTCTATAAATACAGGACATTTCTGCATACATGCCCCGCAACTTGTACATGACCATATTGCATCCCTTGAAACACTCTCTTCTCTTCCGTTGATAAGTGGAACAGGGAGGTCTGCATCTTCAGGGGCGGGAGCAATCATATCAGCCGGCCTTGAAGCAAGCACAACAGATCCATTGGCAAAAAGATTCAGTTTGCCCTGATGCACAACTTCTTTGGGATTTAAAGGTTTCTGTGTCTGGGCTGCAGGGCAAGCTGCCTGACAGCGTCCACACTCTGTGCATGCCATAAAATCAAGCAGATCCTTCCACCTGAACTGGGTTATCTTTGATATACCAAATTTGAATCCTTTTTTGAAAACAAGTTTTGGAACTGTTGTGACAGGTTCAAAACTTCTGAAGAAACAGTTTGGCAGTGATGTAAGTATATGAAGATGCTTGCTGTATGGAAGATAATTAAGAAAGAACAGAAGAACTATAGAATGAATCCACCAGAAAGCCCTCTCAACAACATGTGCTGTCTCAGCAGATAATGATGAAAACAGAACTCCAAGTCCGCTTGATATGGGCATCCATGAAGACATCTTAAGGCTGCCCTGCCCTGCTTCGCAGGCATGCAATCCGAAATATGCAACCATAAGGGATGCAACAAGTGTCAAAATAAAATAAGCTTCAAAAGTAGGGTCAATATGTTCAGGTCTGAAGAATATCCTCCTGATCATTGCTATCACCACACATACAATAACAACCAGTGACATAATGTCTGCAAGGAAAAGCAGAATACCATGGGGAATATATCCTAAAAAGCTGAGGCTGAATTCAGGGAAAAGACCTGCAACAAGAAATTCAAAATTTACTGCAGCAAGCACAACAAACCCCCAGAACAGGAAGAAATGATTTATACCGAACTTCTCGCTGACTACACGAAGCTGTGCAAATCCATATACTACTGTCCCCCAGAGTCTGCCCCACAGCCGGTCAAATCTATTCTCAAACTTGCCGAGGCACATCATGGCAAAAAGCCTGAACACATTCCTCAGGAAGAAAGCAATAGCCCCAATAAACAAAATGGCAAATAGTAAACGTTCTAAACTACTCAAGGCGGCTCCTTTCTTGATTATTTAATTAATCAGTTTTATTCAATAGCTTTTGCATTAGACTGTTTTAATTTATTAATGAGGTCTGGTATAACCTCAAAAACATCACCGACAATTCCAAGATGAGCAACTTCAAATATCGGCGCTGTCTTATCCTTGTTTATTGCGATAATATATTCAGAATCCTGCATGCCGACCAGATGCTGAATCGCGCCGGAGATGGCACAGGCAATGTAGAGTTTGGGGCGGACAGTCTTTCCGGTCTGGCCAACCTGCCTTGCATGTTCAATCCATCCTTCATCAAAAGCGCATCTTGAACCGGAAACAACTCCGCCCAGAATATCAGCAAGCTCCTGAAGTTTGTTAAAACCCTCTTTGTTCATCATACCCCTGCCGCCTGAAACAAGCACATGAGCTCCGGCAATATTGACCTTGCCTTCGGTGGAAGCCCTGATTATTTCAAGCACCTTTGTGGGAATATCTTCTTCATTCATGACAAAAGATTCTTCAATAATATCCCCTTTTTTGTCAGGATTAAAGTCAGGCTTGGGCATAACATGGGGTCTTACAGATGCCATCTGGGGCCTTCTTGTCTCGGTAAGAATAGTGGCCATAATATTTCCGCCAAAAGCAGGACGGGTCTGTTCAAGAAGTCTCATCTTCTTGTCAATTGTAAGCCCTGTACAGTCAGCGGTAAGACCTGTTTTCAAATCAGTGGCAACAGCACCGGCTAGATCCCTTCCCAGACCGGTTGCTCCCATCAGAACAATTTCAGGTTTGTATTTTGTAATTAAATCAACACACCCTTTAAGATATGCGTTCGTTCTGTAATATTTCAGTGAAGGGTGATCCATCATGTAGACCTTGTCTGCACCATAGCCGAATGCCTCCTGCGCGAGGTTTCTGATATTTTCACCCAGCACAAACGCAGAGAGTTCAACACCCAGATCATCTGCCAGAGTTCTTCCTTTACCAAGCAGCTCCCATGAAACCTCATGAACAATGCCTTCAACCTGCTCAACAAATACCCAGACCCCCTTCCACTGTGAGATGTCTGATTCAGGGCTTTTTTCTTCTTCTTTTTCTTCTTCCTCTTCCTTTACATCTTCTGCACCCTGACTAGCAAGCTCTGCAAGCAGTTTTTCCTCCTCCGGAGTAAAAAATATTTCAAGCGCTTCTGCAGGACAAGCTTTTATACATTTCCTGCAACCAATACACTTTTCCGCTGAAATTATGGGCTCTTCCTTTTCATTCATATCAATAGCGTCAACAGGACACGAGATCTGGCAACGAGCTCCACAGGCAATACATTTTCCCTCGATAAGCCGGGCTTTGCCTCGCGGTTTTTTCTTTTTAGGTTTTTGTTCCATTGAACCTCCTGTTTTATTAACTTACAGCTTAAAATAAACTTTTTTTGTTATTATCTTATTCTATGCAGATACAGAAACAAAGTCCCATTCTACAAGTTTATTGAAAAATGTATCTACTGCATTATCCTTCTGATCACCCTCTCCCATGATTATTTCACCCTGTTCCCTTTCCGGAGCAAATATACGTCTTACCTGGGTTGGGGAGCCAAGAAGACCAATGGTATTGGGATCAAGTTTTAACTGATTGTTGGTCATAACCTGAACCTTTATCTCCTCAGATTCCAGTCTTGAGGGAACAGTAGGATATCTTGGAGTGTTTATTTCCCTCTCTACGGTAATCATGGCCGGAAGTCTTGCTTCAACAATCTCATGATAACCCTCGAGCTTGCGCCGTACCTTTATTGTCTTCTTTTCTTGGTTAACCGAGATTATCTCATCAACAAGGGTAAGCTGACAAATATCCAGTCTCCTCGCAATGCCGGGGCCAACCTGAGCCGTATCACCGTCAATTGTCTGCTTGCCGCAAAACACAATGTCAACGGGTCTGGTTTCATCAATTTTTTTTATTGCAAGACCGATAACCGTGCTTGTGGCAAGAGTGTCAGCGCCTCCGAAAGCTCTATCACTTAACAGGACAGCTTCATCAACTCCCTGAGAAAGGGCTTTTCTTAACACACCCTCTGCCGGCGGCGGGCCCATTGAAACAGCTGTTATATAGGCTCCGTATTTGTCCTTGAATCTTAAAGCCTCTTCAACAGCATTCGTGTCAAAGGGATTCGTAATAAAGGGAACCCCTTCCCGCACCAGAGTGTTTGTAACCGGATCAATCTTTACCTGAGTTGTATCCGGAACCATCTTAACGCAAACAACAATATGCATAGAACTCTCCTCAAATGTTATTTATGTTTATTAGTTTGAAATGCAAAATGCAAAAGCAGGGCCATCCTTTTATTAATATTGGCAAAAAACCCTGATACACTTATTTTATTATGTTTTAGCTAAATATGTATTATTTTGTTTAACCGAAACAACTTCAAAATTAAGAAAAAATTAAGTTATATGGCAAAATATTTTGTCAAAATGTCATCTGACAGCTTTTCGAATCCCTGGCTTGAACGGATTTATGTTTCCCTCAATCTATAAAACAGATGCAAGGTAAATAGCTCAGATCAGATATTTTTCTTGCACAAATTAATGCAATAAGTTATCATGACATTTTGACAAATGCAAGAAAAAATCAGTTCAGACAGTTTATAGATTTTTTTTCTGTTATAATGGTGCTAACTCTCATATCCCTGTGCACATCATGCGGAACTCTGTTGAGAACCTGAAAATCAAAAGCCAGTCCAAAAGACCTGCCTTTAAATCCGTTGATAAATTTATCAAAAAAACCGCCCCCGTATCCGAGCCTCCAACCTTCTTCACAAAAAGCAACTCCGGGAACCGCCAGAACCTCCAACTTCTCAACAGGTATGATACTGCTGTTTCTATAGGCTTTTGGCTCAGGTATACCCCATGCACCGGGTTTAAGTTCATCAAAACTGTTTATTTGGCAGGAGAGCATTCTGCGATTTTTTATATCTGTGACAGGAACAACAACTTTTTTACCCATGGACAGACTATCTTTTATCATTCTATGAGTACTGACTTCGCTTCGAAACGAAACATAAAAAAAAACAGTCCGGGCTTCAATAAACTCACTCCTGTTAAATAAAATTTCCTGAATTACAAGGCTTTTATTCATTATATCACTAACAGCAAGCCTGTCCCTGGCTTTAAGAACTTCTCTTCTTACAGCATCCTTTTCTTTTTTCAGGGTATCTTCCAAAAACTCCCCCCACCTTCTCTTTGTCCTGGCTGACATTCTAAATCGTTTTCATTGAATCATGGATTGAAAAATCAGAGTTCAGGGTTTTAAGGTTTATGTTTCAATCACTGTTTTCTACAGGTAGGTTAGCCAGGAGCGATACTTGTCATCGCCTCCCTTTACAGCATTAAAATATGTTTTCTGAATTAATTTGCTTACCGGTCCTGGCTTGCCAATGCCCAGTTTTCTGTTATCAACCTCCCGCACAGGGGTTATTTCAGCAGCAGTTCCGGTAAAGAAACATTCATCTGCCATATAGAGTTCATCCCTTGTAAACCTCTCCTCTACAAGTTCAATACTGTTATCCTTTGCTATCTGTATAACTGCCTGTCTTGTTATACCTTTTAATATAGATGTGGGTGGTGTGGTTTTTATAATACCTTCCTTAACAATAAAGATATTTTCACCGCTTGCCTCTGAAACATAACCCTCTGTATCCAGCATTATAGCCTCGTCATAACCTGCTGCCTTAACCTCTCTCTTGGCGAGTATTGAATTAACATAATTTCCGCATATCTTTGCTTTTGTCATACCCACGTTAACGTGATGTCTGTTAAAAGAGGATATCTTTGCCCTTATTCCGTTTGTAATTCCGTCATCTCCGAGATAAGCGCCCCAGGGCCAGCACGCAACAGAAACATTTACCACGGGTTTTGAAACATATAACCCCATCTCTCCATAGCCAATAAAGGCAATGGGTCTGATATAGCCTTCATCAAGATTGTTGATTTTTATAACATCAATTATTGCCTTTGAGATATCCTCTTCTGAAAAGGGTATTTCCATCATCGCAATTGCAGCAGATGAAAAAAACCTGTCCACATGTTCCTTAAGCTTTAAAACAGCAGAAGCCCCGTTTTGACATTTATAGCACCTTATTCCCTCAAAAACCCCGAGGCCATAATGAAGGCTGTGGCTCAGAACATGTATATTGGCGTCCTCCCAGTTTACCAATTCTCCATCCATCCATATCTTTTCAACTTTTTCCATTTAATTCCTTTCCTGTTTGGATCTTTAAATAATTATTTAAGTGCAACTTAAAAAACGGCTACCGGCTATCAGAGCTCAGCTTTCAGCAAAACCTTAAAGGCCAGGTGTCATCCTTTCCGCTTACCGCTTCCCCGCCTTTACTTGTATCTTGAAGCTTGTATCTGAGTTTCTCCTTACCCCTCTTATACTCTCCTCGTAAGGTGCTTTTAGAATCCCTTTTTCAGTAATAATGCCCGATATATATTCTGCAGGCACAACATCAAAAGCAGGATTCCAGACATCTGTACCCTGAGGGGCAATTGCTATGCCTTTTATTGTTGTAATCTCCTCAGGCTTCCTCTCCTCAATAGGGATTAAATCCCCTGTAGCACATGAGAAGTCAATTGTTGAGACCGGCGCTGCAATATAGAAAGGTATTTTGTGAACTTTTGCAAGCACCGCAAGGCTGTAGGTTCCGATCTTGTTTGCCGTGTCACCGTTAGCGGCAATCCTGTCAGCACCCGCAATTACCATATCAGCTCCTCTTTTTCTCATAAAATAGGCGGCCATACTGTCTGTTATAAGCACAAACGGTATATTATCTCTTTTCAACTCCCAGCTCGTAAGCCTTGCTCCCTGAAGTAGAGGCCGGGTCTCGCAAGCGGCAACAAAAATCCTTTTCCCCATTGCAACTGCAGTTCTCACCACCCCGAGAGCTGTTCCATGACCTGCTGTGGCAAGAGCTCCTGTATTGCAAACCGTTATTATATCAGCTTTGTCAGGAACAACGCTTTGTGCGTTTTCACCGATTTTAATATTAATATCCAGATCTTCATTATATATACAAAGTGCTTCTTTTTTCAGCTCATTTTTAAGTTTTATTATATCATCGTCAGGCTTTGAAACCTTGAGCATCATTCTGTTTAATGCCCACAGGAGATTAACGGCTGTAGGCCTTGTCTTCAAAAGTCTCTGTTTTATAATTTCAAGCCTTCCGATAAAACCGCTGTAATTCTCTTCATTTATCTTCTGAGCTTCAAGAGCCATAGCAAAAGCTGCTGTAACACCAATTGCAGGAGCACCTCTTATTGACAGGTCTTCAATTGCTTTGGCCGACCTTTCAAGTTCATAACACTCAATATATACTTCCTCTGCCGGAAGTCTTGTCTGATCCAGTATTTTTATGTAATCCTCTTCCCAGGATATTGATTTAATATTGCTGTTATGCAAGTTTTCTCCTTAAGGTTTCATTTACCATCTTCGGGTTTGCCTTGCCTTTTGTAGCTTTCATAACCTGCCCCACAAAAAAGCCAAATACCTTCTCCTTGCCGTTTTTAAAATCTTCTACCATTTGACTGTTTTGCAAAAGCACATCATCCACAACCTTTTCAATGGCAGACTCATCCGAGACCTGAACCATACCCTTTTCTTTTACAATTTGAAGGGGCATTCCGGCTGTTTCTTTCATCGCTTCAAAAACCTTTTTTGCAATCTTCCCACTTATGGTGCCGTCGTCAATAATGCGCACAAGTTCAGCAATATGATAAGGTGTTATAGGAAAATCTTTTATATTTCTGGTATCTGAAACATTCCTTAATATCTCTCCCATAATCCAGTTGCTTATGCTTTTTGGTTGATTATAAATAGAAACTGCCTTTTCAAAATATTCTGCAAGCTGTCTTGTAACGGTAAGGATATCTGCATCATAAAATGGAAGGTTATACTGACTGATAAATCTTTCTAGTTTCTGTTTTGGCAGTTCAGGCATCTCAGAGAAAAGAGTACTGATCCACTCCTCATCCACCTCGATGGGAACCAGATCGGGGTCAGGGAAATATCTGTAATCGTGAGCTTCTTCCTTGCTTCTCATTGAAAAGGAAATCTGTTTGGTCTCGTCCCAGAGTCTTGTTTCCTGGATAATCTTCTCCCCGTATTCCACTGCCTCTATCTGTCTTGAAATCTCGTATTCAAGGGCTTTGACAACATGCCTGAAAGAGTTCATGTTTTTAAGCTCCACCTTGGTGCCGAGGGTTAAATCACCTTTTTTCCGGACTGAAATATTTGCATCACATCTGAAACTACCCTGTTCCATGTTACCATCACAGACTTCAAGGTACTGAAGAACAGATCTCAGGGTTTTGAGATACTCTCCTGCTTCAGCAGGTGTCCTGATATCAGGTTCGCTTACAATTTCTATCAACGGAACACCTGTCCTGTTCAAATCAACATAGCTGCTGTCTGAGGATATGCCTTCAAGTTCATGAAGAAGCTTTCCGGCATCTTCCTCCATGTGGATCCTGGTGATACCGATTTTTTTCAACCCCTCCCCGGCTGTAATCTCAATGTAACCATTGCGGGCAATTGGAAGTTCAAACTGAGATATCTGATAACCTTTAGGCAGGTCAGGATAAAAATAGTTTTTCCTTGCAAACTGGCTGTGCTTCTGAATATCACAGTTTAATGCAAGTCCCATCTTGAGTGCATATTCTACCACTTTCCTGTTGAGAACAGGAAGGGTTCCCGGCATGCCCAGACAGATGGCACATGTCTGACTGTTTGGTGAGCTCCCAAACGCTGTGGAACAGGAACAAAATATCTTGCTTTCTGTAAGAAGCTGGGCATGAACTTCCAGGCCTATAACCGCTTCATAATCCATAGATAACCTCTAACCAACAATATTTGAGATTTAAACTCTGCCATTTAGCCTTATCCGGAACCCGGGCTCCGATAAGATTGAGCGCTTTTCCAGATACATGATGAACCTTCAATCATACAAAAATCACTCAGATTAGGTTAATTTAATATTTATATCACAATAAATCTAAAAAATACATTTAAAACTGTCTTTTCAATCAACAATCTTCAAGGACCAAACAACGTCACAAAACTTTCAAAAAAATCCTTGTCAAACTTATCTTTAATTATTTTTTCTCTTATTTCAGACATAGCATCAAAAGCAGTAACTGCCCTATGGTAGGGTCTGTTGGTTGTCATTGCATCGAAAATATCTGACAAGGCACAAATTTTCCCATACTCACTTATTTTCTCTGATGAAATCCCATAAGGATAGCCTGAACCGTCTGCTCTTTCATGGTGATGCAAAACAACTTCTGCTGTCTGAGGTCTGATAATTCCCGAATCTTCAAGCATTTTACATCCAATTATAGGATGTGTTTTTATAATCTTCCATTCCTCATCTGTAAGAGGGTCTTTTTTATTGAGTATCTCAAGAGGAATATCTGCTTTGCCTATATCGTGAAGGAAAAAACCAAGAGAAATATCTCTAAACTCCGCATCTGAAAGCCCCTTTACAAGTTCTTTAACAAAAGACACACTGAAAATTCCTACATTAACACAATGAGTGTATGTGTAATAGTCATGGCTTGTCATCTTAATCAGGTTTTTGGAAAGACGCCTGTCAGACAGAATACCCTTGACAATATTGTTTACTGTCCTGACTGTCCGTGCAAAAGAATCAGCTCTTGGGTTTTCAAAAAGTCGCTCCATTAGATATGTGCCTGATTCATATATAATTTCGGATTTTTCTTCAACAGGCATGGCATTGTCTTCGATTATAGAGGGAAGGTTGTCTTCGACATACTGATGGTATATATCTTTTTCATCTTCAGGAACATATATTTCTTTGATCCTGTTTTGAAGCAGGTTTGCCTTTACACTGGATGTAAAGTTTATCCCTTTCCTTGAGTAAAGAATATACGAATCTCCTTTATTTGATACCTTAATATAGATATCAAATGGTTTCAGTATATCCAGTCTTAGAACAGAAAGATCAACAGGAATAAAACAATGTTTCTCTTCCAGATTATGGAATTTATCAACCATTTTCACCCTGTCCGATCAACTTTTTAAAGAATTTAAGGTTTATCAAAAACAATGGACATGTAAAAAGTCTGAAAAACCCCTGGCTGTCATTTCGAACCCTGCAACAGCAGGGTGAGAAATCTCGATGTTTCAGTTTGTTATGGGATCTCTCAGTTCATTCGAGATGACAGCGGTGGACTTTTCACCGAATCATCAAAAACGATTAAAACTCCGGGTTACAAAAAACTGAATGGCTTTTATTTACTGTTTTTCAGTTAACTTATCTACTTTAAGCACACCTTTGTTATGTCCTTCACCCATATAAACTGTCCTGTGCGGAAACGGGATCTCTATGCCTTTTTCATCAAAAGCTGCCTTAACCCTTTTTCTGAACTCCCTTGCCACATCCCACTGTTTTAGGGGTTTCGTCTTGAAAAACATCCTTATGTTAACAGATGAATCCCCAAAAGAGTCCAGCCCGAGTATGGTCAGCGGCTCAACAATAAACTCTGAGAAGTTTTTATCATTTCTCAGCTCCTCCCCAACCTCCTGCAATACCGAAATGACATTATCAACATTCTCCTTGTAGGCAACCCCTATTTCAACAAGAGCCCTTGACCAGTCTTTTGTAAAATTTGTCGCAACCTCAATCATACCGTTTGGAATGATGTGAACCCTGCCCTCAAGGTCCCTTAGTTTTGTTGTTCTCAAATTCACAGCTTCAACAAGCCCTCCTATACCTGCCACATTGACAACATCTCCAACCCTTATCTGATCCTCAAGAAGAATAAAAAAACCGTTGATCAGGTCTTTTACAAGCGCCTGAGCGCCAAACCCGATGGCAAGTCCGGCCACGCCTGCAGCGGCTAGAACAGGAGCTATCTGAATCCCCAACTGAGCCAGGATCATTAGTGCCCCGACAACATAAATCAACACTGAAAGCGTGGTGCCTAAAAGTCCGCTGAGGGTCTTCATCCTCTTCTCCTTCTCCGATGGAAGCACCCCTTCCTGCTTAAATTTTTTTTCAAACATTTTCAGCGCGAAAGCAACCGACCTACGTGCAACTAAAACAACTGCCAGTATGATTAAAACCGGCAGCACCTGCTCCAGAAGCCACACATAAAATTCATCAAAAATAAAATTCATACCTAAAAAATCCTCCATATAAAGGTTAGCTGGAAATTTGAGCTAATAGCAAAAAAATAATTCTGACATCTGATAGCCAATAACTGCTCTTATGCTAAACAGCTCCTACTCATTGCTCTTTCCCATCCCTCCGGATTCATAGCCAATAATCACCATTGAGGCAATAGCTGCTGTTTCAGCCCTTAAAATACTCTTTCCCAGTCCAGCTGAAATAAACCCCGCGTTTTTTGCAAGAACAACTTCCTGCTCGGAAAAACCGCCTTCCGGACCAATAAGACATATTATATCCTGTTTCTTTACAGATTTCAAAACATCCCCAAGCCCTCTGCTTTTTTCGCCTTCCCATAGCATAATCTTCAAAAACCCTTCAAAGGGATATTTAACAAGCTCTGAAAAGTTTTTTATCAGCTTAACACAGGGAAGTCTCCTGATGCTTCCCGACTGTTTGATTGACTCAACAACTATCCTCTGCCAGTGGGAAGTTTTTGATTTAATCTTTTTTTCATCCCATACCGGTACACTTCTCTCAGAAAAAAAAGCTATGATATCGGAAACACCGAGCTCTGTTGTTTTCTGAACAACTAAATCCATTTTATTAGCTTTTACAATACTCTGGGCAAGCACTATCCTGTTGCTTTGAACAAAAGGAACCAGGCTTTTTATTTGAAGTTCTACACCTTCTCTGTTTTTACCTGTTATAACAGCCTTGTATAAAGTGCCTTTTCCGTCAAAAAGCTCAACATCTGTTCCTGTTTTGAGTCTGAGTACTTTTATTATATGAACTGCCTCATGTCCTTTTAAAAGGAAAATATCCCCCGTTTTTCTATCTTTTTCTATGAAAAATCTGCGCATTTTGAACCTGTAGTGCTGTTTATACTTTACTTATCACGTTTTTAATGATAAATAAACACTTTATGTCAACTTCAATGTTAATTTAATGTAATATATAATGAAAGGATATTTTGGATGGCAAAAATCAAAAGAGCCCTCATAAGTGTCTCAAAAAAAGACGGTTTGCAGGAGTTTGCAAAAAAACTGGGCATCCACGGGGTCGATATTCTGTCAACAGGGGGCACGGCCTCTCTTCTTCGCGCATCCGGGCTGACAGTAATTGATGTCTCCACTTACACCGGTTTTCCTGAAATGATGGACGGAAGGATAAAAACACTTCATCCTAAAATACACGGTGCAATCCTTGGCTGCCGCTCAAACCCTCTGCACAGAGAAAAGATGACTGAACATGGAATAATCCCAATAGATCTTGTGGCTGTAAACCTCTATCCCTTTGAGGAAACCATTTCAAGAAAGGGCTGCACATTGAACGAAGCTATTGAAAACATCGATATCGGAGGACCTGCAATGATAAGGGCCGCGGCAAAAAACTATCCGGACGTTACAGTTGTGGTTGACCCTTCAGACTATAATACAGTTATAGAAGAGATGGATAAAAATGAAGGTTCTGTATCACTTAAGACAAATTTTTATCTTGCCTCAAAAGTCTATAAGACAACTTCAGCCTATGACTCCGCTATTGCAGCATACCTTTCCCAAACCGTGCTGGAGGATAGAAAATCATGAAAGTATTAATCATCGGCGGCGGAGGAAGGGAGCATGCGCTTTGCTGGAAAGTATCCCAAAACCCGAAAGTTAAAAAAATCTATTGCGCCCCCGGCAATGCAGGAACCGGACAAATTGCACAGAACATGGCAATTGCCGCTTCAGACATAAACGCTCTGCTGGACTTTGCTCTCAAAAACACCATCGACCTGACAATAGTTGGCCCGGAAGAGCCCCTGACACTTGGCATTGTCGACGTTTTTCAGGAAAAAGGGCTTAGGATTTTTGGTCCCGGTCAAAAAGCCTCAATGATTGAGGGAAGTAAGATCTTTGCAAAAAACATAATGAGGGAGGCGGGTATTCCCACTGCCGATTTTGCCGTTTTCTCCAACCCGGCAAAAGCCTCAGAATATGTAAAAAAGAGAAACTGCCCTCTGGTTGTAAAAGCAGACGGGCTTGCAGCAGGCAAAGGTGTCTTCCCGAGCAGAGATGCCTCTTCAGCAATAGAGGCAATAAACAGAATAATGGTAAAAAAAGAGTTCGGTTCTGCCGGGGAAGCTGTTGTTATAGAAGATTTTCTTGAAGGCGAAGAGGCTTCTTTTATCTGTGTAACCGACGGTAAATCAGTTATAAGTCTTCCCTCCTCACAGGATCACAAACCTGTTTTTGACGGCGACAAGGGACCTAACACAGGCGGCATGGGTGCTTACTCCCCGGCTCCTGTTGTCACAGATATACTGCATGATGAAATAATTAAAACCGTTATAAACCCTTTGATAAAAACACTCTCATCAAAAGGTATAGCTTATAAAGGGGTAATATATGCAGGCCTTATGATAAAGGGAAACAAACCACAGGTTCTGGAATTCAATGTCCGTTTAGGCGATCCTGAAACACAACCGATACTCATGAGGCTTAAAACAGATTTTGTTAACATTGCAGAAGCTGCAATTGACGGAAAGCTCAACGAAATAGATATTGAAATAAGCAATGAAGCTTCTGTTTGTGTGATAATGGCTTCTGACGGCTACCCGGGTGATTATGAGAAAGGATTTGTCATTTCCGGAATCGATACGGCTCAGAATGTTCACAATACGATGGTTTTCCATTCAGGCACAAAACTCTCCGGAAGCGATGTTTTAACAAATGGTGGAAGGGTGTTGGGAGTAACATCACTGGGCAGAACAGTTGAAGAGGCAATTGACAGGGTTTATGAGGCTGTCAGCAAAATAAGCTGGCAGAAGTTTTACTACAGAAAAGATATTGCAAAAAAAGCGCTGAACAGATGAATAAAACATGGTTTGAAACAAGAAAAGATGTCCTCCTTAGAAATCTTGTAGCCGGGGTTTTTGAAGCTAAAATATTCTTCGACAAAATTTTAAAAGATTTCAGAAAGACATCTCACGTGCCTTATGCCACAATGGATAAGTGGATTGGTTCAGAGAATACAAAGGGAAGTTTATGGAGAATCAAAGATACCAGTCATAAACTTTTCAGAAATCCTGAGGATTTATCAACCCCTTATGAAAATCTTTTTGACTGGTCTTTAGGCTCAATATTTCATGAAGCTATAAAACTGAAGGAAGATGCCTATAAAATCGATTCCTACAAACCCCTGCTTGAAAAATTTCTCAAAAACAAACAGGTTACATCAGATATCTCTTCAATAATATATGAGCATTTTTCAATGATAGAAGATACAAACAAAGAGATTCAAAGGGAAATTAATAACATTGAAAACCTTTTTATAAAAACCTTTAATTACCTTTATATGATTTTTCCTGCCCAGAAAAACAATCTCCTGCTTCTGCGCTTTATTATTGACAACAATTCAACATTTGAAATGATTTTTGGGAAATGCTCCACCCAAACCCTTCTTAAAAAGATGTTTCCGGAGAACGCAACAGTACCATATCTGCTTATTGCTGAACACTGCATATTAGGGGGTTGGACAGAAGAAGCGGATAAATACTTTAAAGAGGCTTCACGAATTGACAATAAAAACAGAAAAACATACAATTCTAAAACAAAAAAAGGGAAATAAAATGACTGACAGACAACCTATGGTATGCATTATTATGGGAAGCAATTCAGACCTGCCTGTAATGCAGGAAGCGGCAAAAGTTCTTAAATCTTTTGATATACCCTATGAAATTACAGTTGCCTCGGCACACAGAACACCTGCAAAAGTCCAAAGGATTGTAAGCTCAGCACATGACAGAGGTATCCATGCAATAATTGCCGGAGCCGGCTGGGCAGCCCATCTTGCAGGTGTTATCGCCGCACATACCACACTTCCGGTTATCGGAGTACCGATAGACTCTTCACCTCTCAAAGGACTGGACGCCCTTCTTTCCACCGTCCAGATGCCGGGCGGTGTCCCTGTTGCATCAATGGCAATAGGCAGGGCAGGTGCAAAAAATGCAGCTGTTTTCGCAACACAGATTCTGGCTCTTAAATTTCCCCGACTTCAGGAAAAGTTGTCTGCTTATAAAAGTGAGATGGCTGAAAAAATTGAAACCCAGGCTCAGGATATTGAAAAGATATAATGCCCTCTTTTTTTAAAATCAACCCCGATAATCCAGATAAAGAGGTTTTGAAAAATATTGCAGAACTGGTAAAACAGGGCAGCACTGTAATATATCCCACTGAAACCTTTTACGGGATAGGTGCCTCTGCTTACAGAGAAGATGCCCTGCAAAAAGTTTTCCGTTCAAAAGGCAGAGACACTCTGAAACCTGTACTGCTGCTGATAGAGTCATTTTCCTGTCTTAAAAAAGTTGCTGTAGACATACCCGAAAAGGCTCTCATTCTTGCTGAAAAATTCTGGCCTGGTCCTCTAACAATGCTTTTTAAAGCTTCGCCATCCCTTTCGCCTTTGCTCACAGGCAATGATGGTAAAACAGGGTGCAGAATCTCAAGCAACAAGGTTGCAGGGATGCTGCTGAAAAGTCTATCTGCCCCGCTTACATCTACAAGCGCTAATATTGCAGGGGGGATACCTGCCGCCTGCACAGAGGATATCCCCGAAGAGCTCCTGAGCATGGTTGATGTTGTAATTGATGCAGGCAAAACTCCGGGAGGACTTCCTTCAACCATAATCGATGCAAGCACTTTTCCGATCAGAACAGTAAGAAAAGGTGCGGTAGATGAAAAACAGATTGTATCGTTTTTATCAATGTGTTAAAAAAATAAGAATAGTTTAACAGGATAAAACAGTTTAGCTAATGAGCAACAAAAAAAAGCTTCTAACATGATAAAATTGCATCAGGTTTCAAAAATTTATGCCAACACGTCCTCTGCCCTTATTGATGTCAGCCTCAATATTGATAAAGGGAATTTTGTCTTTGTCACAGGTCCAAGCGGGGCAGGCAAGACTACACTCATCCGTCTTATATTCTCCTCTGAAAAACCAACCAAGGGTGAAATAGTTGTAAATGATATAAATATTGCCAGACTTAAACCCGCCCAGATTGCCCTGTTCAGAAGAAGCGTAGGGGTTGTATACCAGGATTTCAAACTTATTAAAAGCAAAACAGTTTTCGAAAATGTTGCTTTTGCACTTCAGATCATTGGAATGGGGAGGAAAACAATTCAGAAAAAAGTCTGGCAGGTTCTTAAATGGGTTGGTCTTCTTTCAAAAAAAGACTCCTATCCGCCGTACCTGTCTGGTGGAGAACAGCAGCGTGTTGCTATTGCAAGAGCAATCATCAACAATCCACGCATACTTCTTGCGGATGAACCAACAGGCAATCTCGACCCTGCTCTTTCTGTGGAAATAATGAAACTATTCAAGGCAATCAACATAAGAGGCACAACTGTTGTGATTGCAACACATAACAGAACTGTGGCGGAAAAATTTTCCGGAAAAATAATAAACCTTCAACATGGTCGTTTGATAAACCCAAAAAATGATATTCAATAAACTCCTGTACACCTTTAACACAGCATTCAAAAATCTCAGGAAACAGCTTCTGATGAATCTGATAGTATCATCAACTATTGCTGTAACCTTTTTAATCTCCATAGTTTTTTTGATAGTGCTTCTTAACCTTTCAGCCTTTAAAAAAAACTGGGTAAGCAATCTTAATATTATTGTTTACCTTCAAGATGATATTTCTGATGAAGATATTCAAAATACCGTTGACATTATAAGTTCTTTCAAAGAAGTCAGTAAGGTTGTATATGTTTCAAAAGAAGAAGCAATGGCAAGCCTTAAAGAGTCTCTTAAGGGTCAGGAAGGCTTAATTGACAGCCTTTCATACAATCCTCTGCCTGCATCAATTGAAATCGCCTTAAAAGACGAGTATCTCAGTCTTGATACAATTGAAGAGATTGCACAGCGTATTGAAGACAATCAATTGGTAGCTGATATAGAATACGGACAAGAGTGGCTTGAAAGGTTTATTGCATTTTTTGATCTGGTAAGAATTATTGGGTTAACTCTCGGCACATTTCTGTTTATTTTTACACTTTTTATTGTTTCAAACACCATAAGGCTTTTGATTTACAGCAGAAGAGACGAAATAGAAATAATGAAACTTGTAGGGGCAACTAACAGGTTTATTATACTGCCCTTTTGTGTGGAAGGAATTATTCAGGGATTAGCAGGCGCAGGGCTCTCCCTGTTAATTGCTTATCTGTTCTTTAATCTGGTCGCATCCGATATTTTAAGCAGATTCTACTTTTATTTCGGTTCGATACAACCTGTTTCAATTGATTTATACACTGCATGTATTGTTCTTCTTACAGGCATTTTCATCGGTTTTTTAGGAAGCATCTTTTCCCTGAAAACAATTGAGGAATTGAAAAATTGAAGATTTTATATTTATATCTTCTTATATTTTTGTTTATTTCACCAATGCCTTTTTTCAGTGGGCAGACAATATCAGCTGCTTCAAAAAAAGATGAACTCGAGGCGGTAAAAAAAGAGATAGAGAAGAAAAGAAAACGGGTTAATGAGGCTAAAAGGCAGGAGACTAAGGTAACAAGAACACTTGACACAATTGACAAAGAGTTGACAAAAAAAAACCAGGAATTTCAGGCAATAAACCGGAACATTTCAAGACTTCAAAAAGAGATTGACCAGGTACATAAAAAGGCTGAAAACCTTGAAAAAGAGTTAAAAAAAAAGGAGGATATTCTTAATAAAAGACTGTTTTCAGCATACAGATTTTACAGAAGAGGCAGTATCCAGATAATAATAGAGTCTGTTTCATATAATGACTTTTTAAGAAAAGACAGATTTTTAAGGCAGGTTCTGGATAAAGACCATGCCCTTTTCAGTCAGTGCCTTGATGCTTTTGAAAAACAGAGGGATTTAGAACAAGAGCTTGAAATCAAGCAGAAGGAACTTCTAAACTCACAGCAGAAGCTGGCTGACCAGAGAAAATCAGTTCAAAAAACCCGTTCGGAAAAAATGGCACATCTTCAAAAAGTGCGCAGTGAAAAAACCTTTCAGATGAAAGCCCTTGAAGAGCTTGAAAAAAGATCCCGGGAACTGCAGACTTTCATGGAAAAACTGCATAAAAAAAAGAGGGCTTTTACCCCTGCAGAGGGCAGGTTCTCTGAAATGAGGGGGAAACTTTCCTTCCCTGTTGAAGGTAAAGTAATAACCACCTTCGGGAAAAAAGAACATCCTGAGCTTAACACATTCACTTTCCAGAAAGGAATTGAGATTGAAGCGGATTACAGAAAGGAGATAAAAGCAATTTTTGACGGCAGGGTTGTATTTGCAGACTGGTTCAAGGGATACGGCAATATGATAATTATAGACCACGGCGAACATTACTACTCAATTTCAGCCTATGCTTGTGAACTGCTCAAGCAGGTTGATGATATTATAATGCAGGGAGAACCAATAGCACTGGTAGGAGATGCAGGGTCAATGAAGGGAAACTGCCTTTACTTTGAAATAAGACATCGAGGCAAACCGCAGAACCCAATGGCATGGATAAGATAGCAGTTTACAGCTCATAGCTGGCAGCCCTTGGAAAAACATCAACCTTTTCGCGACCGTAATCATTATCCAAAACACAGGTGTCAGACAGCAGCAAAACCGAAAAATACAGAATGCAAAATTATGACTTCTGACATCAGCCATATAAATTATAAATTCAAGGGGCAGGAGTTTTCAGGATTGCCCCTTGCAGCTTGTAACTTTTTTAACCCGGAGGTATTTTATCATGTTAAAAAAAATATTAATTCTATCTCTAACTACAATCGCTCTCTATGGACTGATATCAAACAGCAGGGACATAAACACTCTTTTTGCAACAACAAATGAAACATACGAAAACCTGAGAGTGCTGTCAGATGTCATAACAACGATTCAGAAAAACTATGTGGAAGAAACCGATCTGAAAAATATGATATACGACTCAATAAACGGCATAGTTACATCCCTTGATCCTCATTCTTCTTTCATGCCTCCTGAAATGTATCAGGAGATGCAGGTTGAGACAAAAGGAGAGTTTGGCGGACTTGGTATCGAAATAACAATGAAGGACGGAATTTTAACTGTTGTAGCTCCGATAGAAGATACACCTGCTTTCAGGGCAGGTATAATTTCCGGAGACAGAATTTTGAAAATTGAAGGTCTGTCCACAAAAAACATCACTTTAATGGAAGCCGTAAAAAAGATGCGCGGGAAACCCGGACAAGAAATTACCATAACCATTGCAAGAGACAGTTTTGAAAAACCTCAGGATTTTACAATCGAAAGAGCTGTTATAAAAATTAAAAGCGTTCGTTCAAGGATAATTGATGATAAAGTGGGTTATATACGTGTTTCACAGTTTCAGGAATCAACAAGCAAAGATTTCAAAAAAGCGCTTAGGGAGATTGCTTCTTCTGAAAATAAAATCTCAGGTCTTATTCTCGACCTGAGAAACAATGCCGGAGGACTCCTCGATCAGGCCGTTAAGGTGTCAGATGAGTTCCTTGATTCAGGGCTTATTGTTTATACTGAAGGAAGAACTGAAGATCAAAAAATGCAGTTTAATGCCAATAGCAGAGATGCACCCTTTGATTACCCCACCATTGTACTGGTCAATGCAGGAAGCGCAAGTGGTTCAGAGATTGTAGCCGGCGCACTTCAGGATCACAACAAAGCTATTATTGTTGGAACACAGACATTTGGCAAAGGCACTGTCCAGACTATTTTTCCCTTAAACGACGGCTCAGGTCTAAGAATAACCACAGCCAAATACTATACACCAAACCACAGATCTATTCAGGAAAAAGGAATAATGCCTGATATAATCGTTGAAGAGGATATTGAAGGCATGGCTTCCTCAAAAAAAGGCATCAGATTTATCAGGGAAAAAGATCTTATAAACCAATTTAATGATATTAATGGTATAAAAGACGGTAAAGACAGAACAACTGATTCCCCTGATACAGAAACCGTTGATAAGGAAGAAACACCTGATTATCCTCTTCAGACAGCACTTACAATATTAAAGAGCTGGGAGATTTTTCAGGAAAACAGAAAAGAGCAATAGCTTAAAAACAAGAGCTGAGGTAGAAGTTGCAAACAGGGTTTTAATCCATTTTAACCATAATCACTTTTGATGGTTCCGTAAAAAGTCTGTTTTTTCTTAAATTGCCAAAAGGGGTTGCGGGGAATGATATTTGTAACATATTGTAATTGATTTTATATCACCCTCACCCAACCCGGTTTTAGCTGTTAAGCTGTTGGCTATTGAGCTATTAAGCAAAATCTTTTTCCCTCTTATCAGCAAACAGCTCATCAGCTCTTTTCAGGGAGAGGGAGCTTTGTGGACTTTTAACCGATTCATCACTTTTAAAGACCGACAATATTGAACAGGAAAAACAGACAGACTGTTAGATTGCTTTGAAAAAAATACCCCTTCTTATATCTCTATTTATATTATTTTCGTTCCGGTTTTTATGTGCAGACCAGGCACTGGAATCAGACAGTAAAGCTGCCACTCTTTCAGACAATGAAACAGCAGGGATTATCGTCCTGATTATGGATGATATGGGGTTCTGCTATAAACCACTCATGCCTATAATGAAGCTTGGTGTTCCAATCACTTTTTCCATTCTGCCTTTTTATCCTTTTTCAGAAAAACTGGCCATTGAAGGTAAAAAGGCAGGAAACGACATAATGCTTCATATGCCCATGGAAGCAAAAGTAAAAAACAACCGTGAAAACGGCATGCTGCTTTCAACTATGACCCGTCAGAATATAGTTGAGTTACTTGAAAAAAGCATACATGCTGTTCCGCATATAACAGGGGTGAGTAACCATAAGGGGTCGCTCTTCACGGAAAACCATTCAGTCATGGCATTAACCCTTGAACATATTAAAGAAAAAAACCTCTTTTTCTTCGACAGCAAAACCTCAAACAAATCTGTAGGCTTTACTATGGCAAAAGAGCTTGGGATAAAAACATCTCAGCGTGACATGTTTCTGGACAACGAGGTCTGCTATGACTACATAGTAAAACAGATTGAAAGACTTGCCGAAATTGCAGGTATAACAGGGTGCGCTATCGGGATAGGACACCCTTACCCTGAAACAATAAAAGCAATAACAGATATGGTTCCTGTCCTTCTTAAGCAAAATTATAAATTCGCTCCGCTCAGAGAAGTGCTTGAGTAATAAGCAGTTACAAGCTGTCAGTTGCAAGAGTCAGGCAAAACATACAGAATAAGACAATGCAGGACTTTTACGGAACCATCAATTATACATAATGGATCGTTTTAAAATTTATGGAAATGGCAATAACAGTTAATATTGAACTGATAATTATTTTTGGTTACCTGCTTTGTGTTTTCATTCTGGGTATCTGGGCAGGCAAAAACATATCTGACCTGAAAGACTTTGCAATCGCCGGCAAATCCTTCGGGGCTTTGGTTATTTTTGCCACACTTTCAGCATCGTTCATCGGAGGAGGTTTTTCCATGGGCAATGCTGAAAAAGTCTATCTGTTTGGCATTGCAAATATCTTTGCCCTGTGGGGATTCAGCTTCAAAGAGATATTTGTTGCATGGGCAATAGCCCCCAAAATCGGAAACTATCCAGGGGCAATATCTGTTGGAGATATAATAGGGATTCATTACGGAAAATCGGCAAAGGTATTCACAGGCATATTCGGCGTGATACTCTGCTCGGGGATTCTCGGAGCACAGGTAGGTGCTATGGGATATATCTTTAATGTTTTCCTCGGCATAGACAAAATATGGGGCATACTTCTGGGGTGCAGTATCGTTATCACTTATTCAACTGTAGGCGGAATGAAGGCAGTTGTTTGGACAGACATTGTCCAGTTCATTATCCTCTCAATCGGTCTGCCTCTTACCCTTATATACGGGATAATCAATGCCGGAGGAATAGAAAATATAATATCCTCAATTCCTGACTCTCATCTTGCTCTACCGGTAGAATCACTTGCATTAATTGGTTTTATTTCGCTTTTTTTCACCTTTGTGCTGGGAGAAACCCTTGTTCCCCCATATTTGCAAAGGCTTCTGGTTGGCAAAGATGTCAAAAGTGTAACAAGGGGAACATTTCTAAGCGGTATATTTTCTATCCCTTTTTTTGCGGTAACAGGTCTTATCGGGCTTGTAGCACTTGTAATGAACCCTTATCTGGACCCCAACCTTGCAATGCCATATGTGATCAGAAATTCACTCTCCCCAGTTCTCCAGGGCATAGTAATATCAGGGGTTATTTCAATAATAATGTCATCGGCTGATTCATTTTTAAATTCATCAGCCATATCTTTTGTGCATGACGTTCTTAAACCTATTAAAAGAAAGCCCATTTCCGAATTGAGCGAACTTAAATACGCAAGAACCGCGACCCTTCTGACAGGGATTCTGGCTGTCATATTTGCCCTTTCCATAGACAGTGTTCTTGATATACTTATTTATTCATACAATTTTTGGGCGCCCACTGTACTTGTTCCTCTTGTCGCAGCGGTGCTGGGTTTCAAGGTTAATAAAAACCAGTTTAAAGCAGGGGCTGTGGTTGGCATAGCAGCGGTTATTATATGGAGGGTAGTGTTTCAAAATCCGTTCGGAATAGAAGGACTTGTGGTTGGCTTCTTTGCAAACCTGTCGGCATTCATTATTGCAGGAAAGAAAAACAGCAGTCAGAGACCTGGCAGGAGAGAATCAACAAGTGATTGACAAAATTGATTACAATCCTTGCCGTCATTCACACAGCTACCCGTTATTAATTGCCTGTGCTTACAAGGATAGAGTAAAAAGCCAATTGTCCTAAAAGCCCGCCTTCTTATTGACAAACCGTTACCATAGCTTTAAAATAAGATAAACTGATAAAAAGTCTAAAAAACACCCTCTCCCTCGACGGGAGAGGGTTGGGGTGAGGGTGATATAAAAGCAATTACAAGATGTTACAAGTATCGTTCCCACAACCACTTTAGGCAATTTAAGAAAAAATCGACTTTTTACGGAACCATCAAATAAGACAAACATCAGTTTTTCCGGATACAAAAGGAGGTTTTTCAAATTTTGAACAGGACATTTATCTTAGCCTTCACAGTTTCGACTATTCTTTTATGTTTTATAAAAAGCCCTTATTGCCAATATAACAACTATTTGATAGAGAATAATGGCACCTATAATAATGACTACCCTGTTGTTCTGCTTCACGGCCTGGCAGGATGGAACAGGGATGAACTTCTCGGATACAAATACTGGGGAGGTTTTTCAGATATTGAGCATTACCTGAGACAGAATACACATGAAACCTATACCGCTGCAGTTGGACCTTTCTCAAGCAACTGGGACAGAGCCTGTGAGTTATATGCATATATAAAAGGCGGAACCGTTGATTACGGAAAAGCACATTCTGAAAAATTTGGACACAAGCGCTTCGGGAATACCTTTGCGGGACTATACCCTGAATGGGGAGAAACAGATCCAAAAACAGGAAAAACCAATAAAATTCACTTAATAGCACACAGCATGGGTGGACAGACCATGCGGGTTCTTATTCACCTGCTCGAGAACGGTTCTCCTGAAGAAGCGGGCATAACACCTCCGGATGAAATATCCTCTCTGTTTACCGGTGGGAAATCATGGGTCTGCGGAGCTGTCAGTATTTCCTCCCCGCATGACGGTGCAACAATTTCAACCATTGAAGACAACCTGATAATTTCCACTATCTTAAATGCGCTTCCTGCTGCAGCCGCTTTTTCAAACGATTTTTTATATGACTTCAAACTTGATCAATGGGGGCTTGAAAAAGACACCGATGAATCATTATATTCCTATATAAAGAGGATGCTCAACAACAAAATCTGGTCAGATACAAAAGATATAGCCTTTTGGGATTTAAGTCCGGAGGGTGCTGAAGAACTTAACCAGTGGATAAAACCATCTCAAAACGTATATTATTTCTCATTTGCAAATGAATGCACATTTCAGGAACCAAACTCAGGATTTCATATCCCTGAAATACATATGGACCCCCGCTATGTGCCGATATCCTTAGTCATAGGCAGCATTGATGATGAAAAATGGCGCGAGAATGATGGAATTGTCAATACTGTTTCAATGAAGGGCCCTAAAAAAGGGTCATCTGCTGAGATTGTAACCTTTGAAGGAACCCCAGGAAGGGGTATATGGAATTATATGGGCAAAATACCCGACACTGACCATTTTGCCATCATAGGACACAGTTATTTCCCTGCCCAAAAGTTTTACCATGACATTGTAAGGATGCTGAAAAAACTGGAATAGACAATTAGCGATATACAAAATTGATGGAGGGGGCTTGAACAGCAAAAACCATACAGTTATGGTATCGTAAATTATTTCTTTTTTAAGTCTCTGTAAGAGCCTGCTAAATATGCCAGGCCGGCGATCATCCTTACCAATACTCTCTTAATGCTGAAAGGTAAACACGGCTTTCTGATTACCCTATCCCCTGCATCTGCAAGCCATGGTATAAGAGGTGAGAAAATCGCAGCAAGTGCAGTCAAAGGAAAACCATGGAGCCTGCAGTCAATTTTTCCGTAGGAGGAACTGCAATAGTATTCAGGATGGGCATCATAAAAACGGCGAGATGAATACTGACCTGACTCTTCCATTTTTTTGCAAACATCCCCAAGAGATAAAGCCGAAAAATGGACTACAGCTCCTTTGGAAGTGAAACCGATCCTTGCACCAACAGATAGCAGACGGAGCAAAAAATCGCGATCTTCAAAACCATAATGCCTGTATCCTTCATCAAATCCATCTGTTTTCTCAAGCATTATCCGTCGTAGAGCTAAATTGGCACTTGTGAAAGCAGCAAAATTTCCCGAATAAAAATCTTTTTCCCTTGAAGACTGAAGTTTTCTCTGATATAAGTCCCAGAAAATATTACCATCACCCGTAACTGAACCTATGCTTACATCACTTCCCGATTCAAGAGTCTCTAAGTGAGCGGATAAAGCCTCATCTGTAAGCCATCTGCAATCTGAATCCAAAAAAACAACATAACTGCCCTGTCCGGCTCTCCATCCGGTATTTCTGGCAGCAGACCTCCCCCTGTTTCCTGAATGACTGATAAACCTGATCTGTTTTTCAGTATAGCTTTCAGAAATAATTCCGGCAGTTGAATCAGTTGAACCGTCATCAACAATAATAATATTAAGGTTCCAACCTTTTGGAAGTTTCTGATTAACTGAAGAACCTAAAGGTTTATGGATTGTTTCTGATGAATTGTGTGCAGGAATAACAATATCAATAGTTTCGACCATAGAAATTCTCTTATCCTCTCTCCGGACAGCTGCCAAATTTAAGCTTTATTGTCTCCAATGTGTGTGCAATTTTTAATATTGATGAAACAGATAAAATTCTTACACACTCCGTCATCGTTAGGCCAGGCTGACTAAATATCCACTTTACAGCTTCCCATGCCCCCCTTCGCTTCCCTGCATAAGTTTTAATCTCCGGGGGAACTTTTTTCTCTTTGAACAAAAAATATCTCCCCCCCGCAACACGCCGAACCTGTTTTATGGCCGATTTAAGTGTTTTTCTAGGAGATGTTTTAACAACAGCTGTTTTTTCAAAAACCATTTTAAAACCCATCTCACGTGCTCTCCAGCACCATAAAAGATCGCCTCCTGACAAAAGCTTGTCATCAAAATATCCCACCTGGAAAAAAGTACTCTTCAGAACAAAAAGATTTGCCGTTGCACAGAAACCTCTCTGTTCGATATTTTCCTTTTGCCCGAATCCACAGAGCAACTGGTAACGCTCAACAGCATTTGGCTTTTCATCTACCATATACCCTACTTCTCCGCCTATAATATTCATACCCTGCTTCTCTCTGACTGCACTAACCCCCGATTCTATCCAACCAGGTTCAGCTAAACAATCCGCATCAGTGAATGCGAAAACATCCCCGATAGCCTCTTTAATTCCTGTATTACGAGCAGCATACGACCCCGAAGCAGAGCACTTCACCACACGAGCAACAGATTCAACTGAAGAATTAAGTATTATTGGCGGTTCCGAACCGTTGTCAACCACGATAACCTCATAACAGTTCCTTGGCCATGTTTGATCAGCAAGAGCCCTTACACAGGCATCAATTCCTGGCTGATCATTGTAAACAGGAACAATTACGGAGACAAAACAATGCTCCAAACCGGTAGTGTCTGTTATCATATCCATAACCTGATTTTCTTATTTCCTGTAAAAACTGAGCTGATCCATTTAAATATCCTTTAAAGCCAATGAATGGTGCGTTTTACAATGTGGTAGTAAAAAGAAAATTTTCGTTTTTTTTCCATCAAAATAAAGACCGGTTCTGGAATTTCTTTTTTTCCCTTTGATAAAAATGGGTAGCTGATCAGTCTATAACAGGTTTCAACCGGAACCTTGCAAAGCACCAGCAGTTTATTAATCAAAACAAAAATGGGGCTTTTTCCTAAAACGAGACATAGGATATCTGCATGACCTTCAGCAACCCTTTTTATTTTTATTGCCTGCTGGGTCCTGTTTCTAGCAGGATGAAATGTTATAGCTTTAGGAGCATAAGTTTGTTTTAATCCGGCATCAAAAACCCTGCGCCCAAACTCCATATCACCACCGGATTGCAAGCGTTCATTAAATGTTCCCACCCTGTCAAATACATTACGGCGAACAAAAAGATTGGCTGTTGGAGCAAAATGGTTTTTATCCAGATAATACTTTACCGGAAAGGAATTAATGGCATCAAACATTTCCCAAACCGAGGGATCAGATCCTGTTTCCACTATAACACGCCCGCCCGCATAGTCTGAATGTTCCAACATTTTAATACCCTCTTCAAGCCAGCCCTCTTCTACCCTCTGATCAGCATCCAGAAACACCAGTATATCACCTTTTGCATTCTCAACCCCCTTGTTGCGCGCAGTGTAAGATCCTTGATTTTTCTCAAGCTTAAACTCTATAACACCATAAGACCTGGCAACAGAAGAAATAGCCTCTCCTCCACCATCGTTACAGACAATGATTTCAGTGTCATTGCATTTCTGAATACCAGCGTCAACAAGGGATTGCAGGGTTGTTTTTAGTCCAGCCGCATCATCATACACGGGTATCAGTATGCTTGCATTAATCCTGTCTGATTTTTCTCTGGATTGTCTGTTCATTTTTACCCCAAGATCAACTTCAGACACTCCCTGGACACACAGTATGCTATAACACACTGATGAGTCTGTGTCGTAATAACCCAAAGAGTGTCATTTCGAAACCTGCAACAGCAGGGTGATAAATCTCAACTGCTTGATTTTACTTGCGAAGAGATTTCTTGCTATCGCTCTAAATGACAGAAAAATCCGGTTACGACACAGTCTCGATAGCAGGAAATCTATCAGGGTGAGCTTTTCTCATTCACAACCTCGAAAACCCTTGCCCACATTTCTTCTGTCAGCTTTTTTAATTTCTCTGATTTAATATTTATCACCGATTGTATTTGCTGTCTGCTATCAGGGTCAATAATCAAATCAATTTTTCTATGGATCTCTTCATCGCTTGCCCCTACATCCAGCATTCCTTCAGCAAATCCATAGTCATGGAAAAGCATTTTGTATTTATGGCTCCAGCCCGTAGCAAGAGCTGGAACCCCCTGACTCAGTGCGCTGACCAATCCGTGAAAACGACTGCCTATAATAGCCTTGCAGCATCCCAGAATACCTTTGATTTTCAGGGGATGACCCTCCTTAATAATGGGAAGTTTTCCACTGACCGCATCAGCAATCTGCTCCGCCGGCATAATGTCCATTGCTTCTTCGTGTATCAGGACAAAAGGTTTCTGCTTTTTTTGCAGTAGATACTGTGCACACTTAATCATCAACGGGATATATGCATCGCTTTGAGCCTTTGGTGTTTTGTCAATCATCCGGTAATTGGGAACAAGGCAGAAGCCGAACTTGTCTGAATCAAAATAGTCCGGCACAATACCTTCTACCAGATTGGTAAAATCAGGGTATATGCTTATGTTGCTCCTGTTACCTACCACCTCTGTAAGATATTGGTAAGAAGTGGTATCACGGGGGAAAATAAGGTCTGCATTATCCGCAACAGTTCTGATATATTTTCTGATTTTTGGAGATTTGAAAGGACCCATTGCCTGCGGAAGCAAAACCACTTTTTTTCCCTGTTTTCTCCAACGTTTACATAATGCCGATAACTCTCTGCATTTCTGGATCTCCCACTGGTCACCGTATGCAAATCCAGCTGCATCCAATACAACCTCTATCTCTTTATCAAGCACCACTCCATACATTTCCCTGATTTTTCTTGGAACCAACACAGCCAGATTTCCCAACTGGACACCATAATGCTGCAACCATGCTTTTTGCAGCAATCCAGTCTCCGCCCTTTTAAAATATGGAGCTGTAACCTGATTTGGAGCCATAACAAACATAGCATCAGGATATGCTTCCTTCATTTTCCGCAAAGCCGCATACAACATAAGCTCAGCGCCTTTATTAACGAAACCTGCTTTACGTATCTCAATCAGCATATTAAATCCCCAATTTCATATCTGAAATCTCTTATTTTGCTATTTTTCCGGCAAACCCTCTGGCTAAACGAACAGGCTTCAACAATATATCAACCACCTGTTTTTTTCTGATCTCCCTGTACACAAACCTTATGAGTTCTTTTCGTGAGGGAAAATTGTCCAGACTTAATGAATGTTCGATATCTTTTTTGTATTTTTTTCCACATAAAACCGTGTTAGCATGATTTTTTACCCGGCCAGAATATCCTGGAAGTTCACGGCCTGATTTTTCCCAGGCACCGGTATAGCCACTCCATTCTTCTTTTTTCTTAAAGACACCCTGCCCATTCAATACCTGATCGTAATCGAAGGGACGAATATTTATGATCCTATCAGCCCTGGCATTATGCACAATTTCCTGACCGAGTCTTGACCTTACAACCATCATGGATTCTCCATGTTTGCGATCCACACAATTCAGGCCATGGGGATCCCCTACCGTAATATCTGAAAATACGTTCATTTTGTCAAAGCAGAGCCTGCAGCGGACAGGGGTAAAGTAATCTTTAATCTGCATACGTATCTTCGATGGGATTATAACTGATCTCTTATCATAAGAAACAATACTTACATCACCTGGATACCCTGATGATTTGTCCCTAAAATGAAGAATTCTGAGTTCATCTTTATTATTTGATGCACTTTCAAGAAGGTAATCCAAAGCTGAATAGGTCAAAACTCTTTCACATACCAAACCAATTGTAAAAGCAATTTTTTGTTTCAAACCCGGTATCTTGTCAAGCACATTTATCAGTCCATGAATCTGACAGGATGTTCCCACAACAGCTACAGGTCCATCATAATTCCTCAGATCCTTTATAAAACCAAGTAAGGGCACAGGGCAGTACTTTGACTTCTGTGAGTGGAGTATATCCTGCTTATTTACGGCAATTCGCACAGCAGGACGAGGCGGAGAACCCATCTTCATGGTCACTGTAACAGCTCCCTTGATTCGCCTGCTCTCAAGAGCATATAAGAGCAGGGCGGACACAATTCCTCCGCTTTGGGAATTGTCAAACAACTGGTTGCTGGCAGCCTTGCCCACAAATGTTTCCAGAGCACACCCGGCAAAGGGATCTTCAGGCATACAGCACATGAGTGTATCCCCAAAATTCACACCCGGACATACTTCATAACAGAGCCCGCACTTTTTACAGGCATTTTTATCTACAACCGGCAGGTAATAGCCTCCTGTGGTTTCCCGGAAGCAAATAGCATTACAAGGACACACCCCTAAGCACGCTCCACACGTATTGCAGAGCTTCGAAAGGGCAATTATGGAAATATCCTTTTTCTCGGCCATCAGCTACCAATTTCCCCTTTGACCATGGCTGATCTAAGTTGAGTCAAAGTATCATGGGCAAAGATCCATGCCATAGCTATATAGACCAGAGCGCCTATAATTATTGATCCGGCAAGCTGCGAGATATCCCCGAGTTCTGGTTTACTAAGCAACTGAAAAAACAAAACCGCTGCCAGCATGACTATGGTTGATAAAGCGGGAATAGCCAGTTGTCTGAAGTAGCTTAAAAAATTATCAATAAGTTGGCAGTTGGCATAATATTGAAGGGTCATGGTTTTGTATACCACATAACATAAATAGGCTATCAGCACTGCAATCATACCTTGAGCGGCAAACAGCAGTAACGAGGCAAAATATATCACATTGGTAACCACATCAATATAGAAAACCAGATCCGGCTTGTTTACGGAATACAATAAAGACGAAGATACATTAGCGGTAAGAGCCAATAAAATCACCCCGACAGAAAAAACCTGAAATACAATAATGCTGTCCATCCATTGCGCACCAAATATCACAGGAACAAACAGATGGGCTGTAGCTGCAATACCTGCAAATACTGGAAAGGCACCTAAGGCAATATACCGGCTTATGCGCTGGTAGGCGATAGTCAGTTTCCGGGGCTGGTTCTTGAGTTTAGACAAAACCGGAAAAAGCACCTTTCCAAAAGAACTGGTAATTAATCCTCTTATTTTTTCCAGCATATTCTTTCCGAAGTGGTATATCCCCAATATTTCAGGTGACAGGAAATAGCCTATTACAACTTCATCCAAACGATGTGTTATAAAGGTCATGATTTGCTTTGCTGAAACAAAAATCCCAAAACGTAAAAACGGAATAAGTTTAATCGGGTTGAAATAAAAAGATACCCTGGCAGTATTGAAACAAGCTGTTACAAGCAGAATCGACAGTGTGACAAAAACAACCCCGACAATTTGTGCATAAATAACTCCCCGAACCCCAAAGCCCGCTGACAGAAAAAAAGTGGTTGCCCCAAGATTTAACAAACTACCGGCAATTGCAATCAAGGATAAATATTTAAAGTACATCTGTTTTTCAAGGAAAGCACGAAGTAAGAGAGAAGGGCTTGTAATCAGGACAATTATGCAGACCAAGCGTAAATATCCTTTAAGAGCAGGCAATGAAAAAAAAGCAGCGATCAAGGGCGATACAACATAGAGCAAAACTGCAAGAAAACAGCTCAGCAGTATGTTGAAATAAAAAAGTGTGGAGCTTTCCTGGACGCTGATCTCATCCCTTTGGATAATCGCCTGGCTGATACCAAAGCTTTCCAGTACATTAAAAAGACCAGTTACAATTAAAATAACAGCTATATAACCAAATTCTTCCGGAGAAAGAAACCTTGCCTTTACAACCAATAAAATAGGCCCGGTTATTCCGACAACAGCAGTCTGCAGGGTTGTCCATTTAACACTGCTGATAGCCTTTTTTTTTAATGAATCCATATTCAATTTCCTGCTTCACATTTTACGTGCGCCGCGAAATGTGATATTTTATAATAATCCACACTTTTGTCAAAGTCAATTTTATTAATTAGAAAAAATTGTTGTAAATAATTAAACTATTTTTTCAAAGTACCCTATTGTCAGTAACGGAGAAAAAAATTATTTTTAAAAATCGCTCAATTCAGGTAATACTTTTTCTTTCTTTGTATTTCCTTCACTTCCTGCATTTAATATGCTAACATTTGCTTAACATAAACCTTATCTGAGCGATTATTTACTGCTATGTCATACCGGGAAATCGCTAAATTCAGGATAAATAAAATCCTGTAAAATTTTTCTCAAACATCCTTTTATCAGCTGTTTAAATTTTTGCGTATTGCGGTATCAGGTAAAACTTTTTCAGTTATTTTTTGATGTTCATCCTGCACAAACCCATCAGTTATTTCAGGTGAATTTATTTATAAGAGCAGCTTTTTAGGAACCATTAATATTATGAAAAATTTTCCGCTTCACTGGCAGATTCTAATTTCTTTTACCCTTGCTGTGCTTTATGGACTATATCTGCCTGATTATGCTGAATATGTACGGTGGCTTGGTGATATATTTCTGCGAGCTCTGAAAATGATAATCATCCCGCTGATTATAACCTCAATAATATCAGGGGTGACAAATCTGGGTGATCCGAAAAACCTGGGCAGGTTAGGCATGAGAACCATAATCTACTACCTCTCCACAAGTACAATTGCAATCTTTACGGGTCTGATATTAGTTAATATCCTGAAACCGGGTGTGGGTGCTGATCTTGGTCTTAGGAAGGAAGTCCCCGACATATCCTCTGCTGACGGGACTTTGATGGATATCCTGATCAGGATGATACCATCCAATATCTTTGATGCACTTGTATCTGCAGATATACTTTCAATTATCTTTTTCGCAATACTGTTCGGTTTTTTTATCATGAAGGTCGAACATAAACATCAAGATACACTTATAGGCTTTTTTCATGCCTGTTTTCAGGTTATGATGAAACTGACAGGTTTTATCATTCTGTTTGCTCCTGTTGGAATATTTGGTATTGTTTCAGGTGTTGTTGCAGATCAGGCTGCAGATAAACAGATTCTCATCAGCATGATAGGACATTTAGGCAATTATATGGCAACCGTGTTCCTGAGTTTAGCTTTTCATTTTCTTATAACACTTCCACTGCTGCTGAAGTTTATTGCAAAGGTAAAACCATTTGCGCATATCAAGGCAATGTCGCTGCCGATTATTACCGCATTTTCCACCTCATCATCATCTGCAACCCTTCCAATTACAATCAATGCCGTTGAAAACAATGCGGGTGTTTCCAATAAAGTATCAAGTTTTGTTCTTCCCTTGGGGGCAACAGTGAATATGGACGGAACAGCGCTTTATGAATGT
This sequence comes from uncultured Thermodesulfobacteriota bacterium, assembly GCA_964566035.1. Taxonomy (GTDB): domain Bacteria; phylum Desulfobacterota; class WTBG01; order CAIYCZ01; family CAIRTM01; genus CAZMHH01. The sequence goes on from CAZMHH010000008.1 coordinate 62,844, forward strand.
GTTGCGGTAATGTTTATTGCTCAGGCATATGGAGTTGATTTAAGCCTTATGCAGCAGATTATTGTTGTTGCAACCGCTCTTCTGGCTTCGATAGGAGCAGCCGGAATACCTATGGCAGGACTTGTAATGATGTCAATTGTTCTTTCCTCAGTTGGGTTACCACTGGAAGGCATAGGTTTGATACTTGCTGTTGACAGAATTCTTGATATGAGCAGAACAGCAGTAAATGCTTTCAGTGACACCTGCGGCGCGGTTATTATAGCTAAGTTAGAAGGAGAAAAATTAAAATTAGCACGGTAGTTAGATACTTAAAACCCGAAAAGACAGGGATCTGCAGTAAGATACGGAAACCCGGCTTTGCCTGGGCGAAAAGTCTGTGTGCATTGAGGTATGGCACATACCTTAATGATAATTATTCTTAATTAATAATAATTACTTTTTTTATTGACATTTAATGTTTTTCCAATATAGTATAAAAAAGTAAATATAATTGCGCTTCCCTGTAAAGATTTATTAAAATTAACATTTATTTAGGAAGGAGAAGTTATATGAAAAACAAGAAACAACTCACCACTAACGCAGGGGCTCCGGTTCCTGACAACCAAAATGTTCTCACAGCAGGCAAACGCGGTCCTATGCTGCTTCAGGACGTCTGGTTTTTGGAGAAACTTGCTCATTTCGACCGTGAAGTGATCCCTGAACGCCGTATGCACGCAAAAGGCTCAGGCGCCTATGGAACCTTCACAGTAACTCATGATATTACAAAATATACGCGTGCAAAGATATTCTCTAATGTCGGAAAGAAAACAGAGCTCTTTATACGTTTTTCCACAGTAGCAGGAGAACGTGGCGCAGCTGACGCTGAGAGGGATATTCGAGGGTTTGCTATTAAGTTCTACACAGAGGAAGGAAACTGGGATCTTGTTGGCAATAACACCCCGGTCTTTTTTCTGCGTGACCCTCTCAAATTTCCTGACCTTAACCATGCAGTTAAACGTGACCCCCGAACCAACATGAGAAGTGCGAAAAACAACTGGGATTTCTGGACATCTCTTCCCGAAGCGCTCCATCAGGTTACTGTGGTGATGAGCGACAGAGGAATTCCTGCAACCTACCGTCACATGCATGGTTTCGGCAGTCATACCTTCAGCCTTATAAACGATAAAAATGAACGGTTCTGGGTTAAATTTCACCTTAAAACCCAGCAGGGTATAAAAAATCTAACAGATGCCGAAGCAGAGGCTGTAATCGGCAAATGCAGGGAGAGTCATCAACGCGATTTGTATGAAAGCATTGAAAAGGGTGATTTTCCTCGTTGGACCATGTTTATCCAGATTATGCCGGAGAAAGAGGCTGCATCCTGCCCCTATAATCCGTTTGATCTTACTAAAGTCTGGTTTCACAAAGACTATCCCATGATTGAAGTAGGAGTGCTCGAACTCAACCGCAACCCTGAAAACTATTTTGCAGAAGTTGAGCAGGCAGCCTTCAATCCGGGAAATATAATTCCGGGAATCGGCCTTTCACCGGACAAGATGCTTCAGGGACGGCTCTTTTCTTATGGCGATGCCCAGCGCTACAGGCTCGGAGTAAACCACCACCTTATTCCTGTTAACAAAGCACGCTGTCCTTTTCACAGCTACCACAGAGACGGGGCAATGCGGGTTGACGGCAATTACGGCAGCACACTGGGATATGAACCCAACAGCTATGAAGAGTGGCAGGAACAGCCGGAATTTAAAGAACCGCCCCTTCCCCTTGACGGTGCTGCCGACCACTGGAATCACAGGGAGGATGAGGACTACTTCACACAACCTGGCTTGCTTTTTCGACTTATGACATCTGAGCAGCAGGAAGCACTTTTCGGCAATACTGCCCGAGCTATGGGAGATGCACCGAAAGAGGTGAAAATAAGGCATATAAGCAACTGTCTTAAGGCTGACCCTGCATATGGCAAGGGAGTTGCAGATGCTATGGGAATCCCTGTTAGCCCAACTTCCTCGTTTTTAGAAAGCACACCTAGGAATATCAATAAGTTAGC
>CAZMHH010000009.1:0-27079 GCA_964566035.1 uncultured Thermodesulfobacteriota bacterium
ACGCCATCACACTGCAAAATCTGCTCAAAATGCTTTTCCGTTCACGCACTAACTATTTGAAAACGCCTCATAGTATATGTCACATAGCCCGTCATAGTATCCCCAGCCAATACCTGAAGCAGATTTCATTATTTCTTGAAGCCTGTTTTTAAACTCTTCTTGTCCTTTTGTTGGAAGTTTTAAAACAGTCTCAGTTGCGTATTCATACATTTCCAGCATAGCATAATAGAAATCTTCATCAACGTCACCATAGCTCAACGTAAAATTGTTACCACATTCTACATAAAACACCCTTAACTCTGCTTCTCCCAAAGGATGATCAACTGCTTTGCAATATCGGTTTATTGCATCAATAGCTTTTTCAATATCCAGCGTTTCACCTTCATCAATACAGGGATGAACAGAGTTTTGAATAATCTTTTTATATTTAGACAACTGATCGTCACCGATTGAAAATCGAGTATAAAAAAAATCTTTGTTGTCCGATGATAATCGATATAGATCGTGAAGCAGGTCAATTAATTGCTCTTTACCAAACTGGCATATAACCTTCTCAATGTCTTTCCATCTTGGTTCTTGCTGTCTCTTCTTTCCGGCCATATTAATTTTCTTATCTACCGAACGATTGAGCTGAGATTCGGTAAACAGTCCCTCACTGTCAACTCTAATCCCGCAAAGCGCAGGACTGAAAAAACGAGATTTCTCAACCGCGAGCCTCGGGTTAGAAATAAGAAAAGGTGCTCTTCCTAACTTTTTACATCTCCATCAATTAAAAAAAGACAATTGTGCGATTACATTTAAGGCTGAATTGATATACCATCTATTCCTGCAGGGCAGGATGTAGAACTTTCTCCTCAACTGCCCTTTGGCTGACCCCTGAAAGCATAAGGGTTTTCTTTGTGGAGGTTAACCCTCTTTTAATTATTACCTTAGACTTTGAAATACCAAGACAGTCTGCAATAAACCTGCAAAGCTCTTCATTGGCTTTTCCATCTGCTGGCGGGCTTTTAAGTTTTATCTTAACAGCTCCATTGTAAATACCCGCAATTTTGCTATGGGAAGAACGGGGCAACACCTTGACTTCTATTTCAATGCCGTTTTCTTTGAGAGTTGAATTAATCCTGTTCACTGTCAAGAAGTTTTAAATGGGTTTCTATTTGAGACCTCAGAGAAGATTGAAAATGGTTTTTTTTCTGTTTTAAAATATTTAGCTCTTCCTGAATTTTTAGCTTTTCAGATTCAAATTCCTGTTTCATAATCTCCGCCCTTGCTTTTGCATCTTCAATTACTTTTGACGCTTCCCTCTGTTTTTCATCTCTGAGCATTTCCATTTCTTTGTTGACTGAATATTTATTCTCCTGAGCCTCTTTTAATAACTCTTCCGCTTCTTTTCTAGCACTTGAAAGATTGTTTTCAGCTTCCTGGTTTGCATTGGAGATAGTGTTTTCCGCATCTCTTCTGGCATCGGCAACGACCGCCTCAGCTTCACTGCTTGCTTTGGCAACTATGTTTTCAGCTTCTTTTGCCGCATTGTTCTTCATATCATCAGACATTATTTGAACCGTCAAAAGAGCTGCATTTATGCTCTCTTCCTTCTTTTTATATTTTTCCAAATCCCTTCGAAGAGATGCAATTTCTCTGCCCATATGAGAATTTTCATTTGACAGCCTCTCCATTTCCTTTGCCACAAGCTCAAGAAAAGCATCCACATCCTGGACATCGTAGCCTCTGAATTTTATCCTGAATTTCTGCTGAAGAATGTCAACAGATGTGATCGACACACCGTCTATTTCAGTATCATCTTCATTTGCTTCTTGGTATTCTTCTTCATATAATTCATCATTTTTCATATCACATAAGCCTTATTGCAATTTCCCTTAAAGTTTTTACCAGAAAATTATTCAGAAAGATAATAATCACTATAACTATTATCGGAGATAGGTCAATTCCTACCATCGGCAGGGGTATAAGTCTTCTGACACGGTAAAGAACCGGATCAGTAACCTGGTGCAGCAGCCTTACTATAGGGTTGTATGGGTCAGGATTAACCCATGACAAAAGAGCCCTGATTATAATAATCCACATATAAATTGTCAAAACATAATAAATGATAATTGATAATGCATTAATAAAGTTACCGATTATAAACACTTTAATTATCTCCTTGAATAGTTTTTCTTTTATCTAAATATTTAACAGGGCTATTAAGCAAAACCATAAATGCAAAAGGCAGAATGAAAAAAATTGACAGACGTTCAACTTTGATGGTTCCATAAAAAGTCTACATCTGTCATCTCGAACGAAGTGAGAGATTTCGTAACACACTGAAACAACGAGATTTCTCACCCTGCTGTCGCAAGGTTCGAAATGACAATATGATTGTTTTTGGACTTTTTACCAACCCATCAAATAAGTATGTAAAAACAGAAAAAATTTGTATTTGTTTTTGGTGCAATAATAAACATATATAAAATTCAATACCTGCTTTTTACTATTCATTTTACATCCTGTCCTTGAGTTGTCTTCCAAATTGCTCTGCACCTAAAATCTTCTTTTTTGTAAGCAAAGGTCCCAGCATTGTTGTTACATAGAGAAAATCCGAAACCTTAGCCCCTTTTTTCTCAACTAACAATTTGAAATCATCATAAACATGCTTTCTGGAAAAGACTGCACCGCCCGTCATAAAACCTGCTACAGACTTATTGCCCATATTAAGACTCCTGTTTATATATCCGGCTATAAACGGGTGAGCTCTCATCACCATAACCCATCCCCCAATTATTACAAGGTCATATGGCTGAAGATCGAATGTAAAACATGGTTCAAAATTTTTTAAAACCCCATCAGGGGTCAAATCAAGTTTTACCATGTCAACATCTGAGCCTATTCCCCTCTTAATTGCATTGGCAACTTTTTCCGTGTTCCCTGTTTTCGAGCAATACACTATTATTGTTCTCATAAAAAACTTTTCTTCTCAATACTTTAATTGTCTTTCTTGGACACTTCTCTATACATATTCCACACGAAGTGCAAAGTTTATAATCTATAGTAACAACATCATCCTTAATAAAGATAGCTTTTTCAGGACATGATTTAATACATATCTTGCAGCTTATGCACCCTGTATCACATATCTGCCTGACTGTTTTCCCCGGATCTTTTGTTCTGCATGCTATCACCGGTTTGGCATCTGCAGGAATAAGACTTATAACCTGTCTTGGGCATTCATTAACACACTTGCCACAGCCGGTACATTTTTCGATCTGGATATCAATACATCTATTTTCAATCATTGATATCGCACCAAAGGGACATACATTCACACAGTCACCAAAACCAAGACAACTGTATTTACACAAAACATCGCCACCGTTTAAACGGGATAATGCAAAACATGAGGTTATTCCATCATATAAAAATTCTCTTTTTGCGGTCATCCCCCCACCGCAGCTTATTACAGCTGTTTTCTTCTCCATCAAAACAACACTTTTACCTATTAATCTTCCAATCTCTTCAACTTTGTCCGCAGCCAAAACACAGAGATTAGGTTCAAAACCCTTTTCAACAATATTCTGGGCATAAACAAAACAAGATGGATTACCGCAACCTCCGCAATTTGAACCTGGAAGCATTTTTTCAATGGATTCAATCTTTGGATCTGTTTTTACTGCAAATACCCTTGAGGAAACCGCAAGAAGAATTCCTGCAGAAATTCCAATTAATCCCAGCACTATTAAAGAAACTATTATCAGTTCCATTGAACACCTTTTATCTCATCAGTTTACTGATAAAAACCCCTGAAACCCGAAGAAAGAGAGCGCTATTAAACCGCCTGCTATAAAAACTATTGGAACTCCTTGAAAAGCAGCAGGCACCTTATAAAATATAAGCCTTTCTCTTATTCCTGCCATTATACAAATTGCCATCATAAAACCTATACCTGCACCAACTGAATGTATCAGGGTATGCAAAAGTGAAAATTGTCCCTTAATGCCCAGAAGACAGACCCCGAGAATAGCACAGTTTGTAGTAATAAGAGGCAGATATATACCCAGAACCCGCTGCAGAACAGGACTGACTTTTGCAATAAACATTTCAACAATCTGAACAAGTGATGCAATAACAAGAATAAATATTATTGTTTGGAGAAAAATGACATTAAAAGGTATAAGAACATAATGATAAATTATCCATGTTATAAACGAAGCTATGGTCATTACAAAAGTAACAGCAAGTCCCATTGAAAAAGCGGATTTAATCTCTCTTGAAACACCAAAGAAAGGGCATAACCCCAAAAATTTGGATAGTATCAGGTTGTTTACAAAAATAACGCTGAAAAATATTAACAAAAGCTCTGTCATCTATTTATCCCTGCCCTTCATGAGGATATTCAATAAAGCAACCAGGAGCCCCATTGTCAGAAAAGCCCCCGGCGCAAGAATCATTATCACTGCAGGTTTGAAAGTTGAAAACATTACTGGATAATTTAAAAACGTACCGCTCCCGAGAACCTCTCTGACCGATGCTATAAAAACCAATGCTATTGTAAACCCTATGCCCATACCAACAGCATCTGCAATTGAACGCAAAAGACTGTTCTTAGATGCAAAAGCCTCTGCCCTTCCCATTATAATACAATTTACAACTATTAAAGGTATAAAAATACCGAGTGCATCATGGAGATCGGGGAAATATCCCGCCATGACAAGATCAACTATGGTTACAAATGTTGATATTATTACAATAAAGGCAGGTATTCTGACCTTTGCAGGAATAACACCCTTTAAAAGAGCTATTATAATATTTGAACATAACAGAACAAATGATGTAGCAAACCCCATACCAAGTCCGTTATAAACAGAGGTTGTCACTGCAAGTGTCGGACAAATACCCAGAACCATCTTGAAAACAGGATTATCCCTGAAGATACCCTTTGCAATTTCATCATAAACTGCCATAACTTTAAGCTCTCATCAACTCTCAATTAAATATGTTAGCTTTATGTTCTCTGAAAAATTCAAGCCCTGCAGTAACTGCAGTTAAAACCGCTTGCGAAGAAATCGTTGCCCCGGTAATTGCATCCACCTCTCCACCATCGCTTGTAAACTTTAGGTCCGCTCCAAGGGATTTCTTCTCAAACTGCTTAGCAAATGAATCTCTTGTTATTAAGGACCCAAGACCCGGAGTTTCACTGTGCTGAATTATTTTTATTCCACTCACACTGCCGTCAGGTAAAACACCCATAACAATATTAATATCCCCTCCGTAGCCCGAAACTTTCACTTCAAATGCAACTCCTAAAAGATTCTCAAAATGTTTTATGAGATAGAAATCACTAAAATCTCCGCAATATACATCTTCACAAACAGGTTTTTCAGCAATTTCAAACCCAGCTGCATCCTCAAACCCTTCAAAGACTTCATTAATTGCATTAATCTTTTTAAGAAAACGTTGTCTTTCAATAGGCTCAAAGGTTATACTATAAACATAAGCAAGAGATATCGCAGAAAAACAGCAGATAATGCCTAGCACTGTTATAAGTTTTAAAAGCTCTTTCATTGCCTGTTAAACCTTTTTTATCTCGGTAATAGTATTGTATTTTACTAAAAAAATCTTTTTTAAACAATCCTAATAAACTATAATAATAATGTAAAGATTTTTTTCTAATATAGTTCATAAACCGGTAAAAAGTCTAAGAAGCTCCCTCTCCCTGAAAAGAGCTGGCGAGCTAATAAGCTGACGGCTGATAAGTGGAAAAACAAAAATGAGTTTGCTTAATAGCTCAATAGCCAACAGCTTAACAGCTAAACCTGGGTTGGGGTGAGGGTGATATAAAAGCAAATACAGCATGTTACAAGTATCTGGCTCACAGCCTCTTTTAGCAATTAAAAAAAAAATGACTTTTTACGGAACTATCATAGTTGATGGACCGGTAAAAAGTCTAAAAACCACCATATTGTCATTTCGACCGCAGGGAGAAATCTCCTTATTTCAGCATGTTACGAGATCTCTCACTTCGTTCGAGATGACAGCGAGGGACTTTTTACGGAACCATCATAGTTGATTAATCTCAAAAACAGTTTATATTTTTTGTTGAGTTATTTTTAAAATAAAATATAATTATACTTTTTCCCAGACTATAAACAATGTTTTTTATTAATGATAGATTTCAAAAAGGGGATTTTAAATGGTTCCAAAAAAACTTATTGATATGATACGAAACAATTCAGCTAAACTTGGAAATGAATGGGCAAAAAACGTTACATCATCAGAGCACATGAAAATTTATAAAAGATTTTCCCACGAAGAATTAAGCAAAAGAAATAAGCGGTTTTTTGAAAACCTTGCATTCTGGCTTGAAGAAGGCGCCTCCCATCATGACATAACCCTTTATTTTGCTAGAGTTGGAAAAGAGCGCTACAATGAGGGTATACCACTTGAAGAAATCAACTTCGGAATTATCATAGCTAAAAACCTATTACGAGATCATATTATATCCGAAGGTTTTTTTACAAACCAGATAGCTCTCTATCAAACACTTGAGATAATTACAGTTGTTCATAACTTCTTTGACTTTGGCTTTTTCTATATTGGCAAGGAATATATGGAAGAGGTAGAAACTCAGCTTAAGAAAACCCTCAAAGGACAGGATACAAACAGAATTCTTCCATCCTCACACCATATTACAGACAAAGAGATGGAAAAAATCTTTGGAATTAAATTTACAATGAAATGAAATCGGAGAACAGATATTAAGATATTCAACTTATCTTTTCCAGAAACACAAAATGAGTACTGCCTTTATGGTTGTGCTTATCAGCTAACCACCGTAATGCATCCCGAATAGATCCAGATGTTCATCAGAATGACAGGTTACATCGCATAAACACTGAAAACCTTCAAGAGCTGTTTCAAAAAGTCTGTGCCACTGTTTTCTGAGCATATGATACTCTGTTCGTACAGTTCTTTCCTGTGTCATAAGAGAGACTGCCTCTGATATCAGAAAACAGTCAACTGCAGACTGCACAATCTCCACAGAAGAGTCATGGGCAAAAATAAAGTCAATAATCCTTCCATAGGACTGATAGACTGACAAAGCAAGCTCCGGACTGTTAAGAACCGGGGTGTCATTGTTTGCATCAAGCTCAAATATGACAAAATTTTGAATATGTTTTCTTATGTCAAGCAGGTGCTTGTGTTTTAACTCATAGGGCATGTGATGATAGGCAAGAGAGCTGAGGGCAATATGATAGTCTCTTTCAATGCTGGCTGAAAAATCCTGGATTCTGCTCTGAACAGACTTTACAACAGAGCACCCGAATACTTTCCCAACGGTTTTTTCTGCCAACTCTGTCATAGCACGGGACGAGTCTATTAAAAGGATCTCCTCTACCCCGTTTATCTTTTGCTTCTCGATAAGTTTTTCAAGAAACATTACAAGTAGCGCTCCATCTCCTGTGCCGATATCCATAATTCGCAACGGCCCTTTAATCTGAGGCATTGCGTTTGCTATATACTCCACAAACTTTTTTCTTGCCCCTTCAAGCTGTGGGGTGGTGGAAAAGTGAATAAACGGCTGGGGATCTTCAAAGACAACTACAGGCATTGCAAAATTATCATTATGCCTTTCCAGAAAACCAAGAACATACATATTAAGCATCAAGCCCTCCTGTTCCTGCCCTGCTCCTTCTATAAACCATTTTTTCGCCTCCTTCACAAATCCTTGAGACGATAGGAGAGTACCGCAATAAAAATTAAATGCGCCTCTTAAGTCTTTCCTTATTTCTGTGTCAAAAATTCCCGGTTTTGCCTTTTTTTCAAGTATCCGTAAAGCAGATTGATGCCAGATTCTTGATTCATTATCAGTTAAAAAAATCATACCGCCCTCTCTTTTTCCAGGTACTTTAAGTTTAAGTTTATGGTCTGTTTGTAAATGTGTGGACACTTAAATCTGTTTTCATAACCATTTACTAATCCTCTACTCTTACCCTGTATGCCTTTGCCTGCCGGCTATTATTGGATATTTTCATTGTTCCTTTGCCAATAATATCTTACAATGGTATAATAAAAAATATTTTTTACAATTCTTTTTTATATAATCCCTTTCTTTGGAGGCATTTTTTATGTTTAAAATAGTCAACAGACAGGAGATGGCAGGCGGAACTGTAATATTGAATGAGATAGAGGCGCCTCTTATCGCCGGAAAAGCCAAGCCGGGACAGTTTGTAATCCTGAAAGCAAATGAAACAGGGGAAAGAATTCCTCTTACAATGGCTGATTCAGCACCTGATAAAGGAACAATTACTGTAATTTATATGGTTGTTGGAAAATCAACAGCCATTTTCAAGACCCTTCAGAAAGGAGACTGCTATGAAGATGTGATAGGTCCTCTGGGGCAACCCACGCATCTTGAAAATGTCGGCAAGGTTGTCTGTGTGGGCGGCGGAACAGGGGTTGCAGTTCTCTATCCCATTACAAGAGGTCTTAAAAATATCGGCAACAACGTCACAAGCATAATAGGTGCAAGGAATAAGGATCTGCTTATTCTTGAAGACAATATGAGGGCTGTCTCAAACAACCTTCATGTCTGCACCGATGACGGATCCTACGGTCATCACGGTTTTGTAACCGATGTGCTTAAAGATGTTTTAGAAAAAGAAGATATTAAGCTTGTTGTTGGAATAGGACCGGTTCCGATGATGAAAGCCGTATGTGATGTCACAAAAAAGAATGATGTTAAAACACTTGTAAGCTTAAACCCCATCATGATTGACGGAACAGGCATGTGCGGAGGCTGCAGGGTAAATGTCGGGGGGGAGACCCGGTTTGCATGTGTTGACGGACCCGAATTTGACGGGCATAAGGTTGACTTCGGACTTCTCATGCAACGTCTGAGCGCCTATCAGGACAATGAAAAAGAGTCTTATGACTCATACATCTGTAAACTCAATAAAGCTTAGAAACCGACTTTTAATAAACATCCATATTTATTTCCGGAGGAATCCATGACTGAAGAGACAAAAACAAAATTAAAAATAGATAGACAGCCAATGCCTGAGCAGGAGCCTCAGGTAAGAAACAGAAACTTTAAAGAAGTACCGATGGGATATACGAAAGAGACGGCAATGCTGGAAGCCGCGAGGTGTATACAGTGTAAAAAACCTCAATGTATAAAGGGCTGTCCTGTTTCGGTTGACATACCCGGCTTTATAAAATGTATTGCTGAAGGGGCTTTTGATAAGGCAATAAAAAAACTGTGGGAGAAAAACTCCCTGCCTGCTGTATGCGGAAGGGTCTGCCCTCAGGAGATTCAGTGTGAAGGGCTCTGCGTTCTCGGGAAAAAGGGCGAACCGGTTGCCATCGGAAATCTTGAACGGTTTGCAGCAGATTTTGCAAGAACAAACGGCAGCGGAGCAATGCCCAAACTGCCCACCTCAAACGGCATTAAGGTTGCTGTTGTGGGTTCGGGACCCTCTGGACTTACAGTTGCAGGTGACCTTATTGCTAAAGGGTATGATGTGACCGTGTTTGAAGCATTCCACAAACCCGGTGGTGTACTTGTTTACGGAATACCCGAGTTCAGGCTCCCCAAAGACATTGTTTTCTCAGAAGTTTCGATGCTTGAAAAAATGGGCGTTAAGGTTGACTGCAACAATGTTATCGGCAGGACACTGACAGTTGATGAGCTTTTTGCTGAAGGGTTCAAGGCTGTCTATGTTGCTGTGGGAGCAGGTCTTCCGGTGTTTTTAAACATACCCGGTGAAAACCTTATAGGCGTACTGTCCGCCAATGAATACCTCACCCGGGCAAACCTGATGAAAGCATACAGATTCCCGAAATATGATACCCCGATTCCAATCGGCAAAAACACAGTGGTGTTCGGAGGAGGCAATGTTGCAATGGATGCTGCCAGAACCGCTATGAGGCTTGGCTCTGAAAGTGTAAAAATCGTTTACCGAAGGTCAAAAGCGGAAATGCCTGCACGAAAAGCTGAAATTCATCATGCCGAAGAAGAAGGCATTGAGATGCATCTATTGACAAACCCCGTCCGGTTTATCGGAGATGAAAAGGGCAGACTTACAGGGGTGGAATGCCTGAGAATGGAACTGGGAGAGCCTGACAGTTCGGGAAGAAGAAGACCTGTTCCGGTAGAGGGTTCTGAATACACCATGCCCTGCGACCTTGCAATAATAGCGATCGGATCAGGCGCAAATCCTATTCTGACACAGACAACAGAAGGGTTAAAGCTCAACAAATGGGGCTATATCGAGGCTGATCCTGAAACCGGAGAGACAAGCAGAGAGGGACTCTGGGCAGGCGGCGATATTGTTACCGGGGCTGCAACGGTTATCCTTGCAATGGGAGCAGGCAGGAAAGCTGCAAATTCAATACACGAAAAATTGGTTCATAGCTCGTAGCTTGTGTTTCATGGTAACAAAGTTACCGGGTTAATTAACAGATAGTACTTTTTTTAACCAAATTACTTCAACAAAAGATGGAAAATTTTAAATGATTGCAAAAAAAATATTGTTTGTTTTAGCCTCATTCATGATCCTGACCACCAAGGCTTACAGCCTTGAACATCATGTTTTGGATAACGGTATGGAGGTGTTTCTTATAGAAAATCATGTTGTTCCTCTTGTTCACATAAGACTCACCCTTAGAGCAGGCTCAATTGTTGAAACCCCTGAATTAAACGGACTCTGCCACCTGTACGAACACATGCTATTTAAAGGCAACAAGCTCTATACCAGCCAGGAGCAGCTTATGGCAGCAATTAAAAGAATGGGAGTAGGATCATGGAACGGCGGCACGAGCACAGAATATACAACATACTTTTTCACAATTCCTTCCGACAAAACAGATGACGGTCTTAAATTCTGGGCTTATGCTGTTAAATCCCCTCTGCTGGATCAAGAGGAATTTATACGTGAAAAGGAGGTTGTATATCAGGAAATTGCAGGGGTTCAAAGCAAGCCCGCATATCCACTTCAACAGGCTATTCGCACAGCTCTTTTCCCCGAACACCATTACCGAAGAGATGTGGGTGGAGAGCTTGCGGTTATAAAGAATGCAACTATTGAACAGATGAAACATATAAGGGATAATTTCTATGTTCCAAACAATGCAACGCTTTTTGTGGCAGGAGACATAGACACAAAAGAGGTTTTAGAGCTTGTAAAAAAACATTATGGTGACTGGGAAAAGGGACCTGCATTTCCTGAGCTTAACCCCCACAACCCTCTGGACAGGGATAAATGGGTAACAGTTGCAACCTCCCCTTCTCAAGGGATTGTCAATGTAAGTATATATTTCAGAGGACCGGATACCGCCCGAGACACTGAAGCAACCTATGGGGCTGATATGTGGAGTCAGCTCGTTGAAGACCCGGAAGGAAAATTTAAAAACAATATCTACTGCAAGGTTCCTGAACTGCACGGCGAAACAAGAAACATCAGTGCCGGCTATATAACCCAGAGAGACGGAGGACTGAGCTATTTCTCATTTGCTGTTGTAGTGGATGATGAAACGGATCTGCTTGAAACAATTCAGAGACTTAGAAATGCTGTTCAAAACGAGATATCCCTTATGTTAAAAAAAGACTACTTTTCCGCAGATTCAATCCAATCCGTAAAAACTGAAATATCAAACCAGGACATTCTTTCAAGAGAAACACCTGAAAAACTTGCATCAAATCTTTCATTCTGGTGGGCTTCAACCTCTACAGACTATTATTTGAACTATTTAGATAGAATTAAAAAGACTTCTTTAGAAGATGTTCAGAAATATATAAAAACATATCTTAGAGGACAATATTCTGTTACATCAGTCTGGATCAACAGCCGGGATAACGAAAAACACGGTCTTATTGAGAAAATAGAGGAACTCAACAGATGAAACGCATATCCACTACTATAATATTTTTAATTGCATACATGTTTATCTTTTTTCTGTATCCAGCATACAGCAACGATGATTTTATAGCCCGTAATTTAAAAACCTTCAAAAGTTTCACACTGAAAAACAATATAAATGTACACATCAAGTCAGATAATGAGAGCAGAATTAACTCCTTAGTCATTCTTATTGAGGGGGGGAAAGCGGTGCTGCCAGAAGAAAAAGCAGGTCTTGACCGTGCAACATTAAATGTTCTTACAATGGAATCAAAAAACTATTCTGATACCCGGAGAAGATCGCTTCTTAAAAGAACCTCTGCCTCAATCTCATCATCAGACGGGCTTGACTACAGCACCTATCAGATGAAAACCATTGATACCTACTTTGATGATGTTTTCTCTCTCTATGCTGATCTTTTTCTTAACCCCCTTTTTTCTGAAAAACATTTAATCGAGGTTAAAACAGACCTTGTCAACGCATACAACGCAGAAATGTCCGACGGATATGCACGGGTTTCACGAGCAGTCAATACTGAATTTTTTAAAAATCACCCCTACCTGTCATTCCTTATGACACCAGATACCGTTGACTCAATTACACGGGATGATGTCATTAACTATTACAAAAAAAATATTCTTGATCCCTCAAGAATCACAATTTTTGCGGTGGGAAATTATGATTTAAAAAAACTGAATAAAAAACTCAATGCAACGCTTGGCAAAATTGCACCTAAAAACAAATGTGAAAAACCGGAACCTGAAAACTTCCACGATATATCCTCTCCTGAACTCATAATCGATATTTTCGATGATTTAAAAGACGGAACATCATATATCAGAGGCAATTTCAAGATTGCAGCACCGACAGACAACAAATACTGGGCAACTGTTCTTGGGATGAATATCCTGTCTGATGTACTCTCTGATCTAGTCAGAACAAAAAACAATCTTGCTTATTCAGTCTGGGCTTATCCTTATTCAAGAAAATCAAACTATGCAAACATCTCTGTTTACAGGACAAACAACCCTGCCTCCGCCTTTGAACTTATTGCGAAGTCAGCAGAGGTTGTGCTGTCAGGCAGATGTCTCTCCCCTTTTAACCAAACAGAGGATGGAAATAACTATGTTGAAATATCCCAAGCACTTGATTTTTACAAAGCATCCTTTTCAACCTCCTTCTATTCAGGGCTTCAGGATAACACCTCTATTGCTATCCAGATGGCTAACTCATATTCCATGACTGGAGACTTCACAAGTTATCTTTATGTTAAGAAGAACATTGACAGCATAAAACCGGAAGAGGTCATTGAAGCACTCAAATCCCAGCTTGTCCCGACTGAAATTCAATGGGCTGTAACATCCCCTCCAGAGACGGCAAAGACGCTTGAATAAGCCTTATAAACAACAGGTTCGCTTTACTAAATCAACCTGCAGACTTAAAAAAGAAGTCAGCGGTCGGAAGTCATAATTTCTTCAATCCTTTTTATGAGGCATAAAGGTACTTAGCAAGTGAGAAGGAACAGTCTTGGGATCAACCTCACCAATTCCTTTATTAACCATTTCAAGGTTTATAAAATTACCTTCCCGAAGATAAAATAAACCGTTTAGATACAAACCTGATTCTTCCTGAGGGTTATATCTGACTCTTAGCTTTCTGTCTGCCATGTTCTTATTTAAATATTCTTCTGCTCTTGTTCTTGAGGCATCACTTTTAAAAAGAACCCCTGCCATAGCCACCTTTCTTCCTCCGTCATCGAGTGTCATAACTAACTTCCCGTCAAGGAACATATATTCAAGACACATAACAGGAAACTCCGAAACAGACTCTATGGCGCCCGCGTACTCTCTTGGAATATCATTAAATGAATTAGTAAACCTCAAGGTGCCATCAGAAAGACGATATGAAAATACCCTTTCAACTCTGTCTGTAAGGTTTATACTGAATTTTCCTGAAAGTCCAGAGGTTGACACAGACTCAGTATTGTTGTCAGAGTTGTTTATCTGTTCAGAAAAAATTTTTTCAGCATTAAAAAAAACTGTCAGAAAAAACAGAAGAACAAAAAATATTTTATTTATCATCAATATAATCCTTTTTCAACCACAGATAAAACAGTTCTCCAAAGTCTGCCTTCAGGCTGCACTTTTTTTCTCTCTGAGGAGACCAGCGTAAAAGGCACATGAGTAAAACACTGGTTCCAGAATCCTGTTATCATACCTGTTTTACCAGCCATTGCAGCATGAACGGCATTCTGCCCCATTTGAAGACAGAAGAAAGAATCGTTTGCATTGGCAGGGTTGCTTCTTATAATATAGCTCGGGTCTATATATTTCACGGAAGAAGGGAAATTCTTCTTCTTAAAGTAATCAGTTATTTTATCCTTCAAAAAAATACCTATATCTTCATGCAGCACATTGCCTGAAGCATCAACCCTCCTTTGCCCTTCCATCAGGTGCTGCCCTGCGCCTTCTGCAGTTACAATAACTGCATGCTCCCTGCGCATAAGCCTTTTCTCAAGTATGTTTAAAAACCCTTTCTCACCCTCAAGTTGAAATGGAATTTCCGGTATCAGGCAGAAATTCACATCAGCATTAGCTACTGTTGCCTGTGCTGCAATAAACCCGGCATCTCTTCCCATTAGTTTTACCAGTCCAACCCCGTTTTCAGTCCCCTTTGACTCAATATGGGCAGAATTTATAACCATCCTTGAAAGCTCTACAGCAGTTTCAAAACCAAAGGTTTTTTCAACAAAGGGTATGTCATTATCAATGGTTTTGGGTATTCCTACTATGCTTATTTTAAGCCCCCTTCTTTCAACTTCCTCCTGTATTTTAACAGCTCCCCTGAGAGTTCCATCTCCACCGATTGTAAAAAGAATGGATATCTCCAACTCCTGCATATAGTCAACAATTTTTGACACATCCTGAGGGCCACGGGAAGAGCTTAAAATAGTGCCTCCCTGATGATGAATATCATTTACAACCGCCGCATCAAGAAGTACAGGACTAATTCCGTTTTCTTTCACCATTCCCTTATATCCAAACCTGAAACCATATACTTTTTTGACCCTGTAACGTTCATATGACTCATAAACAATAGCCCTTATTACATCATTGATACCCGGACAGAGACCTCCGCATGTAACAATACCACAGTTTATCTCTTCAGACTTGAAGTAGAGCTTCGCTCTTGCCCCTGCCTTTTCAAAAGACAGGGGTATTTTAGAACTTTTCAGATTATCAATAACCGAAAAGAGCTCTGATGAGTATAGCACACGCTGGCTGTCATCAGTGAACTTTTCACTCCAGCCAATCAAGGGAGAGGAATATCTCGGTTTTCCTAAAAAAGGAACCTGGAACTGCTCAGAATAGATATTGTTCTGATTCATAAAATCCTTTATAATTGTTTAATTAATTCAGCAACGCAGCAGCAGCGGTTCTTCGTAAAAAAAGTAAAGCAATTAGCCACTCATGTTTCAGGGTGCCTGCTTATAATTTGAACTTGGCGGCTTGTGGCCTGTTTTTATTCATTCTATATCATTAACATGTAAAATATCAAGCAATAAGGTTTTTGACGGAATATTCTTTTTGACACTATTACAAATTTGACCTATACTTTTCAATTAAATTAAAGTTATAAAATTAACAGAAGGATACCATAAAAATGAAGCTACATGTCCAGGAAATTAAAATTGGGAAAAGGATCAGAAAAGAATTTGGTGATCTGGAAGAATTAAAAGAAAGCCTAAATAAACATGGTTTGATGAATCCTGTTGTGGTTAATAAAAACAAAGAACTTATTGCAGGACACAGAAGACTTGAATCTGCAAAACTTCTGGGCTGGGAATATATTGAAGTTACTTTTGTTGAAACTGAGGATGAAGCCTCTATGCTTGAGCTTGAAATTGAAGAAAATATTAAGAGAAAAAACCTGTCTGAAACAGAACTTGAAGAAGCCAGCATAAGATTGGATAAACTAAGAAATCCCAATATATTAAAGAGATTGTTTAATATAATACTTGAATATATTAAAAAACTCTTCCGTAAAAATTCTTCATAAAATAAATATAATGGATAAAGCTAGACAGATTGTTAATGAAATTTTCAAAGAAATAAAGGATAGAGTTAACTCAGACTCTATTGACGACACCGCTCTTAAAAATTTGAGTGATGAGCACAGAGCGATTGAAATACGTGTATCACGCGATTTTTCAAATGAAAATACAGATAAATACCTGACAAAGATAAAAAAGATTTTAGGCAATCAGTTTGTCCAGTATCTTGAACAGATAAAGATCAATCCTTTTTCATGGAAAAACAGGGAACATCTATTAAACATCTATAAAAGTACAGCCACACTTATTGAACATTGTCTCTTCTATCAGAACGAGTCAAAAGAATATAAAAAGAAGAATGAACTTCTTTTAAAAATTCAGAAGGAACTTCTTGAATCTCAGACCGCCCATGTTCAGGAACTTGAGATACTTGATTCAAAACTTTCTGAAGAAAAGATCATAACTGATATTATTTACATGCCTTTTGAACAGGCAATAAAAAAAATTATCGCTTACCTAAAAGCAAAGAAGCTGGAAGTTTTTCTTTTTGATGATGACAAATTCCTTGCTTCAGAGCTTCAAAGCGACGGACAGAGTTTTATATATCAACCTGCTGAAAATGAAAGATATACCCCTAAAGCTGTCAGCATTCTCACAATGCAGGACATTCATGAAGCGGTTCTTGATGTGCCACTTTTTGTTGATTCAAATCATATCGGCCATTACAGAGTTGTTAGACAATACACTGAAGGTTTCAACAAACAGTCATGGCATAATAAAATAAAGAGGATTACCCCTGCCCTTGCACATATTCTCCAGACAAACCGCAACAGTATCCTTGCCAAGAAAGTCTATATAGATGATCTTACCCAGCTCTACAACAAAAGGAAACTCAACGAACAGATGGGTAAACTCTTCCACCAGTTCAAGCAGGGCAGAAAAGAGCTCTATATTGCAATGATGGATATTGACAATTTTAAAATACTCAATGACACGCACGGTCATCCTGTGGGTGATAAAATCTTGAAAAACACAGCATCCATTATAAAACAGGGGGTTCCTTATGCATACCGGTATGGAGGAGAAGAGTTTGCTGCTGTTTTTTATGGATATACAAAACAGCAGACAGGTGAAATGCTTGAAAAACTGAGACAAAGAGTAGCTGCTTCTGCCTTATCAATAAACAACAACATGTATAATATAACCATTTCAATCGGATTTGCGGCCTTTGAAACAAATATGAATTCAGTTATGGATGCAATTGAAAGAGCTGATAACGCACTTTTTATAAGCAAAGAAGACGGCAAGAACAGATGTAGTTATTACTCTGATGTAAAGGATAGAATTGCAGCCGACAATTCAAGACTAAGACAGGAGGTTCTTAGACTGAAAGAAGAACTGCACAAGGTTACAAAAGTTTCTAAAAATGAGCCTTCACAAAAGAATAAATCTTCAAACAAGGTTATTAGAAAATAACCGGAAAATTTTCTATCCCCTTTTTATGCACTGGTTAACAAATCTTTCCGACTACTATTTTCGCTCAAAAATTCTGCGACGTAAAGTTCCACTTCTCGCCAGTTTCAAGATTACATATAAATGTAATCTTTACTGCAAACCCTGCCCTTTTCATACCAGAGCAAACCAAGAAAAATCAACAATTGGCTGGTCTGAAGCAGTCCAGGTTCTTGAAAAACTTTACAGGGAGGGCTGCCGTATATTGGTTTTTGAGGGAGGAGAACCCTTGCTATGGCAAGACGGAAAACATAATTTCAGTGATTTAGTTAATCTGGCAAAAAAGTTTTTTCTGAAAGTCGCAGTCACAACAAACGGGACACTGCCACTTGACGTACCTGCTGATTTAGTATGGGTCAGTCTTGACGGTTTAAAAAAGACCCATGATATGCTTCGAAGCAACTCCTTTGACAGCGTATGGAACAACATACAAAGTTCGTGCATTTCAAAACTTCTGGTTCACTTCACAATTAACAGAATAAACATGCTTGAAATTGAAGAATTTTTACTTATGCTTAAAAACGCTCCTGCGGTCAGGGGTGTCACTTTCCAGTTGTTCTACCCTTACGGGCAGGGAGAAGAGGACATGTCTCTTACACAGGAAGAGAAAAGAACTGCTCTTCAAAAAGTTATTTATCTCAAACAGAAGGGGTTTCCAATTTTCAATTCAATAAACAGCCTGAAGTCTATGCTTTCAAAAAAGTGGAGATGCGATGAAAGTATACTCATTAACGTTGACCCTGACGGTACAATAACCAAAGGCTGTTACGCAAAAAACAGAGGTGAAATTAAGTGCAGCGAATGCGGTTTTACGCCTGTGGCTGAAGCAACCGGAGCACTTAGACTGCAGCCGGGCTCAATCAGAGCAGGCTGGAAAATATTTTTAGCAAAGTGAAAAATATTTTTATTTTAATTCGATTCTTCATTTTTACCTTTTAAAAAAAAAGAAAAAAAATTATAATAATAAGCTATTAATATTAACCCTTAGCAGTGAAAGGACATTCACCCATGAATAAAACTTTAATACTCTCTGTTTTAACCGCAACAGCTCTTCCTTTGTTAACACTGGTTTCAGCATGTGCAGATGACTCTAAAAAAGTAGAGTCAGCAAAACCTTCTGTCGTTTTATCCACATCACTAGGCGATATTACAGTAGAGCTCTTTCCTGACAAGGCGCCTGTTTCGGTTGAAAACTTCCTATCCTACGTTAAAGAAGGGTTTTATAATAATACCATTTTTCACCGCGTTATCCCTGGATTCATGATTCAGGGTGGAGGAATGACAAAGGATATGTCTGCCAAGAAGACAAATGCTCCTATCAAGAATGAGGCAGACAATGGGCTGAAAAACTTGAAAGGCACAGTAGCAATGGCAAGGACACAAGTTGTAAACAGCGCCACATCACAGTTCTTCATCAACCTTGCAGACAATGCCTTCCTGGACCACGGTGCAAGAGACTTCGGATATGCTGTATTCGGGAAAGTAACCAATGGCATGGATGTTGTTGACAAGATTGCTGCGGTTAAAACCTCAAACAGGGCAATGCATCAGAATGTTCCTGTTGAGCCTGTAATCATAAACTCTGCAAAGATTGTTGAATAAATGGAGCTTCATCTGTTTTAATGAAAAAACCGTTTGCAGCAGCATTAAAACATATGGAAGTTGCAGTTCTGGTCGGTATAGTCACACCCCAACGGAACAAAGCCCTTGTTTCAGAACATCTTGATGAACTTGCATTCTTAACCAAAACAGCAGGCGCCACCCCACTTAAAAAATTCATTCAGCAAATTAATGTTCCAAACCCGGGCTCCTTGATCGGTTCAGGAAAACTCAAAGAAATAAAAGAGTTTATAGGCAGCAACAAGATTGACATGGTTATATTTGATGAGGAACTAAGCGCATCTCAGTTCCGCAACCTTGAGAAGGGTTTTGAAAGGAAAATTCTGGACAGAACAAATCTTATCCTTGATATATTCGCTAAACACGCAAAAACATCTTATGCCAAAATACAAGTTGAGCTTGCACAATACCAGTATCTGCTCCCGCGCCTGACAGGCATGTGGACACACCTTGAAAGACAAAGGGGTGGCATTGGCTTGCGCGGTCCCGGTGAAACAGAGATAGAGACTGATAGACGTGTTATTCGATCAAAAATAGCAAGGTTAAAAGCCAAGCTCAAAAAAATTGACAGCCAAATGGCTGTGCAAAGAAAAAGACGCTCAGGCATGGTAAGAGTCTCTCTGATTGGTTACACCAATACCGGAAAATCAACCCTGATGAATGTAATCTCAAAATCGGATCTGTTTACGGAAAACAAACTCTTCGCAACCCTTGACACATCCGTTCGCAGAGTAAACCTTGATAAAACGCAGTTTCTTATATCAGATACTGTAGGTTTTATACGCAAACTTCCACACCAGCTGGTTGAATCTTTCAAATCCACTCTTGATGAAGTTAGAGAATCAGACATCCTTCTGCATGTAGTTGACATATCTCATCCCGGTTACCATGGGCATATGGATACTGTATATCAAACACTGCATGATATCGGGATATCAGATAAACCGATTCTTACCGTTTTCAACAAGATAGACGCTTTTAACGGAGATACAGATACCGGTTTACACAAGGCTGGTGATAATAAGGTTTTTACTGTAAATGACCTGAAAAACACCTGGATTGCAAGAAAAAACAGTCCTTGTGTCTTTATATCAGCCTTACAAAAAACAAACCTTGATGAACTGAAGAAAAAACTTTTAAAAATTGTTAAGAAATTTACAGCAAAATAGTTGATAAATTACAGTTTTTATATTAAAAAACATTAATCATATTGCTTTATATTTTAAATATGCTACATTTAAAGAGTAAAGATTCAAAAATGGAACTGTTAGCCCCACTCTTGGTTTAGCCATTAAGCAAGGTACGGAAAACAAGGCATGTTGGGGGTTCAAGAATTTTCCTTGCAACTATATATCTGTGTAATCCAAGGATAATACTTAAATGGGATAAGTTCTGCAGAAATTGATCAAATCTTTTCAACAAAAAAACACTCGAACCTCAATTATTTTTTTCATCCTCTAAACTTTAGGAGAATCCAGTTTGAATATACTTTTAGTCTATCCCGAATATCCTGAAACATTCTGGAGCTTTAAATACGCTCTAAAATTCATATCTAAAAAAGCCGTCAACCCTCCTTTAGGACTGCTTACCGTAGCATCCCTTCTGCCTGAAGACTTTGAAAAGAAACTTGTAGACATGAACACCACTACTTTGCGTGCAGTTGATCTGGAATGGGCTGACATGGTCTTTATAAGCGCAATGGTTATACAGAAAAAATCCGTTGAAGAAGTTGTCCATAAATGCCGTAAAGCAGGCGTTAAAGTCGTTGCAGGAGGTCCTCTTTTTACTTCCTCCCCGAAAGAATTTGAATATATCGATCACCTTGTTCTAAATGAGGCAGAAATTACACTGCCTGATTTTCTACAGGACTTTCAAAAAGGTTCTCCAAAACCCCTCTACACATCAGATCAATGGGCTGACATAAATACTACCCCCCTGCCCCTTTGGAACATACTTAACATGAAAGAGTATGCTGCTATGAATATTCAGTACTCAAGGGGATGTCCTTTCAACTGTGAATTCTGTGACATTACCGCTCTTTTTGGCAGACGTCACCGAACAAAAACGGCAACCCGTATTATTGAAGAACTGGAAAACCTTTACCATACCGGATGGAGGGGAAATGTATTTTTTGTTGATGATAACTTTATCGGCAACAAACATAAACTGAAGAGTAGTGTTCTGCCTGCGATCATTGAGTGGTCTGAAAAGAGAAATCATCCTTTTGGATTCAATACTCAGACGTCTGTTGACATAGCAGACGACAAAGAGCTGATGGATTTGATGGTAAAAGCCAGGTTTGATGCAGTTTTTGTAGGGATTGAAACTCCAAACAGTGACAGTCTTACTGAGTGCGGAAAAATCCAGAATACAAATCGAGACCTGATAGGTTCTGTTAAAAAAATACATGAGGCAGGAATTCAGGTTCAGGCTGGTTTTATTATTGGTTTTGACCATGACCCGCCCTCAATATTTAACAGTATGATAAACTTTATCCAGAAAAGCGGCATTGTTACTGCTATGGTAGGGCTTCTGAATGCACCGATAGGAACAAACCTATATAAGAGGCTTTTAAGTGAAAACAGGCTTTTAAATTCAAGCTCGGGGAACAATACTGATATGTCAATAAACTTTATCCCGAAAATGGATTATCAGAGTCTTATTACTGGTTATCAAAAAGTTTTAAAAACAATTTACTCGCCAAAAAGCTACTATGCAAGAGTTGCCGAACTTCTCAGACATTATAAACATACAGGCATAACCTCGTGTAAGTTAAGCCTCACTAATATAGCAGCTTTGGTTAAAGCTTTTATTATTCTCGGCATATTCAGCAAGGGGAGGTTTTACTACTGGAAACTTATGATCTGGTCTGCTCTTCACCGTCCCCGCTTTCTGCCTCTTGCGGTAACCCTTTCAATATATGGTTTTCATTTCAGAAAAATATTTGATGACATGCAGGGAACAGTTTAGGCAGACTACTACACGGGAAAAACTCAGGCGCACTTTCCCTTTAAACCTTGCTTTTATCTTTTTGATGGTTCCGTAAAAAGTCCCCCGCTGTCATCTCGAACGAAGTGAGAGATCTCGTAACATACTGAAATAAGGAGATTTCTCCCTGCGGTCGAAATGAGAATATCGTTGTTTTTAGACTTTTTACCGGTTTGTCCTTTTTGATAAGGAATTGTTTTACAATATATAATTTAGCCAACAGTCTAAAGTCCAATTACTCTATTTACAATAGCTTCGAAATCTCCTAAATTGAATGGTTTTGCCAGAGAAGCACAAAAACCATACTCCTTATAATTTGTGATTACAGGGTCATCTGAATAACCACTTATAACAACAGCCTTTACTGAAGGATTCCTTCTCTGTATAGTCTTAAGAGTCGGTACTCCTCCCATTCCACCCTTAACAGTAAGATCAAGAATTACAAGACCAAAGGGATTTCCACTCTCCATCGCATGAAAATATCTCTCAACCGCTTCTTCTCCGCTGCTTACAACTTCATGTTCAATGCCCATCCTGGCAAGCATTGTGCTCATCATATCCCTTAATATCTTCTCATCATCTAGAACAAGAACCTTTTTTGTAACAGGGGCATCAGAAGATAGCTTTTGCTCTATTTTTCTTTCATCGGCTTTTTTAAATACCGGAATCCATATTGTCACCTCTGTACCAATGCCTTCCTCTGATTCAATCTCTATATGCCCCTCATGCCGTCTGAGTATTGAATATGCAAGAGGAAGACTTAAACCCTGCCCTTTTGTTGCCCCCCTCTCTTTTGTTGAAAAATAAGGGTCAAACACCCTGTTCCTGGTAACAGAATCCATTCCGCATCCCCTATCCAGTACCTTTATACGGACATAATCTCCCTGGCTTACAAGAACACCTTTCTGAGCGCTGTCATCAATTGAAACGTTATCTGCTGTAATCTCAAGTTTTCCTCCTTCAGGCATTGCCTCTTTTGCATTATCAATTACAGCCTTTATCACTGAATCTATCATCTCTTCATCGGCATCTATTTTGCTGATTGCTTCATTACATTTAAAAACAAATTTTATCTCAGGGCAGATACTGTCATTGATATTCTTTTTTATAACATCAGCAACGCTAACAGCCTTTTTATCCGGAATAAATGCTGTTGTCATAACCATAAACCTTCTTATCAAATCCCTGGCATCAGAGGCGGATTTAAATGCTTTTTGTATCCAGTTTTTAACAGCATCACTGTCACCGGCATTATCAAGGGCAAGTTCCATAAATCCAAACAGACCTGCCAGCAGATTATTCATGTCATGTGCAAGCCAGCCCGAGAATATTTCCAGAGAATCAAACTTTCTCTTCAGCAGATCATACTCTTCTCTCTTTTTTCTGTCTGATATATCTCTTATGACCGCGCCAAAAAATATATTGTCACCGGTTTTCCAGTGTGTCGTTGAAACCTCAACAGGAATCTCTTCACCGGCTTTACTAAGCAGAAAGCTTTCACCAGTATTATCGACTTGCGGATATTTTCTTTTTAAAAATTCTTCTGTTCTCCTTATATTGATTTCCCTGTATTGAAGAGGCCATAACATTTCTGCCGGTTTGCCTGTTATTTCATCCTCCCGGTAACCTGATATAACCCCTATGGCTCTGTTGCAGAAAACAATTCTCCTATTATTATCAACTATAAGTATCCCTTCATTTAAAGACAGAGCCAGGGCTCTGAACCTAGCTTCACTTTCCCGCAATACTTCCTCAGACTTTCTGCGTTCGGTTATATCACGGGAAACAACAAGTATGGCAACCGGTTTCTGCTCTTCATCACGGATAAATGTCATCTTGTTTTCAACCCATACAGTGGTTCCGTCCTTCCGGTAATGTTCAAGCTCAACCATTCTGCTTCTGTTCGGGTCTGCATTTTCTTCTTTTTCAACAGCAAGTTCCTCCTCAAGAATCCTGAAAGATTTTTTGAGTGATTCCGGCGTAAGGATCTCTTCTATTGGTTGCTGCAAAGCCTCTTCTACTGTATAACCACGCAGACTGAGTATAGATGGACTTACATAATTCTTCTTCCAGTTCAGGTCCATGACTGTAATGACGTCTGCCGTGTTTTCAGCTATTAGGCGATACTGCTCTCGGCTTTTTGAAAGCGCTTCTTCACGTTGTCTGAGTTCAGAGGTTTTTGCAGCAACCTGTCTTTTGAGAGTCCTGTTCCATAGATACAGCATTGACATTACCATTAAGACAAAAACCAGTACGCCAAGAAGACCAAACAAGAAACGTCTGTCAAGATAGGTTTTATCCACTTTAAGTATTAACCACTTTTTAATTATTTCATCATGCTCCTCCGGGGTTATCTCCATTATTGCCTTTTCCATAATCTGCTTAAGCATTGGCAAATCTTTTCTTATCCCGAATGACAGAACATCATCAAACCCAGAGTTTCCTGCCACACGGAGATTTGGAATTTTCATTTCTCTAACGTAATATGATATAATAGCAAGACTGCCTACCATAACATTAATACGACCCATTGAAAGATCATGCAGAGCATCCGCTGGATCTATTACAGGTTTTGCATGGGTAATTCCCTGCTCCTGAAGAAAAGAACCAATTGCATAACCTTTCTGATAGACTATATTTGAAATACCTTTAAGATCCTGTATTGTAAGGGTTTGCTTCAGATCATTCCTTACAACCATTACGTTGGAAATACTTATATATGGGGGAGTGAAAAGGAGGTACTCAGAACGTTCAGGTGTTTTAATAACCGCGTTTAAAATATCAACTTCTCCCAAACGGGCTTTTTCAAGGGTCTCCCTAAAACTTTCAAGCCGCACTATCTGAAAATTAATTCCAAGCTTTTCTTCTATAAGTTTCAGATAATCAGCGCTAATTCCCCTGAAATGACCTTCTTTATCAAAAAAGTCAACCGGTGGATAATAAGGATCAGGGGCTACACGGATATTTCCATAATGTTGCTGAAGCCATATGCGTTCTTCAGAGGAAAGAAAGTCTTGAACGATGGTTTTGGGAAAAGCAGGATTAATGTTAAATATTATAATAGAAACAACCAGCCCAAAAAAAATAACTCCGGCGCTGGTTCTGATAATAAAGTTTAGGATTTTATTGCTTTCCATTTCATAAGTTCCTATAAAACTATCAGCAAAAACTGAGACCCATTGCTTAACAATTTGCTCAACAGCTTGTAAGTTTATTAACCCCTCGTAAGATGTCTGTATTTTATTCTATGAGGCTGGTCTGCTTTTGCCCCCAGGCGTTGTTTTCTGTCTGCCTCGTATTCTGAATAGTTTCCTTCAAACCACTCAACTTTGCTCTCCCCCTCAAAAGCAAGGATATTTGTTGCAATCCTGTCTAAAAACCAGCGGTCATGGCTGATGACAAGCACACGTCCAGCAAAATTCTCAATAGCCTCCTCCAGAGCCCTCATTGTGTTTACATCAAGATCATTTGTAGGCTCATCAAGTAGTATCACATTTGCACCATCTTTAAGAATGCGTGCAAGATGAACCCTGTTTCTTTCTCCTCCCGAAAGGTTACCAACTTTTTTCTGCTGGTCTGTGCCTGAGAAGTTAAACCTTGCCACATAAGCCCTCGAATTAACCTCCCTGCTTCCAAGTTTGATAGTATCATAACCTGCTGAAACAGCCTCCCATATTGTACTGTCAGACTGAAGAGTCTCCCTGCTCTGCTCTACATAAGCAAGTTTTACAGAATCGCCTACCCTTATTGAACCGGAATCAGGGGTCTCCTGCCCTGTTATCATACGGAAAAGGGTTGTTTTACCTGCTCCGTTTGGTCCTATTATTCCGATAATCCCTCCTTTTGGAAGCTTAAAACTCATATTCTCAACAAGAATATTATCTCCGTAGGCTTTGGTAACATTTTCAGCCTCTATTAACAGACTGCCAAGCCTTGGACCTGGTGGTATATATATCTCGAGTTCTTTTGCTGTGTTTTCCGCCTCCCGGTTTACAAGTGACTCATATGCATTTATCCTGGCCTTTGATTTTGTTCTTCTTGCTTTTGGGGCCATCCGTATCCATTCAAGCTCCCGCTCTATGGTTTTCTGCCTTTCTGTTTCTGTTTTTTCCTCTTGTTTCAGCCGATTCTTTTTCTGCTCAAGCCATGAGGAGTAGTTT
Source organism: uncultured Thermodesulfobacteriota bacterium (assembly GCA_964566035.1). GTDB lineage: Bacteria > Desulfobacterota > WTBG01 > CAIYCZ01 > CAIRTM01 > CAZMHH01. The sequence goes on from CAZMHH010000009.1 coordinate 26,230, forward strand.
CCTTTCCAGGGTATTCCATGCCCCCTGTCCAGCTCAAGTATCCATTCAGCAACATTATCAAGAAAATACCTGTCATGGGTTACGGCAATTATTGTGCCCTCATATCTTTTCAGATGCTGTTCAAGCCAGGCAACTGTCTCTGCATCAAGATGGTTTGTGGGTTCATCAAGAAGAAGAATGTCGGGTTTCTGTAAAAGGAGCCTGCACAGAGCAACACGTCTTCTCTCCCCTCCTGATAATACTTCAACAGATGTTTCAGGAGGAGGGCATCTGAGGGCATCCATCGCCATATCAAGTCTTGAGTCAACATCCCATGCATCAAGGGCATCAAGTTTTTCCTGAACCCTGCCCTGTTTATCAAGGAGCTTTTCCATCTCATCATCAGACATTGGCTCGGCAAACCTTTCGCTGATCTCATTAAACTCTTTCAAAAGCCTCATTGTTTCATGAACTCCCTCCTCCACTATTTCACGGACAGTCTTTGAATCATCAAGTGTTGGTTCCTGCTCAAGAAAACCTATTGTATATCCTGGAGAGATTACAGTTTCACCGTTAAACTCCTTATCAACACCTGCAATTATTCTGAGAAGAGAGCTTTTCCCTGAACCATTAAGCCCGAGAACACCGATCTTTGCACCGTAAAAGTATGATAGAGATATATCCTTTATTACAGGCTTCTTATCATAAAACTTACTTACCTTGACCATTGAATAAATAACTTTATTTGGTTCATTTTTCATCGATTTTTATACCTTTCATAATTAAAGAAAGTTAGCAAATTAACCCCTTAGTGGACCTGCTTCTTGTATATTGCACCTTTAAATTATCTTCCTGATTGCTTCTTTGTTAA
>CAZMHH010000009.1:27089-63910 GCA_964566035.1 uncultured Thermodesulfobacteriota bacterium
ACATTTTATTTTATCAAAATAAAAAAAAATTGGAAAGAAATTTATATAATTTTAATAAAAATATCTTTGGAAAAAAAGAAAATATCATGTTATTATAAAAAAGAAGGGCTGTTAAGCAGAAAAGAACTGCTCTTTTTATTGATAACAATTAAATTCATATACTATTGGTTCTATTCTTATGGAACTTAACACCGTTCTTGACAATCTTAAGAAGCATATAAAATTCAAAGATAAAACTCTACCAGGTGATATTATTCTTGTAGGGATGCCATCAGGGCTTTTTTATGGAATTGTCCATGAAATTGATAACAATCAGAAAAAAAACTGGTATAATGTAAGCTTCAAATTGCTGACAATACCCCCTCTTGATGTTACCTGGATACTGCGAAGACCTCAGATGGAGGGGGAGATATTTACTATTAACGATGAACAACATTTTCTGATTGCCGTTGACATTACAACTCCCCAGAAAAAACAACCTGCACCTCCACATGAAAAGGTTTCACATCTGAAACTCGTAAAAAAACAGCAAGAATGAATCGGTAAAATTTTTATTGTAATAAAAATTTATGGGCTCAGCAAAAAAACATCCCTGTAAAGACTGTAATTTCTGTCTTATGTGCTCAGAGACAAGATGTTCGGGATGCAGAACACGCAGCAGTGAACGGAAAAAAACAACAGCAGAAGAGCAAATAAAAATTTATGAAAGTTTAAACGGAAACATCAATGCTTCCGTCCCTGTCTTTTACTCAAAAAACCATAAGGAGGAAAAAATATAATGAATTACCTAAAAATTCTTCTACTGGCATCTGTTTTTTCATTAACCCTAAGCCCAGACTACTCCCGCGGAGAATCATCTCCTATATCATCCGGAGATACACTGCCGGATATGTTTATACCTGTTTCTTATATACATAAAAACGATACAGATTATCTTGGGTTTGAGAGAGGTTCTGTTCCCTTTTTAAGAACAAAGGAATTTTTAATTCATGACATTAAGGCAGAAGTTGTTTTTATTGAGTTTTTTAATATCTACTGCACTTCATGTCAGGCCCAGGCTCCTGTTCTAAACTCTGTTTATTCAGCAATAATGCAGAACTCTGATATTAATACAAAGGTAAAGTTTATAGGTATAGGAGCAGGCAACAATGAGAGGGAGATTGCAAGATTCAAATCAAAAAACGGGATTCTCTTTCCCCTTGTACCTGACCCTGATTTTAAGCTCTATGAACTAATCGGTGACCCGGCAGGAACACCTTTCTCAATAGTTGCAAAAAAAATCCCGCCAACATTCAGGGTTGTCTCAACCCACACGGGTTTGCAGAAAGACCCTGAATCCTTCATTAATGAGATCAGGTTTGCTCTTGAAACCGATGCAATAGTTGCAAGAGTCTCTCAAGACAAGCCTGCTGAAAGTGAAAAAAGAAAACTTGAAATTTCGCTTACAGAGAAAGAAATAATAGCCAATGTAAAGCAAAGCATTAGCGAAGCTTCAAAACAGAAAGGAGTAATACTTAATCTGAACAGGCTTAAAATGGAGAGCGGATTTACTGTTTATGCTTCTGAGGTTGAAATTGAAAATAAGAAACACGAATTCTTAACTGCTCTTATCAGCAGAAACCCTGTTTGTGATATCTGTCACGGAGTTCATTTTTTGATAACCTTTGATAGAAGCGGCACAGTGCTCAATTTTATTCCACTTTATCTGACAAAATACGGAAATATTGAATGGAATGAAACGGATGTAAATTTTATAAAGAGAAAACTAGTTGGAATCTCAATTAAAAAAGGCCTCTCATTTAATTCAACCACAGATGCTGTCTCTTTTGCAACAATGACATCCGCTCTTATATTCAACAGTATAAACCAGCTTAGAGAAGTGCTTGACGAGTTGGATAGAAAAAGGAGGAAATAAAGTGAGTGAAATAATTAAATCAATAGAAATTGCCCTTCAGAACGAGATTAAAGAGCGGGACTTTTACCTTGAACAGGGCAGTAGAACAAACAATCCTGTCGGCAAAAAGATGTTTAAAAGTATTGCAGAAGATGAGGACAAGCACTACAAACGGCTTGTCGCAATCCATGAATCCCTTATCAATAAAGGTTTATGGCCCGAAACCATTACTGAGGCAACAGGCAAGGCTAACCTTAAAAATTCTGTTAAAGCTGTTTTCTCACAACCCCCTCCCAACCCCGATATTGACATTGATGACATCAAAGCTGTTGAAACCGCAATAGAATTTGAGACAAACGGGCACAGTTTCTACTCATCCCTTGCAGATGCAGCAGAAGAGCAGAAGCAGAGTAACTTTTTCAGAACCCTTGCTGATATGGAATATGAACATCTCACATCCCTTAGAGATACCCTGCTTCTTTTCAAAGACCCTCAGACATGGTTTCAGGAACATGAAAAACCGCATTTTGAAGCATAGGAGCTAAAAGATATGAAAGTTGATGTCACTGTAAAAATTGGAGGAGAAGCAGGTCAGGGGATTCAGACAGTCGGTCAACTCCTAGCCCTAACCTGCAAACATTGCGACCTTTACGCACTTGGAACAAATGATTTTGAATCCAGGATAAGGGGCGGGCATAATTTTTTTCAACTAAGAATTTCAGACCGACCTGTCTTCGCACCATCTGAAAAAATTCATATTCTTGTCGCAATGGATGACAAAACATTCGGACTTCACGGAAGTGAGGTCCTACCTGATGGGATTTCAATACTTGAAACAGACCCGGAAAACTCATCTGCAAAAAGTATCATTGCCCCCTTCAATGAACTTGCAAAAAAGGCCGGGAGTCCTATAACCGCAAACACTGTTGCAGCAGGCATGGTACTGCAACTGCTCGGCTGTGAACTGCAAATATTTGAAACTGTGCTAAAAAAACAGTTCGAAGCCAAAGACAACACGGTCATAGAACAGAACCTGCATGCAGCCCGTATTGGATACAAGCAGGCTGAGAACATAAACCTTGCATGTGCATTTAAATGGAAAAACGATACATCTTCAAAGATGCTTGTCGAAGGTTCACAGACAATGGCAATAGGAGCCCTTGCCGCTGACTGCCGTTTTGCAGCCTTCTATCCCATGTCCCCCGCAACCGGAACCATGATGCATCTTTCAGCCTGTCAGGGCAGATTTCCGGTTGTTGTCGAACAGGCAGAGGATGAGATAGCCGCTGTAAACATGATAGTAGGAGCCTCTTTTGCAGGAGTCCGCTCTATTACAGCAACATCAGGCGGGGGATTCTGTCTAATGACAGAAGGTTTGGGGCTTTCAGGAATCACTGAAATTCCAATAGTGATCATTAATGCACAACGGCCCGGTCCTGCCACCGGACTTCCAACCCGAACAGCACAGGGAGACCTTCTGTTTGTCATTAATGCATCCCAGGATGAGTTTCCGAGATTTGTCTTTGCACCAGGCTACCCCGAAGAGGCTTACAGCTGCATTATAAGAGCTTTTGAGCTTACGGAAAAATATCAGGTACCTGCTATTGTGCTTGTTGATCAGTATTTTAACGATTCACTTTATGTAATGGACCGGAGTTTTAAAGTCTCTTCAAAGTTAAAGAGGTTTATTGATGATGACAGTTCCATACCTTCTCCCTCAGATTACAAACGATATGAGATAACAGACTCAGGTATTTCCCCAAGAACCCTGCCAGGCAGGGGAAAAACCCTTGTTACAGTTTGCGGTAATGAACATAATGAGCAGGGTCGTATAACAGAGGAGATATCAGAAGTAAAATACATGTTTGAGAAGAGAGCAAAGAAAGTATCAGGAATGGTTGCTGACATAAATCCCCCAAATGTTGATCATCCAGATTCCTCTCTATTACTTCTGTGCTGGGGCTCTACAGCAGGCGCTGTTAAAGAGGCGGTCGAGGTTTTAAGAGAAGATGGCATTGATGCCGGATCTGTTCATTTTGTTGATATCTTTCCTTTTCCGGCAGAAACTGTCCAAAAAATCCTCAGGAATGCTAAAGATATCATTGTCATCGAGCAGAATATTTCAGGACAGTTTGCAGATTATTTAAGACAGCAGACAGGTATTGTATCTAAAAAGGTAGTAAAATATGACGGAAGACCGTTTTACCCCTATGAGATAATCAAACAAGTCAAAGAAATCTTGAGGTGACATATGTTAGAACTTAATGAATACCAGACAGATGCAGATGTTAAATGGTGCCCTGGATGCGGAAATTTCGGTATCCTCAAAGCAATGAAACAGGCTTTTTCACTTATGGATATCCCGCCGCATCAGCTTACGCTTGTCTCTGGCATTGGTCAGGCGGCAAACACCCCGCACTATATCAAATGCAACATGTTTCACAGCCTTCATGGAAGGGCTCTTGCAATTGCAACCGGAGCAAAAATTGCCAACCATAACCTTAACGTGATTGTCAACTCAGGCGACGGGGACTGCTACGGAGAAGGCGGAAACCATTTTATTAATGCAATAAGACGAAACATTGATATTACGCTTCTTGTCCATGACAATAAAGTTTACGGACTTACCAAAGGGCAGGCATCCCCTACAGCAGATATGAACTTTGTAACCAAAGCCCAACCCTTTGGTGTGATGCTTGAACCTTTCAACCCCCTGGCAGCAGCGCTTGTTTTGAAGGCAGGTTTTGTTGCAAGAGGTTTTGCCGGCAACAGCGATCATTTAAGCACACTTATTCAGGAGGCAATGAAACACAAAGGATTCAGTCTGATAGACATTCTTCAGCCCTGTGTATCTTTCAACCATGTCAACACATTTCAATATTACAACGATAGAGTATATGATTTAAACAGCACAGATCATGATATATCAAACTTCAAGCTTGCTCTTGAAACAGCTCTTAACAATTCTGATCAAATTCCTATTGGAATTTTCTATAAAAAGGAAAAACCAACCTTTACAGACCGCTTCAAGGCTCTGAGTCAGGAACCTCTTATTGATCATAAATTTAATTCAGAAGCTGTGGAGAAAATGATCGAAAAAATGTAATCAGGCGTAGACAAGCAAAAACTATAACATAAGGAGAAACATAAGTATTATGTCAGACCACATTCCATTACCCCCTACTACCCCTGCATTTATTTGCGGCAACTGCGGAGCAGTATCTCTTTCTGCCGGCAATATATGCAACCCGCAAGGCAGAGGCAAAAAAGCAGACTGGTGCGGAACTGAAAGCCTTTGCAAGCCTGTTTTCTGCCATAACAATAAGCATAATCATCGCTATAGATGCAAAAACTGCGGCCAGGTTTCAGTAAACCCGGAACTTTTATGCAAACCTGAAAAGATGAAGGAAGATAGCTGCGAGGTTCAATACTGACCAGCAAAAAACCACTTATCAGGGCTCAGTTGTCAGGCATCAGCTTTCAGAAGAAAGGAAAAGAACTGTTGAACTTCTGTCTTCTGTTCATTTAAGATAAGTTTTTTATTAAAAAAATAAATTGTAAGACAATAAAAACTCTTCAATGGTAAGAAGACACTATGTATGCAATCCTGCTTTTTTCTGAAAGATGATTACTGTTTTTTTCTATAGTCTGTCGCCCATTGCCTATAACCTATATTAATTATTGATGACAAATAAATTACATAACACCGAAAACCTCAGAATCGGTATCTTAGGCGGAAGCTTCGACCCCCTGCACAATGGACATATTGCAATTGCTGAAGAGGCAAAAACTTCCATGAACCTGTGCAGGATAATTTTTGTTCCAGCGTTTTGTCCTCCGCACAAAGCCCGCCCCATACTTGCCCCTTTTGAACACCGGTTTGAAATGCTAAAAAGAGAAGTCTCAAAAACTCCTTATTTTGAACTCTCTGATGTTGAAAGAAAAGAGGTCTGCCCTTCTTATGCAGGTGATACGATAAGAGAGTTGAAAAAACTTAATGGAGAAGAAAATTCCTACTATTTCATTATAGGTTTTGACTCTCTTCTGACACTGACCGACTGGGAAAAATCAAGAATTGAACCTGGGCTCTGCTCTCTTATATGTTTAACACGTCCCGGTTTTGATAAAAAAACCATTATTTCAAAACTCCCTGAAGAATATAAACGATACATTATCTTCAAAAATGCAAATCCCGTTTTTGTATCGTCAACAGATATAAAAGAGCGTATCAGACAGAACCTGCCGGTTCAGGGCATGATGCCGGATGGGGTCTATGAGTATATAAAAAAGTTCAGAATTTACACAACCTCTTTAACATAACATGGATTTTATTTAAGTTTTGAGCACAGCAACTTTAATCATCACCGCTTTCGCTCTGGCAATGGATGCCTGCGCCGTTTCTATTGGAATAAGTCTTACTCTTACCAAAATGACCCGCCGCCATATCTTCAGACTCGCATGGCACTTCGGGCTCTTTCAGGGACTTATGACAGCAGCAGGATGGTTTCTTGGTAAAGGCATATCATCTTATATAAGCAGCTTCGGAGGAATTCTTGCCGGTGCAATACTCTGCTTTCTTGGACTGCGGATGATCAAACAGTCTATGTCTCCGGAATCGGTCATCAAACCCGTTGACCCGACAAGAGGTTTAAGCCTGATTGCCCTTTCCATAGCAACCAGCATTGATGCATTTGCAGTTGGCGTTTCAATAGCTCTGCTTGATTTGGAAGTTCTCATCCCGGCGCTTGTGATAGGCATCGTTGCCCTTGTCTGTTCTTTAATTGGTGTTTTTATTGGAAAAATATCCGGACTGATAGCAGGGGCATGGGCTGAAAGGCTCGGCGGGGTGATATTAATTTTTATAGGAATTATGTTTATTTTAAACAGCAGTTAAAGAGATCTTTTCAGGCTTGCCCATTAAATATCTCAATTCCTTCCCGGTCTATAATTGTACGCAGGTTTTCTCCGGGTTTTGCAGCCCTTAATTTCTTCACAGCCACCAGCAGTATCTCTATAACCCTGTCCTTTGAAGTGGTATAATCCTCAACTGTGAGCGCAAGTTTTGGTCTTCTACCGGCTGTGCCTCCGGCGGTTACCCTGTATCCAGTTTCACCAACTACAAGCTTATCGGTTGGGCAGTCTCTTTCACACAGAGCACACATGGAGCAGATATTCCTGTCAATTACCGGTCCCCCACTGCTCAAAGTTATAGCATTGTCAAAACACATTTTCAGGCACTCTCCGCACAATGTACACTCTGCATCAGTTATATCCACCCTATGCTTGAGTGTTATACCAAAATCCTTAAGATAGGGACTTACACAGCAATTAGGGCAACCGGTTAAAACAATATTAAACCTGCTTGCTCCGTGAATGGCAACGGGAGCAAGATCTGCCATTATCTCAGTCATATTTTCCCGCTCAAAAACCGTCTTAATCTGCATCATCATATCTTTCAACAGGTTCCTCACCTGTTTTGTATTTTCTCCATATTTAGTATAACAGCACTCAACATTATAAAGGGCATTCTCATCATCAAAAAAAAGCTCTTCCTCCATCTCCGGAGCAGGACCATCACCGTTTAAAAATGCTCTCAACTCGTCGCTCTTTTCCTTTCCCATAAAACCGACATAAAGCTTTTCTGCCTCGCTTACAACATCAACAGTTACCTTCTCCAAGCCCCTATGTCTTGCAATCTTTTCACACTGAATCTTTGCATAAGAAGACATCATCGGCGGAATCGGTATCATCTCTTTTGCTTTAACAGCTTCATCATCCCATTTCATCTCTTAATCCTTTCCCCTTTCATTATTGTGGTCTTGATCGTGATCGTAAAAGCAGGTGTCAGCTATCAGTTGTCAGGTATCAGCAAAAGCAGAAAAGCAATTTAGCTCTTAAGCTGATAAGCCAAAAACATGGTCGTAGGCGTGGTCGATATCGGTTTTTCCTGTAACTTGCAGCTTGTATCTGTTTATTCCTGGTCGTGTTCGTAATCGATTTCATCATTATGATTACCTTTCAACATAAGTTTTTTACCGGCCATGAAAAAGAATTGGTATTGTTCTCAGCTACTGATAAAGGTAATCAATCACATGAATAACAGGTTTGAGTAAGAATTTTGCAGACTGTTTTAAGCCATTATTTCTTTCCATTACGGACACTGCATCATCACTAAATAGATAATAATACCCGATCAATGCCCTGCCCGGTTTGCTGGCATAGAGCGTCTCATCCCTGAAACGGGCTAACAGTTCCAGATCATATTCATCATCCTCCAGCAGAAATGAAAACAGACATGGCTGAGGACCCTCCTCTTTGATAATCTGAAAAATGCCGCAGTCAAGTTCAACACCGCCGGGAAGAGAAACAACAACAGTCTGGGTACAGTTATCAGCCTCAGGCCAAATAATAAAATCCATGATAAGCCCCTCCTCTGATATATCCTTTCTGCTCACCATAATATCCGGACAGTCAAATGAAACATCGGCATACTCAAAATCTGCATCCTCAAAAGATATTGTTACCTCTTCTATGTGTGGCTCCTTGCCTTCCACCCTTACCTTTTCCGGGTTTATTTTAACACACCGGGCAGGTCTTTTAATCTCTAACACCCCACAGTCAAGTTCAATGTCATCTTCCGGGAAGGCAAGGAAAACATTTCCGACACAACTGTCTGCCTCTGGCAATATAATAAATTCAACCGTCATTGATTTTTTATCCTGAGAAAAAGACTTCTTGTTTAATATTATGTCCTCACAGTCAAAAGAAATTATGGCTGCTGAAACATCCATTCCTTCAGTCGTTATTACAACATCCACTCTCTCGGTTTTCTGCCTGTCAGCCTCAACCGATACCGGTTCAAGACTTATACATTCCGGCAGTCTCTCAATTTCAACCAGCCCGCAATTAAGCTCTTGTCCGTCAGACAGGGTTACTGTAAGCTCTCCTGAACAGTTTTGCGCCCCTTCAATGATCATCAAATCAACGATAATCTCAAGACCATCCGAAGAAACTTCCGGCTGACCGATAACCAAATCAGCACAGGAAAAGAATACTTCCGATCCTCTGAAATCAACATCACTTCCTTTTATTATAAACTCTGAGATACTGGTCTCGGTTGGATCAAAAAAAAGAACCGACGGATCAACACTTAAACACTCAGGGTCCGGACTTGGCTCAAACAGTTTAAATTTCTGAATTCTATCATTTATAAAGTCTGCAACATAGACATTACCCTCTGTATCAACTGCAACATCAGACGGGTTTCTGAACTGCCCGTTGCCTCTGCCGTGACTGCCCCACATGGTTATAAACTGCCCCCTGTTTGTAAACTTCTGAACGCGGTGATTTCCCCAGTCTGCCACGAATATATTTTCCGACCTGTCAACCGTAATGCCTCTGGGTTCGTTAAACTGTCCGTCCCCGGCGCCGTCAGCACCCCATTTTGCAACAAAGGTAGGGGTGACCTCACCCGGCAAAGGTCCAAATTTCTGAATTCTATTATTATTGCTATCTGTTACGTATATATTTCCTGAATAGTCAACAGCAACGCCCCTTGGTTCATCAAACTGACCGTCACTGGAACCGAGTTCTCCCCATTTTGTTATAAAATCTCCATTACTGTTAAACTTTTGAACTCTATGGTTAAGGGTATCAGCCACATATACATTGCCTTCCGGATCAACAGCAACAGCTTCAGGGGACGAAAACATTTTTTTTCCTGTTCCAAAACTACCCCATTTTGTTTGGAAAACACCTGCATTGTTAAAGACCTGTATCCGGTGGTTTGATCTGTCAACAACTAAAATATAACCAAATTTGTCTGCTCTCACAGCAACCGGCTCATTAAACATTCCATCCGAGCTCCCCAAAGACCCCCATTTCCCCTCTGGAATACCAATCCTTGAAAATTCCTGAATTCTTTCGTTTCTTCTGTCTGCAACATAAACACCAACTCCGCTGGGTGTCTCCAGCAAACAGATTCCCGAAGGCCCGTCAAAATCGCCATCCAGCATCTGACCATACTTTCCCCATTGCAGAACATATTCATACTGCTCCAAATCAGCAGAGTGCGCATGTCTGCCCGTTGCAAATATAAAAACAATTAACAACATAAAAAAAAATGTTTTTTTCATTGGGTATCCTTTATTGATCCTTACTTAATATATAGCCTTAATAGTTAAGAGATTTCCTATAAAATAAACTTATTTTAAGCAGACTGCTTCTCTTCATCTAAAACATATACCGCCGGGAGGTTTCTGTACTTCTCATCATAATCAAGCCCGTAGCCCACAAGAAACTGAGATGGTGCGGGAAACCCCAGGAAATCGACATTTATCCTGCCGTTGTTGACTTCTCTTTTCTCCAGAAAAGAACATATCTTAATTGAACTTGGATTGGATTTATTAAGTATATTCATAAAAGATTCCATTGTAAGTCCTGTATCGATAATATCCTCAATAATAAGTATGTGTCTGTCTTTAAATTTATGACTATTTACAGGTAAAATTTCAACCTTACCAAGACTCTTGCTGCCTTTATAGCTCGAAATATAAACGAACTCTACCTCCATATCCTGCTTATTTAATGCCCTTATAAGATCTGAGGCAAACACAAAACCGCCTTTTAAAATAACAACACAAGTTAATGAGATACCTTCATAAGCTGTATATATTTCATCTGCAAGTTCTGAAATCCTCTTTTTAATTCTCATTTCATCTATAAATACCTTCATATAACCTCTATAATGCAATATTAATACCTGATTATTAATTATAATACAAAACCTTAAAAATTATTACAGATATTTATCAGGGAAAAACGAAAAATCGGAAAAACAGCACTGTGTTGATGTCTGTTTCTCACGGAGATTTTTTTGTTTAAAATAAAAGTCTATAAGGATATAAAAGCGGCATGAATGGAAAGACGTGTAAGACAAAAAAAACATCAGTCTGACTTTAGGAAGAAATGATCAGGGAAGATAATTCAAATCAAGAAGTTTTTCATTGCAACTTGAATCTTGTAACATTTGTATATTCCCGAAAACTGAATTGTTGTTAATTAGATTTTTCAGTCAAAGACAAATTAACAGCCGGTTGAACACGAGCATTTAATTTAACCGGAAAAAACAACCCGCTCAGAATTGTCAATTGTGAGATATAAATAAAATATGGTCGGGAAGGCGGGATTTGAACCCGCGGCCTCATGCTCCCGAAGCATGCGCGCTGCCAGACTGCGCTACTCCCCGACTAGATTACAAAAACAATCTTTTTCTTACATTGCTAAGCCCGCAAAACCCACTACTAAAGGCATTGAATAGTCTATAAGCGCCACGCCCGTTCCGATAATAAAGGGATCAAACAACCAGCCTGTTAAAGCAAATATAATATCGTGTTCACTTCCCCCGATATTTGCCTTTAGAGCATAATAAGCACCTGCAAAAAAATCACCTGCTCCAAAATATAAACCAGCTCCTGTAAACCCCGACATCAGCAGCACGCCCGACTCGCCAAAGGATAAATTTGAGTTAATAACTCCAAGTTCAATCATTGGAGTAATAAAAAAACTCATATAGGTTTTTCCTGTAACAGAACATGTTTGAAACTCCTGCGCCTCTGCCTTCGCAGACATAAGCATAAATACAATTGAGATTGCAACCACTGTTTTTGTAATTTGTTTCACCGTTTTCCTCCATAATAAATTAATAAAAAATTATGTTTTACCATGACCAGAAAGGACACAGCATGTTATTTATCCTGATTTACCTCTTCTTCCTGTGTTTTAATTAAGTTAAACAGATCATCAGAAATTTGATTTGCTTCATTCAAAAGTTCGTCCCTGCTCATAATACCCTTCTGCTCGAGAATATTAACCATAGCCCCCATCATTATTGAAGCCTGATTAACAGCCTCATAGGTATGTCCCAGCTTATTGTCAAATTCACTTTTCATATAATTAATGGTTAAAAACTGTCCTATAATAAGGGCAATAAGAACAATTACAATAAAACGGGGAAGATAGCTTTTCTTTTCCATTTTGTACTTTCTTTTAGGAATATTTTTTTACACAAGCATATTTTTCTTCAGCTTACATACACGGTGCACCCATACAGAAATATTCAAATCCAAGACCTTTAATTTTTTCAGATTTATAAATATTTCTACCATCAAATATAACAGGTTTTTTCATAATGGACAGGAGTTTTTCAAAGTCAGGTTCCCTGAACTCATTCCATTCAGTTACAATCATGAGAGCATCAGCATCTTTGGCAGCATCATAGTTTTTTGATGCATATTTTATCCGATCACCGAATACTTTTGCAGCCTCATCCATTGCAACAGGGTCATAAGCCTGCACTACAGCCCCGGCTTCAATAAGTTTATTAATAATTATTATCGATGGGGCGTCTCTCATATCATCTGTTTTGGGTTTAAAGGAAAGTCCCCAAACAGCAATCTTTTTGCCTTTGAGACTGCCTCCAAAGTAGGCTATAGTCCTGTCTGCAAGTATAGTCTTCTGCGCTTCATTCACCTCCTCAACCATCGGAAGTATTTTCATATTATACCCTGCCCTGCGGGATACTTCAATGATTGCTTTTACATCCTTTGGAAAACATGACCCTCCGTACCCAACTCCCGGGAAAAGAAATGAGTGACCAATTCTCGGATCAGAACCCATACCGATTCTAACAGAGTTGACATCAGCTCCAATAGTATCACAAAGATTTGCAATCTCATTAATAAAAGAGATTCGTGTTGCAAGCATTGCGTTTGCAGCATATTTGGTAAGTTCAGAGCTCTTGATATCCATTTTAATTACGGGATTCCCTGTTCTTACATAAGGTGAATAAAGCTCCTTCATAAGCTCTGCAACCCTTGGATCTTCAACACCTATTACAACCCTGTCAGGTTTCATAAAATCATCAACAGCTGCTCCCTCCTTTAAAAACTCGGGGTTGGATGCAGTATCAAAGGGCTCTGTTGTTAACTCCCCGATTATCTTTTTTACCTGCTCTGTTGTCCCAACCGGAACAGTGCTTTTTGTTACAACTATCTTATAACCGTTAATATGCTGGCCTATATCTTTTGCCACAGCCCACACACTGCTCAGATCAGCAGAGCCATCATCTGATGGGGGAGTTCCTACACAAATAAATATGAAAAGGGACTTCTCTATGGCATCCTTAATGTCAGTTGTAAATGAAAGACGCCCCTCGTTTACATTTCTTTTTAGAAAGTCATCAAGTCCTGGTTCATATATTGGAACTTTTCCATCTTTTAAAAGCCTTATTTTTTCTTCATTATTGTCAACACATATTACATCATTTCCGGTTTCAGCAAAACAGCTTCCTGTGACCAGCCCGACATAGCCTGTACCGATTATTGCAATTTTCATCGTTTCTGCTCCTTTAAAATCTTGATATAATCACATAATGCTTCCTGCCATGGACGCATTACGTGGCCTGTTTCATATTCAATTTTTCTGCAATCAAGGGCGGAAAAAGCGGGTCTTTCTGCTGGACGTTGAAGCTCATCTGACATTATGGGAATAACACTGTTTTGTTTTCCCATCAGTTTTATAATCTGCCAGGCAAATTCATGCCAGGAACATATGCCTGAGTTGCAAATATTATAACTACCGGACTTTTTTTTGAAAATCAGAATTTTTATCGCCTCTGCAAGATCATGGGTATAGGTAGGGGAGCCTTTCTGGTCAGCAACTACCTTTATATCAGAGCCTTTCTCAGACAAACCTGCTATAGTTGAAACAAAGTTCTTTCCTCCACTTCCAAAAAGCCATGAGGTTCTTATTATTAAATAACTTCGCAATGCTTCTGTAATATATTTTTCACCCTGAAGTTTTGAACTCCCATAAACAGACAGGGGTTCCGGAATATCCTCTTCAGCATATGGTGTTGTTTTTAAACCATTGAAAACAAAGTCTGTGCTGATATGTAACATCTTGCTGCCCGTTTTTTTACAGGCCTCTGCAACATTTTTGACACCCTCTGCATTGACTGCAAAAGCCCTCTTTTCATCTGTTTCACAGCCATCAACATCAGTATAGGCAGCACAGTTTAACACAATATCTGGCTTTAGTTCAACAATCTCCTTTTGAACTGCTTCTTTGTCGCATATATCAAGACTCTTCCTGTTTCTTGCATAAAGCACGGCTTCATTGCTCAGAACTTTGATAAGACTTCCGGCAAGCATACCGCCCGCGCCTGTAATGAGGGCTTTAATCTTCACTCTATCTCCCCGTACCAGCGTCTGTAAAAATCAAGATACTCCCCGGTTTTTATACGCTGCCACCACTCGGTATTATTGACATACCAGTCAACTGTTTTTTTTATTCCCTCTTCAAATCCATAAACAGGACCCCAGCCAAGCTCTTTTCTTATCTTGCTGTTGTCTATTGCATACCTTCTGTCATGCCCCGGACGGTCTTCCACATAAGTTACAAGTCCTTGTGGTTTTTTCAACTCTTTCAAAATTATGTCTGTAATTTCCCTGTTTGTCTTCTCACAGTCTCCACCGATATTGTAAATACTGCCTGGTTCTGCTCTGTGAAGCACAAGATCTATTGCAGAACAGTGATCTTCAACATATATCCAGTCCCTGATGTTGAGACCATCTCCATAGAGTGGGAGATTTTTATCAGAAAGGGCATTTGTTATAAAAAGTGGGATCAGCTTCTCAGGGAATTGATATGGTCCGTAGTTATTGGAACAACGGGTGATTGCAGAAGGCAGACTGTATGTTTCAAAATAGGCTCTTACCAAAAGATCCGCCCCTGCTTTGCTTGCAGAGTATGGGCTGTTCGGAGACAGTGGTGTGTCTTCAGTAAATTTTCCATCCCGTCCTAGAGAACCGTAAACCTCGTCTGTTGATATCTGAACAAACTTTTTAATACTGTTTCGAAGCGCTGAATCGAGCAGAACCTGAACACCGCCGATGTTTGTTTCAATAAAAACTCCGCAGTTATCAATACTTCTGTCAACATGTGATTCTGCCGCGAAATTTACTACCGCATCAACTCCTGCCTGAAAAATATCGTTGACAAGGGATACATCTGAAATATCACCTTTAATGAACCTGTATCTGTGGGATTGTTTGCCAAACTCCTCCTCAACTTCCTTGAGATTTTCAAGATTGCCTGCATAAGTGAGTTTGTCATAATTTATTATTCCGTAATCAGGATATTTCCGGAGCATATATCTTATGAAATTTGAACCTATAAAACCAGCACCGCCTGTAACAAAAATATTCAAAACCGTTTCTCCGTTTAGTTTCTTTATAGTATAATAATTTCGTCAATTTGGCGACAAAGCAATACGGGTTTTGGCTTTCCCATTAACCTTCTCGTTATGCATAATTTCTGTTTAAACGCTCATCAGATTCTTATCAGTTAAAAAACTTATCTTTTAATAATATAAAAGATCCTCCCAATATGCAATTGAAAAATTTATTTCAGATCAAGCTTTCTCCAGATTTCATTCCTGCCTTCTCCTGTAACCGATGAAAAAACAACAATACCATCAATGTCAAGAAAACGCTCCCACTGCTGAACAGCCTTCCGTCTATGACTCATTTTAAGCTTGTCAATCTTTGTAAGAACTACAATACAGAAAACAGAATTTGCTTTAAACCATTCGCAGAGCTCTTTCTCGTCAACATTTGGATCTCGTCTCGAGTCTATAAGTAAAACTG
Source organism: uncultured Thermodesulfobacteriota bacterium (assembly GCA_964566035.1). Lineage (GTDB taxonomy): Bacteria > Desulfobacterota > WTBG01 > CAIYCZ01 > CAIRTM01 > CAZMHH01. The sequence goes on from CAZMHH010000009.1 coordinate 42,693, forward strand.
CACTTTTCACAGAATCCCTTCCAATTAAATAGCCCTCCACCAAATTCTTCCAGCCTTTTTTTATTTCATCAGGAACTTTTGCATATCCATAGCCCGGCAGATCAACAAAATAGAATGAGTTGTTTACAATAATAAAATTAACAGACTGAGTTCTTCCGGGTGTTGAGCTTGTTCTGGCAATACACTTTCTGTTAAGCAGTTTATTTATAAGCGAAGACTTTCCGACATTTGACCTGCCACAGAATACAACCTCCGGTAAAGAGGGTTTGGGCATTTCAGATATTTTAAAGATGCTTTTGTAAAATGCTGCATTGGTAATTTTCATATTTTTATTCAACCCCAAGTTCTTTTTTAACAAGATTCTTGTATAAAAGAGCAAGACTTAAGGTTACCTGCCCTGCTCTGCCATCTCCGATTAATGAATCCCCAAGTTTTACCATGGGCATTATTTCAATAATAGAGTTTGTCAAAAAAACCTCATCCGCAGCAGATAACTCTTCAAGAGTTACATCCCGTTCAGAAACAATAATCCCTGCTTCAGCAGCTTCAGCAAGCACTGCCTGTCTTGTAATTCCATTAAGGATCCCTGATGAAACAGAAGGCGTAATGAGTTTTCCGCCCTTTACTAAAAAAAGATTGCTTATAGAACCTTCTGTGACATGGTTGAAAATATTTAAAAAAACCGCTTCATCAAAACCTCTTTTTTGCGCCTCTATTTTTGCAAGCATATTCTCAAGATAATTAAGACTTTTTATAAAGGTCAGTTTTGAACGAGGATTTCTCCTGTCTTCGGCTATACATGCGCTTATTGTTTTACAAACATTGTTTTCCACCTCGCATTTAAATGGTCTGACAAGTATAATATATGAAGCTTCTGTTCCATTTCCTACCCCGGGCCAGTCCTCTGTCTGCCTAAAGGCCATTATTTTAATCCTGCCGTCAGAAACAGAATTGATATTCAGCAGATTAACTGTTTCAGCCATCAGTCGGCTGATGTCCACATCAAGCTTCATCTCAAGAATATCAAGGGCTTTTTTCATCCTGACAATATGTTCATGAAACCTGAATATTTTTCCACTATAGGAGCGCATGGTTTCAAACACCCCGTCCCCAAAGTGAAGAACCCTGCTGCACGGGGAAAATCTGAAAACATGCTCATCCTCTATTTTTCCGTTAAACAGAAGTTTCCATTCCATTATTTATGCTTCTCCAATATCTCAAAAAACACCCTTCCCTTACTCAGTGTCTCATCAAACTCTGATTCCGGTTCTGAATCCGCAACAACACCACCCCCAAGATTAAATCTGTAAAAACCATCGTTGTATATTAAAGTTCTTATGGCAATATTCAAATCAGCCTCCCCGTTAAACCCCAGATACCCTATGGCTCCAGTATAAAGATTTCTTCTGCATGGCTCAATCTCTTCAATTATTTCCATAGCTCTTATTTTTGGTGCTCCGGTTATTGAACCTCCCGGGAAACAGGCTTTTATACAATCCATAATATCAAACTTTGCTGAATCTATCCTTCCCCTGACAGTTGAAACAAGATGATAAACATCCCTGTATGCTTCAACTGTAAAAAGAGGATATGCTTTGACCGTTCCAAATTTGCATACTTTTCCAAGGTCATTTCTTTCAAGATCAATAATCATCAACAGTTCTGCTCTGTCTTTTGTGCTTGAAATGAGCTCTTTCCTGAAACGTCTGTCCTGAGCCTTAGTACCGGCCCTTGGCCTTGTCCCTTTTATTGGTTTTGTCTCTATTAAATCTGCCGAAATGCGCAGAAACCTCTCAGGAGAAGCGCTTACAATCTGAAAATCACCGCAATTAAAGAAACATGAATATGGAGCTGGGCTGATTTCCTGCAAGGATTTATACAGTGACAAAGGAGGGATATCTGACCTGCAGACAAATCTCTGGGAGAGATTGACCTGATAGACATCACCAGAACTTATATAATTCTTGATTTTTGATACAGTCCTGCAATAAGACTCCTTTGTAAAATTTGACTCAGGTTTATAGGATTTCAATGGGCTGTTTTCAAAATAATTTCCGGCCATGTTATAAAAATATGAAGCTATTTGTCTGATATCCTCTTCTGCTTTAAATCTCTGAAGCCTGCCCGTTGTTTCAGGAAAACCTGTTGCAGCAGCCCACAGTTTTTTTTCAACATGGTCAGCAATAACTATAAGGCTGTAAAAACCAAAATAGCAATCAGGAATGGAAAGCTCATTTAAAGCTTTCTGGGGAAATTTTTCAATCAGCCTTCCCATATCATAGCCCAAATAGCCTGCAGCACCTCCTTTAAAAGGTGGGGAACCGGGCATCTGATCATCAATAGTGTATTCCGACAAAAGTTTTTTTAAGAAGAAGAAGGGATCTTCGGTGGTGTTGTGTATGGTTTCATTCTGACAAACAGTTATTTTATTTCCCCGGCTTTTAAAAACAATAAATGGGTTCATCCCAAGATATGAATATCTGCTGCCCGGAAAAAGTCCCCTTCCCCAGTCAAGACAGAAACTTCCCTGATATTTTAAAATATTTTCCATCATGACCTGCAGGTTTTCATAACCGGCAATCTGTTTAAATTGAACTTTTGCTTTCATTGAAATCCACCATGAAACAGGAGCTGCACAATCATTTCCCCGTATATTTAATCGTTATTATTTACCATTACGATCACATGTCAGCAGGAAACACTAAGGAGACATCACCGCAGATTATCTCTCTTACCGACTCTTCTGTCTCAAGCTGTATGGTTCCCTGCCTGGTTATATCAACCACCCTGCCTGTTATAGTCTCTTCCGGGGAGATAATCGAAACATTTTTATTAAGAACAATATTTCTTTGCTTCCATTCACTGATAATTTTATCTGCTTGATTTTTGAGAAACATCTGATAAAGAAGATCAAATTCCTCAAGAAGTTTTGTAAACAGATTGAGCCTTGAAACCGTTTTTCCTGTCTCAGCACTTAAGGACGTGGCAGTTTCTCTCAGTTCCGGATATAGTCTTATACACATATTAACATTTATCCCTATTCCTGCGACAACCCATAATATGCGTCCAGACTTTTGTGAAAACTCAACAAGAACACCCGATACCTTTTTCCCCCTGATATATACATCATTTGGCCATTTTATGTCTGCTGAAACTCCGCACACCTTTTCAATCGCCCTAACAACCGCAACTGAAGAGACCATTGTCACACTAAAAACATCATCAGCTGAGATATCAGGATACAGGATTATTGAGCAGGTTATATCATCACCGGAAGAGGATAGCCATGCTCTTTTCATTCTGCCTCTGCCGCTTGTCTGCTCTTCAGTAACAACAACAGATCCGTCTGACAACTGTCTCCCTGCATACTCCTTTGCCACCCTGTTGGTTGAGTCAACACGGTTGAAAAAATAGATATCTTTCCCCACACAAACTGTATTGAGTTTTTTCTGGACAGCTGAAAGAGAACTTTCTGTTCTGCTGCTTTTAAACATTACTTGTAAAATCCCTTTTTCTTTAAATAAACAATGAGTATTGAAACCGCAGCAGGCGTTATTCCCGAAATTCTGGAAGCCTGACCTAATGAAACAGGTTTCACAGTATTGAGCTTTTCCCTTACCTCTGATGTCAGTCCATGAATATCGGCATAATCTATAGCATAAGGCATTTTGACATTTTCAAGCCTTCTGAACTTATCAACAAGCATTTCCTGCCTTTTAATATAACCCTCATATTTTACCTCAATCTCTGCCTGCTCACAAACATCACCCGGGATGTTTTTAGATATAAATTCCATATCAACAAAATCTTTTAGGCTGATTTCCGGACGTTTCAAAAGCTCTCGCAGAGGGAGTGCAAACTTTAAACCGGATGTGCCCAAACCCTGCATCCATTTATCCGCCTCTTCAGAAGGGTTTATTTTTGTCTTCTTAATTGTCTCAAGAAGACTGTCTATAGCTCTTTTTTTCTCACAGAACCTTTCATACGCACAGCTGTTTATAAGTCCTAATTTATATCCTTTCTCCATAAGTCTAAGGTCAGCATTATCTTCCCTGAGTATCAGACGATGTTCTGCCCTTGATGTAAACATCCTGTATGGTTCAATTGTACCTTTGGTGACAAGATCATCTATCAGAACCCCTATGTAGCCTTCGGACCTGTCAATCATAAAAGGAGTTTGTTTTTTTATCTTTAATACTGCGTTAATCCCTGCTACAAGCCCCTGAGCTCCGGCCTCTTCATACCCTGATGTGCCGTTTATCTGACCGGCAAGGTAGAGACCATCAACTTTTTTTGTCTCAAGCGTTGGTTTAAGCTGAACAGGGTTTACAAAATCATACTCAATGGCATATCCCGGCCTCATTATCTCCGCATCTTCAAGCCCCCTGATGCTTCTTACCATTCTAAGCTGAATGTCAACCGGCAGACTTGTAGGTATGCCGTTTGGGTAAACCTCCACTGTTTCATAGCCTTCCGGCTCAATAAATATCTGATGTCTTAACTTCTCGGGAAATCTTTTTATTTTATCTTCAATTGAAGGGCAGTAACGCGCCCCGGTTCCTTTTATCACACCTGTATACAAAGGAGAACGGTCAAATCCTTCAGCAATTATTCTGTGAGTTTCCCTGTTTGTATATGTAATGTAACAGGGAAGTTGAATCTGCTCAATAACATCAGTTGAAAATGAGAAAGCTTTTGGTTCAGTATCACCTTGCTGAATCTCCATAACATCATAGTTTATAGTTCTTGAATCAAGACGGGGGGTAGTCCCTGTTTTTAACCTTCCAAGCTCAAACCCCAAATCCATTAAACTTTTTGAAATACCCGTGCAAGACTGTTCACCAAGTCTTCCTGCAGGAAACTTTGTCAAACCTATATGTACAAGACCATTTAGAAAAGTACCTGTGGCAAGAATAACAGCATCGGATTTGTATATCTCTCCAATTGACGTCTCAACAGCTTCGACTGCACCGTTTTTTACAATAATTTTTTCAGCAATCCCCTGTTTTATGTCCAGGTTCTTAACTGATTCCATAAAATGTTTGATATAGAGCCTGTAGAGTTGACGGTCTGCCTGAGCGCGTGTTGACCTAACTGCGGGTCCCTTCTTTGTGTTAAGAATCCTGAACTGAATGGCTGTTTTATCAATAGCCCTTCCCATTATACCCCCAAGAGCATCTATCTCCTTGACAAGCTGCCCCTTTGCAAGCCCCCCAATGGCAGGATTGCAGGACATAAGTCCTATTGAATCAAGATTTATAGTAAGGAGAAGGGTTTTGAGCCCCATACTCGCTGAAGCATGGCATGCTTCATAACCGGCATGTCCGCCTCCAACAACAATAACATCGTATTTTTCAGGATAATTAAACATATTTCAAACAACTCCTTTTCTCTTCCTGAAGTCACAGGGATAGGCTTTAATTCACCGTTTCGTCAACCTTTTGATTATAACATTTATCACTTATTGCTCATTAACCCCAAACCATCACCTGAACTGCCTGTTAACAATTTCGGCAACTACCCGAGCCAGTTCCATCCCTGCCTTTCTGTAACCCTCAACAGAAAGGTGAACCCCATCCCCGCTGTCATATATTGATAATATACCGTTTTGATTGTCTTTCAAAGCAGAAAACCAGTCAGAAAAATAGACCATACTGTTTTCTCTGCTGTATTCCTCTATCCTTCTGTTCAGGGACAATACCCCTCTCTTATAACCTTCAAGACTTACAGGGGGTATTGAAACAGACACAACCATAATACCCTGCATAACAGATACTTCATAGCCCTGTTTAAGATTTTTGAATATATCCTCATCTGAGAGCATATTCAGATCATTTGTCCCTCCCTGAAGTATTACCGCATCAGGTTCTGAGGATTTCAGACTATTTAAAAGTCTTCCGACAATTCCTCGCGAACCGTCTCCGCAAAATCCATAATTTACAAGCTCAAAATCCATCTCGGTCAGCTGTTTCTTAAGCTCCTTTTGAAGCCAGAACTGATATGTTGACTCTTCTTTTCCACCAAATAAGGGGTCATGGCCGGGATACCCCGCTGTATGGGAATCACCAATACAGAGAATATTCATTCTTTTCATCATCATAAATCTCCTGCAACTGTTTTTTTATGATATAATTATTCTAAAATTCATAAAGATTAAAAAAAAATATCCGAAATTATTAATTAGAACTTTTTTCTCAACCAGACATTCATTTGTTTAAAAAAATCATGGACAAAAATATTAATAATACCAGTAATCAAAGCTCTGAGGAATTAAAAAATATATTCAGCAAGAAGTATAACTGGGGTATCGTTTCAATTTTTGAAACAGAGGACAAACTCAAAGCCTTTATGGAAATTACCTGCACAGTTCCTGAAGAAAAATATACCTCTGAAGATATAATAGAAATCCTCAAACAACAGGGCATAAATATAGGCATTAAAGGAAACCTGATAAATAACGCTTTAAACTCCCTTACTAAAAGCAGCGATAGAACAGGACGTTTTCTGGTGGCTGAAGCCCTGTTTTCAGATGACTTTCAAAAATCAATATATGATATAAACTTCAATAAAGACTCACCTTTCGTTGAAGAGGGAGATCTCCTTCTGCGTATAAATACTCAATACAACACGAATATCGGAATTGATATATACGGCAATCAAATAAAAAATCTCTCCCCTGATAAAACATCTGTTATCGCCGGCAAGAATGTCGCTGAAACAAAAGAGCATGAATTCTACAGCTCTGTTTCAGGAAGAGTGTTCTTTGAAAACAACATCCTCTCTGTTGAAAAAATTCTCTCTATTACCACAAGCAGCAACAATATGGAAGCGCATTTAACCTATACAGGCACTGAAAAATTGACAAGTGAAATGATTCACCAAGAACTGCGAAACAATAAAATTATTTTCGGAATTGATGAACATGCAATAGATTATATTGTTTCCTCCTTCAACAAAACAGGCTCCCCCATAAAAGACTTTCTTATTGCACGCGGAAGTTTGGCTAAAGAGGGAATAAACGGGAAAATCGAACTCTCCTTTGATACCAAAAAAGGACCACGGTTTGTCGAAAAAAAAGACGGAAGTATCGATTTAAGGGAAACAAACATAATTCAAAACGTTTCTGAAGGAGATAAGATAGCAAGCATCATACCCCCTGTTGAGCCCGTTCCCGGCAAGGATGTTTTTGGTAAAACAATTAGCCCGCCAAAGGTTAAAAAAGCATACCTAAGGCCGGGTAAAAATGTCCGGGTTTCAGAAGACGGTCTCCATTTTTTTTCTGAAACAAATGGAAGGCCACTTTACGAAATAGATTCTATAAGCGTATCAGAGGTCTTTGAGGTTTCCGGCAACCTTGACTTATCTGTTGGGAATATCGACTTTAACGGAGTTGTTGAAATCTCCGGAGATGTGGAGGATGGTTTTAAGGTTAAGTCCAGTAAGGACATACATATAAAGGGTCTGGTTGGAGCTTCTGATATTGAGGCGGGAGGTGATATTGTTATTGAAGGCGGTTGCAATGGTAAAACAAAGTCAACAATAATCTGCAGCGGCAATTTTGAAACTAAATACTTAAATGATTGCCGTATCAGGTGTAGAGGAGACGTTACAGTCAGAAATGAAATAGTAAGCTCCGAAATTGCAGCGCTTGGAAAGATAAGTGCTCGAATAGGTTCTGTCAGAGGTGGCAGTCTTATGGCAAAAAAAGGCATAGAAGCCCTTGATATAGGCTCAGACATGGGTGTTAAGACCGTGCTGATACCAGGAGGAGATTATGAACTTAATGAAAAATGTAAAATTATCGATTCCTCGGTTGTTGAAAAAAACAAGGAAATAGCCGATATCAGTAAAAGAATACTGCCGCTTCTTAAAGACAAGGAGCTTATTTCCAAACTTCCCGAAGACCAGAAAGCAAAATTAAAAGATACCCTTAAACATTTAAACAAACTCAGAGAAGAAAAAGATGCATTGAACAATACTAAAAAAGAGCTTATTGAAGAGAGCGGCAAAGATTCTGTTGCCGAGGTCATTGGACACAGATACATTTATCCCGGCGTCATTTTGAAAATAAAAGATGCAAGAAGAGAGATACCAAGTCAAATCGAGGGACCCCTGAAATTTGAAGAAAAAGAAGGTGTTATCTCTGTTACTCCTTATTTTAAAGAAAAGACTACAGGAAAAACTAATGTAGAACCAGACATGAAAGAGAAGAAAAAAACAACATATAATAAACCTGCCTCAGATGATATGGAATCATTTTAGCTAAATGAAAATTCATGCAGCCATTGATATAGGCTCACAGACCATAAGACTTCTTGTAGCACAACGCACTAATGCTGAAAGCTTTATCCCGCTCTTTAAAGACAGAGCAATCATAAGGTTAGGGGAAGGCATGTCCTGCACACGTGAACTAAAAAAAAATTCCATAAAGCGAGCAGCAGACTGTATTTCTTTTTTTGTCCGAAAAGCATGTGAATACAAATCAGAAGCAATTACAGCTGTTGCCACAGCCTGCGTAAGAAATGCTTCAAACACTCCTTTATTCTTAAAGCATGTAAAAAACAGAGCCGGAATTACACCTTTTGTCATCTCAGGTACCCAGGAGGCTTTTCTTGTTTCAAGAGCTGTTGAAACTGTTATCAGCAAAAGTGCATATCCACGTTTGATTGTTGATATAGGAGGAGGGAGCACAGAGCTTGTTTTTGCTCTGAACAGAAAAGAGATTTCATTTGAGAGCCTTCCTCTTGGCGTTATAAGTCTTGCAGAAAGGCACCTAAAACATGATCCTCCTGAAGAAAATGAGCTAAAAAAGATGAAAAGTGAAATAGTTAACGGATTAAAAAAAAGCAGCAGTATAATAGATATAACAGATACAAAAATGCATTTATCAGGAACTGCGGGAACTTTAACTACTCTTGCAGCAATGGACATGAAACTGACAGAATATCTGCCTGACAGGATTAACGGTCACATCCTAAGTTTTGAAGCAGTCAGGAAAATTTTATTAAAAATGCTGCGGCTTCACTCATCAAAACGTGCACTTCTGCCAGGTCTTGAAAAGGGGAGAGAAATTGTAATAGTTGCAGGAAACTTATTGCTGCTTGAATTAATGAAAACTATAAAGAAAAACTCAATAACTGTAAGTGATTCTGGTCTTTTGGAAGGAATTATTATTGAAAAAACATCCCCTGTAGCAAATATATTTGACAATTCATTAAAACTCACTTGACAAACAGGAATAAAAAGTATACTTTGATTAATTTTCAATTGACTCTTAAAACTTATATGTTTTATAATATATTAATTTTGTTGAATCATTATTTATTGAAGCTGCAAGGAGTAATTAGAAATGTATGCTGTAATTAAAACAGGCGGAAAACAGTACAAGGTCAGCCCTGGTGAGGTTCTGAAAATAGATAAAATTAGTGGTGAACCAGGCGATGAGGTTTCTTTTCAGGAAGTGTTAATGATATGTGATGCGGATAATAATACAAAATTCGGATTTCCTGTTGTCGCTGATGCAAGGGTTGAAGGCATAATAAAAAGACAGACCAAAGGGGATAAAATAATTGTTTTCAAATCCAAAAGACGCAAAGGCTACCGAAAAAAAGCCGGACACAGACAGCAACTTACTGAAATAAAAATAAACAATATTTTTTCATAATCCTTTTCATTTTTTGTTATAACCAGGAGGATATACTTTGAGAGCATACGAACTCTGTTTGATATTGCAAAGCGATATAAGCGATGATAACATCGAAAATCTGATTAATAATTTCTCTAAAAAAATAGAAGGTTCTGAAGGCACAATACTGAGCGTTGATAAGCAGGGAAGAAAAAGCCTTAAATACCCTATAAAGAAACAACATAAGGGCTTTTATTGCTTTATTCAATACAGAGGAAACAATAACTGTCTGGCAGAGATTAACAGGCTGTTAAAATTCAATGACCAAGTTCTTCGCTTTAATAACATACTTATTAAAGAAAATGAAATAGTTGATATTAAGCCCGAACCGGTTGCTGATGAAATAAAGGACGAAGTACCAGTTATAGATCCCGATATGTCTGAAAAAGAAAATGAGAATCAGGATATTAAACAGGAAGATAACGATAAATAAATAATTGAAATAGTATCAGGAGGTGGTTTTTTGAGAAGAAACAGTAGAAAACCAATGTTTCAAAAGAGAAAGATCTGTAGGTTTTGTGCAGATAAAAACATTAATATCTCATACAAGGATTTTTCTGTGCTTCGTTATTTTATTACGGAGAGCGGAAAGATAATCCCCCGCAGAATATCGGGCAATTGCGCTTTGCATCAAAGGAAAATATCCAAGGCAATAAAAAGAGCCCGGGTATTAGCCATTGTTCCGTTCACAGTTCAGTCTGTTTGATAAATAAATATTTAATAAGGTATTTTTTTAAACTTTTGCAAAAAGGTTACTGCAATGAAAATTATTCTCACTGAAGACACACCAAACCTTGGAACAGCAGGTTCTTTAATAACTGTTAAAGATGGTTTTGCAAGAAATTATCTTATACCAAGAGGAAAAGCTGTGGGCGCTACAGTTCAGAACATAAACCAGCTGGAACATTATAAAAGGGTCGTGGAAGAAAAAATGAACAAGGCAAGGCGTGATTCAGAAAAACTTGCCAACAGAATAGAAATGATTTCATGTACTATATCAAAACCGGCTGGAGAAGAAGACAAACTGTTTGGCTCTGTCACCTCTTCAGACATCTATAACTCCTTGAAAGCAGAAGGCATTGATATAGACAAAAAGAAAATAGTCATTGATGAACCCATAAAAAAACTTGGCATATATTCAGTGCCCATTAAACTCCATAAGGATGTTACGGCAACACTGAAAGTATGGGTAGTACAGGAATGATACAATCTTCTTTTAAATCATGACCATTAAGAGACCTAAAGACATACCCCCGCAAAGTCTCGAGGCTGAACAGTCAGTAATAGGAGCAATCCTGCTGGACAATGAGGCTCTCCTAAAGTCTATAGAAATAGTAAAACCCGAAGACTTTTACTTTGGCTCACATCGTCAAATTTATCAATGTATTATTGAACTTTTCAACAAAAACCAACCTACTGATATTGTTACAGTTACTGAAATCCTGCGAAACAAAAACCTGATAGAGGAAATCGGAGGGGCTTCATTCCTTGCGGAAATATCAGATAAAACATTTACATCCGCAAACATAGAGTATTATGCAAAAATTGTAAAGGAAAAATCCCTAAACAGAAAACTTATTGCATCAGCGACCGAAATTATTTCAAGGGTTTACAAAGCAGAGGAAGAAATTGAAGATATAATTGATTTTTCTGAAAAAACAATATTTGACATATCACAGTTTCATATAAAGCCATCCTTCTACCCCATTAAAGACATCATAACATCAACCCTCAAAAACATTGAAACTCTTTACCAGAAAAAACAGTTAATAACAGGAGTTGCTTCAGGGTTTAAAGATCTTGATTCGCTTACTTCAGGTTTTCAACCCTCCGACTTAATAATTGTGGCAGGTAGACCAAGCATGGGGAAAACAGCTTTTTGCCTTAATATCGGAATGAATGCAGCTCACGAGCATGAAATTCCAGTAGCAATCTTTTCTCTTGAAATGTCCAAAGAGCAGCTTGCGCTTAGAATTCTTTGCTCAGAAGCAAGGGTCGATAACCATAAAGTAAGGAGCGGATTTCTTCCCGATTCCGATTGGAGCAAACTTGCAATAGCTGCGGGTAAAATTGCAGAAGCAAACATATTCATCGATGATACCCCGGGTATCACTGTGCTTGAAATGAGAGCCAAAGCAAGAAGGTTGAAGGCTGAAAAAGGTCTTGGCATGATAGTTGTTGATTATCTTCAGCTTATGAACAGTTCCCGTTCCCGTTCCGAGAGCAGAGAACAGGAAATATCAGAAATATCCCGATCATTAAAAGCCCTTGCAAAGGAACTCAATATTCCTGTTATTGCACTCTCACAGTTAAACAGAAAGGTTGAAGACCGTTCAGATAAAAGACCTCAGATGGCAGATCTGCGGGAATCAGGAGCTATTGAACAGGATGCTGATGTAATAATTTTTATTTACAGAGATGAGGTTTATCACCCTGACTCAGAGGAATCAAAAGGAAAAGCAGAAATAATTATTGGAAAACAGAGAAACGGTCCTACTGGCGAGGTTGAACTTGCATTTATTAATGATTATACAAGGTTTGAAGACCTGTCCACAAGACATCCCTGAACAAGCAGTCAAGCTGCTATTTTTTTTCCTTCCGCCATTGACTCATATCCATAACATGCTTATATTCTTATAACAAAAAAATTGTTATTTTAAACAATTCATATTTTTCATATAAAATAAAAAACTTAAAGGAGGTTTTCATGGGAAAAGCAATAGGAATTGACCTAGGAACAACAAACTCAGTGGTTGCCGTTATGGAAGGCGGTGAACCGACTGTGATTATTAATGAAGAAGGAAGCAGAATTACCCCTTCCTGCGTTGCATTCACAAAAGATGGTGAAATACTTGTGGGACAGGTTGCAAAAAGACAGGCAATCACAAACCCTGAAAATACCGTATATTCAATAAAAAGATTTATGGGAAGGAAACATGATGAAGTAAAAGAAGAAATGCAGATGGTTCCCTACAAAGTTGTCAAAGCAGACAACGGAGATGCCAGAATTGACGTAAGGGGTAAAAAATATTCACCTCAGGAAATATCTGCTATGATTCTCCAAAAACTCAAAAAATCGGCTGAAACATATCTTGGAAGTGAAGTAAAGGACGCTGTAATTACAGTACCGGCATACTTTAATGACAGCCAGAGACAGGCAACAAAAGATGCTGGAACTATCGCAGGACTTAATGTTCTGAGAATTATAAACGAGCCTACCGCATCGGCTTTAGCATACGGCCTTGACAAGAAAAAAGATGAGACTGTTGCTGTTTATGATTTCGGAGGTGGAACATTTGACATATCTATACTTGAGGTGGGAGACAATGTTGTTGAAGTTAAGGCAACAAACGGAGATACCCATCTGGGAGGAGACAACCTCGACCAGAAGATAATAGACTGGCTGGTGGCGGAATTTAAGAAAGACCAGGGTATAGATCTTAGCCTTGATAAAATGGCTCTTCAGCGACTCAAAGAAGCAGCGGAAAAGGCAAAAATGGAGCTTTCTTCAACTATTGAAACGGAAATTAATCTTCCCTTTGTTACAGCAGATGCCTCTGGTCCCAAACATTTAAATTATAAGCTTACAAGATCAAAATTCGAACAAATGACTGATGAACTAATTGATAGAAGCCGCATACCCTGTGAAAGTGCTATAAAAGATGCAGGGCTTAGTCTCAGTCAGATAAATGAAGCTGTTCTTGTTGGCGGTTCTACAAGGGTTCCAAAAGTACAGGAACTGGTCAAAAAACTTTTTCAGAAAGAACCTCATAAAGGTGTTAATCCTGACGAAGTTGTGGCACTGGGTGCTGCTGTTCAGGCCGGTGTGCTTTCAGGTGATGTAAAAGATGTTCTGCTTCTTGATGTAACACCGCTTTCTCTTGGTATTGAAACACTTGGAGGAATAACCACAAAACTGATTGAAAGGAATACCACCATACCGACAAGAAAGAGTGAGATTTTCACAACTGCTGCTGACAACCAGACAAGCGTTGAAATTCATGTACTCCAGGGAGAAAGGGAGATGGCAAGGGATAACAGAACACTGGGAAGATTTCAGCTTGTTGGAATTCCGCCGGCTCCAAGGGGTGTACCCCAGGTTGAGGTAACATTTGATATAGATGCAAACGGTATTGTAAATGTTTCAGCTAAAGACCTTGGAACAGGAAAAGAACAGAAAATAACAATCACCGCCTCAAGCGGACTTGCCAAGGATGAGATAGATAAAATGGTAAACGAGGCTGAATCCTATTCTGCTGAAGACAAAAAACGGCGTGAAGAGATCGAAACAAAGAATCAGGCAGACAGTTTAATTTATAACACAGAGAAAATTCTCAACGAAAACAAGGACAAACTTCCCCAGTCTGATGTTGAAGCTGTACAAAACGCTATTAATGCAGCCAAAGAAGCTTTAGAAAAGGGAACAACTGAAGAGATAAAGGAGAAAATGGACGCTCTTAACAAAGCCTCTCACAAGGTCGCTGAAGCAATGTATAAACAGGCTTCTGAAGGTCAAGAACAGACTGGACAGCAAGGCAGTACAGACCCATCTGCACAACAGACCGCATCCGATGACAATGTTGTTGATGCCGAGTTTGAGGAATCAGACAAATAAAGATTTTACTTGACAAATGCTGTCAAAATACCAATAAATAATAAGGGGAAGGGTATTATAAACTTTCCCCTTTTTATTTATATCTGTTTTTGAGGCAATTACTTTTTCTGTACCAGATTTGTTTTATATTCAACCCGAAAGTTGCTACTTATCAAATGTTAAGCGCAAAATTTGGACACAAACTTGACAAACCCATCGCTTCCATTATCCGTGGGAGTTTTTTTTTAAATATAAACCCCACTTTTCTCACAATACTGGGACTTATTTGCAGTCTTATAGCTTCTGTTGTAATAGTTTATGGGCTGTGGAAAACTGCTGCTCTTTTTATTTTAGCTGCAGGTTTTTTTGATATGATTGATGGAGCGACCGCACGAATACAGAACAAAACTACCAAGTTTGGCGGATTTATTGATTCAGTGCTTGACAGATACTCAGATATGCTTGTTCTAATTGCTTTTATTGTTTTTTATTCTGCTGAAAAAAACATGTTTATGGTTTTTATATGCTCAATTACCTCTATCGGAACTGTTTTAACATCCTATACAAGAGCAAGGGCTGAAGCAATTATTTCTGAATGCAAGATAGGTATACTTGAAAGGCCTGAAAGAATCATTCTTATTGTAATAGCCTGTTTCTTTCAAACAATTATTACGCCTGTATTTATTTTTCTTGCTCTTTTCTCACACATAACTGTTTTTCAGAGAATTTACTTTACATGGAAAATAACAAAGCAAAACGATTCTTAAACTAATTTTTTAAATATATTTTTTTCAGGAGGTTTTTTATGGAAGAAAACAATAAAGGTTTTACAGTAAAAGATAAAAGACTTTTTTCTCAAGAAGAAAAAAAAGAAGAAGATAAAGAAAAAGATTTTAAACAACCTGTCGATAAAACTTATGAGAGTAATAAAGAAACTTCTGATGAGAGCAAAAAAACTTCTTCACAGACTCCACTTCCAGAGGTAACATTCTCTTCGTTCATACTTTCACTAAGTTCCTCTGCTCTTTTTCATTTCGGCGAACTTCCAGATCCGGTCTCAAAGCAAAAACAAAAAAATATTATACTCGCAAAACAGACAATTGATATCCTGGGTATTCTGGAGCAAAAAACAAAGGGCAATTTGTCCAAGGAAGAAGAATCTCTCATGGAAAACCTGCTTTATGATCTTAGAATGAGATATATTCAAGAAACCAAAAAATAGTTCTTTGTATAGCTTCCTGAGGTATTAATAAAATTGAATTCCATAACAGTTTCTTCACCTGCAAAGATAAATCTGCTTCTTGAAATAATTTCAAAAAGATCCGACGGATATCACAATATCAATACCATATTTCAAAAAATCAGTCTTTGTGATGAAATAACGATTTCTGTCATAGATAACCCGGGAATTATTATTAAATGCAACTATCCCGATATTCCTACAGATTCCGGCAATCTGGTTTACAAAGCATCCGAAATTATTCTGAAAAAGTTTGGAATATCAGAAGGATTATTAATTGATATTAAAAAGAAAATTCCTGTTGGTGCTGGTCTTGGAGGCGGAAGCAGCAACGCAGCCGCAACACTATCAGGCTTGAACAAAATATTTGGTTTTAACCTACCCACAAGTGAGTTAATTGAAATGGGTAAAAATCTTGGCGCTGATGTGCCTTTTTTTGTGTTGCAGTCAGGAACTGCCAAAGCCTCAGGTACAGGCGAAGAATTGATACCATTAAAAATGTCTATAACTACATGGTTTGCAGTAATTTTTCCTGGTTTTGGTGTTTCTACCGCCTGGGCATATAAAACTTACAGCAGCAAATATAAATTATTGACAAAAAAGGAAAAAACTACTATTCTAAATAATTCTATTGATAACATTAGATATCTTGTGTCTTTTCTCTACAATGACTTTGAAGATATAGTAATCAAAAATCATCCTGAAATTGGAGAGATAAAGCAAAAACTTGCAGAAACCGGTGCAAAAGGAGCGTTGATGAGCGGAAGCGGTTCCTCAGTGTTCGGAGTATTTGAAACAGAGAAAGAAGCTATAAAATCAGTTGAGGTGATTTTATCTGACAACAGTAAATGGAGAGGATTTATAGCCCGAAGTATTTAATTTATTGTATTTATCAAAATACTACAGACGGAATAGTTATAATAATTTAAAGTTGAAAAATCAGGTCTATTGGTTAATGAGTATATGAATCATATTGCTATAATGCAATGGTAGAAATCCATCTGCATGCTTACTCACCTACCTCTTTGCTTATTTATTTATTAATTAATGCAAGGATACAGAAAAAATTTAATTGACCCATAAGAGAGATCAGACTTTAAATAACTTGAAAGCCATATTTTTCAATAACTTCACCCCCTTTAATGCTTTTTAACAAAGGTGCGATTAGAATATAAAATAATAATTAACAAAAAGGGAGATATGAGTCTTGAATCCTTTAAAAATAGTGTCCGGCAACTCAAACTTTGACCTTGCTGAAAAAATATGCAGTAAACTTGAAATACCCCTCCTGAAGGCAAACGTAACTTCCTTTAGCGATGGCGAAATAATGGTAGAAATTGAGGAAAATGTAAGAGGCTCGGATATTTTTGTTCTACAGTCAACCTGCACACCTGTCAACAAAAACCTTATGGAGCTTCTTATCATGATAGATGCCTTGAAGCGGGCTTCTGCATACAGAATTACAGCAACTATCCCTTATTATGGATATGCACGTCAGGACCGAAAAGTTTATCCCCGCGTTCCGATATCCGCAAAATTAGTGGCAGATCTTCTCACTACAGCCGGAGCCAACAGGGTCCTAACAATGGATCTCCATGCAGGGCAGATTCAGGGATTCTTTAATATCCCGGTCGACAATCTTTTTGCTTCCCCAATAAGTATAAACTATTTAAAAAATAAATATAACAACCACGATTTAGCAATTGTATCACCTGATGCGGGGGGTGTTGAAAGGGCAAGAAGCATTGCTCAAAAACTTCACTCCTCTCTTGTAATCATTGACAAAAGGCGATCAAAGGCAAATGAATCCGAAGTTATGAATATTATCGGTGATATAGAAAACAAACATGCTCTTATTCTTGATGATATGGTGGATACGGCCGGTACACTTACAAAGGCAGCAGATTCCATATACTCCAAAGGAGCTAAATCTGTTTCAGCATGCTGCACACATCCTGTTCTTTCAGGCAAAGCACTCGATAAAATTGAAGCTTCATGCCTTGAAGAACTCATTGTAACAGACACAATTCCTCTTAACAAAGAATGCAGCAGATCATCTAAAATCAAAGTCTTGTCAATTGCAGATCTTTTTGCTGACGCTATAAAAAGAATACATAACAACGATTCGGTAAGCTCGCTTTTTGTTTAAAACATAAAAATAAAATATTGTTCTTGGAAATTTTTAGGAGAAAAAATGACTCAATTTACAGTTCTTAATGGAAGTTTACGAAATATGAAGGGGAAAGAACATGCAAAAAAACTGCGTTTGCAGGGCATGATCCCAGCAGTGGTTTATGGGCACAGTTACAGCCCTGTTTCTATAGAAATTCAATCTACTGAAATAAAAAAAATATTCAAGGCAGGAGCCGGAGAATCAGGTGATTACAAAATATTCAGCCTGTTGATTCAGGATAACGAAAAAAACACAGAAACCTCTGTTATTATTAAAGATATTCAACGTCATCCTGTTTCTGATCAAATTCTTCACATTGATTTCTATGCTGTAAAAATGGATGAAACCATTGTTGCCCCGGTCCATATACGAGTCATAGGAAAATCTGCAGGAGTAAAACTCGGAGGTATACAGAGGCAAATTCTAAGAGAAGTTCAGGTAAAAAGCCTTCCTGCCAGCATTCCTTCTCATTTTGAAATCGATGTTACAGAGCTTCAGATTGGTCATTCAGTTCATGTAAAAGATTTGCAAACCGATCCAGGCGTAACTATTGTAACCCCTTCTGATGAAACAATAGTAACAATACTCGCACCAATCGTTGATAAGTCAAAAGAAGAAGAGACAGCAGAAGGAGAAGAAAAGGAAGAGGAGGAAAAAACAGAGTCAAAAGAATAATATAATTTATTTATAGTGACACTTCAGTGAAACTTATCGCAGGCCTTGGGAACCCGGGCATTGAATATAGAGATACCAGGCATAACATCGGTTTTCTTACCGTTGAGCAGTTCTGTACCAGAGCAAATATTTCACTCCAAAGAAAAAAGTTCAATTGCCTGTTTGGTTCCGCTTTTATAGACATGTATAAGGTCATCGCAGTCCTGCCTTTAACATATATGAATAGAAGTGGCAAGCCGATTCAGTCCATTATTTCATATTACAACATATCTATTTCTGATTTAATTGTTATTCATGATGACATGGATTTAGAACTTGGAACTTTTAAAATAAAGACATCCGGAGGAACCGCAGGGCACAAAGGCGTAGATTCAATTATCAGGATTTTAAACAGTAATAATTTCATAAGAATAAGGGTTGGTATCGGTAAACCTGTCAACGATATCCGCCCTGCAGATTATGTTTTAGCCAGATTTGACAAAAATGAAAAAAAAATCTTGAAGGAGGTGATTGAAAACATCGAAGATTGTATTAACATTATTATTACAAAAGGTGCTGATCATGCAATGAACAAATTTCATGGCATAAAAAAAACGACACCTTGAAAATTTTTACTATTTCAAATTGAAAGGAGGAAGAAATGGAAACACTTACTTATGTGATTCCTATAGCAGGTCTAGCAGGTCTAATTTTTGCTTTTTATAAAGCAATCTGGGTCAATAAACAGGATATGGGAACAGACAGGATGAAGGAAATCTGTGGCTATATCAGAGAAGGAGCAATGGCTTTTCTCTTTAGAGAATACAAAGTGCTTGCCATTTTTGTAATATGCGTTGCAGTAGTTCTTGCAGTTTTAAACCTGGGCGAAAGCACTGAAGTTGCATACAAAAATCCTTTGATAGCGTTTTCATTTATTATTGGAGCATTATGTTCTGGCCTCGCTGGTTTTTTTGGGATGCGAATTGCCACTGCAGCAAATGCAAGAACTACAAATGCGGCTAGATCAAGCTTAAACGGAGCTCTGAAGGTTGCTTTTTCAGGCGGTTCTGTAATGGGAATGTGTGTTGTGGGACTTGGAGTTTTAGGTTTGAGTTTTTTGCTTATTCTTTACAGAAATCTTGGTATGCTCGGGGATGCTTCTTCTGAATTTTCTAATGTAATAACAGTTATCAGCGGTTTTTCTTTAGGTGCTTCTTCAATTGCTCTTTTTGCAAGGGTTGGGGGAGGAATCTATACAAAGGCTGCCGATGTCGGCGCTGACCTTGTTGGAAAGGTTGAAGCAGGAATACCTGAAGACGATCCTAGAAATCCTGCAACAATCGCTGACAATGTAGGAGACAATGTAGGAGATGTTGCCGGAATGGGAGCAGACCTTTTTGAGTCTTATGTGGGTTCAATTATTGGCGCAATGGTTCTCGGAGCAACTGCAGTAGGAATGGCAGGAGCAGCCTACAACGCGGTTATTCTTCCTCTAGCAATTGCCGCAGCAGGTATAATTGTCTCAATCATCGGCACATTCTTCGTAAGGGTTAAAGAAGGCGGAAGCCCTCAGACAGCGTTGAACATGGGAACATTTGGTGCCTCAGCTATAATGCTTTTTGTTACTTATTTTCTGTGCAACAGGCTTATTCCCGGTGAAATCACAATTGCCGGTTATGAAGGTGTCACAGGAACTGATCTGTTTCTTGCAACAATATTTGGTCTTATAGCAGGTGTTCTTGTCGGAGTGACCTCTGAATACTACACATCAAAAGACAGAACCCCTTCCCAAAGGATAGCCAAAGAGTCAACAACAGGACCTGCTACAAACATTATTTCAGGACTTGCAAACGGCATGTCTTCAACAGCATTGCCTATTATTTGGATATGTATTGCAATTATACTTTCATACAATGCTGCAGGGCTTTATGGAATAGCAATCGCCGCTCTTGGCATGCTGTCAACAACAGGAGTCCAGCTTGCAGTTGATGCCTACGGACCAATTGCAGATAACGCTGGTGGAATTGCTGAAATGTCCGAACTTCCAAAAGAGGTTAGAGAAAGAACAGACAACCTTGATGCTGTAGGAAACACAACTGCAGCAATCGGTAAAGGCTTTGCAATCGGATCTGCTGCTCTTACAGCCTTGGCTCTATTTGCCGCTTACCAACATCAGGCAGGTATTGAACACCTTGATATAACAAACCCAACCATTATGGTCGGATTTTTTATCGGAGGCATGCTGCCCTTTCTCTTCTCAGCAATGTCAATCAGGGCAGTAGGAGAAGCAGCTAAAGAAATGATTGAAGAGGTAAGACACCAGTTTAAAGATATTCCAGGACTTCTTGAAGGCAAGGCAAAAGCTGACTATGCAAAATGCGTTGATATTTCAACTGCAGCGGCAATAAAAAGAATGGTGGCTCCTAGCCTTATGGCAATTGCAGTTCCTGTTATATTTGGGTTCATTAACAAAAATGCTCTCGGAGGTCTTCTTGCCGGTGCTGTTGTATCAGGCGTGTTGCTTGCAATTTTTCAGGCAAATGCTGGCGGAGCATGGGACAATGCAAAGAAGTGGATTGAAGAGGGGAACCTTGGCGGCAAAGGATCAGAAGAGCACAAGGCTGCAGTAATCGGCGATACTGTCGGAGACCCGCTTAAAGACACATCTGGTCCATCTCTTAATATTCTTATAAAACTCATGTCTGTTGTTGCTCTTGTAATTGCACCTCTTATCAGATAACACTAATCTAAATATTTAAAGCCCGTATTTCTGATTTTTCAGCAATACGGGCTTTTTCTGCACCCCCATTAAATTTTATGGTGTGCTCTTTTCGGTGCTGATAGCAACATTATCTAATAGTTTCTACTAACT
>CAZMHH010000010.1:0-61260 GCA_964566035.1 uncultured Thermodesulfobacteriota bacterium
AGATGACAGCGGGGGACTTTTTACGGAACCATCAAAGTTGTTAAATAATACTTAATATATATTGCAATAAGTTGAGTTTGTCAAGAAAAACAGCAATTCAGTTTATATCATCTGCTGAATTGCTGTTTTGAGATTTGCAAACATAAATTATTTTCCTTTAATTCTCCAAATAACAACAGGCATAGCCAATGTTAAAAAGAGAAGAATAAACGGAAGGGTTGCTGAACCTATAAAAAGACTTAGAAGCGCAAATCCAATGACAGGGTAAAGCAGAATCCGGGAAAAGGTGCAGATAATACTGTTTTTTGAAATAAACTCTGCTGCCCGCGGAGAATGGTTATAATAAAAAGAGACAAACAGTCTCCCTGCACTGTTTTTTAGAAGAAAGGTGTCTCTGAAATCTCTGAGTGTTTCCACCTGAGGAGCCGATCCTGAGCCAAAAACCGCTGTTGCAATAAAACATTCTGAAGAGCCTGAGCACTTTTGGATATTTGCATCCAGGGTTCCTATTGCTCTATTGCCGAAAGAGTCTATTATTTCGACCCGAACAGTATATGTTCCGCACTTTTCATAAACATGAGCTATTTCAGGATTTGTAAAATAACCTTGGCAGGGTGTTCCATCACCCATATCCCACCGAAAGTATACCGGCTCCGCTGAATCTATGTTTGAAGAAAAGCCAGCAACAAACTGCGACATTGCCATTTCATTGGCATCAGTTAAATCTTCTATAAATGCGCGAGGTTCGTCCCATGCCCAGTCAAACAGTCTCTGCATGAGTTCCTCACGGGTTGTGACGCCGGTGTTGTTGTTTATCCCTTCAAGACCAAAGCCCGAGAAAACAGCAGTTGCAGGGCTTGGTCTGCCCGGGTTTTCAAGTGTCGGCTGGTTTTTGAGTGTTTTTAGAACAATACCTTTGTCTTTTGCTGAAGGACCAGGGTATTTCAAAACAGAAGTGATTTTATTTGTGCTGACAAAAGAATATTCATCAATATAAAAATTGTTGGCTGCACCGTCACCCCTGTCGCTCAAATCAAGAAAAATATCCTGAAAAGCATAAGGTGCAGATTCACATGCAATTATTGGAAGCACCGGCAGTCCGTTTCCTGTAACACTGTTTGTAAGAGGATAGCTGCCAAAAATATAAGTGTAAAAAAATGAAGAAGGCGGAATTACCCAGGATAACATATCCTGCCCCATTACGATTATAAAACCTCCGCTGTTGGCATATTCTGCCAGCCTGTCAAGATCAACACTGCCAAGGGATGTTAAATAATTGTCCCCTGAAAACATTATAACAGCCCTGTATGCATTGATAAAAGCTGCCTCAGGTATTACAGTTTCTCCGGAATTTATACCGGCATCAATAACATCATGGGTCAGACCAAGAGCAGTGACTGTATTTGTATAATATACAAGATAATCATGCAATTCATCATCAGAGGAACTTCCGTCAATGTCAACAATCAGAACATCAGCAACTGTGTTCTGGGGCGGTTGAACCCTTGCCCAGACAGGGAAATGAACATTATTGTTATTCCCTTTAAGAAGAACATAGCCCTGGTTATCTCCAATACCCTGGCTGTCTGATGAATTGAACTCAACCTCAATTTCGGCATTTTGAAACGGTGCAAGGGTAACAGCGGAAGGGGTAACGGTAAATCCCTGCAAAGGGCTGAGATTGTTAAAGCCGTCGCCGGTGTATACCGTCTCAATAGTATATGATAGAGTTTGCGGGGTTATATTTTTAAGAGTCAGCGTAAGTTTTTTTTGTTCCCCGTTTTCTACAACTCCAAAACCAAGACTGGGTGGATCAAGAATAATTTCAGGGTCAATTGCTTTTGAAAGGTTGACTCTGCCGGCTCCAATGTCCAGTGGCTGGGCAGGTGAGCCATCCTGATTATAAATGTCCATAAAATCTGCTGTAGACATAAGAGCAGATTTTATGTCTGTATTTGACCATAAGGGATGAAGCTGTTTTAATAGAGCCGCTGCACCTGCTATATGCGGAGCAGCCATAGAGGTGCCTGAAACTTGTCCGAAACCGAGATGAACATTTTCTCCTTCTGCGAAGGGTCCGTATCCCTGTGAAAGGATGTTTACACCGGGAGCTGCAATATCGGGTTTGAGTTTGTTCCCAACCCCGGGTCCTCTGCTGCTGAAACCTATCACCTCATCAGGGATGTTTCCGGCTTGATAGGCTGTAAAATTGAAAGCTGCTTCAGAACTGTCTCCATATAGGCTGTACCAGTCTTCAAGTGCTTCTCCATGAGACTGTCCTATAAAAACGGAGAAAATATCTATATGATCACAATTGTCACTGCTGCAGGGCATACTCCTTATATCTTCTCCTGCATTGTTATAGATCACAACAAATTCAGCTCCAGCCTGCTGGGCATGATAGGTTTTTTCGGAAAAACCACACCCCCCTCTGGCAATAACTGCGGCAAAACCTTTAAAGGGCTCTCCATCCCAGGGGGCGCAGCCGGTTATGTTCGCAGAATCAATGTGTTTTGCTGTTCTGAAAAAGTATGTGCCGGTTGAACCGATCTCAGGCGGCTGCCCAAAATCGGCTATACCTGAAGGAATCGCTCTAAGCTTATCCGGAACCGGAAGGGGGTTTACAACATCCATGTCTCCGCCGGCAAACGTGCCGCCGCTTGTCGTGGCAGCCACAACGATATAATCTTCTGAAGGGTGGTCGGATGTGGATTTATTCGGACCGCTGTTTCCTGCAGACATACTGACAAAAACCCCTGCCCGCCAGGCATTCAGCAGAGCGGTATCCAGCGGATCATACGCTCCCCCTGCGCTGGTCGGTCCGGAACCCCATGAGCAGTTGACCACATCCGCACCGTCCCTGACTATATCCTCAAGAGCGGCAATACCTTCAGGATCATTAAATGTTACTTTTCCTGTTATGCTTCGGTAAAATATTTTATAGCTCATGATCCACGCACCCGGAGCCACACCGCTGATATCGACATTCTTTCCAATATATTGAGCCTGAACATGGTTTCCACCGGCAGTTCCTGCTGTGTGAACACCATGTGAATTTCCTGAAGGACCCGGCCATGGATTTTTATCTCCTTCAACAGGCGGATCATAAGGTCTCAAGTAAACACGGGAGGCAATAATCTTCCCGTTGTTGTTTGCTTTCAAACCAATGCCGCCAATAGGATAGCCTAAGGGGTAATTGAAGCCTGAAGGGTCAAACATTGCAGCGTCCTTGTGAACACCAGTGTCCATGCTTGCTATCTTTATGCCTGCACCGGCTCTGTTTCTTCCGCCAATAAACGGATTACTCCAGACAGAAGGTGTATCTATCAGGGGGTTACTTGCATACATTGAAAGGAAGTAGGATTTTTCAGGATAGACTCCCTTTACACCGGGGAGTTTTTTTAATATTTCTATATCTGATTTTTGTGCCGTTCTTCCCATATCAAGGGAAAATCCGTTGAAAACAATGCTGTATCTATGTTCTTTATAACGATTCTCTTCATTAATGTATGTGGCAAGGTATGCTCCGGGCAGTTTTTTGTTGACAAGGTCAAGAACCTCATTCTGTTTTGTGTAAAGTTCTGCAATATATTGTTTTGCCTCAAATTCATTAACCTGAATTTTCGCGTCTCTTACAGCAATTCTGTTTTTGATGCCCCATTGAACAAGAGCGGGCTCTTCAAGCTCAACAATTAATCTATGGCTTGAAATATATGTCCGGGCAGGTACACGGGCAGATAAGACCGTAAAAATAAGGAAAGATAGAATGATAATAAAACTGTTTCTGAAAAATCCTGCTTTCATTTTTTTAAACTCCTTTTAAATGGAACAATAAGGTGACAAAATTTATATATGGTAAATGCGTTAATAGTTTAATGGGTAAAACCCACTACAGTCTTTCTGCTTTTCTATCACGAGTAGAACCATCGCCTTGTCCTACATAATAATAGAGGGAAGATAAAGAGCTATCTGTGGAAAGGGGAGCAAAAGCAGAACGCAGACTATCATTGCTATGAGAAAGGGGACAGCCCCTTTGAAAATAACTTCCAACGGCACGTCTCTTGCCACTCCGCTTACAACATAGACATTTGCCCCGACAGGCGGTGTAATAACGCCTATTTGGGTAACAAGAACCATCACCACACCAAACCAGATAGGGTCGTATCCAAGGTTTGTCACTACAGGATAAAATATCGGCACGGTTAGCATAATAAGAGCAAGAGCATCTATAAAGCAACCTCCGATAAGATAAACCGCCAGAATCATAAGAACTATCATAAATGATGGAAGATCAAAACTGCTTATCCATGTTGCTATATCAAATGGAATCCTTGAAACGGCAAGGAATCTGCCAAATATTGTAGCCCCTGCAACTATTACAAGTATCATGCAGGTTATGCGAGTTGTTTCAAAAAGAGCTGCACAGAATCCATCCCATGAAAGACTCCTCTTTGCAAGAGCGATAATTATACTGCCAAATGCACCAATTGCTCCTGCCTCTGTCGGAGTAAAAAGACCCCCAAAAAGTCCTCCCATGACAAGAAGAAAAAGAATAAGGGTTTCAAAAACACCTGTAAGAGACTTTATTTTCTCCTTTATTGGTACATTCTCTCCTCTTGGACCTGAATCGGGTCTATTAATCGTCCATATAAGAATTGTTAAAACAAACAGAAGGGAAAGCAGAATTCCAGGCACAATTCCAGCTATAAACAGTCTGCCGATTGACTGCTCTGTAAGAACTCCGTATAAAATAAAAATAACACTTGGTGGAATGAGTATCCCCAAACTACCTCCCGCTGCCACAACCCCTGTTGCAAGAGATGGCTTATAATTGTATCTTTTCATTTCAGGCAGGGTGGCAGCAGCCATTGTAGCGGCTGTTGCATTAGTTGAACCGCAGATGGCAGCAAATGCAGCACACGCGCCTGTGGCTGCAATGGCAAGACCTCCCGGGAGGTGTCCTATCATTTTGTATGCAGTATCAAAGAGTTTTTTGCTTATTCCGGAATGAAACGCTATCTGTCCCATGAGCACAAAAAGAGGAATAACTGTAAGGTTATACGAGCTGAAGGTTGAGAATATATCCATTGCAACCAGTTTCATTGCAGCATCAAAGGATACAATGATTCCAAACCCTAAAAACCCAACAATAATCATTAAGAAACCGATGGGTATGCGTAGAAATATTAGAACAAAAAGGGATGTTATGCCGATAATACCTGTAAGAGTAGGTGTCATAATATTAGCTGTTAAGCATATGAGTAAAGGCAAAAAACGGTAAGTTGAAAGCAAAGTGTTGCAGGTGACAAGCAATAAAGTACCGGTTGCTCAAAGGGGGGCATCGGTTAATTTGCTCTTTTTTAACATGTAACCTGCTGCTTAATTTCCAGTGTTATTTATCTGCCTGTAAAATATTTTTAGTTTAATCGGGTTCAGCATCTTTATAGAAAACATAGCTTCTAAGAGCATTCAAAAAGTCTATGATCAGTACCGGACACAAGAGCATGCACCCTGCGGCAATGCCATAAATAAATGGATAAAGGGGCATCTGCAGTGTCATCGACACTTCAGATTTGTTAAGATATTCCTTTCCAAGAACAATACATTCCCAGGCAATAAAAGTGAATAGAAGAATGGAAACAATGGCGTTAATAATTGCTGTAAGCGACTGGATTTTTAAGGAAAACCTTCTAACGAGAAACTCAACGGCTATATGCCCCTTTTCGATGGCGGTATAACCAAGAGAAAAAGCAACCGCAACACTGCACAGGAGCCCGACTGTTTCATATGTGCCGGAAATAGGATTCCGGAAAAAGCGCATGAAGACATCAAGGGTTGTAATGAGCATCATTGCAATTATTGCAGCGCCTGAAACCCAGTTGGCTTTTTGGGTAAAAGACAGTATGGCTTTTTCAGGTTTTATCAATTCAAAGCTTCTCCGATTATATTGCCCCAATCGGGTTAGAGCTATTAAAAGCGCAGGGAACAGATAACTCTGTTCCCTGCAAATGATTTTGAGTATTAAATTTTATATCTTAGTTATTCGGTTTTTCTGCTGCCGTGGAATTTCTCTGTAAGCTCGTTAACGATTTTTGTTATGACTGATACTGCCTTGTCTCCTTCGAGCCCTTTTTTATTTGCGTTATTAGCAAATTCCTGTATAACCGGCTGAACAGCCTTGTGCCATTTTCTGTTCTCTTCTTCAGAAAGTTCTATAATTTCGTTTCCAAGGCTTAAGGTATATTCCCGTCCCTTTTTGTCAAGATCGTCCCATACATCTGCATGAACATCAATCCACTCTCTGTTTACCTCATTGAAAATTTTCTGAATATCAGGCGAAAGGCTGTTCCACTTGTTACGATTCATAACAACAAACATGGCAGTTGTATAGCCTATAGGGGTGTTTTCAACAGTGTATTTTATTACCTCTGCCTGTTTCCACCCCTGCAGAGTTTCAATAGGTGCAAAGGTTCCTTCCACAACACCTTTCTGCAGGGCTTCATAGGTTCCGCCCTGAGGCATTGCCACGGGGCTTGCACCAAGGGCTTCAACAACTTTTGCACTCAAACCTGTAGAACGTATCTTCATTCCCTTTAAATCTTCTGCAGAGGTTACTTTTTTTTTGGTATGCAGCAGTCCCGGGCCGTGTGCATGAATATAGAGAACTTTTACTTCTTTTAATTCTTCAGGGTCCATCTGGTTGAAAAATCTGTTAGCAGTGTGTGTTGCTACCTTTCCGCTCGGATAACCAAGGGGAAGATCTACAGCTTCCATAACAGGGAAAAGACCCCTGGTATAGGCAAAACATGACATACCTATGTCGGAAATACCCTTTACAACCCCGCTGTAGCATTCGGCTGCCCCTGTTAAAGTTCCTCCGGGATAGATCTCAATTTTTACTCTTCCTTCTGTACGTTTTTCAATCTCTTTTGCCCAGTCAACAGCAGCTTCACACTGCCCGTGTGCCGGCGGGAAGAAAATACTGTAACGGAGTTTTATTGTCTCAACCGCATCTGCGCCGCTGCTGCAGAAAATAAGAGACACAGCAAATGCCAACATAACAGCCAGGTAGAATATTGATACTCTTCTCATGTTCTTTTACCCTCCTTCTTAAAAAATATTATTAAAAACAAGTTTCTCCTTAAAACATGACTTCTCAGTTTATAATATATTGAAAATAAATTCAAGCAGGATATTCAACTTTCCAGAACTCTTTTTTTGCTTGAATCAGAAAGTTTATTATTCGATAATTAAAAAATATGGACTGTTGGTAAAAGGTTATAGTACAAGCAAACAAGCTGCAAATAAAACGTTTTAACCATTTACCAATATACAAAGGTTATAACCACGAAATGAACCTAAAAATAAAAGAAGGGTGAAAGTATTTTGAATATTTCTATTAAATACCTTATTGCAATTGATTCTTTTAAGGAGGCTTTGAGCAGTATTGCTGCCGGAAAAGCAGTGAAAAAAGGAGTTATTTCCGCAGACCGCGAAGCAGAGGTACATGTTCTTCCCGTAGGAGACGGGGGAGAGGGTTCACTTGATGCTGTTTTTTATTCAAGAAAAGGTATTAAACGCAGGCTGAAGGTTTCAGATCCTTTTGGTGAAAAAGTATGGGCTCATTACGGGATTTTTGAACAAGGAAAAGTTGCTGTAATTGAATCGGCTGCGGCAGTTGGTCTTGGTTTGATAAAAAGAGAAAATAGAGACATATTAAACAGTTCCTCGGCAGGTGTTGGAGATTTGATCAGGGATGCTCTTGAATATGGATGCGGAAAAATAATAGTCTGTTGCGGCGGTTCGGCAACAAATGACGGCGGGCTTGGAATGGCTAAAGCACTTGGTGCAGAACTCTATGATATTAAAGGCAAAAAACTGAAAGGTACCGGTTCCGACCTTTTAGAGCTGAAAAAAATCGACATTTCAGGTTTACACAAAAACATTCAAACAACTGCCTTTATCATTGCAAGCGATGTGACAAATCCGCTTACAGGAAAAAAAGGCGCTGCCAGGGTTTATGCTCCTCAAAAAGGCGCTTCTGCAAAAGAAGTGGATATTCTTGAAAACGGGCTTAAAAATTATGAAAAAATTCTAAAAAAAGATTTGGGGAGTAGTGTTGGCAGAGTTGCCGGAGCCGGGGCTGCCGGCGGTCTTGGAGCAGGTCTTATTGCTTTCTGCAATGCAGAGTTAAAGAGTGGGAGCGACATAATATTTGAGCTGACGGGGTTTGACAGACTTGCTTCAGCCTCTGATATAATTATTACAGGAGAGGGAAAAACAGACATGTCTACTCTTTCCGGAAAACTTGTAAGCACAGTAACCAGGAGAGCAAAAGCATTCAAAAAGCCGGTAATCGCATTGACAGGTTCTAAAGACCTTTCTGTCAGCCTTCAAAAAAAACTTGGGATTGATGCTCTGCTTCCTATAAACCCGGGTCTTACATCTCTTCAGGAAGCACTTACCAACACAGATAATAATTTGACAAACGCAGGTTTTCAGATAGCATCTCTTATAAAAGCCGTGAAGTAACTATTAAGGGAAATTTTACAAGCCTAATGAATTTTAAAAACAGGTGCTGCTGCCCCACTATTGATGACCCCCTGTTTGTTATGACAGCCCTTTACGAGGATCATGCCGGCACGGTTTAGGTGCTTGGATAAGGTTAGCTGTTTAATGATTCTCACATAAATACAGGAGACTACTATGAGGTTTTCAGTAAAAATACTTCCGGTAATGTTTGAGTTTACTGAAGACGGCGAACCAAAACGTATTCTCCATTCCGGTAAATGATATTGATACCCTGTATCTGTTTGGCGAAGTTGAGCTGAACACAAAGCTGTTAAACTTCTTTTGCCAGCAGAATATAATGATTTATTTTTTCAATTATTACGGGTTCTATTCCGGCAGTTTTTATCCCCGTGAGTTCTTAAGCGCAGGTGAAATTATTGTAAGACAGTCAGAACACTATCTGAAAAAAAATAAACGCCTTCAAATTGCCAAAGAGTTTGTAAAGGGGGCTGCTTACGGAACCATACAGAATTTGATACTCAACTTTATACCAAAAAAGTCAATTTTTACTCCATGTAGAGCTTCAAAGTAATTATCTCAAAAGGTCTGATTTCAATATTTAGTTTATCCTCTCTGATTGTAAGTGGTTCGGGTTCATCCTCAATAAGGTTTACTTGTTCTGCTGAGGTTATAAACTCAGGAAGCAAAATCTCGGCTATACAGTCCCTGCCGTGAGATTCATAAATTCTCATAATAAGCGCTTTATCGTTATCTTCTGACTGTTTCAGGGCAGAAAGTATAACACTTTCAGGTGTGACTGAAAACCATGATTTGTCCACCTTCTCCGGTGATGTTTCGACCTGGCAGGAAAAAAGAGGCTGAGTCATCTCATGCCCTATTTTCGGAATATTATCCTTTCTCCAGTCTCCTGAATGCGGATAAACCGAATAGTAATACTGGTGCTTGCCAAGTTCCATAGCGCCCGGAGTGGGAATAAGCGGACCGCTTATTCCGTCTGCAGAAAGCACAGAGACGCTTCTTATAAGGGTATAATAGATTTCACCCTGTTTAAACTCGTTTACCGGGACACCTTTTGTAAGGAAAGCAATTCCTCTTTCTTCCTCATCACAGTTTATCCATGAAAGAGACGGGGTTTTTATTGTTTCCTCAAGGCTTTTATGCTGAGGCAGCGCAACAGCACCAAACTGGGTGTTTCTTGTATAAACAGGCGCTGCCATACAGGTATCAAATTTAAGTCTTATTCGAACATGGGGCTGTTTAAGATCAAGCGAGGTAAAAAAGTCAAGTCTTGGGATATCATTATACATTACAATCTGTTTTGTTATCTCTACTGTTTTATGCCTGTACAGCATTGCGCCAAATTTTTCGGTCAGGTAGTAGGGCCAGCGGAGACAGTAAAATGAAGCACGGTAGGTTATTACTGTTCTTAGACTGCCTTCTTCCACCTTGTACTCCTCGGGTTTGAACGCCCCGAACCTGTTACCTTTGCCGCTTTCAGAACCTATCAGCTCATCTGATGATCCTTTATGAAAATAGAGATCACCCATTTCCTGATCGATCACAATTTCATTTCCCTCGAGAAGTTTTTCGCTTTTTTTGTTGAAAAGATGAAGAATCCCTGTTTTTGGCTCTACCATAAGCTTGAAGAACCTGTTTTCCACCTGCTTTTTATCGGACAATTTTTTACTGTCAGGCTGCTGGGCGGTGTTTTCAATAAGACTGTAATATCTGTAACCCATAGGCGGGACGGTGGCAACAAAACCGATTCGAGCCTTTCTCACGCTTCCGTCATCCCATTTTTTCAGCAGCACCGGTTCGCTTGGAATGTTTTCATCCCCGGAGGATATTTTAGGCGCCTCCTCCCAGCCTGCTCCTAATGAAATATCTGTTTCAACCCAGTCGGTTGTTTCCCATGAGTTTACATTACATACAATTATTCCAAGAGCAGGTTTCCTGCTCTTTACAAAGGAGACGAGAGTCTTTTTTATATAATGAGGAAGCTCTCTTTTTATTTCATTTATATAGTCCCAGGCTTCATCATAGATTTCATCTATTCCGCAGCTGGGTACAATATCATGCATTGCCAGAAAAAGCATCTTCTTCCAAAGATCTGTCATCTGCTCTTCAGGGTATTCCCTGCCGGAAAGCATTGCCATTGAACCAACTTTTTCCGCCATCAGCATAAGGGTTTCACAATCGCGCAGGGCAAGCTTCAAATCAATCCTGGTTGAAACAACATCAGGAAAAATGGATTCAAGCTCACCGCTGTAGAGCTCTCCTCTGTAAATATGCAGTTTTCCGACATCCCTGTCAAACTCCTTAAAAAAGCTGCCTGGTGTGGTTATTGTTATCTTCACAAAATCGTGCTCATTGTTCCACTTGTCAACCTTTTCGCTTATGTCTTCCTGAGGCGGAATGCCCCCGCTTCCGCTTGGCATAAGTATATTGTCGGTCATGGCCAGTCTTGAAAGTTTTTCGATGGTTTCCGTCCATTTATGAGGTTCAAGCCCTGCCCTGTATCCAAGAGGCATGAAGTGTGCTGTTATCTGACTGCCGTCAATTCCCTCCCATATAAACTCGCTTGTTTTGGTTCCAAGCTGTCCCGGCATTCCCCTTCGGAATGCAAGCCATTTATAACCGGATTTTTTGTATATCTGAGGAAGCTGGGCGTTTAGGCCGAAACCATCGGCCGCCCAGGCAACAGGGACATCCACGGAAAATTTTTCCCTGCAATATCGTTTCCCATAGAGAATTTCTCTTATCAGAACTTCACCATCAGGTATCATAGGATCAGCCATGATATACTGTCCGTCTGCAATTTCAATATTACCAGAGGCTAT
The DNA here is from genome assembly GCA_964566035.1 of uncultured Thermodesulfobacteriota bacterium. GTDB lineage: Bacteria > Desulfobacterota > WTBG01 > CAIYCZ01 > CAIRTM01 > CAZMHH01. The sequence goes on from CAZMHH010000010.1 coordinate 11,373, forward strand.
GGCTTCTTCAATATCGGCAAACAGCTGAGGATCTCTCTGCTCTATCTGCTCAAGCAGATAGGTCTGCTCGATTAAAAATGAGAAATTCTTTTCCTTGATTATCTTTAATATTTTTTTCAGGATCAGCTCGGCAATATAGAGATAGTCCTCTTTTGTGAAAGCCCATGCAACGTCATAGTGAAAGTGAGGTATAAGATAGACTTTTTTCATGTTTCCTCCGGAAATGGTTTATGGGAAAATGGGTGCATGTTTAGACGGGTAAAACCGTATCCACATATTTACTCATCCGTCTTTTATTTCCCTTATCCTGACAGATGGTTTTGCCTTTTCTGAAGTCTATTATGCTAAAACAGACTCAATCTTTTTTCAGTTTTATCCAGTGTTTTATTAACCATGTTCATCTGTTCGTTCAGAAAGCCCGGAGCAACCTCTCTGTCCCTTATTAGTTCTTTTCTTATTTGAACAGCCTTATCTTTAATCTCATTTTCAAGTTCATCAAAAGTCTGTCGTAATTCCGGGTAAAGTCTTTCCGGGCTTATTTTGACACTGTCATAAATCCTCTGCATTCTCCACCAGAGAGAACCCGGATGAAAAGTGTCTGCAGGTGCATTTTCCGGCTGATGTATTTTTGTGCCTGCCGCTCCGGCTCTTGTAATCTCGGCAGGCAGATCATTCTGGAATGTTAAATTCATATAGAAACTTGAACAGGGAGGAAGATAGCAGAACCATATTGAAGGGGGTTCTGCACCCTTAGGGTCAAGTTCAACTATAAATGAAGTTGCAGTGTTTCCCCATGTAAAATTTGCAGGAGATTCATGCATGCAGATTGTATGAAAATCAGGCAGAAAAGCATTAAACATAGGTCCGTTTATAAAAGTCTTCTCGTAATGGTCGCGTAAAAAATCCATCATTGAGTAAGCGTTAATCCTGCCTTTGTTACTTTCAAGCAGCTGCCTGCTTCTCATCCACCTTATATGGGAGACCTGCCTCGGGTATTTCTCATGGTTGCTGAAAGACAGAGCAAAATCAAAATCTTTCATATCTTTAGAAGTTTGCGGCTGCTCTGCATACTGTTTTTGGATATCAGGTGAAGCAAGATCCCAGGTTTTTCTTATTGTAAGCTGATTGGAAAGCGCTGCGGTTCCAGAAGTTATTTGCTTTGCAACCCAGTTTCTGCCTGCTGTTTCAAGAAGCCATGCTCCAGAGCTGTCAGCAATGATAAAAGCATTGTCATAAGAGCCCTGATCGTGGTTTTGCCCCTGCACGGCGGAACCCCACTGACCGTAAACTTTAAGAAGTGATGTTATGACCTCAACAGCCTGCTCAGCTGTGGTACCTCTTTCAAGTCCAAGACGAAGAAGATCCATGCCGGTAAGCCCAGGGGTTTTTTCTTTGTTGTCATGTTTTGTGAAAACAGCAGTATTCCCTCCGACAACACCTGCTTCATTTATTGCTGTTTCATAGCCCCAGCACCAGTACGGAGAAGCCCCGATTGTAGAGAGGACATTTTCTGACTGAGGCAGGGTAATATATGAGCAGCTTATTTCGGACCCTGTTTTTTGAATTCTGCCATCAGTATACTGAATGACCTGACATTCCCTGGCTGGTCGATCGCTGTTTTTTGCGAACACAGTATTTCCATTGGATGTTGCATCCGGTAATGCAATAAGTATATCACACATTGTTGTTACCTCCAGCTTAATGCGTAGATGGATAAATGGGAATATAGCCAAAAACCCGTCAACATATTCAACCCCCTAAGCCATGCTTTTCCAGAATAGATATTACCGCCTGGTTCCAACCGGCCGGTCCAACTTTATCTGCCATGTACAGTCTATGCAAATCTGTTTCCTGCCAGAACCCGTTGTGTTTTTTTACAAGCACCGGTATATCAACCGCCTGAAGCATTGGAATGTCATTTTGGCTGTCTCCGACACCAACTGTAGTAACAGGGGATTTAAGCTCGTTTTCATAAAGTTCTTTGATGATTGAAACAGCTTTACCCTTGTTATTTGTTCCCATAACAGTATGAAATCTTCCCCCCTCAACACACTGAAAACCCCTTTTCCTGACCTCTTTTATAAATATATCCTTGTCTTCTGCAAATGTAACCGTCTGGCTATATTTTCGCTGTAAGGCTCTTGCAGCCTTGTCTTTATCAAGATCTGTTACTGCACAGATATCATTTATACTCATGTCAGCGTATGTGGTAATTTTTAAGCCTGTTTTATCTCTTATATCTTCAACTGCTTTATTTATAACATCAACAGGGCTTCCAAGCACTATTGTGTTGAAACCATGTTCTGTTGTGCTGTATTCGTACTCAAAGGAAAAGTAGTTTTTCTCAATGCAGACTGCTCCGCCGTTTTCAACAATAAAGGGGTGGTTTAATGAGAAAATATTTCTGTAATATATCTGTTCAGCAATTGTCTTTGCTGAACAGAAAATTAGAGGGACTCTGTTTTTCCTGACCATTTCCAGTGCCTGTACGGCTTTGTCAAATTTATAATTATTAAGGTTAAGAAGGGTTCCGTCAAGGTCTGTGAATATAATTAGTTTTTGGTGCATACAATTTTTACCTTAATGTCTGTATTATAAAACATAAAACGATTATCAGGACAGTATAAGCTGAAAGTGTTAAAACAGAGGGATCCTTTATGCACTTTTCCGACACAGCTCCGGAATAACTCAAATGAGAGCATATATCATATCCTGAAACAATAAACGCTGAAAGCAGGGCAGTGCCACAGCCTGTTACGTTCCACCACAACCATGAAATGTCTGTAAACAGCCAGAGTACAAGGTTAAGTATGATTCCGCATATTATGCCTGTTTTAACTGCTTTTGCCTTAATACCTTTAACAAGCACTCCAAGCATGAATGCTGCCAGAATTGGTCCGTAAAGCAGGCTCCCTACCGCGTTAATGAGAACTATTGTTGTCTGTCTGAGGGCATCATGGGCTCCGGCAAATAGAAGAGCAGCGACTGTACAGAACAGTCCCCACAAAACAGTAAATATTTTTGACATCACAAAGTAATGTCTCCTGTCTGCCTCAGGTCTAATATATGGCTGATATATATCTCTCATGGTTGTCGCGGAAAGCGAGTTTATTGCAGAGTCAAGGCTGGACATGAGGGCGGATATTATTGCAACAAAAAGAAAACCTATTATGCCGTGTGGAAGATATGCAAGAATAAAAAGTGGAACCATCCTGTCAGGGTCTGATTCCATAATGCTCAGGGCTGCATGTCTGTCTGTACTCAGCAGAGAGGCAGCCCTTTCAATGAACTCGGGCTGCATCACGGCAGCTCCCACAATTATTCCCATCAGGCAGTATGTTAAAACAACAGGAAATCGTACAAGTCCGTTAAGCAGAATTGACTTTCTTGCCTCTTTTTGCGATGAGACTGTTAGAAGCCTTTGCATCTGACTCTGGTCGCAGCCGTAATAGGATGCATAGAGAAAAATCCCTCCAAAAAACATGGGCCAGAAAGAGTATTCTCCCTGCTGAGTAATGCCTGCTCTTGAAAATTCGAGAATTTTGAAACGTTCCGCATCTGTTGAAGCCCATGCTTCCTGCCATCCTACAATTTGAAGACCTGCAAACAGACAGACAGTGATGCCGCATACTATTATAAGCATCTGCATTACATCGCTTATTATTACAATTTTTATACCTCCTATGGCATCATAAATTATTGTTGCAAATCCCATTATGCAGATTGCATATACCGTTGAAAGATGTGTGCAGGTTGAAATGATTATTCCTCCTGCAAGCACCGCTACGGCTGTTGCCAGTGATCTTCCGAGCTGGAAGCAAACACTTACAAGGGTTCGTGTTGCCCTGTCAAACCGCTCTTCAAGGTATTCATAAATACTTATGATGTTTTTTTTATAAAGAGCCGGAAGCAGAACAACCATTACTATTACAAGCCCAAACGGTACGCCGAGTTCATAACAGAGCCATTTTAGCCCTCCGCCTTCTTTTATTGCCACAAATGCAGGAGCTGATACAAAACTTATGGCGCCAAGCTGGGTTGCCATTGAAGATGTTCCGGCCTGCCACCAACGCATGTTTGCTGATGCGGTATAGTAATCGCTTATTGATACCTGCCTGCGGCTGAAAAAAATGGCTGCTGTCAACAGGGAAGACATATATAATATTATTACCATCCAGTCCAGCAGATTCATATAAGCTTTTCTCTTCTAAAAATCACCTTCTTTTATAAGGCGTGCATAAGGAGCTGACTTTAAATCGCCCAGAAACGCTTTGGGATCAATTGAAGAAAGGGCAGGAAAATATTTTGGTTTTTGAGGTTCTGCGTTTTTTGCTATCATTTTCCTGCGAACCATGTCTGTTGATATATATTTTTTTACATCCTCGGGACAGATTGGAGAATGGTATATTACCTGAAGCGCCATTCTTATCATGTGATCAATATGCTCCTTGTCTCCTGCCTCATGGAAATGGGGGTTTCTTGACTCGATCTGGAAAACATCCACATGAGACCTGTTGCAGTTTTCAGGAGGCGGTGAATTAATGCATCCAAACATCTCAATAAGATTTATAATATGGTAGGGCTCTATAGAATAGCCGGCTGAATACTGCAGCTTTGTTGCAAGATCCATTGTAAGAGCGTGCTCCCCTGCATTGCCCGTTTTTATTATCTCTGTATCATATCCGGTGTATGAAGAAATGAGCATATTCAGAACTTTGTTGGTGTTTTCAGATGATCTTCCCCATTTGCGGAAAAAAAGTTTTGACTCTGCAATCTTTGGTTTGCTGTGCCATGCAATTCTTACCATGGCAAGGTCTGACTGGCTGAGATAAAACCCCGAAGCATACTCTTTTACATACTCCTCAACCGCTCCCGGGAAATAATTATCTGAATCAACAAAGCCTATGTATTTTTTCTTTGCAAGAAGAGCCATCATTTTAGCGATAAGCATTCCTTCGGCTTTACCGTCCCTTACCTCCCCTTTTGGGGTGAGAATGGAGCTGTAACCCGCCTTTTCAAATGCTTTTGCAATTATAGGGTCTTTCTGGTGTATTATAAGAGCATTTTTGTTCGTGAATATACAGAAGTCACGCAGGGCGTCCTGTTCCATCTTGAAACGGTCAACCGGTTCCCTCGGGCTGTTTGAGACAACAATGATAAGACATGGATGGGGTATTCCGCTCAGCACATTTTCAATAAGTTTCAGCCGTTCATTTTTGACAGGCACAACAATTGCCATCTGAGACATTATTTCATGAAGTTCTTCGTAAGGGATGTGTTGAACAGTCGTACCTTTTTGCACGGTGGTGCCTCCGTTTCGGAGCCCAGAGTCAAGAGCGAAGACTTTTTGAAGCCCGCCAAAACGTACTGCACCGAACCGTTCGACATCCCTTGGCATTTCTATTATCATTTTTGATTCCTCCTTAAAATAAAAAGCAACAAAGTGTCAAGGTTTTCATTTGGTTTTCCTATAGACTGTTTATCATGTAAAACAATTATGAAAAACTTCCCCCAAAAGGGGTTTCACCGGAAAAGCCTATTTTTCTATAGCCTGTTCTTTATCTCGGCAAGATACCGGCTTTTTTCAACATCAAAAAGTCCAAGCTTATCTGCAACACAGTCAAGATAATACTGAACCTGAGGCAGAGGCTCCCACAGATGGATATCTCCGTATTTGTAACCATAGCGGGAAGAACTTCCAAGTTTCTCTGTAACGGTTTTTGCGGGGTCATACCCAGCGGAGATAAGCATCTCTTTTGTAACCCCTGTCTTTCCGGAAAGTTCTTCAAAAGCGCTATGGACATTTGCACCATGCTGAGCAGCCTCCTTTATTCTGAATGCAATGTTTTCAGGAATTCCTTGAGACAGGGCATAGTTTCTGTGTATCCTTTTCATAAATCTGTCATCTTCTCCGCTTATTTTTAACTCAGGTGCGATATGAAATGCAAGCTTTATTACCTTTGGATCAAGAAATGGAACTCTTATTTCAATGCTGTGTGCCATTGCAATTTTGTCTTCACGTTCAAGGCATTCTTTGTAAAGAAGAAAGGTGTCCTCAAAGGAGTAACGTTCAAAGGAATCATAACCTTCTCTCCCAACAATTTTTGGATACCAGGGATAGCCTCCAAACAGCTCATCCGGACCCTGACCGTTGAGAAGCACTCTTTCGCCTTCCTCCCGGGCCATTTGAACGGCAGCATATATGGGAACTGAAACCTCAACCTGGTTTAAGCTCTGGTCTTCAATATCGTGTATTATTTGAGGTATGAGCCCTTCAATATCCTCAATCTCAAGGTTTTTTACCTTAAGGGGAAATTTAAAAAATTCAGCTATCTCCTTTGCCCACTTAAGATCCGGTCCGCCTTCCCTGCCCGCAGTATAACATGTAAAAGGCACGTCCATTTTTTGAACCAGATATGCAATCAGCAGGCTGTCAATACCACCGGAGAAAACTATGCCAACATTTTTTCTGCCGTCGATTCTTTTTCTTACGGCTTCTTTCAATACCTTGTCGTATTTGTCTATAGCTGTCTTTTCATCGTGTATTATTTCTTTTCTTTCAGCTAATGTTTCCGGCTTCCAGAAACATTCAATCAGCATATCTCCATTTTCAAACACTGCTATGTGACCGGGAAGAAGGCGCTCTGTTTTTTCATTGCCACCGTTCAGGTTTATAAGCGGTTTTTTCTCTGATGCAAAAGCAAAATGGTTTTCCCCTTTACTATAATAGAATTGTCTTACACCGATTTTATCCCTTGCAATTACTGTCTGAGTGTTATCAGTAACAGCCAGGGCATAAACGCCATCAAGAAGCGGAAGAACCTCTTTTGCAGCATCAACAAGACTTCCTTTATAATTTTTTTCAATCAGTTTTAAAATTACCTCGCTGTCTGAATCAGTGATGAATTTGTGATCCGGTTCAAGGGTTTTCTTCAACTCTTTATAATTATAGATTTCACCGTTATGCAGCAGGGTAAGCTTTTTGTTTTCTGACTGAAACGGCTGTGTGCCGGTAGGGCTCTCACCTGTTATGGCCAGTCTTACATGACCAAGAGCAGTCACCCCGCTCAAAGATTCAAGGTTTAAATCTTTTAGTGTTTGAGCTCTTAAAACATTTCCGTCTATTACGCATCCTGCTCCGTCAGGTCCTCTGTGGTCCATTTTTAAAAGCATTCTCTTAAGCAAAGAACCGATTGCATTTTTCTTAGCACTGCTAATTATTCCTGCTATTCCGCACATTTTTAATCTTACCTTCCTTTCTTTCTTTCTTTCTTTCTTTCTCTTAGTGATTACCGATTTAATCATCTTTTTACTATTAGATAAAATGGATGAATCGGTAAAAAGTCCACAAAACCCCCTCTCCCTTCAGACTGTGTTGTAATCGAATTTTATGTCATTTCGAGCGATAGCGAGAAATCTCTTTACAGGCAAAATCAACCACTTGAGATTTCTCACCCTGCTGTCGCAGGGTTCGAAATGACAGATTTGGCTATTACGACACAGTCTCCTTGACGGGAGAGGGTTGGGGTGAGGGTGATATAAAAGTAATTACAATATGTTACAAATATTATTCCCTCAACCCCTTTTTTCAATTTAAGAAAAAAATTGACTTTTTACGGGTCCATCAAAATGGATTAACCTTAATTATCAAGCAATTAACATGCCTTGATAAAAAATGTTTACTGATGCGGTGCAGGCAATAGAAATGAAAGTTATATCAGCTATATATAGATATTTTGTTAGTCTGCAGGGTTTTAAAAAAGGTGGAGGCAGGCTTGTTATCTGTAAATATATTACACATACCTTTTTGCAGTTTGGTTGTGTTTGTGTAAATAGTGCCTTTCAAGCAAACAGAAACAGCTTTTAAGCTCAGCCTCCTGGCCGGAATGAGCTGATAAGCAAAATCTGGTATGGTAAGGGATCAGGAAGCTTAAAATAAAAAGGGGGTTCTGATGGATAGGCTTTTAAGCAGAAACTCCCTGTTTATCTTTCTAACTATACTCCAAGGGTTTTATAAGGTTGACTATTGATGTTTTATTGTGTAGTATATGTATAATAAATACACATTATAACAGGATTTTTGTGAAAAGTATAAATATCAAAGAAAAAAAAATTCCCTCATTTGACGGAATTGTAGGAGAAAGCCGTGTAATACAGGAAATCTTTGAAAAAATAAAGATTGCGGCTGATTCCGATATAACCATTCTTATAACAGGAGAAAGCGGAACAGGAAAAGAGCTTGTTGCCCGTTCAATTCATTCCAGAAGCAGACTTGCTACAGGTCCTTTTATTGCAATTAATTCAGGAGCAATGGTAAGGGAACTTGCACCCGCAGAACTTTTTGGGCATGAAAAAGGCGCTTTTACAGGTGCTACAGAGCTGAGGAACGGCCTTTTTGAAAGTGCTGAAGGAGGGACTCTTTTTTTTGATGAAATAGGCAGCATGGATAACAGAACCCAGACAACTATTTTAAGGATACTCGAAAACAGGGAATACAGAAGGGTAGGGGGGGTAGCTCCTCAGAATACAAATGCAAGGATTATTGCAGCCTCGAACCGTGATCTGCGTCAGGATGTGAAAGAGGGAAGGTTCAGAGAAGACCTTTTCTACAGGTTTGAAGTTTTTACTATTTTTTTGCCTCCGCTAAGAAAAAGATGGGAGGATGTTTACTGGCTTTCCCAGTATTTTGTAACTATGTTTAACAGGGAAATGAACAAAAAAATTCAAAACATATCCCGCGATACTATGGATTTTTTAATAAAATATGAATGGCCCGGCAATATAAGAGAGTTAAAAAATGTTATCCAGCGCTCAATTCTTATGTGTGAAGGAAACAGTCTTACACCGAATTTCCTTCCAGATAATATCCTGAATGAAAACCCCCAAAGAAAAAAAATTGATATTGAAATAGGTCTCTCTCTGAAAGAGATCGAAAAAAGGTATATTGAAAGAGCGCTCTGGTGGCTCTCAGGCAACAAGGCAAAAACAGCTCAAATGCTTGGCATCAGCAGAAAAGCTCTCTATAACAAGATAAAGCAATACAGTCTTAAATAGAAAAGAGAGCAATCAGCTCTCAGAGCTGAGAAAAAGCAAAACCCTGTCCCGCATAAACCTGAAAAAAAAGCGATACGAAAAACAGACCCGAAAATGATACGTTGAAGCTTAAACCGTTTATAAGCTGCTTTCATAGTTTTTTATTGCTTGCCGGAGGGCTGTAATTCCCATTAGAGAGCAGTGTTTTTTGTTTTCAGGAATACCTCCAAGAGCTTTAATAATATCATCATCTGTAAGGCTCTTTGCTTCTTCAAGTGTCTTGTCTTTTGCAAGAACAGTTGTCATGCTGCTTGTTGCAATAGCGCCTGGACAACCGAAGGATTTAAATTTTATATCTTCTAATTTCCCATCTTCAACCTTTATCCAGAGCTTCATCTGATCGCCGCATTCCGGATCTCCTACAAGTGCATAGCCGTCTGCATTGTCTATTTCGCCTGCATTCCTTGGTTGGGTAAAATGTTCTATTACAAGTTCATTGTAGAAGAGAACCGGTCCCTGATGTTCGTGGCTTATCTCAGGTTCAGGTGCATACATGTCTTTCCAGTCTTCCTGTCCCATGTCTATTTCCTCAATTCATCTAATGCGAACAGCAACTTGTTCCGCATGGCGGGGTCGAGCATCGTTCATCCCTGCCACAACAAGTTTTACCGCCCTTTGGCGAAGGATATGACGAGATGTTTGTAATAGAGAGCAGTTTTTCAAGGTCTTTGCTTCCGCATTTTGAACAGGTAAAAGTTTCAGTATTATTTGAAACCGCTGTTATAAACTCTGTTACCTCATCACATTCTTTGCATCTAAATTCATATATCGGCATGTAAACCTCCTTTGTTGTAATTATCTCTTTGCAGCTTTATTCTTCCATACATCCTTTTCCACGCCATTTTCCGGATCAATTGAAAGCAGTGTTATCTCCTCGGGCACAATCCTGATGAGATTGAATCTTCTCAATCCATTTATCACCTCCTGTTCAAGTAAGTCTAAAGTCTCATTATTTTCCTGCAGTTTTTCGGATATAATTTTCCTTGCAGCATCATAAATACCAAAGTGTTTCATTCTTGCCATAAACTCATCTTTTTGTTTATTAAAGTCTATAAGATATGCTGTGCCGGATACCTGTAGACTGCGGTTTAGTTTTGTATGATCCATAGGATGATATATTCCAACAGCCACTTTAGGATTCTGTCTGATATTGCGTATTTTGAGCCCAGGTTCACCCGCAATCCATATCTCCAGGCCTTCGTTAAAAAAATCAACAGGGGTAGCCCGTGGGATATTGTTGTAGACAGTCGAGAGAACAGACGCAAGGCCGTGTTTTAAGGGGCATCCTTTCCTGTTAGTTGTACCGGGTTTTGTGCTTGAATAGTTTAAAAAGGCAAGAATTTCCTGTTCCAGCTCATCATGGGATTTTGTGTTCTTCTTCAGCGCTGCTGAAATTATTGATTTTTTGTTTTCAGTCATTTTTTCTCCTTATAGATAAACTGTAAATTTAAATCGTTTTCGTCTACAGACTGGATATCCTTCTTAATTTTTGAACTGTTTCTTTTAGAATTTCCACTACTGTGTCAACCTCCTGTAGCGTGTTGCTGTTTCCAAAGGAGAACCTTATTGCACTTTGTGCAATCTGAGAAGGCACTCCCATTGCGGAGAGTACATGAGAAGGCTCTACACCTGCTGAAGCACAGGCCGAGCCTGTGGAAACAGCTATATTTTTCAAATCCAGATGAAGCAGTAATGATTCTCCATCAATGCCACAGAAACTTATATTTGATGTGTTTGGAACTCTGCCGGTGTTTCTACCATGAATTATAAAGCTGTCAATAGAGTTTTGAATACTTTCCTCAAACCTGTTCCTTAATTTTACCATTTTAGCTGAATAGTTATCAATATTTAAACAGGCTTTTTCGAAAGCTTTTGCAAGACCTGCTGCAAAGGCTATGTTTTCAGTTCCAGCCCTTAAGTTGTTTTCCTGTTGTCCTCCATTTATAATTGGAATGAAAGGGGTTGCCTTGCGAATATACAATGCGCCTGCCCCCTTTGGGCCATAAAACTTATGTGCTGAGATTGACAGTAAGTCAATATTTAAATCATTTACGGATATCGGAATTTTGCCCGCAGCCTGAACTGCGTCGCAGTGAAAAACAATTCTATGTTTCTTCACAATCCTTGAAATGTCCTGAATCGGCTGAATAACACCGGTCTCATTATTTGCAAGCATTATGCTTACAAGTATTGTGTCAGAAGCAATATTTCTTTCGACCTCAGCAGGTTCAACAAAACCATCAGCATTGACATTTAGAAATGTTATTCGGAAACCTTCTTTTTCAAGGGCATGGCATGTGTTGAGAACAGCTTTATGCTCAACAGAGGATGTTATAATATGACAGCCATTTTTCTTTAATGCTTTTGCTGAACCATAAATTGCTGTATTATCAGATTCTGTTCCACCTGATGTAAATATCAGCTCTTCGGCAGATGCCCCGATACAGGCTGCAGTTTTAAGGCGGAAAGTCTCAAGAGCCTGTTTAGCATCTCTTCCTGTTTTATAGAGGCTGGAAGGGTTGCCAAAACTTTTTTTTAAAAAAGGCAGCATTTCTTCCAATACTTCAGGGTCAACAGGAGTTGTAGCGTTATGGTCAAGGTATATCATCTCAGTTTCTTATCTCGGTCCTTAAAGTAATAGTTTCCGTGATCCTTATCATAGTTTTTTTCAATGTTCAACATTCTTCTATATGTATCTGGTTAATGAATGTATGGGATAATGGCTAAAAAAGGTATTACTGTTTTTTACGTTCTGCTATGAACTAAATTTTTAATGTAACTTTATCCGCATAACCTTTCAGATTTCTTGCCCCGCCACCTTCGCTAACAAGTTTTATAACAGAGTGAGGGGCTTTTACTAAAACACCTGATAGATGGGTTATCCCGAATTGCTTAAATATATCGGGCACAAGAGGTGTGGATGCCCCAAGAAGAGCTTTAACACGACACTTGCCGGATGCCCGCGAGAGTTTTTCAAAGCTGTTGTTTATTATTGCTGTTGCCGTAATTATAATAACAGAGCAGGTGGGAAGGATTTCAAAAGACATGCTTTCAGGAAGAACGCTGTTATCCTTTTCCATGTTTTTTTCAAAAACAATAAGTTCCCCTGCCTTTGCTTTTATTGGATTTATAAGGGGCGGGAAATATCCTATCATTGCGACTCTGTCTGCTTTTGTTATTGAAACAGCTTCCAGAAAATCTCCATACAGAAGTCCTTCGATGTTTTTATTTATCAATGCATTTGCTGTTGCAACGCCGACAGTACGTTCGAGTATATCCTCGGAAACTAAATATTCGAGAACATTTGCTGCTTTGTTGCCTGCTATAGGTCTTCTGCCTTTAAAAACAGAGCAGCCGTGATTTGCCTCTTCTCTAAAGGTATAGGCAAGCCCTGTCTCTGTGTTATCAAGCATGACTGCAGTGTATCCAAGCCCGATTCTTACATCACGGACAATTCGCTCAAATGAAACTTCAGAAGCCTTTTTTTTAAGTTGTTCAAGCAGTAACATTTTTCATTCCTTAATAACAAACCGGCTGTCTGCTTGGGCTGTTTTGTTGCTGGATGCTTTTTTATACCAGCCTGTTCTTGTCTTTTTTCTGATATCAAAATCAGGGATATAAGGCTTTATATCAAGAAGCGGAGTTTTATCAACTATATCCACAGAACCTGTCTTTAGAATATTGTCTTCAATTTTTAAAAGTTCTACTACTGAAAATCCTATAGGATTGGGTCTGCAGGGAGCTCTTGTTGCAAAAACACCTCTTGGTTCGGTGTCAAGAAAGGGGGTACACCTGAGCCTGATTTTTAAGGTTTTGTGAAACCAGTATAAAAGAAAAATGTGGGAAAAACCTTCCAGATCTGAAAGCCCTTCAACGTATTCAGGAAATATTTCAACCTCTGCAGTTTCGGGATATGAAAAGGCGCTCTGTATGGGGACTCCTTCAGGAGAGCTGTATTTTGAATGAATAATTCCGATTGGAGAAAGCTCTATTTTCATGAATTTATGCTTGTCCGACTTGCGCAAGAATAGAATTCCAGATTTTTTCAATCTCTGATGTTACATTTTCTATAGGGTGTTCAATAACTGTTTTTTTAATAGTCATTGCCTCTACAACATTTCGACTATACGGGATTTTTGCTACAGTCTCAGCACCCAATTGACTGCCGGCTTCAATAATTTTTTCGGTTATTTCTTTATTTATATCATATTTATTTATACATACAAGAGAGGGAATGTTAAAGTGATTTGCAGTCTCAACAACACGTTTTAAATCGTGCAGACCGGAAAGAGTCGGCTCTGAGATAACCAGGACCAGATCAACCCCTGTTATAGCTGCAATTACCGGACACCCAATGCCCGGAGGTCCGTCAATGACAATAAAATCAAAATTATCCTTTTCAGCAATTTGTTTTGCTTCCTGACGGACTGCACTTACCAGTTTACCTGAATTATCCTCTGCAATTCCAAGCTTTGCATGAACCATAGGCCCGTTTCTTGTCTGCGACACAAACCACTTTCCGGAAACCTTTTCTACCATGGAGACTGCATTTTCAGGACACATTGCGGCGCATACTTTGCAGCCTTCGCATGAAATGGAGTCAACGGTGAAATCTTTTATTGCATCAAATCGGCAAACTTCCAAACACTGACCGCATTTTGTGCATTTTGTGGAATCAATTGAAGCAACAAAACCGCCTACAAAATCCTGTTCTTTTCTTACATCAGGCTCAAGGATCAGATGAAGATCTGCTGCATCAACATCACAGTCTGCAATTACAGCATTGTGTGCAAGATTAGTCAATGCTGCTGTTATGGTTGTTTTTCCTGTTCCACCTTTTCCGCTTATCACAGTTAGCTGTTTCATTTTTTATAACAAGCCTCTTATTTTAAAAATCATCTCCTGAAATTTATCCTTCAATTCCGGCATTGCGACAACAGCCGGTTCACCTCTTGAATAATGCTCTGCAATTTTTCTGCTCCATGGAATTTTCATAAGAACGGGTATCTGCTCATCAGAGCAGTATTTTTCAACTTCATCATTTCCAACTCCATGGCTGTTAATAATTACTCCTGAGGGAATACCAAGCTTTCTGACTGTCTCAACAGCAAGTTTAAGATCATTAAGCCCAAACGGGGTCGGCTCGGTTACAAGTATGCAGAAATCGCATTCACGCACTGTTTCTATTACCGGACAGGATGTACCGGGCGGTGAGTCAAGAATAACAGTTCTGTTTTTATCGACAAGTTTTATAAGTTCTTTTATTATAGGGGGAGCCATGGGTTCACTGATATTCAAAGTTCCCTGAATAAAATCAATGGAATGGGCTGTTCCGCGCTCAATGACTCCTACCGTCCTTGGCTGTTCTGTAATTGCTTTTTCAGGACATATCAAAGAGCATCCTCCGCAGCTATGACATAGCTGCGGAAAAACAAGAATCCTTTTCCCAAGATTGACCAGAGCATTAAATGCACACAGCTTTGAGCATTCTCCGCATACGCTGCACCTGTTTTCATCAATAAGCGGAACAAGCATTGAAACATTATTTTTTTTGTGAAACTCGGGCTTTAAAAATATGGATGCATTAGGTTCTTCAACATCACAGTCAATATACTGCACATTTTCAAGACTGAGAGCAAGGCTCACAGCAACTGTAGTCTTGCCTGTTCCGCCTTTTCCGCTTGCAACTGCTATTATCATCAGCGGTTTCTCCCCCTGCCCATGCCTCTTCCGCCGGAACCATAATGAGCTCCAACAGAAGCATCATCAATAGGATTCAGTTCGTTTTTCTTGAATTTTTCAACAGCATCTTTAATATTACCGGAAACACCCACATAAATTTTTACCCCGGCGCTGTTTAATGCATTAAAGGCATTTGGTCCTACATTTCCGGTCAGTACAGCCTGTGCTCCTTTGCTTATAACAAGCTGAGAAGCCTGTGTGCCAGCCCCTCCGCCTGCTGACATGGCGGGGTTTTCTATGGCTTCATAGTCCATAGTGTCTGTATCAATAATAATAAAATTCATTGCCCTTCCAAAGCGGGGATCAATGTCTGCGTTTAATTCTTTACCTGATGATGAGATACATATCTTCATAATTACTCCTTATATAATCTTTCTGGTTAATTAAATCTGGAAACTTAAAAGAGCAGTCTCAATGGAAAATTATGTCAGGAGGATAGCTGTTATGGATCAGAGAACAAAAACAGATCCTTGAAAGCTAATAACATGCCTTTTTCCTAAAGCCTATCACCAATAAAATTTTTTTAAAATTGCTGAATTTCCATTTTTGAAAGAGTACCTGATTTTAACTCTTTTACTGCTTCCTCAATCTTTAATCCCGGTTTTGAGATAAAGACATCAATGCCAGCTCCTTTTAGTGCTTCGTAAGCATTGGGTCCCACCTGAGAGCTTATTACAGCCTCTGTTTCAAGGTTTATAAGAGACTGTACACAGGCTGTTCCTGCTCCTGTCGCCACTTCCCTGGAATCATTTGCGATTGATTCAAAAGAACCTGTTTCTGTATCAACCACAACAAAAAAATCACACCTGCCGAAAAGTGTATGAACTTTTGAATCTATATTCTGTCCCTCAGATGATACGGCTACTTTCAATTTTCCTTATCTCCTTTTCAGTTATGACCGCCGCAGCTGTCTGAATGATCATGAGAACAGGCAGCGCTGCCCTTTACCCTTCCTTCAAGGTATGCATTTAAAACATTCTCAACTTTTCCGCCAACGCCTGTTGCGACCTCAATACCAAATCCGTGAAACATATCCACAGCCTTTGGTCCCATTCCTCCTGCTATCATTACATTTACATTTTGAGTGTTGATAAACTGAGGAACAGCTCCCGGAGTATGATTGTTGAAGTAGGGATTATCAACTGTTTTTGAAGATTTTACAGTATTGTTTTCTACATCAACAATAACATAAAAGGGGCAACGCCCAAAATGCATACTCATTTCTGACTGAAGTCCGTTGTTATCCTCACAAGCAAAAGCAATTCTTTTCATATATTTGATTCTCCTTTTTTAGGTAAACATTTTTTTAAATACAGAGTTTTTTACATTTTGTTCTGATAAAATTTTTTCCCACTTCTCTGCAATATCGTTGAATGCTTTTGAAGCAGCAGAATCCGGATTTGTCATAACAAGCGGTTTACCCTCATCTGAGCAATCAACAATTGCAGGGTCAATTGGAACCCTTCCAAGAAAACCAACATCCATCTCTTTTGCAATTCTTTCGCCACCTCCTGTTTTAAACAGATCTATCTGTTTATTACAGTGAGGACAGAGCAAGCCACTCATGTTTTCTACTACTCCAATAAGCGGAATTTTAAGTTCTTTACAGAATGTTATGCTTTTTTTGGAATCAAGCAATGCTACATCCTGGGGTGTTGTGACGATAACCGCCCCCTCAACACCATCCATAAGATGAGAAATACTTAAAGGTTCATCTCCTGTGCCGGGCGGAAGATCCATTATCAGATAATCAAGCTCACCCCATACAACCTCACCCAGAAACTGTTTCATAAGGTTATGCTTCATTGGCCCGCGCCATATTACGGCATCGTTTTCACTGTTGAGGAAGAAGCCAATTGACATTACATAAAGATTGTCAAATGCTTTTACTGGAAGTATTCCGTCTATGTTTCCGGCAGCAGCCTCAGGTTTTTTCCCCTCGACACCAAGCATTTTAGGGATGTTTGGTCCGTGTATATCCGAATCAAGAACTGCTACCTTTTTGCCTTTCTTAGCAAGAGCAACGGCAAGGTTTACTGAGACAGAACTTTTTCCAACTCCGCCTTTACCGCTTAGAACCATAAATTTATGCCGAATCTGGTTCATGTTTTTAACGATTAGCTCTTTAGCGTGTTTTTCCTTTTCCTCCTGAGAGCATTTTTCGCTTTCACCGCAGGACTGACATCCGTTTGAACTGTCGCAAGTTTGGTTACCCATGTTTCTTAACTCCTTGATAAATTATTGTTTTTTATTTAAATAACATGCCTGTTTTAGCAATGTTGAGTTCAAAATCAGTATCTTTTCTTTCCCCGTGCTTTTTCCTTCAGTTTTACCTTTCCGTTCTCTTTTTCAAGTCTTATCTCCTTTTCCCCGTCCCCTCTCTGATAGCTAACCTCAGGGGTAATAGTAAACGGGAAAAGAGCGAGATAAAGGCATACCATAAAAAATATTATTCCTGAAATTATTTTTGCTTTTGTGTTTGAAATAAATCTCGTAAATACCGAGGCTATCCATTTGAAGTGAAGAATTATATGGACAGCTAACAATGCAATTAGTATATAAGCAACGTATAGGTGAAATGTGCCCCACTCATGCCTGTCAAGCCCCAGGAAATAAAGCTCGACATTGCTTCCGTAGACAATAGCCCGTTCTTTCCCCGGCAGCAGCACAAATTTTATCAAAAAACCAATACCTGCAAGGATTGCCATGCCCAGAAACATCAGGGTGTCCACTACGAAATTTAGCTTAGCTTTTTCCATGCCAGGGCTCCTTTTGCTATATGATTTTTTAGGGAATTTGCAATTTTTATTGCAAAAATTAAAAAAACAGAGGGGTTATTCTATCAGCTGCCAAACAGGGCAATAATGTGATGTCCCGCTAAAAACTGCAGGACATCACATCAGGTACGGTTTGTTTCACCTACAACTCCCATTTCAGGTTCCCTTATTCTGTTCTTTTCAGTTCATCGAGTCTTGCCTTAACTGATTGCAGCTCAGCTTCAAGATATTCAAACTGTTTTTGAAGTGTTTCAGCTTCAGTCTGCGAGGCCGGGTTACCGTAAAAATAACCTGGAGCACCTGCAGCCCAATTTGCACCTCTTGCCCGGAAACCTCTGCCGCCTACGAATGCTCTTCCTCTGCCTCCGCCCCAGGGAATACCGCCCCTGCCAGCACCTCTAAAAGAAGTGTTATAAACTGAAGCTGAGGGATTGCAGAAACCTCTGCCGCCACCTGTCATCGGACCCATACCTCTAGGTCCTGTTCCATCAAATCCTGGCATATTACTCACCTCCTTTCTTTTTATACATTTTATTTAACAACTACGCAAGTATAACCACCTGCTGCAATAAATAATAAACTATTGATTACCACTTCCCTGCCGGCTATGACAGCAGAACCTCCATCTACCTCTCCTTCCTCGGCAAATCATGGTGCCGGGCTCAAGCCTATGTTTTAGAAAGAGTTTTAAAGCATCCTGTGCCTCTCCGGTAACCCAGGGAATAACATCAATGCGGCTTTCTTTCAGAGTATTTTCAAGAACCCTTGAAACACCTCCGCAAATAATAACAGACACCCCTGATTCTTTAAAAAAAACTATTCTTTCCAGAGGATCCATGTTAAAAAGAGGTGCCTCCAAACTATCTTTAACAATTGATTCCTCAACTGTCACAATCAAAGTCTTATCTGCATATTCAAATCGGGGTGATACCCTTGTCTCGAAAAGAGGGATTGCTATTTTCATATTTGTGTCCTCTGAACAACAGGAAAGAGCAAACATAATGCCAAAACAAAAAATATGGATTTACATAGGAATATCAAGGGGGGTGTAAGAAAAGCAGAAAAAGCATCTATTGCACAATTGCAATATATGTTTTTAAATAATTGCAATTGTGCAATAGAATTAATAAAAAACTAAAAAGTCAAATTCCCAGTTTTTTCATCTTGCGCCAAAGCGTGCTTGGGTTTATGTTCAGCTCCTGTGCGGTTTTTGTTCGATTCCCCATATTTTTTTCAAGGGTCTTTTTAATGATATTTGCCTCTATCTGCTGTATTAAAGGCATTTTTTTATCACCATCATTTTTTCGGGGGTCTGGTAAATGTTTCTGCCTTAACTCGGAGGGGAGATGTTCGGCAGAGATGACAGAGTTGCGGCATATCACAAAAGCGTGTTCAATAATGTTTTCAAGCTCCCTTATGTTTCCCGGAAAATCATAGTTCATAAAAAAATTAATAACCTCTTCGGAAACACCTGTAATCCTTCTACCCATTCTTGCATTAAAATGTCTTATAAAATGTTCGGTAAGAAGGGGTATGTCCTCTTTGCGTGCAGAAAGAGACGGGAGGGTTATTTTTATTACGTTCAGTCTGTAATAGAGATCTTCTCTGAAAATGCCCTCAGAAATCTTTTTATAAAGATCTTTGTTGGTTGCTGCAATAATTCGTACATCAGCCTTTCTGGATTTTGACGAACCAAGAGGCTCATATTCACCATTTTGTAATACTCTTAAAAGTTTTACCTGTACCGAAAGAGGCAGTTCCGCAACTTCATCAAGAAAAAGAGTCCCTCCTTGTGCACGAGCAAATCTTCCTGGTTTATCTTTTTTTGCATCTGTAAAAGCACCCTGGACATAGCCAAACATCTCTGACTCAAGGAGGGTATCAGGCAGGGCGCCGCAGTTTACTACCACGTAAGGTGCTTTTGAGCGGTTGCTGTGATTGTGCAGTGCTTTTGCGAAAAGCTCTTTTCCTGAACCGCTCGGTCCCTGTATCAACACTGAACTGTTGCTCTTTGCAATATCAGGCAGGGTGTTAAAAATTTTTATTATTTCATGGTTTTTGCTTATTATATCGTCAAAGCTGTATCGACTGAAAAGCTCTTTTCTCATCTGTTCAATAGCTGACAGGTCACGGAAGGTTTCTACTCCTCCTATTATCCTGCCTTTACTGTCCTTTAAAACAGCAGTGCTGACACTGATTGGAACTGTTTCTCCCCTGCTGTTGAGTATGTTTACAGGTGAATCAATAATTGATTTGCCTGTTTTTATGGTTTTTTCCATAGCGCATGCGCCCTGGCAGATGCTTGCATGGAAAACATCGAAGCATTTCTGCCCTATTGCCTGATCTTTTTGTATTCCTGTAATGTTTTCAGCAGCACGGTTAAATGATGTTATAGTCTTGTCTGCGGAAATTGTAAATACTCCATCAGCAATGCTGTCAAGAATAATATCAATATGTTTTCTTGATTGTTTCATAGTATAATCCGTTACTCGCCTGTTAATCCATGCACCTGTCAAGGCTTAAGAGATTATAGTTCAGCTTAACATTTAACAGGATATTTCGTCAAACCTCAATTGCTGTATTATACTAAAAGTTTCTTGCAATTTTAAACCTTCTCTTTTAATATTTTAAAAAACTCCTTTATATATAACATTCTCAAATAATAAACTTTATGGAAGATTATCTGCCAACTTACCTGAGAAAAGATTCTTTTAGGATAAGAATTATCATTGTCCTATTTGCTTTTCTGTTATATGGGATTCTCTTTATCTTATTGTATCAAAATCTTGAAAAAGGCATTGCAATAAGCGCTATTGCCGCGGTTATACCTGCTGTTATTTTAGGGTGGCTCTATGGTTGTTTATCTGGTCTGTTTGCAGGTTTTCTCACCCTTCCTCTTAATATGATTGTATTGCAGGTACTGGGAACCAACTTTGGAGAGGAAGGTTATAACTATGGTACGGCGATTACAGGAACAGTGGCAATTGTACTTACAGCAGGAGTGTTTGGAAGATATAGGGATTTGAAAATAGGCTTGAACAGACAGTTTGTTGCAAGGAAAAACAAAGAGGAAGAAATAAATAAAAAAAGCCGTGAGTTAGAGGAACTGGTTGTTCAGATGCAAACAATTGTTGAAAACCAGAAGAACACAACCCTTGAATTGGAGAAAACAACAGAGCAGATAGAACATCTTGTTGCTATTTTCACCGATCCGATAGTGTTCGGTGACAGCCATGGCAATATCCGTAAACCAAATCAGGCATTTCTTGATGTGCTTGGTTATAGGGAAGAAGATGTTACTGATAAAGCTTTGAGTGATTTTTTTGTAAAGGAGCAAGGTCAGTATGTTTTAACAACAGGAGAGAGAGTTAAACTTGATAAAGCTTTTTTTGAAGAGCAGAAAAATATTCTGTCTGTTTTTTTAGAAACAGGCAGAATATCGGGATGGCAAACCTATTACATGAATGGCAGGGGCAGCCTGGTGCCCGTAGTTCAAAACCTTGCAAGTATTTATAATGAGAGGAAGGAAAGAGTTCGCTATCTTTCAATAATGCGGGATATGACTGATCAGAGAAAATCCGAGCTTGTACTTATCAAGGCAAAGGAGGAGGCTGAAGAGGCGGATCATGCCAAGGGGTTGTTTCTTGCAAATATGAGCCATGAAATACGTACACCGATGAACGGGGTGATCGGTTTTACGGATATGCTCATTAATACAGGGTTAAATCATGAACAACAGGATCATGTAAGAACAATAAAACGAAGCGCTGAGGCCCTGTTATCACTTATAAACGATATACTTGACTTTTCCAAAATTGAATCAGGACAGATAAATATTGAACAAATTGATTTTGACATTGAAATGTTAGCCTTTGATGTCTGTGAACTTATAAGGGCAAAGACTTTAAAAGAGGTTGAGCTACTCTGCAGGATTGGGGACAGTGTGCCTGCGATCGTAAAAGGAGATCCTCACCGTTTCAGACAGGTTCTTGTAAATCTGATGGGAAATGCCGCCAAGTTTACAGAAAAGGGGGAGATTGAGCTTGCTATAGATGTTGAACAGGAACAGGATGATACTGTTCTAATCCATACAACTATCAGGGATACAGGGATAGGTATTCCCGAGGACAAGTTTGAATCAATATTTGAGCTTTTCCAGCAGGCAGACAGTTCAACCACGAGGAAATATGGGGGAACGGGACTTGGTCTGTCTATATGCAGAAAGATTGCAAAGCTGATGAAGGGCGATGTATGGGCGGAAAGTTCTGTAGGAAAGGGAAGTGTGTTTCATCTTACAACATGGATGAACAGAGCTGAAAAGCAAAAACCAAAACGTGTTCCCCCTGTTTCTCTTAAAGGTAAAAAGATTCTTGTTGCAGATGACAACCAGACAAACCTTGATATTCTTGCCCGTATTCTTAGTCTTGCCGGACTTGAACCTTCCGGGTTTTTAAACGGTGCAGATGCTCTGGAAGCTGTAAAGGGTTCGTTTAAAAAAAAAGAACCCTTTGATATCTGTATTCTGGATATTAATATGCTCGGAATGGATGGATATGAGGCTGCACAAAAAATAAGAAGCATTGCAGGAGCTAACAAAATGCCTCTTATTGCGTGTACATGTTCAAAGGAGGGCAGTTCAAAGAAATGTCAGGAGGTTGGTTTT
Source organism: uncultured Thermodesulfobacteriota bacterium (assembly GCA_964566035.1). GTDB lineage: Bacteria > Desulfobacterota > WTBG01 > CAIYCZ01 > CAIRTM01 > CAZMHH01. The sequence continues at coordinate 33,648 of CAZMHH010000010.1, forward strand.
GACGGTTTTATGCCTAAACCTGTTAACAGAACAAGACTTTTGAAGATGATTGAAAGACTACTTGGTGAACAGACCGGGCAGGAACTGAAGCATGACAAAAACATACTAACGCAGCATTCTCTGAGAGAAAAGGTGAAGCATTCCACCACAATACTTCTTGCAGAGGATAACCCCGTAAACCAGAAACTTGCTGAAAAGCTTCTGTCAAAAGCAGGCTATAATGTTAGTGTGGCAAATAACGGACGAGAAGTTGTGGATATTTTTACAGCTTCACCGGATAGTTTTGATGTTATTCTGATGGATGTTCAGATGCCTGAATTGAGCGGACTTGATGCAACACAGGAGATCCGGCAAAAGGGATTTGACAGTGTGCCGATAATTGCGATGACAGCAAATGCAATGAAAGGTGACAGAGAGAAGTGTCTGGAAGCTGGAATGAATGATTATATTGCAAAACCGATAAAAAGAGAGATTGTCTTTGAAATGCTTAACAAATGGCTTTTTGAAAATACATGAAAAAATTAATTAGCAAACTTAAACTATTATACGAAAAAATTAAGGGTTATCGAATTAAAGCTTTTTTGGCAGTGTTATCTGTTTTTGTTTATATACTTGCCTTTGATTTTTTATATTACAATGTTGGTTCCGGGATGGCAATAACTGCAATTATTCCGGTTGTTTTTATAGGTTGGTTTTATGGTCTTTTACCGGGTATATGGGCAGGGGTTTTAACTCTTCCCGCAAATTTTTTGATGTCTTTAGTTTTAGGGATTACCTGGTGGAACAAGGTTTTTATGGGATGGGCGGGTATTTTTGGAACCATTGCATGTATTGTTATGGGGGCTTTTGTCGGACGTATGCGTGATATGGCAGCAGAGATAGAAAATGAGGTTGAAAGAAAAAAAGTTGCCGAGAAAGAAATAGAGCAGCAGAAAGATAAACTAAGTTCTTTTCATGAAAAATTGTGGCAGGAAATGGAAGATCACGAAGAGACCATTCAGACACTTACTGAAAAGAGAAAAGAGATTGAAAGTCTTATTGAGATATCAACAGATCCTATTATTATTGGAGACAGAGAAACTAAAATACTGAAAGCCAACAGAGCATTTATTGATATGGTCTGCTGTTCAAAAGAAGAGGATGCAATAGGCAGGCGGGTAAGTGATTTTATGCCGATAAAAGGATCCTATGCTGCAACTTCAGGAGAGTTAGTGATAATAGATGAAACTTTTTCTGCTGGTATTGAGAAAAGTTTTCATCAGCTTTTTGAACAAGGATGCATAGTAAACCGGCCTTCGTACTGTATTGATATAAAGGGAAGAATAATTCCTGTCAGTGTGAATGCAGCAGTAATTAATGAAAACCAGGATGGAGCAGTTGCTCTGTTTGCAATTATCAGAGATATAACAGGGCATCGTATTACAGAGCTGGAGTTTATAAAAGCCAAAAATACTGCGGAAGAGGCTAACAGATCTAAAAGCGCATTTCTTGCAAACATGAGTCACGAACTCAGAACACCGATGAACGGGATAATCGGTTTTACGGAAATGCTTATGGATACAGAGCTTGACACAGAACAGCTTGATTATGCTAATACAGTTAAAAGAAGCGCTGAACATCTCCTTTCACTGCTTAATGATATTCTTGATTTCTCAAAAATTGAGGCGGGTAAAATTAAAATAGAAAAAGTTGATTTTGATATTGAAATGCTCGCATATGATGTTTGTGATGCAATAAGACCAAGAATAGGTGAAAAAAAGATTGAGCTTTTGTGCCGGATAGGCGAAAATCTGCCGGCAAATGTTAAAGGAGACCCTCACAGATACAGGCAGGTGCTTTTGAACCTGATGGGAAATGCCGCTAAGTTTACAGAAAAGGGGGAGATTGAGGTTTTTTTAAACATAGAGAAAGAAGAAGACAACAGACTTTTAATTCATACCTCTGTGAGAGACACAGGGGTTGGAATTACAGCAGAAAACCTTGATAAAATATTTAATCTTTTTCAGCAGGCGGACGGATCATCTACAAGAAAGTTCGGAGGTACAGGGCTGGGACTTTCCATTTGTAAAAGGATAGCAAACCTTATGGATGGAGAAGTATGGGCTGAAAGCAGGCAGGGTTTTGGGAGTACCTTTTATTTTTCAGCCTGGTTTGAGTCTGCTGAGACAAAGCATCTGAAACGATTTACACCTGTATCGCTTGCCGGGAAAAAGGTTCTTATTGTTGATGACAACAAAAAAAACCTTGAAATTTTAAGCCATATTATTAAAACTTCCGGGATGGAGGTTGACAGTTGTTCTTCTTCTGAACAGGTTTTGGATATTTTGAAAAATGCTTATGATGCAAAAAGGTTTTTTGATATCTGTGTGCTTGATATAATGATGCCCGATATAAGCGGTTATGAACTTGCAAAGAGAATCAGGAAAATTTATGGTGAGCATATTCCTCTTCTTGCCTTTTCCTCTTCAACAGGGGGTGGGGTTAAACATTGCATTGAAGCGGGGTTTAATGGTTTTCTTCCAAAACCAATTAATAGAGTTAAACTGCTTAAAATGATGGAGAGACTGCTTAGCAGGGCAAAGGCAGAAATTGGAGATTTTGAGCATGAAGAAGAGATAGTAACACAATATTCAATGAGAGAGGATGCAAAACACTCCACCTCAATACTTCTTGCAGAGGATAATCCTGTTAATCAGAAGCTCGCGATAAAGCTTCTTTCGAAAGCAGGATATAGGGTGGTACTGGCAAACAATGGCAGGGAAGCGGTGGATGTTTTTTCTGATTCACCGGATTTATTTGATATTGTTTTTATGGATATTCAAATGCCTGAATTGAGCGGGCTTGAGGCAACACAACTCCTTAGACAGAAAGGTTTTAAAGAGATTCCTATTATTGCTCTGACGGCAAGCACTACGAGGGAAGATGAGCAGACCTGCCTGAATGCAGGGATGAACGATTTTATAACAAAACCTATAAAACGGGAGGCTGTGTTTGATGTCCTCAGAAAATGGGTTTTTGAAAAAGTGCAGGATGTTAGCTGACAGGATATTTTAAGTAAAATCTACCATAAAATGACTCTCTTGTCCAAATTCCGAAAAACCGGATAGGTCCTCCTCTGTATTTACAGATTATCAGAGCTCCATGTTTTGCTTTAAAAGCTATAACATTAAAAGTTACCTTTTTTTAACAGTTTTTATTTTTTCTGAAAAAAATAAGAAACATCAGGTTTAGTATTCAGATAAGTCAATTTTTTTATCCCCTCATCTCAGATATTTAATATTATTACCATAAATTGTTGTCTAAAGCAGGTCTGTAACAAGATATAGTATTTTGTCATATTTCCATCCATTGAAAAATAATATCAGTAATAGCAATGTTAAACAAGTGGTTAGCTGCACTTACTTAAAATAATTATGAAAAAAATGCTCAAACTTGTTTTTTTTACTTGCAATTTTAATTTTTAGTATTATAATCAAACTTAAAAACAGCAAAACAGTCTAATCATAATTTAATTGAAGAGGGTATATTATGTTAAGAGCTGCTGTCCAAAACAAACATGCAGTAAAGGTAAACCCTTCAATAAAGCGAAATAAGCTAATCCTTGAATTTGCGCCTCTAATAAAATATATTGCAAATAAAATTGCCGCTAAACTTCCTTCCCAAATAGATATTAATGAAATAATCAACACAGGGGTATTAGGGCTTATTGATGCATATGAGAGGTTTAATCCTGAAAAAGGTGTAAATTTTAGAACTTATGCGGAATACAGAATAAAAGGAGCAATAATTGACAGCCTGAGAGCAATGGACTGGGTTCCTAGGTCGGTAAGGAGGATTGCTAATCTTATAGAACACACTCATGAAGACCTTCAAAAAAATCTCGGAAGACCGCCAAAGGCTGAAGAGGTTGCCTCTTATCTTGAGATTGATATGGAAAGGTTTTATAAACTGGCTGACAAGGTAAAAAAAGTAAACGTAGTAAGCATTGATAATGATTTCAATAACAAAGACAAAAGGCACAGCCTTGTAGAAAAAATTGCCTGTGCAGAGAACCATACCCCGTGCTACAGGCTTGATACAGAAGAATTTACAAATGTTTTAAGCCGGAACATTGATCTTCTTCCTGAAAACGAAAAAAAAATTATATATTTATACTATTACTGCGAGCTTACAATGAAACAGATAGCAATTCGCTTAAAAATTACCGAATCAAGGGTGTCTCAGATTCATTCGAAGGCGGTTGTCCGGTTAAGAGGAAGATTGCGCAGGACATATTTCAACTGAAAAGAATTTCAAAGAGCAGGCTTAACAGTTAATTTATAAAGGGATACTTATGCCCATTTACGAGTTTTTCTGCAAACAATGCAATACAATATTTAACTTTTTTTCAAAAACTGTAAACACATCGAAAATACCACCATGTCCCTTATGCAACAAGAAACTAGAGCGAAGGGTTTCTGTTTTTTCATTTCCAACTGCAAGCAAAGATGAGAAAGGCAGACTTCCGATAAGCGATGAAAAACTTGAGAGTATGATGGGCAAGCTTGCATCTGAGGCTGAAAGACTAAATGAAGAAGATCCTCGCCAAGCAGCAAACTTGATGAAAAAGTTTACAGAAATGACAGGTATTAAGCTTGGAGACGGGATGAAGGAGGCTCTAAAGAGAATGGAGGCGGGTGAAGACCCTGAAAAGATTGAAGAAGAGATGGGGGATATAATGGCAGATGAAGAGCCTTTTCTTTTTGATGGGGAAACAGCGGGGCAGTCAAGCAAAAAACAGCCAAAAAGAGACGAGACTCTTTATGATTTGTAAAAAGGCTATTTGCAATTGGTTATAGGCGAAAAAAACTTTTGAAAATCTCAACAAGGTTAACCCGTGTGCCAAAAAATATGGGGGAGTAAAGCATTTAAAAAAAAAGCCCTGACAATAAGTTTAATCAAATTGCCGGGGCTTTTTTTCTCAGCTATTGAGCAGGATTATTTCTGTTTGAAAATAAATATTGAGCCGGATTGCTGTCTGTATTTTCTGTTTCCTGAGTCATACACGGAAATGACAATATCCATTTTGCCGTTATTATCAATATCAGCAATTCTCGCCTCAGCCGGCATACACCCACGGTCGTAATGGAGTATTGCTCTTCTGAGATGAAGGGTGGAACCTTCCATGCCGTCATTCTTATAGAGATAAACAACCCCCTTACCATCACCTACCACTACAATATCAGTTAAACCGTTCCCAAAAACATCTGCTAACCTGACATGACCGGGGCTTCCCTGCGTAAGCGGTCCACCGGATCTGTCCACGGCATAAGTATCCGCATCAACGGCTTCCTCGTATTCCTGGCTGAGGGGACTGAGTTCTCTTAAATCTAGTTCAGGATCACCTGTATCCATCGGTATAGAGATCCAGTTCTCTTCTTTATAGGGGGCATTGGGGATGTTAAACAGAAATATTCCAGAGGGCCAGATTCTGGTATCGCTATCAGGTGGAAAGAAGTCCTGATGGTTATGTGTTGCAACAACCAGTTCCAGTTTTCCATCATTATTCAGGTCTGCGGGGACAACATCAAAGTTTCTACCAGTGGGGTTTTTTGATGTAAACGGATTGTCTATAACAAATCTTTCCCAGGGTTTATCTGTATCAGCGCCAGGTCCCGGATTTTTAAACCATATTACAGAATCTGCCCAAGGATTACGGTCTGTTGCTGAGCCAAAGATTTCAAGTGATCTCTGATCATCGGTGCCGTATTTAAATATAAGAAATTGAGGGACAACCACATCCAGATGTCCATCACCATTAACATCAGTCAGGTTAAACATAAATCCCCCGCCTTCGCCAATTTCATGAGGTCCTGTAAATGTACCATCTCCGTTGTTTTCGAACCACTCTACCCAGGCCCAATTCTCATATTCCTTCCACTTTGAGAATATAATTTTGGAAGTAACAAAATCTTCAAGCCCATTTCCGTTGATATCAGTAAAAAGAACTCTATGGTAGCCGGCTGTTAACTCGTCCCAATCCTGTCCGTCATACTGGTAAAGTATTTTTAGCTCCCAGTTGTCGGGTTGTGAGATATCATCCCGGAGGTTTTTGAGATAGAATATCCCTGAAGGGAACTTTTGAGCAAGCTTTCCGTCGGTGACGATAATGTCATTGAGTCCGTCACCGTCAACATCTTTTATAACAGTCTCATTGGGCCAGCCGAGTTCACCATATATTACATGCTGCTGCCAACTGTCAATATTATTACCATCCCAGGTAAAAATTGCAACACTTCCATCTTTTAGGTTCTGGTTATAAGATTCACCGATACCAGAAGTGCAAATTATTTCATTTATTCCATTTCCGTTGATATCTCCGACGGTAAGATATGCTGCACCCTTATATCCCGGATCAATTTCTTCCCCGGGCCAATGTCCTGTTACTACATGCCCGGTAAAATAATCATCAACAATACTCTGGTCTTCTGTAACGACAACATCAAGGATATCGTGGTGTTTATCACATGAAAATCCGTAAAAGAGTCCGCCAAGCATTAAAAGAATACCAACTAAAAAGTATTTCTTCATTAAAAAAAACTTTGCCATACTGTGCTCCTTTTCTATAAAATTAATGTTATAAATAATAATGTTTCCCTTAATTATAGTCGTTTTTCTAAACAATTCAAGCATAAAAAGCATTAAAAGATAAATAAACATAAAAATGTTTTATAACCTGTTGATTTATATTGTAAAAAACAATAAGGAGTTAACTTTTGATTTAGCAGCTTAAATGTTGGCTGAAGAGCCAAGTATTTTTGCTCTCAGCAGTGACAGGTATTTAAAAATCCTTCCAGGTAAAGTTGGTTGATAAACAAAGGGAAAAAGCTTAGAATAAAAACGGAATAATAATTTGAAAAGGGTGGATGAAGGGATTTGAACCCTCGACCCCCAGGGCCACAACCTGGTGCTCTAACCAACTGAGCTACACCCACCATAATAAAAAGATACGCGCCTGAAGGGATTCGAACCCCTGACCCACGGCTTAGAAGGCCGTTGCTCTATCCAACTGAGCTACAGGCGCTAAAGAACTTAATTTTTAAAATATACCACAAAAAATAATTTTGTCAATTTTATAGTTTATGGTTATTTGGAGTAAAATATTATGACTATGAGAATAAGAGACAGACTTTTGAGTTCCTATCTTGCTTTAATAGTTCTATTTAGCGTTGGTTTTACAATTATTGGCGGTAAAATAATCACCGGCAAAATTTCCAGTCAGAGCAGGCAGGCTTCAGATAATGCAATAAGAAAGCTCGCCGATTTTAATTATAAACTGTCCGAAGAACTCCTTACCTATTATGGGAAAATGGTGGTGGAAATGGAGGCTGATCTCGCTGCAAGTCAGATTGTACGGATTCTGGCAGAGGAGGGGTTTCTTGACGGAAAACTTGATTATGAAAAGCTAAGAGCCCACAAGAGACTTAGAGAGATTGCCACACAGGATATCATGGCAAAAAACAAGGTGGCTGGTTATGTTGATGTTTATGACACATCATCTTATGCGGTCCTGCATCCCATCAGTTCTGTGGAAGGAAGGTATTTCTCAGAATGGAAGGATGAATTTCCGGAAATGTGGGAGCTTGTTGAAAAATCCCTTACAGAGGATAAGGTATCAGGACTCTACACCTTCCTTGATTTGAAAACACAGGAGCCCAAAAGAAAATTTATGGTTGTTTCAACAGTGCCGGGAACAAAACTGAAAGTAGCTGCAGCGGTTAATATAGATGATTATTTTAAGCCTGTCCATAGAGAAATAAAGGAAGGAGAGGAAAAATCAATACGTATGGCAGAGATGGATATTGAAAAATCAACTGCTCTTGCAAGAAAAAATGTCGGGTTATTAAGTATTATCATAGTAGTTTTTCTCTCCTTTTTCTGTCTGATCCTGGCTTTTTTTCTCTCAAAGTCTTTATCAAAGCCTATTACAAGACTTCAGGAAGGTGTAGAAAAAATTGCAAAAGGGGAGTTTTCAGCAAAGGTTGAAGAAACAGGAACTGTTGAAACAATTAAACTTGCACAGGCAGTTAACAGCCTTGGATCTGAACTTATAAACCGCATGGAGGAGCTGAAGGCAGAGGTTTCGGCAAGGCAGGCTGTTGAAAGCGAACTTAAAATTGCAAGGCAAATACAGCAGTCTCTTATCCCGAGAACCTTTCCTGCCTATCCTGAACATGCGGAGTTTGACCTAAGAGCAGCTCTTGAGCCTGCAAAAGAGGTTGCCGGAGATTTTTATGATTTCTATTTTATAAATAATACAACACTTGCATGTATGGTAGGCGATGTCTCAGGAAAGGGCATACCAGCAGCGCTGTTTATGGCTGTTACAAGAACCCTTCTGAAAAGCATCTGTAAGGAAACTGACGACCCTGCCGAGGCTCTCAGAAAAACAAATAAAGTGATAAGCATGGATAATGACTCCTGCATGTTTGTAACTCTGTTCCTTCTATATTACGATATCATTACCGGGCAAACAACCTATGCTAACGCAGGTCATCACAGCAGCCTTCATGTTAAAGCAGGAGGCGATGTAGAGCCTTTTGGTCTGCTTGGAGGGGTAGCCCTTGGGGTCAGCTCCAATGTGGACTATCAGCATGCAACACTTACAATTAAACCCGGTGAAACAATAGCTGTGTTTACAGACGGGATATTTGAATCTGTTTCTCCATCCGAAGAGGCTTATGGAATTGCAAGGCTTGTGAATATTTTGAAACAATCATCCCTTGGTATTGACACAATATGCAGAGAAGTTATAGATGATGTTATGAAATTTGAGGAGGGAGAGAGGTTTGACGATATAACCATGCTTGCATTAAAAAGACTTTTATAGTTCTGTGAATAATAATGGAAAAACGGTGTACTTTTAATCTGTAAATAACAAATTAAAAATCTCTTATTGACAAAAAGCAATGAATTACTTTATATTAAAAAATCAATTTGCTCAAATAATTTTCGTACCAAATATTTTGCAGTTTTCTGAAAAAATTTTTATACAAGGCAATATAAATGGAATCCCTTCCTCCCATTCAGATTGATACCGGAACATTTCTTAAACAGCATTATACACTTCCCCCTTTGTCGCGTATTGTAACGCATCTGCAAAATATGTTACAGGATGATAATGCACCGATTCAGGAAGTTGCAAAGGTAATAAGCAGTGATCCGGCAATGGTTGCCCAGATTCTTAAAATTGCAAATTCAGCCTATTACGGACTTCCAAGAGAGGTTGTTGAGGTAAAGTTTGCCATAGCCTTTTTAGGATTATACGAAGTTTTCAGGATTGTCCTTTCTCTTTCAGTTATAAATACTCTTTCCGTTAAAAACCAGGAAGAACTTCAAAACTACTGGTTTCATTCTTTTTATTCCGCTTTGTGCTCTAAATATGTAGCGAAAAAGTATTTTAACAAACTCTCTTTTGAAGAGATTGCCTCTGCTGCGATTCTGCATGATATAGGCAAGCTTGTCTATATCAAGTTTTTCCCCGCTCATTATGAGGCAATGATAGGATACAAAAATGAGAAAGAGTGTTTGTTTATTCAGGCAGAAGAACACTTTGGTCTGCCCTCAAGTTCTTATTTTGGCACTCTTTTATGTGATCACTGGAAACTCCCCAAATCTATCAGAATTGCTTGTGAAACCCACAGTTTTTCAGATCTTCCCAAAATAGACGGTAAACCCTATGAAGACCTGCGATATGTGATTACACTTGGAAACATTATGGTAATACTTGCCACAGAACGGCTTACAGAAAAAATAAAACAGTCTATAGCAGATGCAATAAAATCCTCCCTTAGATGCTCTGAAGAGAGTTTTCTTGCAATTATGGGAGATGTTTATGAGCTTAAAATGGAAGCTGAGAGATTTGTACATCAGTTTCGGTAAATAAAATTTCCAAAATTAATCTCATAAAATGTATAGTTAAGGCATATAAAAAATGAAAGATGATATTATAAAACCTTTTGTAGATGCTTCAATTAAAGTAATTCAAACAATGGCGTTTCTTGTTCCCGTTGCCGGGGAATCAAAAGTCTGGGACGGCAATGAGCTGTTAGGCGAGGTAATGGGACTGATAGGGCTTTCAAATGAAAAGGAAAAGATTAAAGGTTTTATGGCTGTAGGGTTTGAAGAGTCAAGCATTGTTCAGGTTGTTTCCAATATGCTTGGAGAGGAGTTTACAACTATCACTTCAGATGTACGGGAAGCTGTTGGAGAAATAGCAAATATGATATGCGGGCAGGCAAGACAGGGGCTTTCAGCATCCGGGATAAAACTTCAGGCATCCCTGCCAAGTGTAATATCCGGCAAAGACCTTAAACTTAACGGCACAGAAAAAGCTCCGCTTCTTATTCTCCCCTTTCAGGTCGAAAAGGGGCCTTTTGAGGTAATATTATGTATTGAGGGGCTTGATTAACTTCCTATACCAGGTCTGCAGCAGTATTGCATCAACAAGATGATTTGGTATCTCTGAAAAATTTCTTTTCTGGTTTATTCTTTAGCTTCCTGGGATATCCTTTCACTGCTTTTCTTCTAATATTTCACTGTAAAAAAATGTTTATATTCTGTCTGAAACAGTTTGTGTATTTGCTGTATTCAGAAAAACCATTGTCATTGCCCATGGTTACCTGAAAAGTACAACTATGGCAATTAACTTTTTTTTTCGTAAATTTGCATAATGTAAACAGTAAAAGAGTTAATTTGTGCATGGTTTTTAACCCATTATCCAATTAGATATTAAGACAACCTCTTTTGTTGCTTGCCCCGTAATATTTTAATAAAACCCAGTCTGCTGAATAGAATTTTTTGATTAAATAAAAATTTAATAGAAATACATCCCTTAAAGCTTTTTTTATTTTAAATTTAAAATTAACTTATGTTTTTATGTTATATTATATAAATTAATTTTTGTTATTTAATAGCTTGCAGTTTATTCAGCGATATGCTAATTATGCTTTGTATAAGGTAAAAAGTTAATTAACCACCATTATTTGTCTGTTTATGAAGAGCAAAGCTGTTTTAAAAAAAACTTTTTTTGTCCTGTTTTGTCTGTTAATGCTTTTTCCAAAAAATATTTTTGCAGGTAACACTTTATCTACCTTTAACAGGGCAGAAAAGCTTTTCAGCGAGAAAAAATATATTCCCGCCCTTAAACTCTATGAAAAGGTGGCCAGCAACGAACCATGCTTTATTCTCGCATACCAAGGTATTGTGAAAACATACCAAGCTCTTGGAGATATCCAGGGAGCTTTAGTCTATATGGAGACCCTTTTCATGGAAAACCCAAACAGCGCAGGTGTTTTCTATGGACTTGGTTATGCTCAATATTGTGCAAAGCAATATAGTCAGGCAAAAACATCTTTTCAAAAAGCAATTGAACTGGATCCTGAACTTCCTGCTGCCCATAATAATGTTGCAGCAATCTATCATTTCATAGAGCAGGATTTTGATAATGCAAGATTTCATTATGAGAAAGCAATTGAGCTAAGCAGAAAAAAAGGTGATCAGAGGGTACTACAAATTGCGCAGAAAAACCTGGCAAATCTTCCCGGAAAAGAAAAGATCGAACCAATAACAGAAGCTTTAACCCTTGATACATTTGTAAACATGTTTATAGGGCTGGTTGAAAAGAAAGATGAGCAGACAGTAAAAGCTCTTGTTTCAGGACAAAAAGATAACTGCGAAAAAGCATTCGACTGGTTTATTAGCCAGGCGCTTTTTTCATATGCTTCGGGTAATACTGAAAGAGAAAATACAATGGTTTTGCTTGCATCTCTTATAGAACAGTACTATAGGAGTGTTTTCAAAAGTCCTGTTCTTGCAGATAATCTTGCACAATACCGTAAACTTCAGGGAGAAGAAAAAGCATCTGCTGCAGAGGCTGAAACACTTCTCCTGGATGGCATACAGAAACAGCAGCAGGATATGCACATGGATGCTGTGGATATTTTAAAAAAAGCACTGATCCTGTTTGAAAATATTGGTGACGGTCAGAAAGAGGGGCAAACACTTTTACTTATCGGAAAAAGTCAAAGGAGTTCAGAAAACTATTCAGCTGCCAGGAGCATATATAAAAGAGCTTTGACACTGTTTATGCGGATGGAAGATGAGCCTTCGCAAGCTTTAACTCTCTATCTGCTTGGTACCACAAGCTACAGGCTAGGAAGCAGAGAAGAGGCTATTGAATTTTTTAAAAGGTCGCGTGCAATATATAAAGCCTTAGGCGATGAGATGGCTTTGCAACAGCTTGAAAAAGATTTAAAAAAAATCCATCATTAGCATTTGAGCTGGTAGCTGTTCTGAATGTTTTTTGCAACAAGCTGCGAACTACTTTGCTAACTTTTAAAGGAGTATTAATCAATGACTGAAAATTCTAAAAAAACCTGCAAAAATTGCGGAAAGACTTTTGAAACTGAAGATATTACAGACCATGAGAGTCTATTGTGCAGCAAATGCCTTGAAAACGATAGAACAGTTATTGCAGATGAATCAGATCTGGAAAAAACCGTTTTTGCCGACGACAAAAAAGACGATGAAAAGACAGTTTTTGCAGGTGAAGGAACAGAAGTTATAGATGAAACGATAGTTTCAGAACGGCAGAAAACCATTGATTCAATAGGTTCAGAGAGCATGGAAGGTTCTGAGACGGTTTTAAAGTTAGGGAAAAGCATTGCAGCTACAAAAATAATTAGGGAAGTCCTGAAGATCAATCCTGATGTTGACCTTGAGAATGCATCTAAAATATATCTGGGCAAAAAAGGGAAGCAGAACCTTAAAGATTCTGAATCATCAATTAATGATCTGATAAACCGTTCTAAAGCCGAGTATAAATATATATTCGAAAAAGAACTTGGCAGAGGCGGTATGGGTGCGGTTTTTGCCACTGTTGACCAGGATGTCAGGCGAAAAGTCGCAATGAAGGTCATGCATCCGTCATCACACAAAAGCACCCAGCACATAAAAAGGTTTCTTGAAGAGGCTCAGGTGACAGGGCAGCTTGAGCATCCAAACATTGTTCCCATACATGATATTGGAATTGATGATGAGTCAAAGATTTATTTCACTATGAAACTTGTTAAAGGCGAAAACCTTGAGTCAATTATAAACAACCTTGCCGAGGGAAAAGAAGGATACGCTGAAAAATACTCTCTCGGCACAATGATTCAGATGTTTATGAAGGTCTGTGACGGAGTTGGCTATGCCCATTCAAAAGGTGTTCTTCACAGGGATTTAAAGCCCGAGAACATTATGATAGGAGACTTTGGCGAGGCAGTTGTAATGGACTGGGGACTTGCAAAAGTTATGGGCAGGCAGGAGATACAGACCTCAGGCAAAGAATTCAGAGAAGATGACGCCTCCTCACTTGTAACACTTGAGGGACAGGTTATGGGTACCCCCGCCTACATGTCTCCCGAACAGGCAAACGGAAAAATATCAGAGCTTGATGAACGTTCTGATGTTTTTTCACTCGGAGCAATACTCTATAAAATCCTCACACTGCAGGCACCTTATAAAGCCAAAACCATGCGAGAGGTTCTTGAAAAGGCAAGAAAAAGAATACTCCAACCGCCTGATGTTATTGCTCCTGAAAGACATATTCCTGCCGAACTTACTGCAATATGCATGAAAGCCCTCTCAAGGCAAAAAGAAGAACGATATCACGATGCTCTTGCCATGAAAAAGGATATTCAGCTTTATCTGGATGGAAGAAGTGTTTCGGCAAAAAAAGACAATATTATTATAAAAACAAAAAAATGGATTATGAGAAACAAGCTAGCAGCAGCAGGAACAGCAGCAGCAATAATATGTCTAATAGCAGGTATTGCCCTAAATCAGCTATACGAAGAGAAAAAGAGACAAGATACTATTTCAGGTCTTCTCATGAAGGCTGAAAAAGCAGGCTCTGAAGGCAGGTATGAGGAGGCAGAAGCAAGCTATTTTGCGGTTCTTGGGCTTGACATGGAAAATGATAACGCCCGAAGGGGGATAGCTCTTGTTAGCGGCAAAGCCTTGGCAATGAAGAATAAACGCCTTGCTGAATCAAAAATAGCTGAAGCAAGAGAATTTTTTGAACAAGGAGACTATATTAAGGCCTACGATACATTTGTTGCGGCTTTTACGCTTGACCCTGAATCCGAAGAGGTGAAAAAGGCGCTCGGAGTAGCGGCAGTAAAAGCAGAAAAACAGAAAGCCCGGCAAAAAATTGTTCCCATTCTTGAAAATACCCAAAAACTTATAACTGATAAAAAGAAACTGGATGTGGAAATATCAGTAATTCAGTCAAATGTTGACAAACTCAGTCAGAAAATCAAAGGACATGAAGCTTTTAAGATAAAAAAAACCTTATGGGATGAAGAAAAGAAATTGACTTCAAAAAGAATAGAACAGCTTTCAACTGAGGGAAAAATTATTTCAAATCTGAGTACAATTCTTGGTTATGACGGTGATCACAGCGAGGCAAGAAAAAATCTTGCAAAAATCTACTATGAAAAATTCAAAACTGCAGAAATGTTAAATGACCGGCAGCAGATGGCTTATCAGAGAGAGCTGGTTCTTGCCTTTGATGATGGATATTATGAAAGGCTGCTTCAGCTTGATGGTACAGTAACAGTTACAACTGTTCCAAAAGCCGATTCTTATTATTTGTTTAAATTTGTGGAGGGACCAGACAGGAGACTTGTACCAGCAGGTTTCAGACCTATGCAATCCCCTGATAACCGAGGTATAGACCGTAAATTTAATTCTGAAGCAACCTCTTTTAAGCCTAGTGGAGAAACCCTCTATTTTTCAGACTATTGCAGACTTGATAACACAAGAAATATAAGGCTTCCAAAGGGATCCTACATGATTATTGCCAGGAAAAAGAAATATGTTGACACAAGAATCCCTGTTCTTGTAAAAAGAGGGGAAACAACCGCCATTGAAAACATAAAGCTTCTACAACAGGATGACATACCTGAAGGGTTTGTCTATATTCCTAAGGGAGATTTTATAATGGGAGGAGATATGGATGCCATGCATTCAACAGAAAGACAGGTCCGATCTGCTCCAGGCTTTCTTATTGCAAAAAATGAAGTAAGCGTTAAAGAGTATCTTAAATTTGTTAACTATATGGAAGCCCGCCTTCCCGGTTCTGCTGAAAAATATCTGCCGCGCCAGTCAGCAACAGCAGGTTTTTACTGGAAAAAAAGAGCTAATATCTATTACTCGGATTTTCCTGATGACTGGCCTGTGCTTGGTATTTCATGGAACGATGCAAGAGCATACTGCAGGTGGCTGACATTGCAGTACAAAGAAAAAGGCTGGGAATTCAGACTGCCAGAGGAATGGGAATGGGAAAAAGCAGCAAGAGGAGTCGATGGAAGGGTTTTCCCATGGGGCAATCATTTTGACTTCCGTTTCTGTTCAATGGCAAATTCAATAGCTGGAAAAAGGGACGGCCCCTCAGTTGTTGGTGATTTTGTTCTTGACGAGTCGGTTTACGGAGTTTTTGACCTCGCAGGAAATGTATCTGAATGGTGTCAGAGTTTTTTTGACGAAGCAAGAAATATTCGTGTCAATAAGGGTTCCGCATGGAGTTTTGTTGATCCTTCCTTTGCAAGGTCTGCTTCCAGAAACGGACATAGTCCTGCTGATGTTTCAGACTCGAGAGGGTTTAGGATTGCAGCTACATTAAAGGATTGAACCCTTTAAACATAAATCTTTAAAGCAGAATTAAATTGAGTTATTTTGTACTTTTAGATATAGCAGAAAGCGCAAAAATCATGTAATAATATGTTATTAAAAATTTTTCGAAAAGCACAATATCATGATAGAAATTATATCCTCGGGATTAACAGATACAGGAATGGTAAGAGAAGGGAATGAAGATTCCTTCTTCATTGATGATTTGTTACGGCTCTATGTTGTAGCAGATGGAATGGGGGGACATCTTGCCGGAGAGGTGGCAAGCGATATAGTGGTAGATGTTCTTAAGAAAAACATGTTGTTTTTTAATAATGGGGCAGTTTCTGAAGATGTTTTTATGGCAGATGAGGGGCTTTCAAAAGAAGCAAACATGCTGATTGCTTCTATAATAAGGGCAAACGACGCTGTATTTGAAAAGTCAAAAACAGAAAAACAGTATAAAGGAATGGGTTCAACGGTTTCCGCGGTTTTTTTTGCGGGTTCAAACATAATTGCAGCAAATGTTGGTGACAGCCCTATATATCTGGTTCGCAACGGTGAGATAGAACTTCTTTCTGTCACTCATACTATTGAGGCGGAACAACTGGCAATTGCCCCTGAAAAACTGGGATCAATTGATAAAAAGTATCATCATATGCTGACACGTGCAATGGGTGTATCCAGTGAAACAGAGCCGGATACATGTGAATTTCCCTGTTATAACAATGATATTTTAATAATCTGTTCCGATGGTCTCAGTAATATGGTCAACGCCGCTGAAATGGTTGAAATTGCATCCCTGAACACTCCTGAAGAATCTTGTAGAAAATTTGTTAATCTTGCAAACCAGCGCGGCGGGGATGACAACATAACAGTCATAGTTGTAAAAGTAATTATTCCAAAAAAAAGCAGCCTTTTAAAAAAAAGGTTAATCAAGAACTTGAATGTTTTTAAAAACTTTTTGAAAAAGCTAAATAAATATAAAATGGAGGTTGTAAAGAAATGGCAACATTTACGTTAAAATTCAAGGACAGTGTTATAAGCGAACATGGACTTGAACAGGAAGGAACCCTGACAATCGGAAGGAAAGAAACAAATAATATTGTTATTGACAACATGGCTGTATCCGGTCTTCATGCCAAAATCGATTCTATTGAAAACGGATTTCTTCTTACGGACTTAAAGAGCAAGAACGGGACATTTGTTAACGATAAAGCAATTACAACACACTGGCTAAAAAAAGATGACATTATAACTATTGGAAAGCATAAAATCCATGTAGCGCTTGCACCCGGGGAGGAGAAAGAAGAACAGAGCATAACATCTGATAAGACTATGATGCTTGACACAGACGATTACAAAGCAATGCTTGATAAAAGTGCTCAGGATAAGGATTCCAAATCCGTGACAAAAGAACCAGTTGGAATTCTTTCCATGCTTAAAGGAGCTCAGGGAGAGTTTGAAATTAAAAAGAAGCTCATAAAAATAGGCAAGGATCCTTCTTGTGATATAATTGTGAGCGGTTTTCTTGTCGGGAAAACATCTGCCACTATAAGCAAAAGACCCACAGGTTTCTATATAAGTTTTGTAGAAGGCATGACAAAACCAAAGGTAAACGGAAAAACGCTACAGGACTCAGTTCTTCTCAAGGAATTTGATAAAGTTGAAATAGGCTCTGTAACAATGGAATTTATTATAAGGGAATAATAGGTTTATAATCCCCTGATCAACCATCCTGCCAATGCAGTCAGGGGACATGGTTTTCTGCCAGATATTGGAGTTCTTCCAGTATTTTCTTATTCTGGCGGCAGAATGATTTCCCCCTTGACCTCATTGCCATGCATAGTGCAAGGGGAATATTAAGGGCTTTTTTTTCAGGCAACCTGCCATAATACATCTGCCTGTAACTGTTTGGTACTCGCAGATGCCAGTTGGTCTCATTTATCACACCGGGCACATTATATACAGCCTTCATTCCAAACAGATCAGCAAAAAATATCATTATGTTCTCTGAAGGGCATGCAAAAAGCTGGGCTGCCATTGCATGTGCCATGGTTCCTTTATCTTTTATAAGGGAATCTGAAAAGGCTTCTCTATTATTATCAGGCATTAACTGAGATGCTAAATAATCTGCCCGTTTTTTTAAATTTGAAGAATGAGGGTTTGAATACCACTCATCAATTACAAGCCATACAGGTTTTGTATCATGATTACCCATCATAACCCAGTCTCCAGGGAGGGCGTTCTCACAGCGGTATACATCTGCCGGATTTTCAGGATCTGCTTTCTGGGAAACCCTGAAACGCCCCATTGAATGTTTCTCTATTACTCTTTGAAGGGTATAAGGCAGGGTGCTTAAAACCTCACACAGGATATCTTCCTGTCTCCTTCCAGCCCCTTCTGCTGACTTTAGGATATTTCCTAAAATTATATCATATTTATTAACCTGCCTTTTATCAAGGCTTGTTACCCAGTTGTCTGAATATGGTGGAACCAACGGATCTGTGTTGATATTCTCAAGCCTTGCAATAGAAAATTTTTGCAGTTCAGGATGAGTTTTAAGGCATGGAGAGGAGAGGATTCTTGCCCCGTTCTGAACAGCCTTATATGGGTCGTCTTCAGAAGCCCGGTACCCCCATGGATCTACAAACCCGTGAGGATGATCTATCCGGATGCCGTCAAATTCTTTCAGCATTTTACCGACCCTGTTCAATATCAGTTTAAGAGCTTTTTGACTGCTCTTTTTAAATAATTGTTCAGGATCATAAAGAGGATAATTCCATGGCTGACCTTCAGGATTTGTTCTGCTTGGTGGTGCACCCATCCTGTATTTATCAAGAAAAACTTCCCTGTATGCCCATTCATCTCTGCATGAATAGCCAACCTGCAGGTCACCAAACAGCTTAAGTCTCATTTTCACCATATAACGTCTCATCTTCTCATGCTGAAAATGTACAATAAACTGGCAAAACCTGTAAAAACCTGTGATTTCAGAGAATTTATGCTTTATGCCTGCCAGTCTTTTTCTGCCTTCAGGTGAAGTTAAAACAGCCCTTTTCATTATATTGCTGTCTATCCTGTTTTTCCAGAGATGCCAGTTTTCGGTTCCATGCTCTATCCTCAAAGCCTCAAATAAAGCATCTGACTCAAGCCAGAATCTGTTATCCTCTATAAACCTGCTGTGTCCTGCCATCAACTTAGAAAGGGATCGTCTCAGATTCGGCTGTAGATTATCAATACCTGCAACCAGTTCCATGAATCTTTTATATGAGGCTTTAAGGGTTTTTTCCTGAACAGTACAGATCCGTTTATATTTAACAAAGCTGTTTTTAATTGAATCATTATCTGTTGGGTTATCTATCAGAGCCTGTCTATATATCTTCTTGTCAAGAATTCCACAGAAGTATCCGTTGGGAGCTGTAAGGGGTTTGAGATCAATTGAAAGTATGTTTTTTGAAAAAACCGTTCCGTCATACGGAGATGGATTAACAGGTGAAGTGAGTCCCTGGGGCCCGAGCTGAACGCCTGTAAAGCCAAGTTCTTTGATAAACAGATAAAAATCTTCAGCTCCTATGCTGTAGGGAGAACCTCTGCCGGTGTCTTCCCCCGCAACACTTGGGAAACTTGCATCATGAATAATAAATATGAGGTTTTTTTTTCCTAAAATCTTCAGGGCTTTTTTTATTGTCCCTTTACTGAAATCTCTCTTTTTCATAATACCAATAGTTATAAATCAATTCAATCCCTGTGTCAAACCAACCCGAGAACAATTACTAACATTTATAATTGACAGTTCATTTCCCTTGTCCTATACTTTAATCATAAAAAGATCAATTCTAAAGAGGCAAAGACCATGCATTCTTATCAGTTGACAATACCTGCAACCAACACGCCCGGCTTTCTTGCAAATATTACCTCTATTCTTGCACAGGAAAAAATTGATATCAGAGCAATCACAATAACCTCTTTTGGAGACAAAGGGTTTTTTAACCTTATAACAGACGAACCTGAACACGCGCATAAAATACTTAACAAAAAAGGGATTAAGTGCGAATTGAAGGATATACTGTCTGTTCTAATCAAGGACAATCCAGGAAGCCTTGACAGTCTTGTTCAGACACTTGCCTCAGAGAATATTAACATAGAAAATGCCTATGGCTATGTTATTGAGAGCAGGAAGTACGCAGTTTTTGTTCTTGAGGTACAAGATGTTTCTGCAGCAAAAGCAGCTATTAGAAAAGGAGGCTTTTCAATAGTTTCACCTCAGGCTGTTTCTGAAATAGAGCCGTTTCATTATATGAGATATTGAATAAGCATTTGATATTTTTTTGCAATGAAAGCAGAAGATTTAAAATCGGCAGGGTTTTATAATCTGTTAAAGCAATTAAGTCCTGATTTTTGTTCAATGTTGACTTTTTGCTATAAGCTTGCAGGAAAATACCAAACGCAAAGAATATAAAAAATTTATTTCCAAGAGAGGTGTTTGGATTATATTTATATCTCATTCTCCCGTTCTTCCAAATTAAGCGTTGATACAGGATTTCAATTATTCTAAATTTACAACTATTGAATCTCAACGTCGATCATCTCATCATTTGTTTGCACTTCTTAATCAGATGTCTGAAGGGGCAGTCTTAAAAAGTGTTGTTTAATTTAATTTTTCAAGAAGAAATTAACAGCCACTGAATTAAGCAAATCTTATATTCTATCCGGTTCTGTTCGTAACAGATAAAGCTGGAATAGACTCTAAAATTCGGAATTAAAGCTAAGATAAACAACAAGTCATTTCATGGTCCTTCAGCCTTTTTTTGTTAAGAAACAGACTGTTATTTTCATTTGTTATTCACAGGAAACAGGTTTTTAAACATATAATAATGAAAGGAGAATATATGGATTTAAAAACAAACGTACTTTTCAAAGGGGTCAGCAGTAATTTTATAAATGAAATAGAAAAAATAATGGTAAGAGAGGAACATAACAAAGGAGATACTCTTTTCAAAACAGGAGACCCTGCTGAAAGTTTTTATATTCTTGAAGACGGCAGGATTTGTATATGTGCTGACCAGAAAGACCATTCTGTATCGTTTATTCATTCCCCAGGGGCTTTTTTCGGATGGTCAAGCCTTCTTAACCGTTATACATATTCAGCTTCTGCCGAGGCAACGATACAGACACGGGTAATAAGAATCGGCAGGACGAAGCTTAATGAAATATTCAATAAAGATCCTGCAAACGGACTTATCTTTTTTCGTAACTTTGCTGATATTGTAGGAGGTCGTTTTATCGATGTATCAACAGCTAAAGACTGGTTCCCCTCAGTCTCAACATAAGATATTTAAATAGTATTTTTTAATTTTAAAAATAAAGGAGGGCAAAATGGATTGTATAGGGTCAAAAAACTTAAGAAAAGTAATTGAGTTAAAGGTAAACCAGTTCTCTGATAAGGAGTTTATTGTGTTTGAAGACCGCAATGGTTATGTTGTACGTTACAGCTATGCTCAGTTTGATGAGCTGGTTAATAAATATGCAAACATACTTCTAAAAATCGGGGTTAAGAAAAATGAGAAGGTGGTTGTTCACCTGCTTAACTCTCCTGAATATCTTTTTTCATGGTTTGCTATAGCAAAAATAGGGGCAGTAATGATTCCAACAAATGTTCTTTCCGGGGCTTTTGAAATGGAATATTATGTTGATTATTCTGATTCGGTTGCAATAGTTACAGAACCTTCATTTATGGAGATGTTTAACTCAATTTTGCCAAAATGTCCCAAGGTCAAAAATGTGCTCCTTGCAAGAACCGCCCCCATATATCCCAATAATAAACTCTATCCTGATACCATCATCATAGCAGATATGCTTAAAGATACACCTGTAGAACTGCCGCCTGCTGAAATTGACATGGAAGATGATCTTATGATGCTTTTTACATCCGGAACAACCGCAAGGCCAAAAGCCGTTCAACTAACCCATGCAAATGCAATATTTTCAGGAATCTTCGGGGCGCAGGCCTGGAAAGTGGTTCCTGAGGACAGACACTTTATTGTCCTTCCTCTTTTTCATGTAAACGGGCAGTTTATTTCAGTCATGCCGACACTGACTGCAGGGGCAACCCTTATCATGGCAGAACAGTTCAGCGCAACCAAGTATATGGAACAGGTAAGAAGACACGAGGTAACAACATCAAGTCTTGTGGCTGCAACAGTGAACATGATTCTCAACCAGCCAGAGACAGAGCTCGATTCTGAAAACAACCTGAGAATTATAATGTACGCCATTGCAATACCCGATGAAAAATGGGCTGAATTTGAAACCCGTTTCAATGTCCCGCTATGCGATCTGTGGGGAATGACTGAAACCCTTGGAGCTACAACAGTAAATCCAATAGATGGTGAACTGAAACGCAATTGTATCGGCATGGCAAGGCTCGGCAACAACATAAAAGTTATTGATGAAAAGGGGGTTGAAGTTCCGCCCGGAACATTGGGGGAGATTATAGTTGGGGGAGTCGAGGGAAGAACACTTATGAAGGGTTACTACAAGAATCCTGAAGCAACAAATGATACCATGCGTGAGGGATGGCTTTATACCGGTGATAATGCGTATATGGATGAAGACGGGTATTTCCATTTTGTTGACCGTAAGAAAGACATGATTAAAAGAGGAGGAGAAAATGTTGCAGCAATTGAGGTTGAATTTGTAATAGGTTTGCACCCAAAAGTTCAGGAGGTATCAATTATTGGTGTTCCTGACCCTGTTCGTGATGAAGCAATTGTTGCCATCGTTGTTCTGCAGAAAGGAGAGAGCTGTGAGCCTCAGGAAATTATTGACTGGTGTGCCGGCAAACTTGCAAAATTCAAGGTTCCGAGTTTTGTCAAATTTCGAGAGAGCCTGCCAAAAACATCTATAGGTAAGGTACAGAAGAATGTTCTCAAAAAAGAGGAAATGGAGGAAATGGGGCTTGGATAGAAATATATCAACCACCATCGCTTTGAGACGATGGTGGTTGATATTCTAAACAGTCTTTGTCTTTCCATCCTCTATGTAGCGGATTTCATACATATCTTTACGCCTGTCCCTCCAGTTCTGGGTTGTGCCTCTGTAGCGGTGGCGGCGCAGAAGTTCGATATCGAGGTCCTGGATAACAAAGGTTTCTATGTTTGGATTACACTCAGCAGCAACAGAATCTCGGCTGAACGGAAAATCTGCAGGTGTAAATATACCTGACTGTGCATAATGGATATCCGCGTTGTTTACAAAAGGAAGATTGCCAACACACCCTGCAACAGCTACATAAACATGATTCTCCACACATCTGGCAAGAGAACAGTGACGCACCCGGAGATATCCGTGCCGCTCGTCAGTGTTAAACGGCACGAAAATAATCTGAGCACCTTTTTGAGCGGCAATGCGTGCCAGTTCAGGAAACTCTATATCGTAACATATCATTATAGCCACTCGTCCGCAGTCTGTATCAAACACCTCAATCTTATTGCCTCCTGAAACGCCCCACCATTTCCATTCAGCAGGGGTTACATGAATTTTCTTCTGTTTCTTAATTGTACCATCGCGCAAAAACAGATAACCAATGTTGTAGAGAATGTTATCTTCCACTGCAAACTGTGACCCCCCGACAATGTTGATGTTGTGACGGATAGCTAATCCTGCAAACATCTCTATATATTGAGGTGTAAACTCTGCTAACTTGCGAGCAGCATCACTCGGTCTCTTTGTTTCAGCAAAAGAGAGCAGTTGAGTTGTTATCAGTTCAGGGAAAAGCACGAAATCACTTTTGTAATCCGATGCAGTATCTACGAAAAACGAACAGTTTTGCTGAAATTCCTCAAAGCTTTTAATGGAACGCATCTGATACTGAACCGCTGCTATACGTACAACCTGGACAGGGCGGATGGCACGTTTCTTGTGGGGACGGTAATCAACGTTTGTCCACTCGAGATATGTTGCCCAGCCTGCGCTATCTTCATCTGAGGGCATATAGTCGGGAATTAACTGTTTAAGTTCAAAACCGTTTGAAAGTTGTGTGGTCAGCACCGGGTCATACAAACCCTTGTTTTCCACGTTTTCAACATATTCATGAGCAGTCATCTCATCTTTGTATTTATGATAATTTGGAATCCGCCCCCCCACTACAATACTCTTGAGATTGCGCTCACGGACAAGTCCTTTCCGAGCCTGATAGAGGCGACGTGCCAGTTTCATGCCTTGATAGTCCGGGGCAACCATAATTTCTATACCATAAAGGGTATCACCATTAGGGTCGTGGTTAGTTATAAACCCGTTGTCTGATATCTCCTTCCAGTTGTGCCATTCAGAGTAAAGGTCAAAGTCAACTATCAGACTGGTGGAAGATGCAACTATTCTGCCGTCCACCTCAATACAGAATTGTCCTTCCGGAAAATGTTTTAACTGGCTATCAAACTGTTGACGGTCCCAGGGCTCCATTTTGGGAAAGCAGCGCAGCTGCATATTTGTAATTTGACTATAATCCCCTGGTTTTATATTGCGGAGAATTATTTTACTTTCGAATTCAGATAGACCAATTTTATTTTTTTTTGTCATAATATGCTCCGAAACAGATAAAGCAGTCTGTTCAATTTTATTTCCAACCCTTATAATATTCATTTATGAGAGAAACTATATTTTCACCTATTTTTATATAATCATCGTCAGGCAGATTTGCCAGTGATACTCGTACCGACCATTCAGGACCTGCAAATCCTACTCCAGGAAGCAGTACAGTCTGATACCTGGACGACAATGCCAGCAGAAATCCAAATGGTGTATAGGTTGTTGTTAAATAATCGGCAAATGCTTTACCGTAAAGGTGTTCTGCCAGGGTTTTTATATTCACCATATTGTAATACATGGTCTGATCTGAACCTTTTGGTGGGGGCATTTTCATTGGGCGATAGAGATTTGTCATGCGTTTATTAAGTAGCGCCTGGATACTTTTTTTGTAGCCTTTATTTTTATCCATAAGATCATAAAGAGAAAACAGAGCCATGACACACTGTTGAGGAGTAGAGAGCCCGCCTGTATGGGCAAGTGCCACGTATCTGCTGTCTATGAGAAGACGATCAATAAACGAAATATTATCAGGCTCTGTTGAAACAGTGGAGTATCTTGCGCGGAGCTTTTTTTTATGATCAAGGGATAAATTTTTTATCATTTTGTCAAAAATATTTTCTCTTTGCACAAACACAACCCCTAAACGCCAGCCTGTTACCCCGAAATATTTTGAATATGAATATACACCTATACAGTTCTCGGGTACAAGCTCAAGCAAGTCATGAAATTCATCTACAAATGGACAGTAAACAGTATCTGTGAGAACAATCAGATCAGATCTTTCTTGTTTTATAATAGCTCCGATTTTTTCGACACTTTCACGGCTCATACTCGCTGCTCCCGGATTCATTGGATTTACCATAAAAAGAGCCTTTATCTCTTTATTCTTAAGCTTGTTCAACTCCTCTTCAGGTATCTGCCAGCCTGTTGTCTCCGAACCCTTTACATAGATTGGCTTAAGTTTGTAATCATTTAAAACGGGTATTTCAAGATAAGGGGAAAAAACAGGAGTAATAATTGCGATATTATCGCCGGGTATAAGCAGAAAATTTTCCTTAAGTGTATTAAAAACATAGATCATTGCAGCGGTAGCTCCTTCGGTTGCAAAAAGATCAAATTCTGAATCAGACTCTCTGTTACCCGGGAAATGAATTGATTTTAAATACCCTTCTACTATTCTGGCAGGTGTGGTCAGCATTTTAGAAGGGGTGGGGTAATGATCTCCGAGAATTGCATCCACCATATCCGCAACAAAACTGTCCGGCTGAATGGCGAGCTTATTGTTGGAATAATCCATGGACTGAAGCAAAAACTCTGCTGTCTGTATATCTGCCTGTTCTGCAAGATGTTTTTTAAATTTGTCTGAGATACCTTCTTTGTCTTGCGGGGGATATGCCAGATCCTTGTTAATACCTGAACCTGCAGATACCGAAACGGCAAAATCCTGAAGCATACTGAAGGCAAGACGGGCTCTTGTGTTTATAAAGTTGGGATTACCGCGTCCAGCATTTAAAACCGGCAGCTGTTTTTCAGAAGCTTTTTTAATGAGAAAATCCTTGAACTCAAAAGGACTTAATTCTGCATACGCATCACGGTCTTTCTGTGAAAGCGGTTTTACGGGTTCAGCGCTTACCTGAAATTGGAGAAATAATAATACAAACGTAAAGGTCATACAAAAAATAAAACTCTTCTTCATGGCAAAGCCTCCTTTTTTACTAAAGTTGTAATTTATGTTATGGGTAAATGGCAGCAGCCCATTTATCCAGCTACTCTTTTATACTTAATCTATTATTGATGCCTATACTAACCCTTCAACCCACTGTTGTTTAATCCTTTTTACCAGACAAAAAAGCCTTTTTATAAAAACCCCGTGCATCCAGAAAGAGTTTTTTAAGGCATTCCTGGCGGGTGTACATCATGTGCCCTGCATTATAGAAACTCATTACAATATTGTCCAGCAGATTCTTGTCAATATCCATCTGGGAGACAGTGTATTTTGCTGCAAAGTAGGGTGTTGCAAGATCATAAATGCCGCATGCCATAAAAATTTTTAATTGATTGTTTGCATGCAGTGCATCGACAATATTGCCTGAAAGGCTGACATGACCTTGCTGCCCGGAAATAGCAGAGTCCCACTTCCACTTTCTCAATACCCTTGAATTTAAATGTATGTAAGGAGTATCCCTTTCAAATTCAAGTTCATTTCTCACATAATGATTGATAACCGATGAGAATGGTGACATAATCATCTGAAAAGAAGGATCTGTATAGGTTGTATCATTTGCAGGATCTTTTTCCTGTAAAGCAATCCGGGAATCCATCCTCCCTGCAACCATTGCGGATTCCCTTAAAAGTTCTTTTCTGAACCTTGAGGGATGAATTTTAAGACTGTTTTTTAAAACATAACCGGTATCAAGACCTGTGTATTTTGAAATAGTGGACGCAGTCTGATTTCTCTGCGCATAGGAAACGCTGTTGCCTTTGAAAAGTTCTGAGACATATCGGCTGGAAACCCATTTTTCAACCTCATTCAGAAGTGGTTGCAATTTTTCAGGTGTTTCAGGTAGTTTATTGTGATACCAAGCCGTGGCAGTATAAGTTGGCAGAAACAGCGCAAAAGGAAGTGTGTTTGAATTATTAAAGGATATTGTGTTGAAATCAAGAACAGGTGATATCAGAACAATTCCATTCAGGTCTATTCCATAGGTTTTTGAAAGATACCCTGCAAGCCCGGCAGCCCGGGTTGAGCCGTAGCTTTCACCTGCAAGAAATTTAGGAGAAAGCCACCTGTTGTGGCGGGTCAGGTAAAGTCTGATAAAATCCCCTACAGATTCGATATCTTTTTTTATGTCATAGAACTCTTTTTGAGTGTCATTGTCAGCTCCTCTGCTGTATCCTGTGCCGACCGGGTCTATAAAAACAAGGTCTGTAAATAATAGCCATGAGTGGTCATTATCAATAATTTTGGCAGGCGGGGGGGGAGGAAACCCCTCGCTTTCAAATAAGACTTTTTTCGGCCCCATTGCCCCGACATGCAGCCAGACAGAAGATGAACCGGGTCCCCCGTTGAAGGCAAATGTCAAAGGTCTTTCGGAGTGTTTTGTTCCACCTGCCTCATAGGCTATAAAAAATATTTCAGCCTTCATTTTACCTGTATCGTCTGTAAGAGGCATTTTACCTGCAATAGCAGTATAGTCAATTTTCTTGCCGTTAATTTTTACTGAATGAGAGGTCTTTGAAAATGGTTCAACGCTCAGCTTGTCCTCTGCCTTAGAGAGACTGTGTTGCAATTGCAATTCGCTGGGAGATATATTAACGAATTATACGT
>CAZMHH010000011.1:0-59679 GCA_964566035.1 uncultured Thermodesulfobacteriota bacterium
GCATTGACCCGGGTAATGTTTCCAATCCGCCGCATAATTACCCTGTTGAAGGGTAGGTGGGATTGAGAATTTTGTTTAAATGTATCTTTATTAAAACAACCAACTGAAAAAGGAGAAAACAAGATGGAATTGAAGGTGGATTCCTTAAAATGTACAGGATGCAGAGCCTGCGAGTTTGCTTGCAACTATCATCATGACGATAGCATATCGCCTCTTGGTTCAAGCCTGATGTTTTATTATGAAGAGAAAAAAAATTATTACGGCATGATGGTAAAAAGGGATAAAACCCTTTATCTTGGAAGGCCTGAAGGAGAGCAGGTGTTGCAGCCCGGTCAGCAGATTGAAGGAGCCGGTGCAAGCGCTAAACCTATTCTGCTCAGGGTTGCATGTGATCATTGCGGTGAAGAGGAAAAGGGGCCTGTATGTATTCAGGCATGTGCTTATGATGTTTTGAGGATGGAGGGTTAGTATATATGGAAACAATGAACAATTACAATGGAGTAATATGTATTGTTGATCTTGCAGAAGGTACCTGTTCAACAGAAGATCTTGATGAAGGGCTTGTAGAAAAAGCACTGGGCGGCGCAGGTATCAACATGGAGCTTTTTGAAAAGTATAAAGACAGGGAGCCTCTTATTCTTGGATCAGGCTTTTTTACAGCCACTTTCATGCCGGGTGCATGTTGTGGTGTTATGACAGCAAAAAGTCCTGTTACAGGGGGGATTGCCCACGTTCCATTTGGGTGGCAGACAGGGGTTGAGCTGAAACTAACAGGTTTTGATTTTGTGGTTATACTTGGCAAATCAGACAAGCCTGTCAGGCTTTGGCTTCATGACGGATTGTCTGATATTGATGATTCATCCGATGTCTGGGGCAGTGATGTCTGGCAGTCAGTTGATAAGATACGCGAGGTCTATGGTGATGACATGGCTCAGATGTTTGTTATCGGCAAAACAGGGGAGAGCAAATCACCTGCTGCTGTGGTATCAGAAAATTACTGGGGGAGCAAAGATAAAGCAGGATTCGGAGCTCTGTTTGGAGAGAAGAACCTGAAGGCTGTAGCGATGAGAGGGTTAGGAGCTCTGGAGGTTGCAGAAGGCTTCTTTGATGCATGTATAGAGCTGAAAAACAGCATAAAAAATGGTGTGATAAAAGGCAAGGCAGGTCTTGCCGATATCGCTTCAGCGATTGGCATTGAAGGTGCTGTGATTGAAAAGCTGAAAAATCTTACACACAGAAACAATGCATCCTATAACTGTCCTTATCCCTACTACACATTTTTAAAATATAGAGAAGAACCAACGGCAATGGCAATGCAAGGCAATCCAGAGCCGGGATGTCTTGTTTCTGATGCAGGTGCTTTTGCAGCTTTTGATGCTTTAGGTCTTGATGCAGCTCAGGCAATGGAAAAATGTTGCAGACTTGGAATTAATCCAACGGCAGCGGCGGAAACACTTAAACAGCAGGGTTCCTCAGATGTTTCAGCTCTTGACTCAATAGCAGAGTCAGCAAAAGCAAGCGACTTTTCTGAATGTTATTCATCAAAGAAGGACAGTATCAACTCAATAGCAGAAATAAGCAGAGCTTTTTCATTTGCAGTTCCGCCTGTGTTTATTTTTGGTCAGGAGAGTGATTTTGGCGGAAACGGACCTGAAGGCTGGCTGAAAAAACAGGCTATAGCATATATTTTGGGAATAGACCCTGTTCTTGCTGTAATGTCTCCTGAAATAACAGAAGAAAAATTATCCGAGCTTGTGGGGATTTCTGCAGAGTGGGAAGCTTTCAGCGCTGAGACACTTTCTAATATGGCACAGGAGCTTATTGATAAAAGCAGGTAAGGGGCACAGAAGACTTCTTTTCCGGCTAAGAACACGTAAAGGTTATTGTTTTTGCCTTGAACTACGAGCTAACCCGGGTTATGGGTTTTATTTAAAGAGAGGTGTTTTTTATGTATCCAAAGATTGATAAAAAAGTTTATGAAAGAAACCTTGAGGACTACCGAGAGATGGCTTGGGGGGATGCCCGCTGTAATTGGTGTATGAATCAGTGGGGATGGAATGTTAAAAGCTCGAAATACAATGAAATTTGTCCCGAGTTCAGATACAACAGATTTTTTGCATACAGCGCAATGGGAAAATTTCATATTATCAGAGCAATACTTGAAGGAGATTTTGATTACTCAGATTCAGAAAAGCTGCTTGAAATATCCTACAACTGCACATCCTGCGGAGCATGTGAGATGAACTGTCTGAGGCTAAATGAGAAAGAGCCCCTGAAGGCTGCGGAAGCTCTCAAAGCAAGACTTGTTGAGCTTGGAATAGGTCCGCTTCCTGCACATAAAGAGCTTTTAAACAGCATTAAAAATTATGACAACCCATGGCTTAAGCCCCGCTCAAAAAGAAAGGACTGGGCAAAAGGACTTGATGTAAAGGATTTTGCAAAAGAGCCCTGTGAATATCTCTTTTTTGCGGGCTGTACCCCGGCTTTTGATCCCCTTATTCAGCATGAAATAGTAAATGTTATCAAGGTGCTGAATAAATCAGATGTGAGTGTAGGGATATTCGGGGAAAAGGAGATATGCTGCGGAAGCCCTGCAATAAGGATAGGAGACAGGAAGACATTTTTTGATCTTGTTAAACGAAACATCGAGCTTTTCAATGAGTATGGCGTAAAAAAGGTTATTACCCATTGTGCAGGCTGTCATCACGTTCTGAAGTATGATTTTCCTGAAGTGCCTGATATGCCTGAAATTAATTTTGAAGTGGTTCATATTACAGAGGTTCTTTCAGAGCTTATTGAAGAGGGGAGAATTAAGTTTAAGAATGAGGTGCCGATGTCTGTTACATGGCATGACCCCTGTCATATCGGAAGGCATGGCGGAGTTTATGAAGAGCCGAGGAACATATTGAAAGCAATTCCCGGCATCAGACTCGTTGAAATGGAGAGAATAAAGGATCAGGCCTGGTGCTGCGGAGCAGGTGGCGGTGTTAAAACAGCATACCCGGAGCTTGCATTCAGAACAGCCTCGGAGAGAATTGAAGAGGCAAAGGAGACGGGGGCAGAGGCTATTGCAACCTGTTGTCCTTATTGCGAGCAGAATCTAAGTGATCCCATTAAACGAAACAAAGAAAAAATTAAGATGTATGATCTTATGGATATAATGCTGATGGCATTGTAAGTTAAGGCTAAAGTTTTTTATAATATTAATTTTACAGGAAAGGGGATATTATGGCAGACTTAAAATGGGAAGGCAACAGTGAGCAGATGTTTAACACACTTGTTGAATCATCACCAAAACCATTCAGGGCTATGACAGAGAAAAAATTGAGGGAAGGTCTCATTGCAAAGGCAGGAGATGGCGGATCTGTAACAGAAGACCTAATTGTAGAAGTTACAAAAGAGATTACGCCAAAACCTTTTGTCGGAATGGCATTGAAAAAGATTGAACCCCTGAAAAGCGCATAAGAAAGAAGTTTTCAATTTATAAAAGCGGGGATGTTATATTATCAGATATCCCCGCTTTTCTTTTTTTGATTATTTTTAGAAGCTTTGTTGCAATATGGACTATCAGTGAAGAGCTCTTTAATCTAATACTCTGACCTTTTCTAAGGTTTTCAAGAAACTCTGCAGGTGTTTTGAATTGATCTATCAACGTTAAAGAATTGCCTATTTCAACAGCAAAGTGAGCATCGCTTGCTGAAACAGCAACAACCCCGTGTTGCAAAGCTTCTCTTATTATGGCGGTGTCCTGCTTTTTGAGTATATCCCTTGAATTGAAAACCTCAATCATATCAATTTTGTCTATTACTGATTTAAGAGCCTCCGGAGCAAGCCTTGATGACCTCATCTCATCAAAGGGGTGGGGAACTGAGACTATTCCGCCCTGCTCTTTTATCGCTTTAACTGTATCAAGGGGAGACATAAGAGACGGTATCTCCTGTTCAAGGAAATAACCTATTATCTCTCCATGGGAGGTTTTTATCTCTTCACCCACAATTACGCCTACCTTTTCAGCGAGCTGTTTTACAAGTAAGGCGCCCTGAATTGTATTGTGGTCGGTGATTGCAACTACATCGACCCCTTTTTTGAGGCAGAAAGGCTCAATTCTCTCTGGCTTGATAAAACCGCAGGGAGAGAAATTGGTATGGCAGTGAATTTCAACTTTAATTTGCATGGTTTTTATTTTAACATAATTTTTTAAAATTGATTTGAATTTTTTAGTAAAAAAAGGTAATGTTAAATAGGCTCATGTCAATAGACTGTAAAAATTTAAAATGAGGAGGTTTTTTCATGAAAAGGTTTTATATTTCAGTATCTGTTTTAGTAATTTTTTTACTTTTAAACGCAACAGCTTACAGTTTTGAGACAGCGGCTCTAAGAGGAAAGACATTTGATATGTTTATTGTAAGCACCGGGGATATAGATGATTACTGCTCTGCTTACAAACCTAAAACCGATAAGATAGCCTTTTCAGAAGATACATTTGAAATTGATAGTCTAAAAGGTGGCATTGGAGGTATCGTTGATTCAACCTTTTCTGAATCAATGTTTTTTTTTGATGGCAATTATACAAAGACATTCTTGCTTGATAGCAGGTACAAATTTGATTTAAGTGGAATCAATTTAGCAGACACCATGATAATAGGAACTGTAAACATAAGGTATTATGAGTTTGAATTATTCAAGGTTGATTATGTGCTGCAACAGGAAGCTGATGGTTTTTTTATAGGAATAAGGAATTGATGTGCAGCGGCTGTTAGGACAAAAACCATTAAAAAATAAAACATAAAAAATACGTTTCTTTACTTGCTTAACAGCTACAGCCCCTTTTTATTTTCCTTGATTTTTTTCCTGATTTAATCTATTCTATTAAATCAATTTTCTCCGATCTGTCCATAATAAACAGAACAGGAAATATTAAAAAAACCGCTTTAATGAATGTTAAATTTATATTAATTATTGTTTTTTGAGGTGAAAGATGAAAATACATGAATTTCAGGCAAAGAAGATTTTTTCAGACTACTCAATTCCTGTCCCAAAAGGGCAGGTTGCAACAACTCCTGAAGAGGTAAAGGCTATAGCCCAGAGCTTCGGTGAGCCTGTGGTTGTTAAGGCTCAGATTCATGCAGGGGGAAGAGGAAAAGGCGGTGGAGTGAAACTTGCTAAAACCCCTGAGGAGGCTTTTGAAACAGCAAAGTCAATTATTGGAATGAACCTTGTCACACATCAGACCAAACCTGAGGGTCAAAAGGTAAAGCAGGTTCTTGTAGAGCAGGGACTTGAGATTGAAAAAGAGCTCTACATGGGTATTGTTATAGACAGGGCAAAGGCTGCTCCTGTAATAATGGCATCAGAGGCAGGCGGCATGGATATTGAGGAGGTAGCGGCAAAAACTCCTGAAAAGATAATAAAAGCTGCTGTTGATCCGTGTACGGGTTTTTCAGGTTGCCATGCAAGAAAGATAGCTTTCGGGCTGAACTTAAGCCCGGATCTTATTAAACAGGCATCAAAGCTTATATCAAGTCTTTATAAAATATTTATGGATAAAGACTGCTCCCTTATTGAAATCAATCCTTTAATCATTACCAAAGACCAGAGGCTTCTAGCGCTTGACGGAAAGATAAATTTTGATGACGATGCTCTTAATAAACATCCCGAAATTAAGGAAATGTTTGATGCAGATGAACAGGAACCCCTTGAGCTGGAAGCATCAAAATACAGGCTTAACTATATCAAACTTGACGGTAATGTCGGTTGCATGGTAAACGGTGCAGGGCTTGCAATGGCGACAATGGATATTATTAAGCTTGCAGGAGCAGAACCTGCAAACTTTCTTGATGTAGGGGGCGGAGCATCTGCAGAACAGGTCGAGAGTGCTTTTAAAATCCTTTTATCGGATCAGAATGTAAAGGCTGTTCTTATAAACATATTCGGCGGAATTCTAAGGTGCGACAGGGTTGCAAGCGGAATAGTTCAGGCTGCAAAGAATGTTGAGCTTAAACTGCCCATGGTGGTTCGGCTGGAAGGAACCAATGTTGAAGAGGGCAGAAATATACTTCAGCAATCAGGATTAAAATTTGAAGTTGCAACCACATTTGATGATGCGGCACAAAAAGTTGCAGGTTTTGTTACAGCATAATTAATTCTAAACATCTATACTGTTGGAGGAACAGATCATGAGTATATTAGCAGATAAAAACACAAAAGTTGTGTTTCAGGGAATAACAGGAAGTGAAGGCAGTTTTCATGCAAAGCAGTGTATGGAGTATGGTACACAGGTTGTTGCAGGTGTCACACCTGGAAAAGGCGGGATTATGTTTGAGGATAAGGTTCCTGTTTTTAACAGGGTAATCGACGCAAAAGAAAAGGCTGGTGCCAATGCATCATGTATTTTTGTACCCCCTGCATTTGCAGCAGATGCAATAATTGAGGCAGTTGATGCAGAACTTGATCTGGTTGTCTGTATCACAGAAGGAATTCCTGTTCTTGATATGGTCAGGGTAAAGAAATTCCTGACAGGGAAAAAGAGTGTTTTAATAGGTCCTAACTGCCCCGGGCTTGTATCGCCGGGAAGATGCAAAATTGGAATTATGCCGGGCCATATTCACAGTGAAGGTCCTGTAGGGCTTATTTCGCGAAGCGGGACACTGACCTACGAAGCGGTTAATCAGCTTACAAACTTAGGAATAGGTCAGACAACATGTATCGGGATTGGCGGAGACCAGATAGTAGGCTCTTATTTTACAGATCTTTTAAAACTTTTCAATGAAGATGCTCAGACAGAGGCGGTTGTAATTATAGGAGAAATAGGCGGCACTGCTGAGGAAGAGGCTGCTGAATACATTAGAGCAAATTTCAAAAAACCTGTTATCGGGTTTATTGCAGGACAGACAGCTCCTCCCGGAAGAAGAATGGGACATGCAGGCGCTATAATCTCCGGCGGTAAAGGGACTGCTGCGGAAAAAATTGCATCATGGCAGGCGGCAGGGATCCATGTTCAGACCAATCCTGCAAAGATTGGTGAAACAGTTGCGACTGTGCTGAAGAAATAGGAACAGCTGTTAAGCAAAACCTTAAAACCCTGAACCTTATGGCAGGCAACTTATGATCAGCGGTTTAACAAGTAACTTGTCTGACGAATCAACGACGGTTAATGATGATGAACTGGTAAAAAGTCCACATCTGTCATCTCGAACGAAGTGAGAGATCTCGTAACACACTGAAACAACGAGATTTCTCACCCTGCTGTCGCAAGGTTCGAAATGACAATATGGTTGTTTTTGGACTTTTTACGGAACCATCAATTATAAACTTCAGGAGGCTTTATCCTTGCTTTCAAAAAAAACAAAGGTTAAATATACCGAGAAGAAGAAAAAAAGCAAATATCCCAAGGTCACCTTCCACATATTTGATAAATGGTGCAAAAGATGCGGAATATGCGTTGAGCTGTGCACTCATAATGTTTTTACTGTTGATGAAGAAGGCTACCCAAGGGCTATAAAGTCTGTTGAGTGCAATCTTTGCGGTTTTTGTGTAACAAGGTGTCCGGACTTTGCTCTTCGTATTATCGAGGGCCAGGTCGGAGATTTAGCTGGATGATATAAAAAAAGCAACTGATTAACGAATAGACAGATTATGGGAACGATCACAAAGTGTCGGTTTTATGATTTTACTATGAGCTAAAATGCTAACCTCTATAAAGAGAGCTTTTTAATGGAAGCAAAACTTTTAATGGGTAATGAAGCGTGTGTGGAGGGTGCCCTGGCAGCAGGGGTCAGTTTTTATGCAGGATATCCCATTACACCCTCAAATGAAATCGGAGAAAT
The DNA here is from genome assembly GCA_964566035.1 of uncultured Thermodesulfobacteriota bacterium. Lineage (GTDB taxonomy): Bacteria > Desulfobacterota > WTBG01 > CAIYCZ01 > CAIRTM01 > CAZMHH01. The sequence continues at coordinate 7,827 of CAZMHH010000011.1, forward strand.
AATGTCAAGACGTCTTCCTGAAAGAGGCGGTAAATTTATTCAGATGGAAGATGAGATTGCAAGTATGGGCGCAATAATAGGAGGTTCTATAGCAGGCTTGAAATCAATGACAGCCACTAGCGGTCCTGGTTTTTCCCTTATGCAGGAAAATCTGGGATTTGCTTCTATGGTAGAGGCGCCGTGTGTTATAGTAAATGTAATGAGAGGCGGTCCAAGTACCGGAATGCCAACACTTCCATCTCAGGGTGATGTGATGCAGGCAAGGTGGGGAACACACGGGGATCACCCGATAATAGCCCTCTGTCCAACTTCTGTGCGAGAGGTTTTTGATTTGACCGTTGTCTCTGTCAATCTGTCTGAGAAGTTCAGGACACCTGTCATACTGCTTATTGATGAGGTGATTGGTCATTTGAGAGAAAAGGTCGTTCTGCCAAGAGTTGAAGCGCTTGATATAATTGACAGGAAAAAGCCCACCTGCCCGCCCGAGTGGTACAGGCCTTATGAGGATAATAAGCTAGGGGTGCCGCCCATGGCATGTTTTGGCGATGGATACAGGTATCACGTAACGGGGCTTACCCATGATGAAATGGGGTTTCCAACCACACAGAAAGAAGAGGTTGATGCATTGATGCAGAGGCTCTTCAGAAAGATACGACAGGGTTTCAAAGAGATAATGTTTTATGACTCATTTCTTATGGAGGATGCCAGAACCGCAATAGTTGCTTACGGCAGTGTTTCCCGTGCTGCAAAAGCTGCTGTGCTGCAGCTCAGACAGGAAGGCAAAAGGGTGGGGATGATAACCCTTAAAACCCTCTGGCCCTTTCCACGGAGGGCAATAGAAGATATGTCATCAGCAGTAAAAGAAATTTTTGTTGCTGAAATGAATATGGGGCAGATATACAGAGAGGTTCTCCGTGTGAACAGCGGCAGCAGGATTATTAGAAAAATCAGCAAGGTTGACGGTACTTTGATAAGCCCTAAGGAGATTATTACAGGAATAAAAAGAGAAGGGTTAAGCGATGCGCAGCAATATTGATGTCCATCAATATTTAAGACACGAGAAAAAATTTCCTCTTATATGGTGTGCCGGATGTGGAAATGGAATAGTACTGGGAGCAATACTTAGAGCTGTCCATGGCCTTGGTCTTGAAAAAGACAAGGTTTCAATGGTTTCAGGAATAGGCTGCTCAGGAAGAACCTCAACTTATGTTGATTTCAACACTCTTCATACAACACATGGCAGAGCTCTTACCTATGCCACAGGTTTGAAGTTTGCAAGACCTGAACTGGAAGTGCTTGTGGTTATGGGAGACGGGGATGCACTTGCAATCGGTGGAAACCATTTTATTCATGCTGCGCGAAGAAATATTGACCTTACAGCATTTATTTACAATAACAGTATATATGGAATGACAGGAGGACAGGTTTCCCCTACCACGCCTTTTGGCAAGATAGCCTCAACTTCTCCTCTTGGAAACTGTGAGAACAGTTTTGATATCATGAAAATGGCTGAAGCAGCCGGTGCAAGCTTTGCCGCAAGGGCTACAACCTATGATGCGGATACCCTTGAGGATATAACCATTCAGGCAATAAAGAAAGAGGGCTTTTCAGTTGTTGAGGTTATTACCCCATGTCCTACCATATATGGAAGATATAATCGCCTTGGCAATGCAGTGGAGATGCTGAGAACCCAGCAGCAGCAGACAATAAATATTGAAGATGCCAGAAAACTGCCACAGGAAGAGATTGAGGGTAAAATCATAACCGGTGTTTTTGTTGATGTTGACAAGCCTGAATACTGCACGGAGTATGAAACCATAGTTTTAAAAGCGCAAAAGAAGAAATAGCAGGTTAGGGATATAGCAGTGTAGCTGGTAGCTCGTAGCAAAAGCAAAAAAACCTTCGTGGTCGTGATCGTAGTCGTAATCGTTATCGGTTTTTTGCTATCGCTTTATGTCGGGTTTTGCTACGCTCAACCCAACCTGTGGCTTTCAGGAAGTTGGCTTGTATCAGAACCCTTTCTGGTTGGAGCAGTTAATCTATGGGGGCGGAAACATCTTAAACTGACTAAAAAAACGGAGAATAACAGATGTCATACTACTATGAACTTAGACTTGCCGGACTTGGAGGGCAGGGGATAATTTTAGCAGGTATAATTATTGCTGAAGCTGCAGGCATATATGATGGAAAATTTGTGGCGCAGACACAAGCCTATAGTGCTGCTGCACGGGGTGGTTTCAGCCGTTCTGATATTATAATATCAGATGAGGTAATTAATTATCCCAAGGCTGGTGAGCTCGATTTTCTTCTCGCCATGAGCCAGGACGAGTTTGAGGAAAATCTGCCTTTTCTCAAACCTAAAGGTGTTCTTGTTGTGGATTCAACCTATGTTTCTGAAACAGCGGATGCTCATGTCTATTCTATACCGTTTACAAGGCTTGCAAGGGAAAATTTTGGAAGAGAAAATGTCGCCAACATTATAGCTCTTGGAAGCATGACACAGATTGCACCTTTTATTACCGAAAATGCTATGGAAGCAGCGGTTAAGAAAAGGGTACCCCCTAGATTTCTTGATCTCAACATTAAGGCATTTGAGGCAGGTAAAATTGCGGCAAAAGAGGCAAAACAGAAATCCGTAGAAATGCTGGAAGAAATATAAGGTTTCCATTACGATAATGTCAAATACACTTACCACAAAAAAGGGTTAATTAACAGGTATGAAACTAAAAAAAGCAAAAGACAATGTTCTGCTTAACTCATCACTGGAAGGATTAAATCTTGTTTCAAGGGGTAAGGTAAGGGATATTTACGATTTTGATGAAAGACTTCTTATGATTTCAACAGACAGAATTTCAGCATTTGATGTTATCCTGCCTGATCCAATTCCCTTGAAGGGTAAAATCTTAAATCAAATGACAGTGTTCTGGCTTAAAATGTTTGAAGACATTGTTCCTAATCATCTTATTTCCACCGATTTTAATGATTTTCCTGAAGCATGCAGACCATATAAAGATATACTTGATGGCAGAAGCATGCTCGTTAATAAGGCTAAGCCTATTATGGTTGAATGTATTGTAAGGGGATATATCTCGGGCTCGGGATGGAAGGATTACAAAAAAACTGGTTCTGTCTGCGGTATCAGGTTGCCTGAGGGATTAAAGGAGGCTTCCAGGCTTCAAGAGCCTATATTTACTCCCTCAACAAAAGCGGATGTGGGACAGCATGATGAGAATATCTCTTTTGACCAAGCCTGTGACATTATCGGAAAAGAAACGGCTGATGCCATAAAAAATCTCTCCATCTCCATATACAACAGGGCGCATGATTTTGCAGCGGAAAAAGGTATCATCATTGCCGATACAAAGATGGAGTTCGGAATTTTTAATGACAGAATCATGCTGATTGACGAGGTTATAACACCTGATTCTTCAAGATTCTGGCCCCATGATCTTTATGAACCCGGAAAACCCCAGATGAGTTTTGATAAACAGTTTGTCCGTGATTATCTTGACAGTCTGGGCTGGAATCACAGCCCTCCTGCACCGAAGCTGCCTGAAGGGATAATAAACAAAACCTCACAGCGCTATCTTGAAGCCTACATCCGGCTTACTGGAAAGGATTTAACTTAGCAGGATAAATAATGCTAAAAAAATTTTCTGTTTCAAGCAGAGAAAAAAGTCAACTGATAGACATTACCTCTCAGGTATGCAAATGCATAGATGATTCAGGCGTATCAGAAGGAATAGCAGTAATTCATATCCCCCACACCACAGGAGGAATAACAATAAATGAAAATGCTGACCCTGATGTAAAACATGACATCAACAGCTTCATGAAAAAACTTGTTCCTGCCCATGCCGATTTCAGGCACATTGAAGGCAATTCTGACGGACATATCAAAAGCTCGCTTTTTGGGTGTTCCATGACTATTATTATTGAAAATGGAAGACCCCTTCTTGGTACATGGCAGAATATATATTTCTGCGAATTCGACGGACCCAGAAACAGGCAGGTCCTGGTGAAAACAGTCCGGGGATAGCAAAAAAAGCTGAAGGTTTTTTACCCAAACCTTACCAAGCCTGATTTGGGTAAAGCCTGTGACTAATAGTTACGATCCATACTGTAAGTTCATCATCCTGTATTGAAGACCCTATACGGTATCGACCCTGTCCAAGGCGACATCTCTCTTGTCCGGTCAATTATGATGGAGCAGTAAAAAGTCCAAAAACAACCATATTGTCATTTCGACCACAGGGAGAAATATCCTTATTTCAGTATGTTACGAGATCTCTCTCTTCGTTCGAGATGACAGCAGGGGACTTTTTACGGAACCATCAATTATAAGTAATCCAAAAAAGCTCTGGCGCAGGGATGATTCTCACAAAAGAGTTGACATAGCACGCCTATGATTCTAAACTTTTTAGATAAGTGGATAATCTTTTAACAGAGGTATTTTTTATGAGAGTAAAGAAAATTGTATTGCTGGTCTGCGGTTTCATGGCGTTTCAAGGTTTTTTTATTTTTCCCGAAGCGTATTCAAGGTCGCAAAGCGATGTTGAAAAACTTATCGGGGTCTGGTCTTTTGTTTCCTATGAAGAGGATGGGGTAGAAAACCCGTGGGGGGAGCAGGATGTGGAAGTTGCCCCGGTCATTACTTTTGATAAAGACAGGTTTGTTGTAAGACAAGGAGACAATGTCAGAATGATCGGATCGTTTCAGCTTAAACCTTCATTATCCCAGTCCCAGCTTTTTGTTGAGATCAGAGTGGGTGTATATGAAGGCACAAAGATGCATGGTATATATGAACTTCAGGAAAACAGGATGAAATTCTGCATGGGACCATTGGATAAACCAAGACCCTCAGAGTTTAGTGTTTACGAGGGGTCGCAGTATATAATGGGAGTTTTAAACCGTTCCGGAGCGGAACAGTAACCAAGAGTTATCAGCTGTTTATTCTAAAAAATCTTACAGCAACATAAGATAAAATTTATCCCGAAGAGGATCAAGCTCCAATTTTCAAGGCATAGCTTAGACAGGCGGTTCCATGCGTTGCAGTCCTGATTTGAACCTTGAACAGATCAACGACAACCAGAGAAACCTATCTATGAACCAGAAGAAAACTATACCCCTTGAAAAAAAAGGAGCGGTAAAAAGGTTTTTAAACTTTACTTTTTCTTTAATAGATTCCATAGAAAACAGCAACCTGCCATTCTATAACTTCATCTTTATAACCCTTGCCTATCTAATGCTCAGAAATGTTGTAGAAAACTTTTCTGCAGCAAGCGCAATTTCCCTGTCCAACCATCTTCACTTTACACTCTTTGGTCTTTTTACCTTTCTTTCTATAATTCTGATAATCCGTCTCTTTACCGGTATTGATACAGTTAAAACATTCAAGGTCTTTTCAACTTTTCTGTTTTTTATTCTTATAGGTCCGGTTTTTGATGTTTTAACTTCCTTTGGCAGAATAACAGGTATGGCATATATTTCTGTTCAAAACATACAGGAAATGATTTCAAAGTTCTTTCTGTTTTCAGGAAGATACACCGGGCCCGGTATTACAACCGGCATGAAACTGCATGTGGCTGCAATTCTTTTTTCGCTTTTTGTGTATGTATATATCAAGACAGGAAGGAATCTGCTCAGAAGCGCTGCAGCGGTTTTCTCTGTATACTGTGCAATTTATCTGATAGGGGTCTTGCCCTTTATCTTTGAAAAGCTTGGGTTCAGATATGAAAACATGTTGTTTTCAATTTTCTATTTTATAGGTTCTGTGGTTCTGTTTGCAGCGCTTTTTTATCTTTCCAGCAGAGAGTTTTTTATTACTGTTATAAAAGATACGCGTCCCTATAGGGCTCTCCATTATATATCAATGTTTTTTCTCGGAATTGTTGCAGGGCTGGAAAAATACAGTCTGGTTCCCCAATATTTTCAGGGTATAGCTGCTATTGTGATCATAGCAATACTGTCTGCCGGAATTTTTTCGATAATCACAAATAATTTTTCAGACATTGAAACTGACAGTGTCTCCAATCCTGAAAGACCACTTTTTAAAAAAGGTTTTTCTGTTGAGAATTATAAGATACTTTCCTTTGTCTGTCTGTTTCTGGCTATGGCAGCTTCTGCACTTGCAGGCTATACGGTGTTTCTCCTGATCTGTGTATTCATTGGGCTCTATTATCTATATTCAATGCCTCCTGTGAGATTCAAGAGGGTGCCAGTGCTCTCTAAATCAGTGGTTTCGCTTAATTCACTGGTTCTTGCCTTTGCAGGATATGCTGTTGTTGCTCCCGATCCTACCAGTTTAAGAACTTTTCCGGTTCTGTTTATAGTTTTTTTCCTTATTCCCTTTACATTGGCTGCAAACTTCATAGATATTAAGGATTATGAGGGTGATGGAAAGGCAGGGATAAAGACCCTTCCGGTTATACTCGGCTTGAAATGGTCAAAGAGGCTTATAGGGGCATTCTTCTTTTTTGCCTATTTATTTGCAGGAGCTGTATTCCCCAGGATTGCAATATTTTGCATAACTGTCGGTTTAGTTCAGTTCTTTCTGATAAAAAGAGCAAACTATAGCGAGCATCCGGTGTTTATCCTTTATCTTATAAGTGTGATCTCCTTTATCACCATGCTCTATTTCGGTGTAGTGACGATAAAACCTTAAAAGCTAAAAACTTTTTCCTGGTTTTGATCGTAAGAAGTCTTCTGATTTCTGTTTTTGCAGCACAATTTTTCATGGAACTGCAAGTATGAATTCTAAAAAACAAAGTTTTTGGGAGAGGGTTCTGGACTATCCTTTTTCTGTGATTGAAAGAATAGAGAACAGCAGTACCCCCTTTTATAATTTCATCATAATGCTTTTCTCCTACGTAATGATAAGAAATCTGGTCGAGAATTTCTGGACAGCCACAGAAATTATTTTCAGCTATCATGTTCATTTTATACTTTTCTGGATTTTTACAACCCTGCTTTTTCTTTTTATAATAAGGATTTTCTCAAAAATTGATGTTCTCAACTGTTTTAAGGTGTTCTCAACTTTTCTTTTCCTTATCCTGATAGGTTCTGTTGTTGATTTAATATCATCAGGAGGAAAACCTGTTACAATGTCCTATATATTTGCTGATAACCTCCGTGAGGCAGTAATAAGGTTTTTAAGTTTTTCAGGAGGCTATGAAAAACAGTTTGTCACATTTGGTCAGAAGGTTCATATCGTTCTTATTCTTGCCGCCCTTTATCTTTATGTTTTCATAAAGACAGGAAAAACATTAAAAAGTCTTTTAACTGTTATTGTAATATATTCAGGACTCTATATTATAGGGATACTGCCCTATATATTTGGCCTGTTTGGTCTCTCTTTTGATCATCTGCTCTACATCCTCTTCTATTTCACCGGCTCTGTTTTGCTTCTCTGCACACTGTTCTACCTGTCAAACAGGAAGTTGTTCATGAACATATTCAAAGCTATAAGCTCACTAATGACAGTTCACTACCTGTTGATGCCTTTTTTGGGCGCTGTTTTGGCTTACAAAAAATATACATTAGCCCCTGAATACACCCCTGGAATTCTGGTGGTTCTTTCCATCAGCGTAGTATCTGCTTTTCTGTTTTCAGTTATCACAAAAAGTTTTGCAGATGTTGCGGCAGGCGGTATATCAAACACTGAAGGTTCTCCTTTTAACAGGGATATTTCAATGGAAAGCCTGAAGACTCTATCCTTTGTTGCATTGATAACAGCCCTTGCCGGCAGCCTTGTTGCAGGATATCCTGTTTTTCTTTTATTATCAGCATTTATTGCTCTTTATTATCTCTATTACATGCCTCCTGTAAGATTGAAAAGATTTCCTGTGATATCCAAACTTGCAATCTCGGTAAACTCTCTTTTTCTTGCCCTTTGCGGGTATGCTGTTGTTGCCCCTGACACCAATTATCTTTTAAGGATATTTCCGATCTCTTTTACCTTGTTTTTCATAATTCCTTTTACGCTTTCTGCAAATTTTATTGATATAAAGAATTATGAAAGAGACAGGCAATGCGGTATCAGAACATTGCCTGTTGTAATGGGATTGAAAAAGGCGAAGATATTAACAGGCATCTTTTTTGTTATTGCATATCTTTTTATCGGTCTTATCTTCCCTGCTGTAATGAAGTATTGCATAGGGCTTGGGCTTTTGCAGTTTTTTTTAATAAACAGGAAGCGGTATAGTGAAGAACCTGTTTTTATAATTTATCTTCTGAGTGTGGCATCGTTTATTTATCTTCTCTATTCAGGGTATCTGGTAATATTATAGCTCTGCTGATAAATTGTGGACCGGTAATAAGTATAACTCTGACAAGCCAAAGACGGCTGTCCGGGTTAGCTCGTAGATGAGTTAACAAGGTTAATTTACCAGCAAGTTTGAGCTGTTGGCTGTTAAGTTGTTAAGCAAAAACAAAAGACTGTCATTTCGAACCCTGCGGTAGCTGGGTGAGAAATCTCGTTTTTTCAGGATGTTATTAGGCCCCCTCTCTTCTCTCTACCCTAAAACTATTTTATGCAATTATAAAAAAAGTTTATAACTGCTTCCTTTTTTCTCAAGCCGGCTATGTGTTGATTTTGAAAATAGAAAGTAAAAATATATACTTGTTTTAAATAGAGGGGGTTGTTTTATTAAGGTATGGTTTGTGCAAATATAAACATATAATTCTTATTTAAAATATAGATTAAAAGAGGGGGATTTTTGATGAATAAATTTGCTGTTCGGTTTTTGATCCTTTTTCTGTTCTTTGCAGTTAAACCAGAAGCTGCTTTTCCTTTTACAGAACCGAGCATGATCGACTATCATAACGAACCTATCTTTCAGACTGCTTCTCAGATCCCAAATGTTCTTCTTCTTTTTGATAACTCAGCCAATATGAATTTAAATGCTTATGGTGAAGACCCTGTTACCATGGAAAGTCAGCACCTGCTTTATCCTGTTGCTTTCTGGGCGGCAGGGGAGGTCAAGGGTGATTATGCCTGCGACCAGCCTTTAGGCTACAGGTATAGAAGGGTTGCTGTTTCAAGGGATGATGCAGATGAGAAAGAAGGGGTTGTTGATACCCAGCATGAAATACTTAAACTTGGATGGGATGATACCCCTGAAGCGGGTGTCAGGTTCAGGGATGTGTATGTTCCTAAAAATGCAAGGATACAGGAGGCAAGGATAATTTTCACTGCTTTTGCCGAAACAGGAGGAGGCGGTGGCGGTTGGGGTGGTGGAGATAACGGAGGGGGAGATGAAGGCGCTGCACGATACAACATATATGCTGAGTATGTTGATGATGCCCAGACATTTGATAATGAAACCAACTCCGGAATAAGCCTCAGGCGTATTGATTATCCAAGCCCGAGTTCTCCTCAACAGTGGAATATTCCGGGTGGAGATCCGGGGAAGTGGGAAATGGGGGAGGAATATCAGACATGTGATTTGAAAGATATTGTTCAGGATATTGTTGACAGGGACGGCTGGCGCAGAGGAAATGCCATGGTTTTTATTATCCAGTGGCTTGATGCTCCGGGTGGAAAACGAAGAGCGGTATCTTATGATTATGAACATGCCATGGCTGATGGAAAACATTATGCCCCTCAGCTCTATATTAAGTTTAATCCTGATGATGATGATCATGAATGCACAAAATATTACGGCTATTTTAATAATGAGAAAAGATACAGATATTATGACGGGGCTTTTGAAATAGATGATAACGGGGATTGGGACGGCAACTGGCTCAACTGGGCTGTTATGAAACGGGTAGATATCGCAAAAAAAGTTTTGATGGGGGGTGAAGTTCTGTCACCCGGCAGGGATGATTCAGGTGAACAGATTCTGGTAGGAGCTCCTTCGTTTACCTCTACGTATTTAGGGCTTTTTAATGCACCTGTGGGTGCATTTGTAAAGAATTTTGATGGAACCGGGTTTACCAAATTTCCCGGAAATGAATGGTATCTGGTTCAGAACCGGAAACTCACCCGTGTTGATTGGAAGTGGGGTGCTACAACCGGAGGTGCCCCATTAATTAGAGAGGAGTGGAGGCCTGCTTCGGGCGATGATGTGTTTAATATCAGAGTAAGGAAGAAGGATTCTGAAGAGCCGGAGGAATTTGTCGAGGGAAACCTTGCCGGGGTTCTACAGAGGATAGGAGGGGCAAAAGCAAGGTGGGGCAACATGTGGTTTCATGAAGAGCCGGCTACAGGCTGGCTGGGAAGCAGTGATCCCCCTGAGGTTGAAGGTGGATACATTTCAAATCCGATAGGAACGTCTTTGGATACAATTATAGAGGATATCAACGATAAAACATTTAATGCCTTTGCTCCCCTTGGAGAGGCGCTTTATGTTGCAATGCAGTATTTCAAACAGGAAGCGCCGGGCGGGGTTTTTACCCCTGCATCCGATCATTTTCAGATAAATGATACCTGGGACCCTTTTACACATGACGAACAACTGCTCGAGTGCACAAAAAGCTTTGTTGTTACAATTACCGCAGGCAAGACCGCTATGGACCAGGATGTTCCTTCAGATATCAGGGATTATGCTAAAGATCAGGGCTACAGAGGAGACAGGGAGTGGGCTCTAACCCCTTTTGGTCGAGGGTGGATAACCACGGATCTGAAAGAGAGTGACTATTTTGCCGATGTTGCTCTTTATGCAAGGACAAATGATTTAAGATCCGATCTTGAAGGTGACCAGCACATGATGCTTTATGTGCTCAATATGCTGTTTGACCAGGACCCTGGTTCTCAAACAAATATGGGACGGGCAAGAAGGCTTTTTCTGGAGGCTGCAAGAAACGGGGGGTTTGATGATATAAACGATACAGGTCTTCCGGATTCTGTCGGTACATACTGCAAGGAGTGTACCCCAAGCGGGGAAAACTATGATACCGTTCCCCAGATTGACAAGGCATGCACCCCGGATAATTATTTCTGGGTTAAACACGGATATGAGATAGAAGATGCTTTGCAGATAGCAATAAGCGATCTGCTCAAAAGAGCTGCTTCAGGAACCGCTGTTTCAGTGCTTGCAACAAGAGGGGAGGGAGAAGGGGTTCTTGCACAGGCATTCTTCAAGCCCTCTGTTCCTGTGGGGTCTGAAGAGGTTGCATGGACAGGATATGTTCAGACCCTGTGGGTTGACCATTATGGAAATCTCAGGGAAGATACAAATCAGAACATGCAGCTTGATCTTGCAGAGGATAAAATAGTTCGCTACTATCTTGATCCCGGATCAGGGGATACAAGGGTTAAACTCTATGATGTGTCTGCTGAAAACATGTATCCCGGTGAAGACGATTCGTATAGTGTTGTTTCCATTGAAAGTATATTTCCGTTATGGGAGGCGGGAGACGTGCTGGCAGACAGAAACCCGGATGACAGAACTGTCTATACATCCATGAATGGATCATCTTTTACTCCTTTTACCACTCTCTATTCTTCAGATTTTCAGTACTATTTTGGTATAGAGGATAATGACAGGTGGAGATACCTTGGAGAAACAATTGAAAACAGAAGGGATAATCTGGTACATTATATAAGAGGTGTTGGCGAGACTTCAGCAGTATATCAGGGAGATCCGAATCTTAGATCAAGGACCATGGATGACGGAAGGCTCTGGAAACTTGGGGATATTGTCTATTCCACCCCGGTTATAGTATCAGTCCCGGTTGAAAAATACGGGGTTCTCTATGATGCCCCTGGTTATAATAATTTCTGGAACACCTATAAGGACAGAGAAACAGTTGTCTATGTTGGTGCAAATGACGGGATGATCCATGCTTTTACAGGCGGGGAGTATGATACAGGACTTAAAAAATTCAATTCCCCGTCCGGAGGTTATGAGTTTGGCGATGAGCTATGGGCATATATCCCGAGAACTCTTCTGCCCCATCTCAAATGGCTTCCCTCCCCCAACTATATAAGGGTCTCTTATGTTGATCTTAAACCAAAGGTTCTTGATGCGCCTATTTTTGAAGAAAGCGATAAATATCCGGGCGGATGGGGGACAATTCTTGTCGGAGGACTCAACTTTGGAGGCAGGCAGATAAAAACACAGGGAGACGGGACAGGTGAATGGACATTTAATCCCTCATTTTTTGCAATAGATGTAACAGACCCGAGGGATCCTTCTCTAATGTGGGAAAAGACCTATCCTGGACTTGGGCTTACAACAAATGAACCTGCAGTGCTGAAGGTTGGGGATAGCTGGTTTCTTGCAATAGGTTCAGGCCCCACAGATTTCAGAAGTATGGGCAATGAGGTTCTGTCGACACAGAATGCAAAAATTTTAATTGTTGATTTAGAAACAGGAGAGCTTATGGAAACCTTCGAATCAGTTGATTCAAACTCATATTTCAATACTCCTGTAAGCCTTGATAAATGGATGAATTATAATGTGGATGCATTGTATGCCGGAACAACCTATGATAATGGAACCAGCTACAAAGGCAGGATGTATAAAGTTGTTGTGCAGGTTGAAGGAGAAGAAACAGACCCTGTTTATGATGATGACCCGGAAAACTGGAGCATGATGCGTCTTTTTGAATCCCCTGCTCCTTTTGCCGCACCCTTTACTCTTAGTGTCGGCCATAATGATAATACATGGGTTTTTGCCGGAACAGGAAAATTTAATGAACAGATTGATAAAACAACAACGCAGCAGAACTATATCTTTGCAGTGAAAGACCCGTTTTATAACAGAGAAAGCAGCGACAATAATACATTTAGTGACTGTTATAAAAACCATGAAGTATCAGGAGATGAGTGTGAGGTTAAATTTATAAACCTCTTTGATGCAGAACCATATACTGTAAAAGCAGATGGCAGCGTTGAGGGCGGCGGAGATATTAATACATTCAGAGATCTTGTGTTTGAAGCCAGAAAAGCAAATTATCATGGATGGTACAGGGAGCTCTGTTCCGGTGAAATATCAACAAGCGGTATTTGCCAGAGCTCAGGTTCCTCAGAGCGTGTGCTGAGCAAGTCTGCCATTGCAGGTGGGATACTTCTTACCCCGACTTTTTCACCAATATATGATCCGTGCGGCGGAGGCGGAACAGGTAGACTGTTTGTGCTTTTCTATGAAACAGGCACTGCTTATAGCAAACGAATTGTAGGACCTGTCGGGCAGCAGACAATACAGGATGTAATATATCTCGGAGAAGGGTTTTCAACCAGTCTCGGTGTGCATTTCGGAAGGCAGGCAGGGGGAAAGGGGTATGCCCAGATGAGTACAGGTGTAATTGTTGAGATTGATTTTGCTCCTGCATTCAGCACAAGAAGCGGACCCCTGTTCTGGAGGGATTTCAGGTAGAAACATATATATTTTAATGATAGCGAAAGAAACAATGAAAACAGATAACAGTGGTTTTACCGTTGTTGAGCTTATGATTGTGGTTGCGATAATCGGATTGCTTGCAGGGATTGCATCCTACAATGTTATGGGAGGGTTCAGTATTAAACGATACCGGGTTAAATCCGCTGCCGTCGATCTTGTTTCAGAAATAAGAAAAGCAAAAAACCTTGCAATAAGGGAGCGGCGGGATGATGTTGCTATTGGGCTTGTATTTGATCAGGTTAACAACATTTATAAAGCACCTGAAAGGATTGTATTTGACGAAGACAAAAATGAATCTGTGGTAATCACAAGGTCTATTCCGCTCAATACAGTAAGGTATTCAAGAGGAACTTCCACACCCCCTGGAGCTGCTGTCGGTTTTACCGGAAACAAACTCAGTTTCTGCAGCAGGGGGTTGGCAAGCAGTGACGGATTTGTCTATCTGTCAGACCCTGGCGGAAAATATATTTTCAGGGTTGGAACAAACAGCAGAGCAGGTGTGTTTATGTTGCAGGAGTGGAGGGACGGGCAGTGGAATTGAACCTCAAAAACAGCAAAGGTTTTACTTTAGTAGAGCTTATGATTGCAATGGCAGTGGCTCTGATTGTTATGGCAGGGGTCTATATTACCTATGATTATCAGAGTGAGTCTTATGAAAAACAGGCGCACATATCAGAGCTGAATACCCATTTAAACGGAGCTTTTTTCTTTATGAACAGGGATATAATGATGGCAGGTTATGATCCTCTCTATGATCCGACTACTACAATACGAGCTCGTGCAACCATCACAGATGCAGGCATTGATACGATACAGTTTCAATATGATATGAACTCGGATGGAACCTTGGATGATGATGAAACGGTTAGGTTGTTAATGGTTAATAATAAGCTGGTAAGAAGGGAGTATGATGCCAATAATCTGATAATACCTGTGCATGAAGAAAATCTTGCAGAACATATTGAGTTTCTTGAATTCTGCTATGTTATGGATAACGGCACAGCCATGACGCCGGTTAATAATCAGGATTTAAGAGACAGGATCAGGGCGGTTCTTGTTTCTGCAATATTCAGGACCGCAAAACCTATTAAAGGGCAGAAAGAGATTGAAGAGGCGAGAAGCATTCAGGAGAGAGCGGATTTATACGTTCAGGCATCAAGTGATCTAGAGCTTGTCCCAAATTTTTCCGGAACCCGTCCCGCTCCATGGGATCCGCCGATTGACAGGTATGCAAGAAAGCTTAGAATAATAAGAATAAAACCCAGAAATATGGGAATTACAGGAGCAGCGCTGGGGTATTGAAAAGCAGCTTTCAGGTATCAGGTGTCGGCTGTCAGCAAAACCCTGTTAGCTCGTAGCTGGTAGCAAAAGCAAAAAAACCTTCGTGGTCGTGATCGTTATCGTAGTCGGTTTTTGCTATCGCTTTATGTTGGGTTTCGCTCCCGCTCAACCCAACCTTCTACGGGACTAAGCAGCTTTCAGGTATCAGGTGTCAGCTGTCAGCAAAACCCTGTTAGCTCGTAGCTCGTAGTAAAACCCTTCGTGGTCGTGCTCGTGATCGTAGTCGTTATCGAAAGGAAAAACAGAAAATGTTATTCAGTCACGAAAAACTTGATGTTTACAGGGTATCCATGGAATATGTCGGGTGGGCTTATCGTTTATCCAAAAGCCTGTTAGCTAAGGAACGTCACGTAAGAGATCAATTGCTTCGTGCAAGTCAGTCGATACCCCAGAATATTGCTGAAGGCAATGGAAAAGGAACATTTCCCGACAGAAGGCGGTTTTTTGAAATAGCCCGCGGATCTGCTTTGGAGTGTGCCTCAATACAGGATATTTTGCAGGAGTGTGAAATTATTGATAGCCGGCAGAATAATGATGGCAAGAAAATGCTCTGCCGTATTGTGGCGATGTTGACAAAATTGTGCAAGAGAGGACAGTTTGTTCAAGAAGAAGTAGTGCATTATGGGAATGTGGGAGATGGGGTATGCGATTACGATTACGACAACGATCACGACCACGATCACGAGCACGACCACGAGAAAGATTATGAGAAAGACCATGAAAACATATAAAACTTACAACCTTTTCCGGAGGAAATACGAGTGAATAAAATAGTCCAAAATAACCAGAAAGGATTTACTCTTGTGGAAGTTCTCATTGCAGTTATGATTCTTGCAATGGGGCTTACAGCTGCTGCGACCATGCAGACCCGAGCTGTTGAACAGAGCGCATTTGCTACCCGAACAAGCGATTGTGTGGCTGTTGCAGAGCAGTACATTGAGGATTTAATTACAAGACCGGTTGTTGGTTCGGATAATGATACAGATCCCCTGTTTACCGATTCCTCTATGGACGGAGTCTGGCAGGATCTTCCAACAGGGTATTATGTGCCTGCGCATCAGGTCAGATTCAGGGTTTTGCAAGATACCCCTGTTCAAAACCTTGCAACAATCCAGGTTAATGTTGTGCCGAAGGTAAACCCTGATAAAAGGGATGATATGATGGTAAGGCTTATTTTTGTCCGTTCGATGAGGTGGAATTGATGTGCAGGGTAGAGAGAGCTGTTAAGTCCCGCGCTTCGCGGGAATAAGCTGTTAAGGGAAAGAAAAAAACAAAAAACAAGAGGAAGGCGGAAGGCAGAGGACAGATGCTTTTATGATAACGACTAAACAGTCCCGTAGGTTGGGTTGAGCAAAGCGAAACCCAACAATAAACTTAACAGCTTAACAGCTCATTTGGCTTTTGCTACGAGCTACCAGCCACGAGCTAAATTGCTAACTTAACTTAACTTTAAATATGAGGAAAATCAACATGAAACCCACAACAGCCATTTACAGACAAGAAGACGGTTTTATTCTGGTGCTGGCAATTTTTATGCTTGCCCTTCTGTCCATGATAGGTATTGCAGCCATGATGACAACCACAACAGAGGTTGATCTTGTAAGAACTGAAAGGGTTGATACTGAAACCTTTTATAATGCAGAAGTCGGTCTCTATATTGCAGCAGAGATCATTGAAAGACTGCAGGGCACTGAAACCGTTACGGATGATACATTTATTGATGATAATGACACAATAATTATCAGGGATGGAGAATTCATGATTGAGGCGGCAAGGGCGGATCATGTGTATGATAACTCGACTGATCAATGGAACTGGAACTGGGAAGATCAGACCGTTGATGCTGTCTGCAGAAACAGAAGAAGGGCAAATACTCATGCAGAATATGAGCCTGATATTGAAATAAGTGCAGGGTTTCTTGAAACAGTAGGTATGGATGTTGACAATTCTACAAGACCTTTTATTGATATTGATGTTGATAAGATAATGGTCAGGCAGATGGCGGGCGGCGGAGCAGAGTTCGGGGTCGGAGCAGAAGGAGCAGGTGTTGCAATGCATGAGGTTCACTATCTGATTCATTCCATTGCTTTTCTGCCGGCTTCTGATTCCTTTGCTTCGGAAAAGGTGATGGGGTATCGGTTTATACCGAGAAATTGAAAAAGCAGCTATCAGCATTCAGGTGTCAGGAAATTAGTTATGTAGCTCGTAGCAAAACCCTTCGTGGTCGTGAGAGCTATCGGCTTTATGTTGGGTTTTGGTGTGCACGGCACATCCTACGGCTAAAAGCAGCTTTCAGGGAAAACAAAAAAAAGAAAGAATAAGAGCAGAACCTCGTAAAGGTGGAATTTTTATAGGAATTTCGAAGAGATGAAAAAAGTTTTTCCTTGTATCTTGTATCTTGTATCTGTTTAGTTTATTGTTGGGTTTCGCTTTGCTCAACCCAACCTACGGCTTCAAACTTGAATCTTGAAGCTTGTAACTTTTAAATAAAGGAGACAGTCGTGAAGAAAATAATTTTTATGTTAACAGCTTTTTTGTTTGCAGGTATTTCCTGCCATGCCTGGGCTTTTACAGAGCCAAATATTAACGACTATACCAATGTGCCGATATTTCAGGTAAATGCGGTCAAGCCCAACATTATGATCATACTTGATAACTCCGGCAGTATGAATTTTAATGCTTACGGATCATATCCAGGGGATAATAGTGCGGTACCGGAAACATACCCCTGCCTTGAAGACCCGGGGGTGATAACAAGGAGGGTCTCCCAGTCCGCTGATGATGCTGAAGAGCAGAAGCAGGGAACTTATTTTTCTATTGGACATTCTTATTATAACAGTCCTGACCTTGATCTTGCAAGGTATAAGGAATCCGGTTCATGGAACAAGACCTATGTCGGGGTGAGGTTTCAGAATATTGCCGTGCCTAAAGGAAGGACAATAAAAAGGGCATATATCCAGTTTACCGGTTGGCGAAGGTACGACTATACAGGAGAGGCAACCTCTCTCAGAATTCATGGGCAGGCGGCTGATACAACAGCTGCTTTCGGGACCTCAGCATTTAATATATCTTCAAGACCTCAAACCACAGCTTCGGTTGACTGGATAAATGTTCCAGACTGGGCAACTGATCAGTTTGACAATGCTACCAAATCACCTGATTTGAAAACAATTATTCAGGAGATTGTTGACAGAGACGGTTGGCAGAAAAACAACTCAATGGCATTTATTATCGAGGGTATAGGGGATGTGGGAAAACGGGATGCCTATGCCTGGGATCAGGACCCGAACAAAGCCCCACTTCTCCATATTGAGTTTGAACCTGAAGCAGAGGATGAGTGTCCAAAATTCTACGGTTACTTTGATCCTGATGCAAGATATACCTATTCCAGCAATGTATTTGTGAGGGATCCGAGCGGAGCATGGTGCGGCAACTGGCTCAACTGGTGCGTGATGAGAAGAGTGGATGTATTAAGAAAGGTTATAATGGGAGGGCTTGCAACATCAAGAACAGGAGGCGGGAACCAGACAAATATCTGTGAAACACCTGCACAGTCAAACAGGGTTTTCTGGAGACTGTTTAACGGTGATTCAATGGACGTTCTTCCCACGCCATACAGTGGCAGCCGTTGGTACCGGGTGGGTGACGGATATCTGGATGTGTACAATCCGGGGAGCAGTTCAAGGGTAGCCAGGTTTACATTGAAGGTTAAAAAGGATGTCAACCATGAGCCGCAGGATTTTCATGAAGGAAACCTTGCAGGAGTTCTGCAGAAGGTAGGGGATAAGGCAAGGTGGGGCAATATGTGGTTCTATTACGGGGATGGAAAGAACAAATCAGGCGGCTATGTTCAGAGTTCTATCGGAACCAATATGACAAGTCTGATAACAGATCTTCAGAATGTAGCCTGTGATACATGGACACCCCTTGGTGAAACCTACTATGTAGCGATGCAGTATTTTAAGCAGGAAGCGCCCGACTCCTCACTTGATTTTTTCAGCAATGCCATTGGTTCTACAAACAATGTCAATGATCCTTACTACCACGATGCTCAATTTATTCACTGTGCAGACAGTTTTGTGATTTACCTGACAGACGGCGCTCCTACTATGGACAGAAACCTCCCCGAATATCTTAAGGATTATGCCAAAGACCTTGGATACCGCGGAACAAGAAGCTGGGTAGATAACGGTTCAGACTATCTGGCAGATGTTGCGCTTTATGCCAGAAGGAATGATCTGAGAGCAGACCTTGACGGACCGCAGAACCTTATATTGTATATGGTATATGCTTTCGATGATGATGAAAATGCCAGAGAGATGATTATGGAGGCTGCAAAAAATGGAGGCTTTAATGATATTAACGGTAATATGCTGCCCGATCTTCAGACGGAATGGGACAGGACAGGGGACGGAATACCGGATAACTTTTATGATGCTTCTGATGGTTATAAACTGGAAGCAGCTTTAATCCGGGCTATCAATGATATTCTGAAACGGGCAGGCTCAGGCACTGCCGTTTCTGTGCTGGCAACAAGAGGCGAGGGAGAAGGAACACTTACCCAGGCGTTTTTCAGACCCACGGTTCCGGTGGGGCAGGAAGAGATCAAGTGGACAGGGTATCTTCAGAGTCTCTGGGTGGACCCCTACGGCAACATGAGGGAGGACTCAAACTCAAACCATACGCTTGACCTTGATCAGGATAAAATTGTAAGGTTTTTTCTTGACGAAAACACTGGAGAGACAAGGGTTAAACTCTATCCTGTAAGCGGTGATGCCATGTATCCGGGGGAGGACAGTTCTTATATCTCTGTAAATCTTGACGAAATAAACCCGATATTTGAAGCAGGAGATCTCCTTGCAGACCGCATTCCAGATGAGAGAAACATTTTTACATCAATTGATAACAGCACCTCTTTTCTTGAATTTACAGATGTTAATGCATCGGATTTACAGGACTATTTAGGGGTGGAAAGCTCTTCAAAATGGAGCTATCTGGGTGATACGTTTGAAAGACGGGTTAATAACCTGATCCATTATATCAGAGGAGAGGAAGAGGATTCCCCCAGTTTTGAAGGCACTCATAGTATGCGTTCACGAACAATGGAGGATGGGAGGCTCTGGAGGCTTGGGGACATTGTCTATTCCACCCCCGTGTCTATTTCAGGAGCTGTTGAAAAATACTCGCTTCTTTACGATGATTCAAGCTATAGAAGTTTTATGAATAAATATGGAAACAGGGAGACTGTGGTTTATGTGGGGGCAAATGACGGAAAGCTCCATGCATTTACCTCAGGGGTCTATGTCCGTCAGTATAAAAGATTTTTAAAACCCTCTGATGTTGGCGGTTTTACAGGAGAGGCATATCTCCTGCCGGATGTTCTTGGTATAGGAGATGTTGAGATAGGGGATGAATTATGGGCATATATTCCAAAGGCTCTGCTGCCGCATCTTAAATGGCTGCCTGATCCGGATTACACCCATGTCTCTTATGTTGATTTGAAACCTAAGATTATTGATGTTAAAATTTTTGATTCAGATGATATACATCCCGGAGGCTGGGGAACAGTGCTTGTGAGCGGTCTCAATTTTGGAGGCAAAGAAATTGAGACACAGAACGCGGGAACTTTTACCCCGAGCTATTTTGCGCTTGATATTACAAATCCCAGGGACCCAAAGTTACTCTGGGAAAAAACATACTCAAACCTTGGGCTCACCATAAATGAACCTGCTGTTATAAAGGTGGGAGAGGAATGGTATCTGGCAATAGGCTCAGGACCAACAAACTTTTCAAATATGGGAAATGATGTGGTTTCCACCCAGAAGGCAAAACTCTTTATCGTTGATCTGGAGACAGGGGAACTTCTGCAGGATTTTGAGGTTGAGGAAGCCAACTCATATTTCAACCCTCCTGTTTCGCTCGACAAGATGATGAATTACAATGTTGATGCAATATATGCAGGAACAACCTATCTGGATAAAACATTCAAGGGGCGTATGCATAAGATAATAGTGCCGCAGGGTGGAAGTGAATTCAACCCCTACAGTACAGACTATAAGGTTGACCCCGCAACCTGGAGCAGGGTTCAGCTTTTTGACTCCCCCGCTCCTTTTGCAGGACCTTTTACTCTCAGTGTTGACCGGAGGGAAAACACTTGGGTATATGGCGGCACGGGACGCTATATCGAAAACAGCGATAAGACTTCCACTCAGCAGAACTATATTTTCGGTATAAAAGACCCATTTTTCAACCCTGATGGCAGTGATGAAAACTTATACAAGGACTGTTATCGCGATTACAGCATTGGAACAACAGACTGCAAGGTTGACTTTTCAGATCTTTTTGATGCAAGGCCCTATATTGTCAGGTCTGATGGTACGGTTGAGGGCGGATTGGAAGATGTGGATACATTCCGGGACCTTGTACTTGAGGCAAGACAGGCAAACTATCATGGCTGGTACAGGGAATTATGCAGTGGAGGTATTTCATCAAGCGGAGCATGTCTAACATCTGGTCCGTCAGAGAGGGTTTTACAGAAACCGGGCATACTTGGCGGAATTCTGCTTGTTCCCACGTTTGCACCGGATGATGATATATGCGGTTTTGGGGGATCCGGCAGGATGTTTGCCCTTTATTATGAGACAGGCACTGCCTACAGAAGAAGGATTGTGGGGGATCCGGCTCAGGAGACGATTCTGGATGTGGTCTATCTCGGGCAGGGACTTTCTTCAAGCTTTGGAGTGCATCTCGGCAAACAGGAAGGCGGCATGATTTTCGGGCAGATGAGCACAGGGGAGATTGTGGAGGTTGATGTTACGCCGGCATTTGTACCTGTAAGCACCCCTATTTACTGGAAGGAGTTGCCGGGGTTGTGGTGAGATAGCAGCGTAGCTGGTAGCTCGTAGTAAAAAAAAACAGCTATCAGCAGTCAGGTGTCAGGTATCAGGAACAATTTTCGTGGTCGTGGTCGTGGTCGTAATCGTAATCGCTATCGGCTTTATGTTGGGTTTTGGTGCGAGCGGCGCACCCTACGGCTAAAAGCAGGTATCAGTTGTCAGGTGTCAGCTATCAGGAACAATTTTCGTGGTCGTGGTCGTAGTCGTAATCGCCATCGGTTTTATATTGGGTTTAACCCATTAACCAATTTATTATGAAAGGTGATGATAATGAAGATAAAGATAAAGATATTTTTCAGTTTAGTATTGTTTCTGTTTGTCAGTATAAATTATAATTTAGCAGGCGCTGAACCTAAATGGTATCACGGAGCTGAAAAACTTGGAGATAACCAGGCAGAGATAATAGGCAAGGCTCCAAACTGTATAATTGTACGGACAAACCACGGACTTAGAACTCGGTCAAATCATATAATGGTTGAGCGCTCATCAAGGTTTTATGATATTGACGGCAGTTTTATAACACTTAGAACCCTCAAAATCCCATGCCTTGCTGAAATCAGGATTAATAATAGAAGCGGTATTGCGGACCCTCTTCTTATGGATTTGAAGGTTATAGAATACGATGACGACGCATCAACTGCATTTACAATGAAGGAGCCGTTTAAGAGATTGCCGAGATAGGATAGGTAGCTCGTAGTTGATAGCTGGTAGCTCGTAGTAAAAAAAGCAGGTGTCAGTTGTCAGGTATCAGCTATCAGGGAAAACAAAAAAGCAGAAACAACAAGAGTAGAACCTCGTAGAGGTGAAATTTTTATAGAAACATGAACAACAAATGAATTAAACATCGTAGATGTGACATTATTTTCGTGGTCGTGATCGGTTTTATATTGGGTTTCGGTGCGCACGGCGCACCCAACTCGCAGTAAATCGTTCGTGATATTGAGAAGTCTTCTAACTCCTGACTTCTCTTACACATACCAATTTACTTTTTATAAAAAGGAAGATACCATGAAGTCTTATAATAAAGGATTCACCCTTGTTGAACTTATGATAGTTGTTGCAATAATCGGGCTTCTAAGCGTTATTGCAACCTACAATATAACAGGGGGGTTGAGTATGCAGCGGTACAGGGCAAAGTCTGCTGCAATGGAGCTTAGCTCGAATATGAGAAAAGCGCGGGCACAGGCTATAAGGGAAAGAAGAAATATTGAGATAGTGTTTGATGTGGGTGGGGGTACATATACTGTTGACGGTACAGTGTATGCGCTTGAGCCGGGTGTTGTTTTTGGCAGGGGTGCATCAGGAAGCGGAAATGCGGTCAGTTTTGTAAACAATACCCTCAGTTTTAATGTAAGAGGCTTCAGCAATATGGGATATGCTCATTTAAAAAACAGCAGAGGCGATGTGTTCAGGGTTGGAACAAGGAATGTTGCTGGAGCCATTGCCCTGCAGGAATGGAAAGACGGGGAATGGAGGTGAAAAGAATGAAACTTTCATATATTAAAAACAGAAGAGGTTTTACCCTTGTTGAACTTATGATTGCAATGGCAATAGCCCTTATTGTAATGGCTGCGGTGTATCAGACATACCATTATCAGCAGGAAGCATATATTAAACAGGATCTTGTATCTGAGATGAATGCAAACCTGAAGGCTGGTCTCTATTTTCTGGAAAAAGAGATAATGATGGCAGGTTACAACCCCACCGGTGAGGCAGGTTCAACAATAACAACTGCTGAACCTGCTGAAATAGTTTTTCAGGCTGACGGCAATGAGGATGGAACTATAGGTTCTGGTCCGAGAGAAACCATGCGTTATGCGTTGAGAAATGATACAGATGGAAACGGTATAGCAGACTGGATTACAAGTGGAACAGCTGCATATGCTCTGCCCAGTCATCTGGGACGGGAATACAACGGTGCGGGCGGGCTCCAGACTATTGCTGAAAACCTTGATTTCCTTGAATTCTGCTATATACTTGATGACGGTTCTGCCATGACATCTGTTCCAACACAGGATATGAGAGACAGGATAAGGGCTGTAGTTGTTTCAGCTGTTTTCAGGACTTCAAAGCCGGTAAAAGGGCAGAGGGAGATTGAAAATTCAAGGAGTGCTGCTGAAAGGATATCCCTTTATTCACAAGCCTCCAGTGACGATGTTTTTGTTCAAAACTTTACAGGAACCCGTCCTGATCCGTGGGTCCCGCCTGTTGATCGGTATATCAGAAAAAAGGCGATTGTTCAGGTGCGTTGCCGAAATATGGGAATTGATCCGTGGTTTGACTTTTAGGGTAACCAATAGAAGACAGAGGACGGTTGATTTTACGATAACGATTAAACAGCTGCAAGCTGCAAGCTGCAAGTTGCAAGATACCCCAGTGAAATTTGCTTCGCTGACACTTCGTATATTTCACAGGGCAAGCAAGTAAAAACCGATTACGATTACGACTACGATCACGACCACGAAAATTGTTCCTGAAAGCTGATACCTGACTGCTGATAGCTGTTTTTTTTGCTTAACAGCTCTTTTAGCGCTAAATTGCTGATTTAATAGCCTCTGGAAAAAAACTTTATTCAAAAAAGAATTATATATGAAAAGAAACCTTACTGTTGAGAACATCTCTGACATACTTGTAAAACATAAACTTATTTCACCCGAGCAGAAAAAACGCATCCTTTCCATTCAGGCAGAACAGAAAGAGAAGCTCAAAAAATACTATGAGCTTAAAACCGATATGGCTGCAGGTATGCCTGAACTTGAAATTACACCTGCTGAGATAATTTCCTCCCTCAAGATTCTGGATAAAACGGGCAAGGGATTTATCACGGAAGATGAAATAATGCAGGCAGTAGGAAAAGAACTTGGGTTTGAGTTTAAAAAAATAGATCCCATAGACCTTGATCTGGATGTTGTTACAAAAACCGTGTCAAAGGCATTTGCCATCAAGCATCTGGCTGTGCCGATTGAAATAAAAGGGGGCGAACTCAGGGTTGCAATGGTAGATCCACTGAACAGGGATGTTCTTGAAGATATAAAAAAAGTCCAGAAATTAAAGGCTATTCCTGTAGTCAGCACTAAAACAGATATTATAAAACTTATAAGGGAATTTTACGGATTCAAACAGTCTGTTGTAATGGCCGAAAAAGAGCTTGTTACACCACTGGTTGACATTGGAAACCTTGAGCAGTATTCAAAGCTTGGAACAGCAGATGATATTGCCACCACAGACAAATATATCAAAAGTGCTGTTGATCACCTTTTCCGTCATGCTGCGGAACAGAGAGCAAGTGACATACACATTGAACCTAAAAGAGAAAAGGGGTTAGTGAGGCTCAGAATTGACGGGGTGCTTCATACCATTTACTCTATTCCAATTGTTGTACACAGTGCGGTTGTGTCAAGAATAAAGATGTTATCCAGGATGGATATTGCTGAAAAGAGAAGGCCTCAGGACGGGAGAATAAAAATTGGAGCAATAGGCGGGGATCTTGAGATAAGGGTTTCAACGGTCCCTGTTGCTTTTGGAGAAAAGGTCGTAATGAGGATTCTTAACCAGGAGATACTTTTTCAGGATATTGAGAAACTGGGTTTTCTTTCAACAGATCTGATCCATTACAGAAAATTTCTTGAACAGCCCTATGGCATAATTCTTGTGACAGGTCCTACGGGAAGTGGAAAAACAACAACTCTTTATTCATCTATAAAGTTTCTTTCTTCATCAGAAAAGAACATAACAACCGTAGAAGACCCGATTGAAATGGTATGCGAGGAGTTTAATCAGATAGCTGTTCAGCCCTCTGTAGGGGTAACCTTTGGAAGTGTTCTGCGCAATATTCTGAGACAGGATCCTGATATCATAATGATAGGGGAAATAAGAGATCAGGAAACAGCCCAAAACGCAATTCAGGCCTCTCTTACAGGGCACCTTGTTCTAAGCACACTCCATACAAATGATTCGGCTTCTGCTGTTACAAGACTTATGGATCTTGGGGTAGAACCTTTTCTGCTCAGCTCAACGCTTCTTGGCGTGGTTGCGCAGAGGCTTGTAAGAAATGTATGCCCCTATTGTCAGGAGGTGTTTTACATACCGAAAGTTGACTTGCAAAACCTTGGCGTGGAGTTTCCGGCAAACAGCGCTGATGATCAATTGCAGATGAAACACGGCAAGGGGTGCAGCAAATGCCGTTTTACAGGGTATGTCGGCAGGGAAGGAGTTTTTGAGGTTCTGAAGGTGGATGAAGAGATAAGAGAGCTTATAAACAGCAGGACTTCTGCTGAAATAATAAAAAAAACAGCAAGAAAAAAGGGAATGAAGCTTCTAAGTGAAAATGCAGCTGTTAAGATTGTAAAGGGTGTTACAACCTATCATGAGGTTATGAGATGTGTAAGTCAACAGGAATAGTTTCTAAAATTATGAACCTTGATGAACTTAGGGTAAGGCTTAAGGATTTGAAAAGAAAAGGGAAAAAGATAGTATTTACCAACGGATGTTTTGATATTTTACATGCAGGCCATGTTGATCTGCTTGAAAAAGCCCGTCTTCAGGGAGATGTTCTTGTTCTGGGAATAAACAGTGATAAATCTGTAAAAGAGCTAAAGGGAGAAAAAAGACCGGTTATTCCACAGCACCAGAGAGCTTTTGTTGCAGCAGGTCTTGAACCTGTTGATTTTGTTGTTATTTTTGATGAGCCGGATCCTTTTAATGTAATAAGTCAAATAGTTCCAGATGTGCTTGTAAAGGGTGGAGATTGGAGCCCTGAAACAATTATTGGAGCAGATGTTGTTGAAAAACACGGGGGAAGGATACTCTCCCTCAGTTTTATGGAGGGTGTCTCTACAACAGGAATTATTAATAAGATTTGTAAAATCTATTACCAAATAGGCGGATAAGTTAAAACCCGTTCACCCTTCTGCTCTTCAGTGATACGGTTTTTTTTACTTTTCTCTGCAGACCTCTGTTTTTTGTTTAGCCATCCATATATTTCTACCTCTCAAGAACTCCTTGATTTTCCTGTTAAATTAAAAAAGATTAATTTAACAATTTTTTTGCTTGACATCACTATATATTGTGTTTTATAACCTTAAAAATACAATATTATGTAAAATGTAAACCCAAAACAAAAGGAGGGGGTTATGGGCTCTGTAGTAGATTTTAATGTGTGTAAAAAGGGTATGGAAACAACAGATATTGCTCTGTTTGTAAGGACTTCAAGTGATGATATAGCAGGTTGGGACAGGTCAAAAATTGTAGAGGCTCTTGTAAAGGAGGCAGGTGTTGAGCCAGATGCTGCTGAAGATATAAGTATTGAGGTTGAAAACATAATAATTAAATCTGAAATAAAGTGTGTTACTGCTCCGCTTGTAAGAGAGCTTGTTGATGCCAAGCTTATTGAAAGGGGGCTGGAAGAAGCAAGGAGGCGTCATACCAGGCTTGGTCTTCCCCTTTATGATGTAGATCAGCTTATCCTCCATCCAAACAAGGAGAACGCAAATGTTCCCCATGGACCTGAGGCAACAAATCTTACTCTTGCTGAAGGAATAAAAAAAGAGTATGCACTTCTAAAGGTTTTCTCGCAGGAGGTGGGGGATGCTCACATGAGAGGAGATATTCATCTCCATGACCTAGGCTTTGTTGACAGACCCTACTGTTCGGGGCAATCCCTTGAATATATAAAAAAATTCGGACTTCACCTTCCCAACTCCCTTTCAAATGCAAAACCAGCCCGCCAGCCTGAAGTTTTGCTTGCACACATGGTAAAATTTGCAGCAGCTCTTCAGAGCCATTTTGCAGGAGCAATAGGCTGGGATGCGGTAAACCTTTTCTTTGCTCCTTATATAGAAGGCAGAAGCGACAAGGAGGTTTATCAGCTTGCACAGATGATGATATATGAATTTTCTCAACAGGCTGTTGCAAGAGGGGGACAGGCGATATTTTCGGACATCAATCTCTATTGGGAGGTCCCCAAACATTTTGAGAGCGTGCCTGCCATAGGTCCAGGGGGTGAGTTTACGGGAAAGGTTTATGGAGATTATGAAAAAGATGCACAGAGGTTTGCATGGGCTCTTTTTGATGTTTATAAAGAAGGTGATGGAACAGGAAGGCCTTTTTTCTTTCCAAAACCCCTTGTTCATATAACTGAAAAGTTCTTTAAAACAGAGGGGTGGCAGGATTTTCTCAACCATATATGTGAGGTTGCAAGTGAAAAGGGAAACACCTATTTTGTTTTTGACCGTGGTGAAACAGCAAAAATTTCCGAATGCTGCCGTCTGAGTTTTAAGCTCAACGATGATGACTTAAATGATGCGAAACAGCCATGGAAAATGCGTTTCTGTGCTCTTCAAAACGTGACTTTAAACCTTCCGCGTCTGGGCTACCTCAGCAACGGGGATAATGAAGAGCTTTTCAGAAACTTAAGGAAAATGATAGGCACAGCTGTTAAGGCTCATCTTGAAAAAAAGGCTTTTATTGAAAGCCTTTTATCAATAGGAGATTCAGGTCCCCTTGCCCTTCTGACAATGAATAAAGACGGCATGCCGTATATCAGAATGCACAGAGCATCCTATCTTATTGGAATGGTTGGGTTGAATGAGCTGGTAAAGTATAAAACCGGAAACGAGCTCCATGAATCAAGGGAAGCTTTGAAATTCGGGCTGAGGGTTATATCCGAGATGAATCTGATCTGCAAGGAGTTTAATGAAAAACACGGGATGCATTTTGTTCTTGAGCAGACACCTGCTGAAAGCACAGCATACCGTTTTGCAAAACTCGATCTCAAAGATTTTCCTGACAAGGCAATTGAGGTGGTAAAGGGAAGTATTCCTTTTGGCGAGGTTTATTATACAAATTCAACATGCCTGGCTGTTTCATCACATGAAAACCCGGTTGAGAGAGTAAAAAAAGAAGGACTTTTGCATCCTCTTATTGAAGCCGGTTCCATAACCCATGTCTGGCTGGGAGAATCAAAACCAGACAAGGAATCTCTTGCAAACTTTGTTATAAAAGTTTTCAAGGAAACAGAAAACGATCAGATTGCTTTTTCTCCTGAGTTTACAAACTGTCTCAGATGCGGAAAGACTGTCAGGGGTATTAGAGAGTCATGCCCGCAGTGCGGCTCTGAGGAAGTGGATGGTATAACAAGGATAACCGGTTATTTTACAAAGGTTTCAAGCTGGAACAAGGGAAAAATTGGCGAGCTGAAAGACAGGAATAAAAACAAGGGATTTTTCTTAAAAAAAGCAGGAGTAAAAGCATGAATACTGTAAAGATATTTGTTCAGAAAACATGTCAGAAATGTCCCCAGGCGAAACAGACAGGATCAGAGCTGAAGCAGCTTGGATGTAAGGTTTTTGAGTATGATGTGCAGACAGCTGAAGGCCTTGCAGAGGCTGCCTTTTACGGTGTCAAAGCCACCCCTTCTTTTATCGTAGAAGATTCAGGTGAAAATCTTCTGGGTGATTTCAGGGGGCAGGTGCCTGAGATGGAAGTTTTTAAAGAACTGCTGAGCGGGGTTGCAGAGAATGAGTCTGTCAAAAATTTCAATTAAAGGATTTATTGAAACATCATTTGTTGACTGGCACGGCATTATATGTTCTGTTATTTTCTTCCCTTTTTGTAATTTTCGTTGCCCGTATTGTCATAACGCAGACCTTGTTCTTAATCCTGGAGTTTTTGAAGATATTGGGTTAGATGATGTTTTTAAAAGACTCTCTGATCTTAAGGGCTGGGTTGATGGTGTCTGTGTGAGCGGAGGCGAGCCCACTCTCAACCCGGAACTTCCCGCTGTCTTGTCAACCATAAAAAGCAAAGGTTTTCTATCAAAACTTGATACAAACGGAAGCAATCCGGAGGTTCTTTCATCTCTTATTAAAAAAGGACTTGTTGATTACGTTGCAATGGATGTTAAATCATGCCTTGATGAGGAAAGCTATTGCATGGTTTCAGGTTCTTCCGGCATGCTTGAATCTGTGAACAGAAGCATACAGTTGCTTATAAACGGAAACATTGACTATGAATTCAGGATAACAGTGGTGCCCAGGTTTCATACCTCTGAGGATATGTTCCGTCTGGCTAAACAACTTAAAGGAGCAAAAGTTCTGAGACTCCAGAATTTTAATCCTTCCAGCTCTGTTTTAGACCCGTCTTTTCAGAAAGAGCCTTCCTTTTCAGAGGATGAATTGACTATAATGCAGCGGAATGTAAACCATCTTATAGCCGCATAAAAAATATTACTTGCCTTTTCTAAGGGTTCTGAACATTTCAGGAAACAGGGATTTGAACAGATGTGCTTTATCCGGAAAGATTCCCTGACTTACATAGTTTACATCCTCAACAGAATAGAAAGCTTTAGGGTTGAGGGTTTTGATGTTTTTAATAACAAAAGGCAGGTTGTTTTTCTTTAAGACAGAAAATATTATTTTTACTGGCCCTTCCCCGCCCATTGCATCAAGTACTGTTACGCCGTAGTTCTGTTTCCTGAAAAAACTCATAAGTTTTGATGTGTCCTGAGGGGTTATTATTCTTATTAAAACTTTGCCAAGAGATATTCTGTCTGCAATATATATTCCAAGAAAGTTGCCGCATGCAAACCCTCCGCCGTAGGCTATGTAACACATAACATTGGTCAGGTTCTGGAGTATCTGGCCTATTGCAAGAAGCCAGATTATAATCTCGAAGAATCCGACCCCTGCAGCAAGGTATTTCATACCTCTTGAAATAAAAATAATACGGAATGTGCCCAGCGTTACATCAATGACTCTTGCTAAAAAAATCATCAAAGGGATAATAAGCCATGTGAAAAGAGGCGTATCGTATAAGGCAAAAAGGTCCATTTCAGAATGCTCGGATTTTTAAAAAGGGTTTATTGCTTGCAGGGTGAAAACTTAATTCACCCTCTATGAATGTGGTTTTTGGCTTAAACAACTATTTTAGAAGGTTTTAGATGGTGTTGCAACAGGAATTTATTTTTGAACTTGTATTTAGAGGAATAAAGGGGAGAGAATTACCTTTAAGCTACCTCATCAACATATCTTCCCTTATCGTTTTCATAGTATGATGAATCTTCATCATAACACCTTTCGGCATCTTTTTCTTCCCGTTCTCTTGCTTCTCTTGCTCTTTCCTCGCTTATCCTTTCAGCTCTGCGTTGTTCATTTTCAGTCTCTCTTGATTCGGGAGGGTGACTTCCTTTGTCAACATGGTTAATGAGATTTGAATTTGAAACACTTTCGACAGACATTTTATCTTCTCCTTGAAAGTTCTTTTTTTAACCCACAGTATTCATATCGTCATAAAAGGGGGGAAACTTAAGTTGGTTATCACCCTGACATCTACCCTACTGTTGCAAGTGCCTCTGAGGGGAGATGCTCTATTGATTTTACCTTGTGAAACTTTCCATTTCCTGTTCGCGCAATAGATCTGGCTGTATTTTCACTCTCGCTAGCTTCTTCTTCAGGGGATATATATACAACAGATATTTTTATGTGCTGTCTTGCAGTTTTGGAGGCTTCTATGAGTGCATGGTGAGTCCCAAGAGATTTTTTCTGCTCCATTGTTGTGCTCTTTGAAAATGAGGCTACATTCTTATAATATTTAGCCCCTTTGGAGTCATCTGAAAGAGCCGCGTTTGGCTCGCCGTCTGTTATTAATACAATGTATTTTTGATTACCGTTTTTATCTTTAAGAAGCATTTTTCTGGCAGATCTGAGTCCGTTTCCCATATTGGTGTATTGATCGGGTCGCAGGCTCATCGAGGTTTCCAGTATGGTGGTCAGCTTGTCTGTAAGTGGTATAACGTTTTGACCCAGATTTGAGAAAGCAACTATTCCTACTCTGTCATTTTTGCTTATGGCAGCCCTTGCAAGCTCTGCTATAGCCATTTTTGCATAACGCAGTTTTCCGCTCTCTTTCATCGAGGCTGATACATCCACGCATATTACAATATCAAGCTGATTTAAGGGCTTTTTTTCAAAAGACCTTATGTCCGAGTAATTTATTTCGTCAATAGGTTTTCCTTTTCTAAGCACACTTCGCATGGTATGTCTTATGCTGATATCCCTGAAAGAATCTCCCTTTTTATACCTTCTTATTTCTGTTTTATCAGTCTCATGTTCCCTGTTGAAAGCTTTTTTTTCAAGAAGTTGGGTATCCTGTCTCTGAATCAGTTTTTCCAGCAGTTTTGTAAGAAGCCGATGGGTGAGAGAGAAGTTTTTTCTGTTTTTGCTGAATTTTATTGCACCCTGTTTTTCCAGTCCGTGGAGTATTATTTTAAGGCTTTCATAATCGTCTGCTTCTTTAAATGCTTTCATATCCTTGCTTTTGTTTAATGCATAGTGGACATAGAGGTTTTCAAGACTGGTGCTTTCTGATTTTCCCTGATGCTGATAATCCATAAGCTCTGCCATGAACTCTGATTCAGCCTCTGGTTTTCCAAACAACTTCTGTCCTTTCGAGTCTTTTGAAGCTGACATGGCTTTTGAATTTCGAAGCGCATCTTTTGCCTGTTCAGGATCAATATCCCCCTGTGCGCAAGCCTTATTGATACGTTCTTTTAACTCATTACGGCCTTTTTTTGTGGTTCCCATGTGAGAAGAATCGTTGAGTTGGAGATACTCTCTTTCTTCCAACTCACTGAGAAGTTCCTGATACTTATCCTGCGGGTCTTCAAAAAAACCACTTTCAGCACTTTCTTTCAATGCCTGCTGCACAAGCGGATGGCGCATTGCCTCATCTGCAAAAGTATCATCCTCTATGGGTATTCCATCATCAGACTCGAATCTTTTGAGTTTTGCCTCACTCAGTCCCTGAAGCGCCATAGCAATCTCCTCAGGTGTCAGTGGTCTGCGTTTTTTCTTTGATACCTCCATATGGTCAGGAAGAAGTGGTGTGTCATATATTACTCTGCAGACAGCGTTTTTTAAAACATCCTGCAGGTTTGAATCTGTTGACTGTTTAATCCTTGTCCTATGTGCAAGTGAGATATATCCGGCTTTTGCAAGGCAGAGTCTTGTAAGCCTGCCGTTGATATGTCCATAACCCTGAGCAATTTCTTTAACGGCAAGGGTTCCACGTGCCCCGGATGGTTTTTCAATGTACGGATTTTTGCGCAGAGTTTCAACCAGGCGGCAGGACAGTTTTTCAACCTCCTCCAGGTTTAACTCCTCCTGCATTTTGTTTTTTATTATTTCATCCAGGGCTTCTTTTATTTTAAGACAATGTCCTTTTGCTGAACATGAAGCATTGCCTGTCTCCAGAGGAATTTTGGAGTAAGTCCCAGGTTCCATGGGTTCATCAGGGAGGTAAAATTCTCTGGCAACATTCTTTTCAGCTAGCATGGATTTTATAATACCCGGAAAGTCAAGAGCGTGGTTAAGCTGGTATAACACAAGTATCCTGGTCCGGCCTTTTTTTTCAAAAGCCCCGTCCGTTAAAATGTCATAAAGTCTGCTTGCAGCGTAACATGAGTCTTTTATCAGGTTTTCGCGTGCTGTCATAAAATCAAAGCCCGATGAGAAAATGCCGGATATTAGTTTATCTGCTGATTTTCTCAACTTTTCGATATCGGTTTCACCGGAGACTATGTTTGAGAAGTTTGCATGAGCCTCTTCTGTTAATCTGTTATATATATACTGATGCTCTGAAACAAAAAGTTTCGGGTCAGAACCTATCGGAAAGAGGGCAATACCTTTTTCATAACACCTGGAAACAACCTTCGGGATAAAATCCTGTGTTGAAAAGACAGTTGATTTTTCACCTGAATTTTCTGTGGAAAACAGAAGTTTTGAAGTAATATTAAGAGAATATTCAAGAGAAAAAGCATAGTGAAGTGCTGCACCTGCCTCCCAAATGGAGGTGTCTACGGCTATGCAGCAGGGTTTTATTTTTTTTATAAGTTTTTCAAGCAAATTATTGCTTTTAAGCATATTACTGCTGAAAGGAACAAGGACAAGCTCGGGTTCGAGGTTTGATGTTCTGTCTTCTGCTTCAGTATTTTTTTTGACTGAAACACCTTTTTTCATAAAGGTGTTTATAAAAAAATCTGATTTATATGTTTTTTCAGGAAGGGGAAGTCCAAGACTCTTAAGCAGAGAGTTTTCCAGGATACTGAAATCTGTTCTCTTAAGTATCGCTCCTGCGATATCAGCTGTTTTTAAAGTAACAATTGAGTCTATCATTTTATATAGTTTTAAAACAGGTTATTTTTTCTTTGAATCCTCGATTGTTTTCTCTATGAGCAGATCCTGCTGTTCATAGAACCTGCTTTCACTGCTTACAACAAGCCTTCCCTTAAGAACCCTTCTTGCAGCATTTTCAACATGAGTCATGTTGACCTTTTTATCATTTTTCAAACGTGCAAGGGATTGAGCCTGTTCATATATTGAGAGACTTGACCTGACACTTGGCTTTCTCTCAATTTCATCTCCCATATCACGGGCGGTGTTTGATATGGAAACACATCTATTAATTATCTCTTGAGAGGCTTCAACGCCTTTTATGGTTTTACCGTATTTTTTAAGAATTAAAACTTCATCGTCAAAACAGGGATAACCTATTCTTATCTGTTCAAACCTGTCTGCCAAAGTTTCGCTTACCCTTTCAACCCCTGCAAATTCTTCCGGGTTTTCTGTTGCAACAACCAGTGTGTCAACTTCAGCGTTAAGGTCAAATCCTGCAACAGATGTTATTCCTTCTTCAAGGACCTGAACAAGGGTGTTCTGTGTTCTCTGGGGAACCCTGTTTATTTCATCTATGAAGAGGATTTTTCTGTGTGATTTCTGAATCTTGCCGGGGGTAAATGCTCTTAAGTCCTGAAGCCCGAGTTTCATTGCAAGTACAGGGTCGATATCTCCCATAAGGTCTTCTGGCATCATTTCCGGAGAGCCCTGAACCCTTGTAAATCGTTTAATTCCCTCAACTTTAACCTTCTTAAAAGTTTTTTTACCCATACAGTCGGGACATGTTGGGTTTTTAGGTGAGCAGTTGTATCTGCAGTCTGCAACTGTCTCCATGGCAGGCAGAAGCGATGCTATGATTCTGGCAACAGTTGTTTTTCCTATTCCCGGAGGCCCTTCTAAAAGCAGATGTCTTCCAGCCACCAAAACTGCAAGAATTGCCTCTCTTGTGGCATCATCACAGTAAAAACCTTCTATCGGATCTTGTTTTTTTGCAATTTTAGAAAGAATTGATTCTCTGAGCTCTTCTCTGAGTTGTTCTTTCATGATTAATAAGCTCCTTTGCTTGATTATTTGGATCTGAGATGATAATCAATTTAAAAACACCCGAGCTGGCAACTCTGGACTTTCAGTTTTGCAACATCCAGAAAAGCCTTCATTCTGTTCATTGCAATACCGTTATCCTTTGCAAACTGCTGAGCCCTTGCGCAGGTTATTTTTCCGTTATCAGTTACTTTCTTAATCTTTTCTATAAGCTCTTGAGTCATCCAGTCTTCTTGAACAGTATCCTGAAACATATTCTCCCGTGTCATAAAGAAATACCTCCAAAAAATGTTAAAAATTTAAAATAAATCGATTATGGGTAACGATCACGATTAAAATACGTATTTGAATGTTTTTAACTTTACTGCCAAAATATCTTACTTAAATTATATCATATATACAGATTTATTTCCAATTTCACACTAAAAGCTTATTTTTGACAAACCGGTAAAAACTCAGAAAGAGCACCTTTTGTCATTTCGAACCCCGCCGCAGGCGGGGTGAGAAATCCCGTTTTTTCGGAAGGTTATAAGACCCCTCTGTTCGTTTGAGGTGAGGTTGAGGGTTATTTTACGAAACCCTTATTTTTAAGTTTATATAATACGTATCTCTTTGAAAATCCTGTTTTTAAGTATAAAGGCTTTTATTACAGGTTTTTTTCTGTTTTTAAGGGATACAATAATGTATGCTGATTCGGGGTGGAATGCAAGTTTCAGATCTGAAGAAGACGGATACTCCGGACCTTCCGGGTGAGAGTGATAGATACCAAGAAGGCTTTCACCCCTTTCCTGCATTTCCGAGAAAACCCCTGTTTGTTGTTCAGGATCCATAAAATAGGCATCCGGAGAAGCTGGTGAACTTTTCATACAGATAACCCTTTTTGCAGTGTCTCCTGTTCCTGTAACAATCCCGCAGCACTCATTTGGCAGTTCAGAAAATGCATGCCTTATCATAGTCTTTTTTTGCTGGATATTTATTTTAATATTTTTCATGTGCCGGCAAAATAATTGACATATTTAATTGAGCGTGTTACAAAGTAATATTGTCACAACTGGTATGTTTTTATATATCAGTTGCCTGTTTTGGGATTTTCCTGCAGCATAGTGTCTGTAGTCCATAGCTTTTTTAATTCCAAACAGCTTTTTTCGATATTTTATACCATTTTATATATGATAGCCAATTATTTATATCTTTTCTGAAAGGGTATTTTTTATTATGAAGGCATTTTATTTTAAACCGGAAAAATGTGATTTGTGCCGTAAATGTGAGGAAGCTTGTGTTTCTGTTTGCGGAAGTTCAAAAAACCCGTCTTCTGAGTTTGTTCCCCACATCAGGGTTTTTCAGAGCCCGGAAGGGCCTTTTATGCGTCTCTGCAGACACTGTGAAGAGTCCCCCTGTGTTGATGCATGCATAGGCGAATCTCTGCAGAGAGGACCTGACGGGCTTGTTGTGCAGGATGAGAAGAGATGCATCGGCTGTTTTATGTGTAACATGGTATGTCCCCACGGTGCTATGAAGACAGTTATGAGTCAGGAAAAGGCCTATAAGTGCACACTTATGTGCGGTAAGCTTGAAACTCCCACATGTGTATATGCCTGTGACAGAGGGGCGCTGTTCTTTGAAGATTTGCGCACCCATAACAACAGAATACGCAGAGAAAAGATAAAGGAGCTGCCAAGAAAATGAAAAAGAAAATAAAAAAAAACACACCTGAAACAGTGAAAAATTCAAAACAGCATGTTATCATAGGAAACTGCATAGCCGCTGTGTCTGCTGCTGATACGTTAAGAAGATTAAACCCTGATGACAGAATAGTAATTATCGGAGATGAGGCTGTGCCTTCATATTCAAGGTGTCTCATCACGTATTATCTTGGTGGAATGGTTGACAAAAAGCACCTGCTTTCCCATTCAGAGAAATGGTATGAAGAAAGGGAAGTTGATCTTCATCTTTCCACAAGGGCAGTAGGGGTTGATGCGCAAAAAAGGGAAGTGACTGCTGAAAAAAACGGCAAAAAAATAAAAATTTCCTATGACAATCTTTTAATTGCAAGCGGATCATCACCTATTTTTCTAAGAAGTTTTCCCTATGATCCTGATGGAATAATTGGAATGAGAGGATATGCAGACTCTGAGAAGCTGAAAGGCTGGGCTAAAAAAGGCAAAAAAGCTATCGTTATTGGTGCGGGTTTTGTAGGGCTTAAAACAGCTTACGGTCTTGTAAAACGAGGTGTTAAGGTAAAAGTTGTAGAGCTTCTTCCAACAGTGCTCGGCAGAATGACGGATATGGAAGCAAGTAGGCGGGTTAAAGAAAGGCTGACAAACAATGAACTGCTTGATATAGAGCTTAATAATTCTGTTATAGCAACAAGAAAAACCTCGGACAACAAGTATGTTGTTACCTATCAGGACGGGGGTGATGAGGAGGCTGATTTTGTTGTCGCATCGGTTGGGGTTAAAGCAAATACCGATTTCCTGGAAGGAACAGGGGTAGAAGTTGACAGAATAGTATCTGTTGATGATGGTCAGAAGACAAATATTGAGGGTATTTATGCTGCTGGTGATGTGTGCCGATCCAGACATATTGTTTCAAAGGACTGGATTTACAATGCAATCTGGCCTGTTGCAGCGTCTCAGGGCAGGATTGCAGCGCTTAACATGTCCGGAGGAAACAGAACCTTTGAAGGCAATATCCCTATGAACAGTGTTGACTTCTATGAACTGTGGATAACAGCTATCGGCGATGTTCAGGAGGAAGGAGCCGATATTGAGGAAATCGTGTTTCAGACAGATGGAATCTATCAGAAGGTAAAGCTTAAAAACGGGATACCTTCATCTTTTATGGGAGTCGGAAATGTTGATGGAGCAGGCATTATAAGAGGAGCAATTGTGGGGCAGACCCCGTGGGATGAGTTTATTAAAAAACCCTATGCTAAGGTTCTGCCGGTTGCAATGGTATAAAATAACCGATAAGCTGTTGAGCTTTTAAGCAAGGAAGCAAACGGGTATAATGGTATATGGGTATACGGGGTTTCACATATTAACCCATGTAAACATTTACCGAGCTGCCAGAACCTTGAACTTTGTAATAGAAGAGGATAACACTTCAATGACCGATTCACAAAAAAAGCCGTCAAGAAAAAAGACACCTGTAGCCCGGGTGAACGGCGCTGAAATAACCGACTTTCAGGTTGAAGCCGGTATGGATGCCGTTCTTGAACCCTATAAAGATACAAAAGGCAAGATAAGGGTAACCCAGGAAGAGCGCTACTCTGCCCGAAAACATGTAATTGATAAGCTGATAATGAGAGAGCTTTTGTATCAGGAGGGATGTAAAAAGTCTATAAAAGCAGAAGACGGAGAAATAGAAGAAATAATGCAAAGTGCTGTTAAAGGATACGGATCTGAGCGCGAGTTTAAGGCAATGCTTGTTATGGCTGGGTTGAGTCCGTCTGAATACCGTGAGTCTGTTGAGAAGGATATAATTATAAACAAAATGGCGGCATCTCTTCTTGAAGGAAAAAGAAAGCCTGTAACAAAAGAGGATGCAAAAAAATATTATGATACTCATATTGATGAGATGAAAGGACCTGAGGTAAAAAAAATTTTTCACGCCATGCTTCCGCTTGACAGATATTGCGATAAGAAAGATGAGACAAAAGCAAGGGAAAAGCTTTTTAAAATGTTCAGAAGCCGGGATGATTTTGAGAAAGAGATTAAACAGGGTTCCAGAGCCCAGGATGGGCTTGTTGTAGAAGACTATGGATATGTTTTAAAAGGACAGATTCATCCAATACTTGAGTCAGTTGCATCCAGGCTTGCTGAGAATGAAGTCTCAAGGGTTGTCCGTACAGAAGAAGGTCTTCATATTATGGTTGTAACAGGTATTATAAAAGCGGGGGAACCCAGACCGTTTGAAATAATTGGTAAAGAGCTGCAGGAAAAACTATATGAAATGCAGTCTGTGAATATTGTTCAGGACTTTGTTGACAAGCTCAAAAACAAAGCTCAGATAGAGATATTTGATCAGATGACAGATGATAGGCTTGATATGGAATAAAAATTTGGAATGTTAATCTCAAATAACCTGTGTGCTTGGCTGTTATTTATCCCTGACCAATTCCACCACCTACAATAAGCCCGAACCAGAATTCATCCCCGTCCTCAACCTTTGTTTTTAATCCTTCCGGAAAATCCTGCGTCCATTGTATCCGTTTTTTATTGAGGTGAATATTGGGGGTTTTAAAAGTTTTTCCACCCAGTGTTCCTTCGGCATAAACATGTTTGCTGAAGTTGCTGCCGTATTTTGCTGAAATGATATCAAGAAAAGCCTCTACCGTGATACCATCAGGAATTTCAAATAGTTCACTCTCTTTTCTGGTTGCGCTCAACACATTTGTAAAATATTTGCAGGTCACCTTTGCCATTTTGAGACTCCTGTTCTTTTGAACTTATCATTTTAATAATAATTTCATATTTACTGATTGTCAATAAAAATAGCAAACAGCTGTCACGGATCAGAAAATCCCATGAGCAGCAAATTTTTACAGTTCTGTCGTAAAGTGGTATTTTGAAGGCTTATCAGATTAAAGATGTTGACATTTGTAAAAGATAAATGTTATAAATAGAAACTGAATAAATATTGTCTGCGGTCAGGTTTTCCGAGTTCTTTAAAAAAGAGCCGAAAAGGTCTGTAAAGTTATTCAGGCCAGCCGTATTTGCAAAGGAAGCCTTAAGGTGTTTTGTGCCTTGGAGGCTTTTTTTTATGGAATTTATCTAAAACCAAAATTTGATTAAGGGAAAGGAGGTGAGTTTTTTCTTTTCCATGCTAATTTTTAAAGCAGGAATTTTTAGGCGAGGTTTTTTTTTGTTTTAATTACTAAAGATTTGAAAGGAGGGTTACTGTCTATGAGTAACGGTAAAGTGTTAATTTACAACAATGAAATCTGCACTGGTTGCAGAAGCTGTGTGGTGGGATGTTCCCTGTATCACGACGGAGAATGCGGAAAAGTGGTTTCAAGGGTTGCTATTGTGAACAATCATTATTTAGGTGAAGCTTTTGTGGTTGGGTGTGACGGATGTACAGACGCTCCATGTGCAGCGGTTTGCCCTACAGGAGCATGTGCAATGGACCCGGTCGCAGGGGTTACAAAGATCAATCCTGACAAGTGTATCGGTTGCAAGGAATGTGCAATGGCATGTCCTTTTGGAGCGATTAATATGCATTACAGGACAGGCAAAGCTTTCAAATGCGATCTCTGTGAAGGAAGAGAACAGGGACCTGTCTGCGCTGACTGGTGCCCTAGCGGTGCAATAACCTATGATACTCCTACTATTGCCTTCAAAGCAAAAAGGAGAGAAAAACTTAACGAAAGATTAAAAGCTGCAAAAGTTGGAGAGGAGGGATAATTATGTACGGATGGGCAGGACAAAGATTAAGAGTAGACTTAA
Organism: uncultured Thermodesulfobacteriota bacterium; assembly: GCA_964566035.1. GTDB lineage: Bacteria > Desulfobacterota > WTBG01 > CAIYCZ01 > CAIRTM01 > CAZMHH01. The sequence goes on from CAZMHH010000011.1 coordinate 48,074, forward strand.
CAAAAGGTGAAATAATAAAAGAACCTCTTTCCTATGAATACAGGCGCAAATGGATAGGCGGAAGAGGTTTTAACTCAGATGTAATCTACAATGAAGTACCGCCGACGCTTGATCCTTTTCACCCTGATGCAAGGGTCTGTTTTGGTTTCGGACCGCTCAACGGAACCGCAGCACCTTCAACGGGAAGGGTTACAGTTACATGCAAAAGCCCCCTGACCGGCGGTTTCGGAGATTCCAACATGGGCGGAAGCTGGGGTGCTGAGGTTAAATATGCAGGCTATGACCAGATTATTGTTCAGGGCAAGGCAAAGAATCCGGTTTATCTCTGGATTGATGATGACAAGGTTGAAATAAGGGATGCAAGACACCTGTGGGGAAAATTCCCGAGAGAAGCTGACCAGATGATAAAGGAAGAGCTCGGTGATGAGGATATTCATATCATGATGATTGGTCCCGCCGGTGAGAATATGGTCAGGTTTGCCTGTACTTTTAATGATGTCTGGAGAGCAGCAGGAAGAACCGGACATGGGGGCGTGATCGGCTCCAAAAACCTGAAAGCAATTGCTACAAGAGGTTCGGGAACCGTTAAGATAGCTGATCCCAAGAAGATGATGGATGTCTGCGACAGACTTCGTCAGGCTTTTAAAACAGACCCCATGAAAATAGGCCTTAATGTGTTTGGAAGCCTTGTTCTTATCAATATTGCTAACCGTGACGGATGGTTTCCATGGAGAAACTTCCAGGGCGGAGCACACCCTCTTGCCAACAACATGTCAGGTGAGGTCCACTCAGAGACTGTTTTGAAGCACAGGGAAGGCTGTTATGCCTGTCCTATATGCTGTGGACGTTTTACCGAGATTAAGGAAGGGAAGTGGGCTGGTGAATCTTTTGGCGGTCCTGAATACGAGCATGCTGTGCCCACAGGCCCGAGAGTCGGAATTCTCGAAGATGCAAATGATATATGGCACAATGCAAGGCTTACCAATGACTACGGCATGGACGGAATTGAAACCGGCGGTGTAATAAGTGCAGCCATGGAGTGGTATGAAAAAGGGCTGATCACCACAAAGGAGACAGGCGGACTTGAGCTTGAATGGGGAAATGAAGAGGTTGTCGATCAGCTTATCCCAATGATTGCAAAAAGAGAAGGCTTTGGAAACGTCCTGGCTGAAGGTGCTGACAGAGCATCAGATATTCTGGGTCTTGGTGAAGAAGGCCACTACTACACCATTACAACAAGAGGAATGACCCTGCCGGGCGATGACCCAAGAGGTCTTGGCTTTGGATATGGCCTCTCCTTTGCGGTTGGAACCCGCGGCGGTTGCGATCATCTGAGATCACTTTGCTGCCTTGAGCTTTCAGGTGCTCTGTATCCCGGACTGAACACAAAGATACTTGGTGACGAAAGGGCAAACAAACCTACTACATTAGTTGGCAAGCCCTACATGGTCTTTTATGAGGAGAACCAGAAGGCAACAACAGACTGTCTTAATGTCTGCTGTTTTACCACTCACTGGTCTTACGCTGTTCTAACCCCTGACCAGGTTGAGTATCTTAACGCAACGACTGGTCTTCAGTTTACAGAGGAAGAGTTTCAGGAAGTAGGAGAAAGGCTTGTAAACCTTGAAAGAGCATACTGGGCAAGATGCATGTCAGGAATAAGGGAAGATGTTGTTCCAGAGCGTTTCTTAAAAGAGCCTATGCCACAGGGTGTTGATTATCAGACAAATGTAGGCGCAGTGTTGCCTCTTCCGGAGATGCTTCCCAAATACTATGTATATCGTGACTACGATCCCAAGACAGGGTTCCCGAGTGAAAGAAAACTCAAAGCTCTCGGTCTTGACTATGTTGCCAAAGACCTCGCTCCGCTTAGAGCAAAATACCTGTCTGAAGCTGAAAAGAAAAAGAAAAAATATTATGTTTAAGCATTTGAAAGGAGGTCAGAATATATGGCTGCTGTAATGACAAAGGACCAGGCAAAAAAATTTAAAGAGATGCCTGACCGTATGATAGATATACTGGATGTTTTGAAAGCAAAAGGTATCCTTAATGATAAAACCCATAGAGAATATCTTCTGGTGGGTTATACAAAACTTGTTGCTTATCTTGAACAGCAAAAGGTGATCAGCTCTAAGGATGCAAAAGATGCGCAGAAGAACGGACTTGATTCTCTAATAGATGCACTGGCTTCTTAAGGACCAGTAAGTTTTTTTATCGATTTTAAAAGCCCGGGAACACTTTTTAAGAGTTTCCGGGCTTTTTTGTGCAAAAGTAACAGTGCATTGATTGGACTGAGATGTCCATAATAAAAACACAGAGGACAAGGAGCGGTTTTCAGAAGTTTTTATGGTTTTGCTGAAAACGGACATCTGAAAGCTGTTTTAAATATTTTACTTAACAGCTCTTTTGCCCGATGATCATGGGTTCAGTCGGCAGATATTCAAAAGAGAGTATTCTTCCCAGCTTGAATGTTTATCCGCCATGCATGCGAGTGCATACATCTCCTGTCTCATCTGTTTTATCAGGGAATGCAGGGTTTTCCTGTCCATCTGGTCGGGGTGTTTAAACCTGTCTCCTCCGAGGAAGAACTCTCCCTGGTCACCTTGAGACAATGATATATTGAATTTTTCATGGTTTTTACCGAAACATGAGAACCTGTCCAGATGAAACAGGTTAATTTCAAAACTGTTTAAAGGATGTTTTAAAACCGGTGAAACTTCTCTTAAAAACCTTCTTGTCTCAAGGGCATCATCTATGGTTTCTCCGGGGAAACCGATAATTGTGAATAGTTTAAAATAGATACCTGTGTCAAAACAGTTTTGTAAGACCTGTTTTGCCTGTTCTGCGGATATTCCTTTGTTTACATATTTCAGAATTCTCTCAGAACCTGACTCAAGCCCAAACATCAATCTCCTAAGTCCTGCTTTTTTTAATTTTTCAAGAAGTTTAGCGGTAAACTCTTTTTCAAGCCTTGCATAACACAGGTAGTATATTTTAAGCCCTCTTTTAAGCGTTTCATCTGCGACTGCTTCAAGAAGAGAAGGAGAACATGACTCGTCTGTAAACTGAAAATATGGAGTCTGAAACCGGTTTGAGAGTTCTTCAAGTTGGTCAACTATAAGTTTTGCGGGTTTTATTCTGTAGCTTGAGCCCCCTGGATAATTGTTAATAAGCGGGATTTCACAAAAAAGGCATCTGTTCCAGTAACAACCCTTGCCAAGGTTAAACGGAAGAACCGTTGCAGGTGCAAGATACGATTTAAGGGGAAAGCCCTCAAAATCCGGTGTCGGAAGACTTGTTAAATCTTCAGTGTGAAAAGGTTGGTTTGTTACAGTCTCTTTGCCGTTGAACCATATTAGATTCGGTATTTCTGACAGGTCGTTAAACCGGTTATTCTCAAGTGCTTCAGCAAGTGAAACCATTGCGCTGTCACCTTCATATACAATTACTCCGTCGCAAAGATTAAAAAAATCATTGCAGGAAGAGAGGAACCCGGTAAATTTGCTGAAAACGGTTCCTCCTACTACAACCTTAAGTCCTGCCTTTTTTAAAATTCGGGCAATGGTAAGTCCCGGAATTATCTGTTGATGATTGAGTATTGATATGCCTGTTATACCAGGGGTTGAGGAAATTATTTCCGGAATAATATGTCTGCAATATATTTGGTTAAAGATGTTAAAATCAGAGCAGTCAACAGCCTCAATCAGTTCTGACAGAAAGGCTTCGTTGAATCTGGTGGAGAGAACCTGTCCGTCAATTTTATACGCAAGCTTGAAATCATAACATGAAGCAATAAGTCCGAGACAGGTATCAATTCCTTTTCTTGCAATGTAGTAGGTTTTAGGATTGTAAAAGGAATCTGTTTGGAGAGTTTTAATATAGCAGTCTATATTATTAACATGAGGTTTTGCATCTTCAAGACTTTGATAAAGCTTTTGCCTCCAGGCAAGCATCTCCCAGCCCCCTTTTTGTCCGTCTGTTCCAAGTTCTTCAAGCCTCTGCTCTGCCCTATTTATATGCTGTGTGAGTGTTTCGCGGTTTAGAAGATGAAGAGCTGTTTCCAGATCAATATCCCTGACTGTGACACGGTGCCCTGCTTTTCTGAGGGTTGCAGCAATACAGGCTGGACCAAGATGAGGACCTCTGGGGTCTGAAACAGGAGGAAATAGCAACAAAATATCCATAACTGTTTTATTATATTTTATAATCAAAAAAAGATAAATGTTTTTCTTTAATTGACATTATTGTCAAGTAATGGTATTTGGATAGAATAAAAATAAATTGCTTTTAAGCAGCCTATAGTTCGAAAGTGGGGGATATGCTGCGAATCTGGCTGATTTTATAGGAAAAGTTTGGTTTATTGATGTCAGGGTAAATATTTGAAACATTAGCAGGGAGAAAAAGAGTAATCTTTGATAGAGAAAAACAAGATTTTTGGTTTCGGAGATTTTTATGAAAATTACATGCAGTAAATGCGGTAAAACATATGAAATTCCTGATGAAAGGCTTAAGACCTTCACAAGTGATGTTGCCCTTCCATGCAAAGTATGTAAAGAAAAGATAATAATTAAAGTTGAAGGCGGTTCAGACAGCGAAACTCAAAAACAGGATTACCTGTCAGGAGAAGCGCTTAAAAAAAGGATTTTAATCAGGATAAAAGATCTTCCTCCGATGCCACAGGTTGCCCAGAAGGGCAGAAAAATTATCGCAGACCCTCAGTCAAGCTTCAAGGATCTTGCTAAGGTAATTGAGACAGATCAGTCTATAGCAACAAGGGTTTTAAAAATTGCAAATTCTCCTTATTACGGGGTCAGAGGCAAGGTTACATCAATTCAGCATGCCTCGGTAATACTTGGGATGAAGACTTTGGCAGAACTTTTGACCCTTGCATGCTCATCAAGTGTTATGGGCACAAAACTGGATGGTTATGGTCAGGATAGCGGAGATTTATGGAGACACTCCCTTACAACAGCCGGTTGTGCAAGGAGTCTTGCAAACAAGAAGAAACCCGAGCTTGCAGAGGATGCCTTTTCAGCCGGGCTGATTCATGACTGCGGTAAACTTATTCTTGATCCCTATATTCTGGAGAGAAGACCTGTTTTTGATGAGTATATGGAAACAAGCCAAAAATCTTTTCTTGAAGCTGAGAAGAAAGTGCTTGGCTTTGACCATGCTGAGATTGCAGCAGAGGTCTGTGAGAAGTGGCAGATTCCAAAACAGCTCACAAACGCAATAGCCTATCATCACAAACCATCAGCGCTCCTTCACAGCAATGAACTTGCCTATATTATACATGTGGCGGATTCAATTGCCCTTATGAGCGGAATAGGAGTCGGTTTTGACGGAGTAAAATATGAGGTTGATGCCAAGGCTGTTGAGTTTCTTAATCTCGACCAGACCCAGATCAGTCTTCTAATGGCAGAATCAGCAGAGTTTGTGGACAAGACAATGAGCAGTTTTTGATTGTAATTCAGGCTATTAAAAAACAGAAATCTTCTAAACCTGCCATGTTCTAATTCCAAATAATTATCGAGATATATACCCCGGTTTTTAGGATTATAAAACTTATGAATTTCGATTTGACATCCCAGCAGATTATTTCAAGAAAAATAGCAAGAGATTTTGCGTTATCTGAACTTGAACCCTATTCCAGGCAAAGGGATGAATTTATGGAATTTCCTGCTGATGCAATAAAAAAGCTGGGATCTCTGGGGTTTATGGGAATTACAATACCAAAGTGCTGGGGGGGCTGCGGGCTTGACACTGTTTCCTATTGTCTGATTATTGAAGAACTTTCAAAAGCCTGTGCATCAACCGCTATTATTGTTGCAGTTCATAACTCTGTTGTGGCATACCCTCTGTTTCTTCTTGGAAATGAAGAACAGAAAAAAAAGTATCTTATTGACCTTACCGGAGGCATAAAACTCGGAGCATTTGCCCTTACAGAACCAAATGCAGGTTCTGACCCTGCGTCAATAGAGACAACCGCTGAGAAAAGCGGCAATAAGTATGTCCTGAACGGAACAAAAACATTTATTACAAGCGGACAGACATCCGATATTGTAATAGTCATGGCTTCAACAGACCGATCAAAAAAGGGGCGGGGAATTACAGCTTTTATAGTTGAAAAAGGCACTGATGGTTTTAAGGTAGGAAAGAAGGAAGAAAAGATAGGAATAAGGGCTTCAGATACCTGTGAGCTTATTTTGGAAAAGTGTGAAGTGCCGGAAGAAAACATTCTTGGCAATTTAGGCGAGGGGCTGAGCTCTGCTCTTATGGCATTGAGCCTTGGGCGGATTGGAGTTGCCGCCCAGGCGCTTGGAGTGGGGATGGCTGCAATGGAGGCATCTGTACAGTATAGCAGACAGAGAAGACAGTTTGGAAAACCGATTGCTGAATTGCAGGCGGTTCAGTGGATGATCGCAGATATGGCAGTTAAACTGGAATCAGCAAGGCTTTTAACCATGAAAGCGGCATTTTTAAAGGATTCAGGCAAACCTTTTACAAATGAAGCATCGATGGCAAAGCTTTTTGCTTCAGAAGCTGCAATGGAAGTCTCGACAAAGGCTGTTCAGATCCACGGCGGTTATGGATGCATGAAGGATTACAGGGTTGAGCGCTGTTTTAGAGATGCGAAAGTGATAGAGATATATGAGGGAACCTCGGAGATACAGCGCCTGATTGTGGCAAGAAGTCTATTAAAGCACCGCGGGTAGGAAAAAATGAGAGAACTGAATATAATAGTATGTGTGAAACAGGTTCCTGATACTGCTGAAGTAAGGATAGACCCGAAAACAAACTCACTGGTCAGGGAAGGTGTTCCGAGCATAGTAAACCCGGAGGACAGAAATGCTGTTGAGGCCGCTCTTGAGCTTAAAAGTATTGCAGGAGGCAGTGTGACGCCAATGACCATGGGACCTCCTCAGGCTGAAGAATCGCTGAGAGAGCTGGTTGCGATGGGTGTGGATAGAGGGATACTGCTAAGCGACAGGGCTTTTGCAGGTTCAGATACTTTGATAACAGCATTTGTACTCAGCCGTGGCATATTAAAAACAGGCGGGTTTGATCTTATAATATGCGGAAGGCAGGCAATAGACGGTGATACCGCACATGTAGGACCTCAGGTCGCAGGTTTTCTGGACATTCCACAGGTTACATATGTTGAGGAAATTGAGCCCGATGGTGACGGTCTAAGACTTGTCAGAGATACAGAGGATTTTAAGGAGGTGATAAGGGTTGGTTTTCCATGCCTTATTACTGTTACTTCCCGTGTTAATATACCAAGATTTGCCTCCTTGAAAAGGGTTCTTGAAGCCTGTGATGACAGTAGTATTGACCGCTGGAATGCGGCTGATATAAAAATTGCTGTTTCAATGGCCGGTCTTAACGCCTCTCCAACAAGGGTTCGAAGGATATTTGAGCCGGAAAGAAGGTCAAAGGCAGAGATGCTTGAAGGAACAGAAAAAGAGATGGCAGTTAAACTGTTGGAAAGATTGAAGGCAATGCAGGTGCTGTGAGGCAGCAGACAGGAGTCAGAAATACTTCTTATGCGTATGATTACGGTGTAAGAAAATTTTTCTGCTCCCGGGTTTTTTGATTTTTCCTGTCAACTGAAATCTGGTACGTGTTCTTACGAGTACGACTTTGATAACGATAAAGATTATGAAAGGTTTTGCTACGAGCTGCCAGCTACGAGCTATGAACTGAATTATGATAAATCTCATACCAGAAAAATGTGTTGAATGCGGACTTTGTGTAAAGGGCTGTCTTTTTGGTGGAATAAAACTTGAAAACAGTGTTCCAATTCTGACGGATTTCTGTACAGGATGTGGAGCATGTGTTGAGATGTGTAAAACAGGCGCAATTGTTTTATCTGCTGAAGCCAAACCGGCACCAAAAGATTCTCATCTTTACTCTGGCATATGTGTTGTGGCTGAACAGCATGATGGAACTGTTCACCCTGTCTCTTTGGAGCTTATGGGCAAAGCAGTTCAGCTTGCAAGACAACTAAGCACAGATGTTTCATGTATTATGGCAGGTTCCAACATAGAAAGTCTTGCTGAAACATTAATTTTTCACGGAGCGGACAGGATTTTTCTTGTATCAGCCCCTGTTCTCAAATATTACAGGACAGCTCCTTTTGTAAGAGCTGTTGCGAAAGTTATAGCTGATACAAAACCAGAGATAGTTCTTACAGGCGCAACTGTTCAGGGAAGGGATATGGCTCCCCGGCTTGCAAATATTTTTAGAACAGGATTAACAGCTGACTGTACTGCCCTTGATATTGATCCTGAAACAGGAATTCTTATTCAGACCCGGCCTGCTTTTGGCGGCAATATAATGGCTTCTATAACAACTCCTTTTCACAGACCCCAGATGGCAACAGTGCGTCCAGGTGTAATGGAGGCATCTGAGGATAAAAGAAGAACGGGAAATATTACAAGGATAAGTTTTCAGGAAGATCCTGTTGACGCTCTGGTTGAATTGCTTCAAATAGAAAAAAAGAGCAGAAAAACGGTATCAATTGAAAATTCTACTGTTATAGTTTCAGGAGGAAGAGGACTTGGCGGAGCTGAAAATTTTGTTTTTCTTGAAAAACTTGCAGAACTTCTCTCAGGCAGTGTAGGGGCATCAAGGGCTGCAGTTGATATGGGATGGATTTCCCATGATTACCAGGTGGGACAGACCGGAAAGACTATCAAACCAAAGCTGTATATAGCATGCGGTATTTCCGGGGCTGTTCAGCATTTGGCGGGCATGGATAACTCTGATGTAATTGTTGCGATAAACAAAGATCCGAAAGCCCCTATCATGAGTGTTGCAAATTTTGCGTTGACAGGAGACTGGAAGAGCGTTGTTTCAGAGTTGATAGAGATACTGGGACAGCAGGTTTAGCCTGCATCCTGCAATCCAAAAAATAAAGTCCTGTTTTAACGTTTATGATAAACCGGCAAAAAGTCCACATCTGTCATCTCGAATACCGCGAAGCGCGGCAAGAGATCTCATAAAACACTGAAACAACGAGATTTCTCACCCTGCTGTCGCAAGGTTCGAAATGACAATATGGTTGTTTTTGGACTTTTTACTGCTCCATCATTTATAATTAAATTTGAAAAAATATTATGAAGAAAAGTATTTTAATATATTTTTTATTTGCTGCTGTCTGGATGACGGGATTATCCTGCGTTGCATTTGCTCTGCCGCAGCCGTGGTCTTTTTACAGCAGAAGCAGACTTGTTAATGACGGAAACATATCATCAGTGGTGTTTGATAAGGGGGGGTATATTTGGATAGGAACAAGCGATGAGGTCAACGGGCTTACCGTTCTTGACCCTTCAGGAAACACATTCTGTTATTCGGTAGCAGATGGACTTTCAAGCAATGCAGTCAATGCTGTGGCATTCGAGAATATTTCAGAAGAGAATTATGACAATACGGACAAAGGCTCTATCTGGATAGCAACAGATAAGGGAATTACTGTTGTTGACAGAAACGGAGTATTTGTAAAAATTAGTTCGGCAAACAGCCCTCTGGCTTCCGGTTTATGTGAGAATATTTATATTGACAGTGAAAACACAAAATGGGTTTCTGTGAGAAACAGAGGTGTATACTGTATCGACTCGGAGTTTAACTGGCACGTATACACAAGGAAAGATGGCCTCAGTTCAAATGTTGTAACATCTATTAATGAGGACAGAAGGGGCAATATATGGTTCGGCTCTCATGATAACGGGGTGAGCCGCCTGGACAGCAATGGAAACTTTACGGGTTTTAACTCTAATAATTCAGGGTTAATCAGCAATGATGTAAGAGATATAGCAGTTGAGGGTTCGAGCAGAATATGGTTTTTAACCCCTCAAGGGGTAAGTACATTTGACGGACAGAACTGGATGTCCTACACATCGCGCAACAGTCCTCTTGGAAATCTTAACCCTTCGGTCATGGCTGTTGACAGGTTCGGAAGCAAGTGGATAGGAACAGAGACTGGAGGTGTTTTCCGCCTTGATGCAAAAGGTATGTGGCAGCATTTACACAGAGATAATTCCGGACTTAAAAGCAATACAATTGAGAACATAGTCATAGATTCACGTGGAAATATCTCTGTTTGCACTCCTGATGGCTTATATGTTATAGAGGGGGGGGGAAGAACGCCGCTCCAATATATAAAAGATGAACATATGTCGGGTTATACTGCTTCATGGAAGGCGATAGAATATACAGAAGAGGATGTGGCTTTTTCCTTTTCTCTTCCGGTATCCTACAGCGGAATTGTATCCTGGTTTTACGGATTGTTTTATGCAGGTGGAGACTTAGGAGCAGATGATATTGATTATGCTTTGTCAGGTGACAGAGCAGGCAGGATGAATTTAACTATAAACGGAAGAATTTTAAATGCAGACTTCCTGATTTCAGGAGGAACAGCAGGCTATATAAAAGAAACTGTTCCTGACAGAAACCGAAGCTATCCGTTTCCTTCAGATTATCCGGTGGAGGTAGGTGATTTTCTTCTGCCGGGTTTTGGCATTCCAAGCGATCTGCCGGCAGTGAATCGTCTCGCAGAGACTCTTATAACAGAGAAGTCAAGGGGCGATATGTATAGAACAGCTAAAGATATAGTCTATTCGGGTTTTGTTCAGAACTATACTTTTCTTAGCAGAAAACGGCATGCGGAAGGAATTAAAACCGCAACAGATGATATTTTCAGGCTTCTTTCCTCCGGTAGTGCCGGTGATGACCGTATAAAGGCAAGGCTTATATGCAGTCTTGCAAGAGCTTCAGGAATCCCTGCAAGGGTTGTAATGAACCTGAGTGGTGGATTCTGGAGTGAACTGTGGATATCCGGACTTGGATGGATTTCTGTTGATGCCACATATTCTGTCTATGATTATATAAAGCCTGTGAGGGTATCTTTTCCCAAGGTGTTTGCTCCGGATGAAGCCTCTGTTGTTGCTTTTTCAGAAAAAGATGATGACCTCTCTCTTTTTAGATGGAACCGGCATATAAGTGCTGATTTCAAAAAATACAGTCCTGAAGCAACCGGTATTACAGGGGATATTTCCCTTGCAACCCTTGTTTTTGCAAAAGTAATGTCAGAGGACATGCTTCCTGACTGGGCAGAGGTTAAATTAACGGATAATCTTTTCTTCAGGATTGTTCAGAAACAGGAAGGGGTTTTTCTGCAGTTCAATGACAGGGCCGGAACAGAGCTTGAAAGCATAGCACTTGATTTTCGAGGGCTTGCCGCAACTGTGAGGGCAGGAGACGGTTTTTTCTGGAAGTTCAGACCGGTTATGATAGGGGATATTCTGATTATAGAGAATATAGCCATGTATATTGAAGGTTGAATCTGCTATAGTGCTTTTGACGTTTACTATCAAGACCGCTAAAAAACAGAGGAAGGGGAAATAGTTTGCAGAAAAATATTCTCACAAAAAAATGAAAAAGCCTCTGCTTTTAGTCAATATATTACTGATCCTCGGGATTTGGTCCGAAAAAGTTTTTCTATTCTCTCTTCCATCCGTTCTAATCATTTTTTTTTCTTCATTTTCTTTAATCGTAATCTTTTTTGTTCTTAAAAAGAGAACCGTTGCAGCTCTTTTATGTTT
>CAZMHH010000012.1:0-59369 GCA_964566035.1 uncultured Thermodesulfobacteriota bacterium
TTTTTTTGCATGTTCCTCTGCTATTGCAATATGTTTGTTTAATTTTTTCTTTTTTTCGATCTCTTTAGTTTCAAAGTAATATGGCTGAAAAGTAAAATTTTTAATAAACTCGTTTTTAGAAATTTTTTCCACATCATCCAAAGGTTTGTCGTTTGTGCCTAAGTACCTGACCTCTATTTCATCTTTATCTATCTCTTTTGCAATACAGTACATTTTATGGGTCACAACTTTTTCTGTGCGTCCGGTACCAATTTTTGATACCTTTTCCTGCAGGAAAACCCCTTCTATCTTGCTGTTTTCAGTTGTCATAAATCTTTCCTTAAACTAAGTTCTTCAATAATTATCGGTAATAAAGGCAGGTTCTTTAGCTTTATATTTAACTATCTGAAAGAATTGCTCCTTTTATGATATCGTGTATTACCTTGATACCAAAAACAATAGCTTTTCTGCTTATTCTCTCATCATGCCCGTGAATGGTTTTCATAAGCTCATGGGTAACACCAAACTGGAGACCATAAGAAGGGATTTTATTCTGCCTGAAGAATCTTGAATCTGTTGCACCTGATGACATATAGGGTATAACCTTGGCTTTGGGATCGTTTGCGCAAAAAGCTTCTTCTATAAGCTTGTAATAGACAGTGTCTGAAGAAGAGCACGATGCAACAGAACTGGAAATAATATCCATAGAAAAGTTGCTGATACCTTTTTCAACTAAAAGATTTTCAATAGAGGTTTTGAAGTTATCAGGGTTTTCTCCGGGCAGGATTCGACAGTCAACTTCACAGAAACAACTGCCAGGAATTACATTTGTTTTATTTCCTCCGGAAACCACGGTGCCAGCAGCAGTATTTTTGAAAAGAGTCTGAATAATGTTTTTAAAAGTTCCATCAGGAATCTGGTGTATGATATCCAGAGTATGATTTTTATCAAGGAGTTTTAAAAACATCTCTTCAGACAGCAAATTCTGATAGGGCGCCGCTTCAAGAATAAAACTTTTTGTCTGCTCTGTAATTACAGGATCAAAATTATGGTTTGAAAGAAGACCTACAGCTTTTGCCATCGCATATATACAGTTACCGTCACCTGGCATTGAAGCATGACCTGGTCTGCCGGTAAATGATATTCTCAGCCAGCAGGTACCTTTCTCTGCAACCTGACAAAAATGAAGGTTTCTGTTATTTGCAGTAAAATAAAAACCGACTCCTTCGTTGATAACAAAACGGGCTTTAAGCTTTTCAGGAAATCTTTTTATAAGCCACTCTACCCCCTTTTTAGCACCTGCCTCCTCATCAGCTGTGGCAGCAAAAATAATATGGTCCTGAGGATTAATACCCTGCTTTTTTAAAAGAAGAAAAGCAATAAGCTGCATAATACCGAGAGACTTGCAGTCAACAGCTCCCCTTCCCCAGATTTCCCCATCAACTTCAACTCCTGAAAAAGGGCTGTGTTTCCAGTTATCAGCCTCTGCAGGAACAACATCTATGTGATGAAGAAGCAGAACCTTTGCCATCTCTTCTTTTCCCTGATAACTTGTTATAAGGCTTGTTCTTCCCTTCTCAGGTTCAAATAACTCATAATCAATGCCTTGGTCTTCAAGTATTTTTCCTAAGAAAAGAGCTCCCCGAAATTCATTACCCGGCGGATTAGTTGTATCTATCTTGAGATATTTTTTCAGTAATTCTGTTGCTTCTGTTTCAACCTCATTCCAGTTTATCTTCTGTTTTTCCATAAATACAACTTTTCCTTTTTATAAACCAATTTTTATTGATGGACCGGTAAAAAGTCTAAAAACAACCATATTGTCATTTCGACCGCAGGGAGAAATCTCATTATTTCAATAAGTTACGAGATCTCTCACTTCGTTCGAGATGACAGCGGGGGACTTTTTACGGAACCATCTTTATTAATTTCCCTCAAGCATTAAAAGCCTTTTTTTTAGTTCCACTCCATCAACTGCTGAAAACCCTCCTAAATCTCCTGAATTTCTTAACACCCTGTGACAGGGAACTACAATTGGAAAAGGATTTTTACCAACTGCTGTGCCCACGGCACGGGCTGCTTTACTGTTTTTCAGATTCTCTGCTATCCATGAATAAGTCCTTGTTTGTCCATAAGGTATCTTTTGAACCTCTTTCCAAACATTTTTTTGAAAATCTGTTGTTTCTGAAAAATCAAGCTTGAAGTCAAAATAAGGCTTTTGTCCCCTGAAATAATCCTGGATCGATTTTCGAATCTCGCAGAATTCATTAAAAGAAGCTACGGTTGACGGAAATATTGTCAGAATCTTTTCTGTAACAGCTTTTTTTGCGTTTTCAGGGAGAAAAATTCTTACAACTCCACTGCTGCTGCCAACAACTCCACACCAGCCAAACCGTGTCTTAAAAACAGTGTAAAGTAATTCCATAAAAACACTTGACAAGAAGTTATAAAATGATATTATATAATATTTTAATTTTCTATTTAAAGATTATGGAGGTTTTTCAATTTGGCAAATCATAAATCAGCCATAAAAAGACATCGTCAGAGCCTTAAAAGGAGACTGAGGAACAAATCTGCAAAATCAGGCATGAAAACAGAAATTAAGTCTTTCTTAAGCGTTCTTGAAAGCGGAGAGAAAGATGCTATTCAAAAAAAGCTTCCTGAAACAGTTTCAAAAATTGCAAAGACTGCATCCAAGGGTGTTATAAGAAAAAACACGGCATCAAGAAAAATCTCAGGTCTTATGAAAAAAGCAAACAGAGTTATTCAGGTTCAAGCCTGATTTTTTAAGTTGCATATTTTGAAAATCATGTGTTCCAGGACAATTCCCGGGCTTTTAGAACTTGATTTAAAGCCTGTATCTGTTGATAAAAAAATTTCAAAAACTTTATTCAGGCATTCCTGTTTCCAGCCTTTTGCCTGTTTTATAATGTTTTCAGTCTGAAAATCATATTTGAAGGATAGAAGTTTTGTTATCTGCTGGAAACTGTCTCCCTTTGAGAGTGCCTCTTTTGCAATGGTTATGAGTCTGAACTGTCTTATAACCATTGCAAGAATAACAAGTGGAAAGACTCTTTTGGAGATAAGTTTGTAATTATTAACTAATGAATTCTCAAGATTTCCCATCCCTAACTCGTCAACAAACCTGAATATGGTTACATTGTTTTCAAATGATACCGTATCTTCAATGTCATCAATTGAAACAACATTTTTCCCGATGCAGAAAAGGCTCAATTTTTCCAGTTCATTTCTGATCAACTGAATATCTGTGCCTGCATTCTCCATAAAATATGTTTTTGCATCCCTGCTTAAAGGCAGGTTAAACTCCTTCAGGCAGCTGTTTATAAAAGACTCCTTTTCCCCTCTTTTTTTTGGAGGAGAAATATTAATTTCAAGCCCCTTTTTTTTGAAAAGTTTTTGCTGGACACTTTTTAATGGATTTTTTTCTGCAGTTAAAACAAGACAGCAGCTTTGGGAAGGGTTTTCAAAATAATTATTAAACAGTGACTTCTGTTTTTCTTCCAGCAGGTGTGTTTTTTTTACAATAATAACCCTTTTTTCAGAAAAAAGGGGCTGTGTTTTAGCTGTCTCAAGTATTTGAGACACTTCATGAACCTGGCCGTCAAAACGGACAATAGCCTCATCATCTGCATCTTTTCCCAAAAAAGCCTCTATCACCTGTTTGACAGCCTCTTCTATTGCATAGGTGTTTTCCCCGTAGAAACTATAAAGAGGATGTAAGCCTTTAAGTTTTAATGTTTTTTTTATTTCATCTAAAGTCATTAGAATCCTTGCATTATACTGTCATGAACACGCTGGGCAAGATCAGATGCAATCTTTTGAAAAGCATCCCTTTTGGCTGCTTCCGAGAAGGCAATATCAGAACGAACAGGGTACTCCTCTGTATGAAAAAGATTGTTTCTTTTGTAAAGTACTTTTCCGGTCTTGCGCTCTTCAAGGGTTATATCCATTGCAGCATAAATCCTGTAAGCATTTGCCTTATCATCCCAGTCTCTTGCAATTATGTCCTTTCTGAGTTCCTTAACCCTACCATAGAGTACAATATCAGCTTCATCTGTGTTTGAAATGGTAAGTCTTTTTCCTTTAACAAATTCGCTTACAAATGCATTTGTAAATATCGGAACAGCTTCCGCTTCAAAAGTTTTGTTCTGAAAATACGGAACAGCTATAGAGTTTATCCCCTCAAGCAGAGGGTTTTCATACTTTGCAAGACGATAGCCGCAGTTTGAAATCAGCGCTGCAGCGGCAAATACGACAACGACAGTTTTTATGATATTTAAATTTTTAGGCAACAACAATGCTGACGAGCCTCCCTGGAACTACTATAATTTTTTTCACGTTTTTACCCTCTATCCACTGAAGTACTTGAGGAGACTGCTGTGCCTGCTGCTTGATCTGCTCTTCCGGCAGATCAGCGGGGATTACAATTCTCCCCCTCAGTTTTCCGTTTACCTGTACCGCAATCTCCAGCTCTTCCTCCTTTGCGGCTTCAGGATCATAATCGGGCAGTCTCATATTGCATAAAGCCTGTTCTTCGCCAAGCATTTCCCACAACTCTTCACATATATGAGGAACCATCGGAGAAAGAAGAAGAATAACTGTTTCCAAAGCCTCTTTAAATGCAGCTAATCTTTCAGAACCCCTGTTTTTTAGCAGGTCAAACTGGTACATAATGTTTAAGAGCTCCATAACAGCGCTTATAGCAGTGTTGAAATGAAACCTGTCTTCAATGTCTTCAGTTACTTTCTTTATGGTCTGATGGGTTTTTCTCCTAAGAGATTTAACCTCTTCATCTGCGGTATTTGAAAAGTCAACCGGGGCAGCTGTTTTTATCAGCTCTATATTATCAGTTGTAAGCCGCCAAATTCTCTGAAGAAACCGGAAAGAACCTTCCACTCCTTTCTCACTCCATTCAAGGTCAAGCTCTGGCGGAGCGGCAAACAGACAGAATAGTCTTGCGGTGTCTGCGCCATAACGGGCAATAAGGTTTTCAGGGTCGATAACATTTTTTGTGGATTTGGACATCTTCTCTTTTCTGCCTAGGATAACAGGCGATAAGCATTTTTTGCATAGCCCGTTTTCTGTTTCCTCGGGATAAAGCCATCCGCATTTTCCACACCTGCTTGTTTCCATGCAGACCATTCCCTGCGTTAGCAGATTTGTGAAAGGCTCATCCACATCCAGAAAACCAATATCCCTCAAAACTTTTGTGAAAAACCGGGCGTATAAAAGGTGAAGAACCGCATGTTCTATACCCCCGATATACTGATCCACAGGAAGCCAGTATTTAACCTTTTCCCTGTCAAGCGGTTCCTTGTCAGAGTCAGGGCATGTGTAACGGGCAAAATACCATGATGACTCAACGAATGTGTCCATGGTATCGGTCTCTCTCTTTGCAGGACAACCGCATGCGGGACATGTTGTGTTTACAAATTCATCGCATTGTGCAAGCGGAGACTGCCCAAGCAGATTAAGCGATATCTGCCGTGGAAGCACTACCGGAAGTTTCTCCTCAGGAACCTTAACCATACCACAACTCTGGCAATAGACAACAGGAATAGGGTTTCCCCAGTATCTCTGTCTTGAAATACCCCAATCCTTTAGGCGATAATTAACAGCTTTTCTGCCAACCTGTTTTTCAGAAAGTTTTGAGGTGATTTTATCCATTGCTTCGGTGTTTTTCATCCCGTTAAAATCACCTGAGTTGACAAGTGTTCCCTCATTCTGATAGGCTTCGGTCAAATTATCAGGGGATAGGCTTTCACCTTCGGGTTGAATAACAACTTTAATATCCAGACCATACTTTTTGGCAAACTCAAAATCCCTCTGATCATGAGCCGGTACCGCCATTACAGCGCCTGTTCCATACTCCATCAGCACAAAATTAGCCACGTACACGGGCATTCTGTATCCTGTGAGGGGGTTTATACAGTAAGACCCGGTGAACATGCCCTCTTTTTCAATATCTTTAGCTGTGCGAACCGTCTTATCCTGAAGCAATACTTTATCCACAAAAGAGCTTATCTGGTCATACCTGCCGGTTTTGCCAGCAAGTTCTTTGACAAGAGGGTTTTCAGGCGCAAGGCTCATAAATGTTGCCCCGAACAGCGTGTCAGGTCTTGTTGTAAAAACAGTTATCTTATCTTCTGAATCTTCCAGTGTAAACTCAATTTCGGTTCCATGGCTTTTTCCAATCCAGTTTCTCTGCATGGCAATAACCCTTTCTGGCCAGCCTGTAAGTTGGTCAAGTGCTGAAAGAAGTTGTTCAGCATAATTTGTGATCCGGAAAAACCACTGGTCAAGTTCTTTTTGTTCGGCTTCTTTTCTGCATCGCCAGCAGAGCCCGTTTTCCACCTGCTCATTGGCAAGAACTGTCTGACACGAAGAACACCAGTTTACAAATGATGTCTTCTTGTAAACAAGCCCTTTATCAAGCATTTTAAGAAATATTTTCTGCTCCCATTTATAGTAATCCGGATCGCAGGTAGCAAACTCCCGGCTCCAGTCATAGCTGAAACCCAGCCTTTTTAGCTGGGTTTTCATAATCTCGATATTCCTATAAGTCCAGTCTGAAGGGTGGGTATTACTCTGTATGGCGGCATTCTCAGCTGGCATTCCAAAAGCATCCCAACCCATGGGATGGAGGACATTAAAGCCCTTCATCTTTTTATACCGTGCGACAACATCTCCAATAGTATAGTTGCGGACATGCCCCATGTGGATTCTTCCTGAAGGGTAGGGAAACATCTCAAGGACATAATATTTTTTCTGCTGTGAATCTTCTTCCACACAGAAGGTCTGCTTTTCTTCCCAGTGTTTCTGCCATTTTTCTTCAACAAGAAGCGGGTTATACTTAAGATCCATAATTTTTCTTTAAACACTCCTGATTAACACTGTCATAGCTCTTAAATTAAACAAATTTAATAACATATAAAAGCTTTCAATGGCAAGCTAAAATAATTTTTAACTGGAAGTATGAAAAACGGTTGATAAGCAAAAGCAAATAAAAGATGACAAAACACTGCTGTTGTTTTGCGTGTATAGACAAAGAAATGTTTTTACACAAACCTTTTAATCGAAGCTTAAATTAGAACGAGTTCACATCTCGCGTTTTGCAGGAATTGAAATGACAGAAATTTTACATCCCGCCTCGAGTTTAATCGCTAACCATCCATCTTCCTTCCAGCCGCTTGCGCAAAAATTTTCAGTTTTTCCATCATAGCAGCAAATTTCTCCGGTTTTAAAGATTGAATACCGTCACTTACAGCTGTTTCAGGGTTTGGGTGAACCTCAATAAGCAATCCGTCTGCCCCGGCTGCCGCAGAAGCATAAGCCATTGAAGGAACAAGTTTCCAGTTCCCTGTGGCATGACTGGGATCAACCAGAACAGGAAGATGGGTTCTTTCTCTCAGAACCGGTATAGCGCTCAAATCAAGCGTGTTCCTTGTAGCATTTTCGAAAGTTCTAATTCCTCTTTCACAGAGTATAACCCTGCTGTTTCCTGAGGATATTATATACTCAGCAGACATAAGGAACTCTTCTACTGTTGTCATCATTCCTCTTTTAAGAAGCACCGGTTTATCGGTTTTGCCAAGTTCCTTCAATAGCGCAAAATTCTGAACATTTCTTGCACCAACCTGAAGCATGTCAGCATATTTACATATTATATTGATATCAGATGTTTTCATAACCTCTGTCACAACAGGAAGTCCTGTAAGCTCCCTTGCTTCTTTCAGCAACAGCAGCCCCTCTTCTTCCATTCCCTGAAAGCTGTATGGTGAAGTACGCGGTTTATATGCACCCCCCCTTAAAATAGATGCCCCTGCAGTCTTTACCTCACGTGCAGTGTGGAGTATCTGCTCACGGCTTTCAACTGAACACGGTCCTGCAATTACAATAAAACCCTCTCCTCCAATCTGCACCCTGTTACCCACAGATATTACTGTCTTTTCAGGTTTTACCTCAAGGCTTGCAAGTTTATAAGGCTGCAGTATTGGCACAACCCTGTCAACCCCTGGCATTGTCTCCATAGCCTGGAGATTTTCCTTGCCTCTGTCACTTCCCACAGCCCCTATAACCGTTCTCTCGGTTCCCTGGATTATATGCGAATGAAAGCCCAGTTCCTTTATCCGGTCGACTGCATTTTGAAATTCTTTTTGTGAAATATCCTTTTTCAACACAATTATCATTTAAATTTTCCTCCTTTCTGAAAGCAATAAAAAAGAGCCATGATTGCTTGCTCATGGCTCTTTTTTATTGCTTGCTAAAATTGCCGTGAGCAGCACATTTTCTCTGCCCCAGCATTTTAATCTTTTAAAACGCTTTTGGCAGAATGCTTATAAAAAAATAAAAATATTTAAACATGTTATATAAACCTTTATGTTTGGTAAGCAGGCAGACCCTGCATCAGCCTTGAATAATTATCGGTCATAAATCTTTAATAGTCAAGTTGTTTATGGTATTTTTCTTGACTTTGGTTTACTATATGTTAACTATATATGTTAATGTTTTTTAAACAATAAATATTTTTTTCGGAGCTGTATATGGATTACAAAAATACTATAAATCTGCCCAAGACCTCTTTTCCGATGAAGGCAAGTCTGCCTCAGAAAGAGCCTGAGATGTTAAAACAGTGGGAAGAGAAGGGCATTTATAAAGAAATAACCGTATCACGAAAAGACTCGGATAAGTTCATACTTCATGATGGACCTCCTTATGCAAACGGGCATATACATATCGGCACAGCTTTAAATAAGATATTAAAAGACTTTATTGTAAAATCAAAGACCATGTCAGGTTTTTCCACAGTATATATCCCCGGATGGGATTGCCACGGTCTGCCTATTGAGCTGAACGTTGAAAAGAAACTTGGCAAAGAAAAAAACAGGCTCTCAAAAACAGAAATCAGGACAAATTGCAGAAAATATGCTGAAAATTTTGTAAACATACAGAGACAGGAGTTTAAAAGGCTTGGAGTGTTTGGAGACTGGGACAATCCCTATCTTACCATGAGCAACGGCTACTCGGCTTCAATTGTCAGAGAGTTTGCAAAATTCGCAGAATCAGGCATTGTTTATAAACAGAAAAAACCAATTCAGTGGTGCGCCTCCTGCAACACGGCTCTTGCAGAGGCTGAGGTTGAATATCATGACCACACATCTCCATCTGTTTATGTAAAATTTCCCCTTATTTCTGATATTGGTTCTAAATATCCGGCACTGCAGGGGCAGAATGTCTCCGTTCTAATATGGACAACCACTCCGTGGACAATACCTGCAAATCTTGCCATATGTCTTGGACCTGATTTTGTTTATACTGCTGTTAAGATAAAAAATGAGGTAATAATTCTTGCAGAAGAACTGCTTCAACAGACCATGCTCAACTGTGACATAGCCGGTTTTGAGATCCTTGACCGTGTCAGTGCACATGAACTTGAAGGGATGAAATGCTTACACCCTCTTTATGACAGAGAATCTCTTATAATACTTGGAGATCATGTTACCCTTGAGGCAGGTACGGGATGCGTCCATACAGCACCCGGACATGGACATGACGACTATGTAATCGGTTCAAAATACCGCCTTGATGTCTATGCCCCGGTTGATGACAAGGGAAGGTTTACAGAAGAGGTGGGCGATTTTAAGGGAGAGTATGTTTTTGATGCCAACAGGGCTATAAGTAATGCTTTGCTTGAGAAAGGAGCTCTGCTAAAAGAGATGCAGATTACTCATTCATATCCGCACTGCTGGAGATGTAAAAAGCCTGTAATATTCAGGGCAACGGAGCAGTGGTTCATCTCTATGGAAAAGTGCGGGCTCAGGGAAAAAGCCCTTGACTGTATTAGCAAAACCCAGTGGATACCGCCTTGGGGAATAGATCGTATAACAGGTATGGTTCAGAACAGGCCTGACTGGTGCATATCAAGGCAAAGATCATGGGGGGTTCCTATCATTGCTTTCTATTGCAAGGATTGCGGCAAAATTCTTCTGGAAGCTTCTGTGATTAACCATGTTGCCGATCTGTTTGAAAAGCATGGAAGTGATATATGGTTCTCCATGGATGAAAAAAGTCTGCTCCCCGAGAACACAAAATGTGTGTCCTGCTCCTCTGAAAATTTTCAAAAGGAGACAGATATTCTTGATGTATGGTTTGATTCAGGATCGAGCCATGCGGCTGTACTTGAAAAACATAGCCAGCTTCAGAGCCCCTGTGATATGTACCTGGAAGGAAGTGATCAGCACAGAGGGTGGTTTCAAAGCTCACTTTTGATATCTGTGGGCACCCGCGGAAGGGCTCCCTATAAATCGGTTCTAACACATGGGTTTGTTGTGGATGGAAAAGGCGAGAAGATGGCAAAATCAAAGGGAAATGTGGTAAGTCCTGATGAGGTTATAAAAATATACGGAGCTGAAATTCTAAGACTCTGGGTCTGTTCTGAAAATTATCAAGAAGATATGCGAATTTCCCAGGATATACTTAAAAGACTTTCAGAGGCATACAGAAAGATCAGAAACACCTGCCGTTTCATGCTTGGCAATCTCTCTGATTTCAATCCTGATACAGAAATGGTTGAATACTCAAAGCTTCCGGAGATAGATCGCTGGGCTCTGATGCGGATGAATGAGCTTGTGAAAAAAGTAAAAGATGCCTACCTCAGATATGAATTCCATACAATCTATCACAGTGTGCTGAATTTCTGCATAAACGATATGAGTTCTGTTTATCTTGATATCTTAAAAGACAGACTTTACTGTCAGGCGCCAGGCAGTGTTTTAAGAAAAGCTTCTCAAAGTGTGATATATAAAATAACCGATAGTCTTATAAGGCTCCTTGCACCGGTTCTCTCTTTTACAGCTGAAGAGGTCTGGCAGTCAATATCAGACAACCACGAGTCAAGCATTCATCTTTTGTATTTTCCTGAATATGAACATGATTATTCAGATAGTGAGCTTTCGAAAAAATGGAAAATACTTCTTGCTGTCCGAAGCAGAGTTTTAAAAGAGATTGAATCAGCTCGTGAAAGGAAAGAGCTCGGCAATTCTCTTGAAGCATCTGTTAATTTGGCATGCACAGAACCATTGTATGTTTTCTTGAACGGTTATGAAAAAGATCTCCCCGATATTTTCATTGTTTCAGAGGTTTGTCTGAACAGAAAGCCTCTCGAAGAGAAAAAGACATTGGAAGAATTTGTTGAAGATTGCGGGATAACAATAAAAAAAGCTGAAGGAGAAAAATGCCCCAGATGCTGGGTTTACTTTACGCCGGAAACACAGGGGCAGAAAACGTGTAAAAAATGCAGAGAAGCTCTAAATGAAATTAATAAAAATCAACCGTGAAGTTGTTTTAAGTCTATCTTTTATTTCTTTGTCTGTTGTTTTGCTTGACCAGATTACAAAACTGCTTGTGCTGAAATATTTACCGCTTTACACACGAATCGAGATTATAAGTGGTTTTATAGATATTACACATGTCAGAAACCCTGGAATAGCATTTGGTCTTCTGCGGAATTTTGGAAACCAGTACCAGATTATAAGCCTTTTTATAATTACAGCCATAAGCCTGTTCCTTCTTTTAGTGATACTTACTCAGACAACCTCAGATGACAGATTCCAGACAATAAGCCTTTCCCTTATTTTTGGCGGGGCTATCGGAAATCTGATAGACCGGTTCCGTTTCGGTGAGGTTGTGGATTTTATAAGTGTTCACTGGCAGAATCTCTATTATTGGCCTTCTTTTAATGTTGCTGATGCTGCAATAAGTGCAGGAATAATTCTGTTTCTTTTCGATGAACTGTTTTTGAAAAAATCTTACAGAAAGTCTGCCTGAGACCCTCTTCCAGCTGCAGTGGATACAAACATTAAACAGAGATATCAAAGTTATGATTTTTTTGACTCATTTCTGCAACATACTGTAATGACTAAAATTTTTCTCACCCCCTCTTTTTCAAGAAGCAGTTCTCTCTGTTAAGATGAATAAGTTATTATGAACCTTTATAAATTTCTATCTTCAACCGCAATCAGGTATCCGCAAAAAGAAGCTCTTGTTTGTGAGGAAAATACTCTTACCTACAGCAAACTTCTTGAAAGGGTGGAAAAACTAAGCATCTTTCTCTTAAATCTCAAGACAAAAAGGGGAGAAAAGGCCGGCATTATTTGCCGTAACAGCATAGAGTATATTGAACTGATGTTTGCTCTGGCAAGAACAGGGTTTGTCTGTGTACCTCTAAATTTCCATTTGACATCTGAAGATATATATAAACTTGCCGAATATGCAAAACTTGACTTTATCTTCTATGAAAAGTGCATGGAGGAAAAGGTCCCGTTTAAACTTTCCTGCATTAAAAAAATTCTAAATATTGGAGACAAAGAGTGGGAAAAAATATTCTTAACCACCAGCAAGACAAAAACAAAAGAATCTCCCCCTGAAGCAGAAGACACTGCATGTATAATATTTACATCAGGCACAACAGAAACACCAAAAGCAATTGAGCTGACCCATGACAATCTGATCTGGAACACTATCAATTATACTGCTGCTTATTGTATGAGCCCTGAGGACAAAGAACTTTTAACAACCCCGCTTTTCCATTCAGCAGGTTTTGCCCGGGTTTTTACTTATATCTTTAACGGCGTTTCTGTTTATCTGCTGCAAAAATTTGATCCTGAGAAGCTTTTAAAAATTGTTGAAGAGGCTGGGATAACTTCTGTTACTCAGACCCCAACCATGTATAAAATGATGATAGAGGTTGGGAAAAGAGAATTTTTTAATATGAAATCTCTTAAAAGGGTTGTAACAGGCGCCTCTGAAATGGACAGAAAAACTGCAGATGCAATGAAACAGATGTTTCCAAATGCATCCTTTTATAACCTTTATGGCCTTACAGAAGCATCACCCGGTGTTTCAATTCTTATGCCCTCAGATTTTTCGGTAAAACCAGAGAGCTTGGGAAAACCCTTGCTTATGGTCTCAGTTTCAGTGGTTGATGATAAAGGAAAGTTTGTTAAAACCGGCAAAACCGGTGAAATAGTCTGCGCAGGCCCTAATATTATGAAGGGCTATTATCGAAATCCTGAAGCCACAAAAAAAGCTATACAAATGGGGTGGCTCAGAACAGGTGATATGGGTTATTATGATTCAGAAGGATTTCTATATCTTGCCGGCAGAAAGAAAGAGATTATTGTTTCAGGGGGCGTAAACATATATCCTTCTGATATTGAAAAAGTTCTTTTAAGCCATGAATCAGTTTTAGAAGCCGCTGTAACGGCCATTTCAAGTGATTTATGGGGTGAAAGTCCAGCAGCAGCTGTTGTTGTAAAAGACAGAAATTGTTTCAGCGAAAAAAACATGCTGGAATTCTGCAGGAAAAACATGCCGGGTTTTAAATGTCCGGTAAAGATTGTTCCTGTTTTAAAAATTCCCAGCAGCTGTTCAGGTAAGGTTGTAAGGGAAACATTGAGAATGTATCTTCAGCCCTGACCATCAACAGTAGTTAAAAAGTTTATTTCCACAATTTTTTCATCTTCGCCTGTGATGACCTGAAACTTTTTATAGGAACTGTCCCGCCTTATATAAATGTCATACCCCCATCCCCCTTTTATCCACGCAAGCAAACCTGCTGACAGGTCAAGCACGTCTATTCCATAATATGGTTTGGGCCATGCCGTACTGGTATGGTCTGGGATTATTGAAAATGTTGTCATATATTGATATTCATCTTTAAATTTTTTTTTATCGGTAATTCCTTTAGCACTTCCGGGATAATTATCAGAAATCTTTATCCCTGCATTATAAAGCATAACATAATCGGGTTTGAGTTTAAGCAGAAGCGCAAGTTCTTTTTCTTTGTATGCATCAAAACTTAATTCAAGGGATTTAAAATCAATGTCCGGAAAACCATAATTTTTTTTGAGCTGTGCAAATTCATGACTGGTGAGTCCGAAGATGTCAAGAATTCTTGCATCAGAGTAAAAAGCAATTCTTCCCACATCACCAATTGCAAGCAGAGGATCTGTTCCAATTTCTTTCTTATACCACTCAGCAAAAGTCTTCTGGTTGTGTATTGCATAGTCGCCAATCTGTTTCCAGCGAAAGTTGAAAGCCGTGTCGGAGAGAAATTGCTCAACTGCAAAAAAGAGCATTAAAAAACAGACAATACCCCATACAATTTTTTTTCTTAAAACTATACTTTCCAGCAGTTTTGAAATAATTATCTGACACAGTATAATCAGCAATGGGACAACAGGAACCGTGTATCTAAAAAACGGCATCCAATCAAAACCTGAAAATCCAATGCTGAAAAGAATGCCTGCGGAAAAAAGCAGCAGTATTATCACAAGGGCTCTGTTAACAGAAAGTTTCACAAACCCTGTTATCAGTATGCAGATAAGAGGCATATAAAAATATTGAGTAACAAACGCCTTGTTTGTCAAATATCCAAGGCCTGTTCTGATAAAGAAAGGTAAGGCGCCTTTTGCATAGTATGTGTTTGGAAGAGGGAGGCCAAAATAGCTGAGTCTCCATAGAAGGAATAAAGAGTATCCTGTAACAAAAAGAATTACGGCAGGCAAAATGGGTTTTATAGGCTCTCTCTTAATAATAAATGCGGCTACAGCGTAGAAACAGAAAAAGCCAAAAAATATTACACCCTCAGGTCTTGTAAGAGAGAGTATGAGGAATATAATGCCTGCCGCATAATAAAGACAGGGCTTTTCTTTTGCAGAAAGCAGAACATAAGCAAGCAGAAGAATTAAGAAAGTGTAAAGAGATGTTTCAAGCCCTGAAGTGGCGTGAAAATGCACAGGCAGAAAAAGGATATATAAAACAGGAGCAACAAAAGATGAAGTTCTGCTTATGCCGAAAAATCTTATCGGGATAAGCCACACAAGCATAAAAGAGAGCAGGTTGAAAATAAATCCCCCTGCCCTGCTGAAAGTCGACATTTCAAATCCGGAAATAAACGCAAGGCTTATCATAGTCATCCAGACAGGGTTTGAATACCCTTCAACCCTTTCCCCCGGATTAAATACAGGACCATTACCTTCGGCAAGGTTTTGTGAAAACCTGTACGTGATATAAGCATCTTCGCAGGGGTAGGGGTTCAGCTTGAACATAAAATACTGCTCAAGCAAAAATGCACAGCATATAATAACTGCAAAAATAAAGCAGAGTTTTTTTAGTGAACCGGATTTCATACTGTTCTATTTTAGTAAGGTTAAAAAATTAAGAATTATTACATAACTGCTAAACATAATCAAGGCATGTTTAGCAGTTATGTTGATGAACGGTAGGGAGCGTAAGCTCAGCTCCGCATTCGGTCATAAGTAGTGCGACCGAACTATATATATATAACAGGCTCAGAACGGAAAGAAATTATATGCTTTAATATAGCCCAATTTAATAAATTATATAAAGTTATTGAGCAATCAGAAAAATCGTAAGCTGTTCGGAGATTTATAAATGTATATATTAATCATTAAGCAGGTTTTGTGGATAAAAAAAGAGAAGGAAAGAGCCGTCTCAGGCTTTCTCCTTCTCAAAATATTTTCCCTTTCTCCAAAAAACCTATTATTGCTCTTTATGCTATTCTGTTTTTTCAGAAGGTGCTGAAGGTTCTTCAGGAGGATTGCTGTTATCAGCTTGTTTCTCCTCGCCTCTTATCTTTTTTTCCAGCCGGCTTATTGTGTCTGCTGATTTCTTCCTCAAATTTTCTGTTGTAATTCCAAGTTCATCAACCTTGGTTTTTAGTTCATCTACAGTACCACCACTTTTAGTGTATGCCTGGTAGGCAAAGTAGAGTGCAATGATTGAAATTATGAAAGCTATAATACTCATCATTTTTTCCTTTCTGTGAAAAGTTTGTTATTCATCAAATGAAACGGTATCTATCTTTTTCTGATTTTTTTTTCTTGCCACTATATTGAGAAGAGACAGTATCATCCCTATTATAATTCCCGAAAAAAGTGTGCCGAGAAACATCAGCGAACGTGACATTTCAAGCTCCCAGAACAGAAATTTTATGTTTACAACCCCGGTGTTCTGGAAAGTAAATATTGCCACAATTATCAAAAGTACTAAAATTATAATAATTTTTGCCGGATGCATATTTCACCTCCATTTTTTATACCACTGTTTAATTTATATAATGAATAACAGAAAAAAAGCAAGCTTTTTTTATTATTCTCTTTATTTCATATCAGAATCATTGCTGTTTTCAAAAAACTCTAACAATACCTCTTTTACAGAACGTTGGTCAGCGTGTGTAATGGTAAGCCGTATGTTTTCATGTTTGATGCTTTCACCCTCTTCAGGAATTTTTTCCATCTGTTTAAGCAGAAAACCTGCAAGGGTTTCATAGTCACCTGTGGGGAGTTTAATTTCAAGGTGTTCGTTGAGTTCGTCAATCTCAACCTGTCCTTTTACCAGATATTTGTTCCTGCCTGTTTTTAAGAACACGGTCTCCTTTTTATCGTATTCATCATATATCTCTCCAACAATTTCTTCAAGTATATCTTCTATTGTCACAATTCCTGTTGTCCCGCCATATTCATTAACAACCACTACTATGCTTATCCCCTGAGTTCTCATCTGTTTCAGCAGTTCATCCACTGGCATGGAATTTGGAACATATCGGGGTGCTCTCATTAACTCAGTTATCGAGTTTTGATGCCCATCTTCAGTTCTCAGCAGGTCAAAAGCATGAACAATGCCCACAATATTATAAACCTCACCTCCATAAACAGGTATTCTTGAATAGCCGGTTTTTCTGACAGCATTTATTGCTTTTTCAAAAGAGTCATTAACCTCTATAGCTTCAATGTTGATGAGACGCACCATAACATCTTCAGCAGTGGTTTGGGTAAAATCAAAAACCCGTTCTATCATTTTTTTTTCAGCGGTTCTCATTCCGCTTGTGATGTTCCACATGGCAAGATAATTTTCAATATCTTCTCTGGTGGTGTATGTTTTAAGGTTAGATGATTTTAAACCAATTAACCTTAAAAGCAAAACAGTAATTCTGGAAAGCACTTCAATAAATGGAGAAAAAACATAAGATATAATTTTGATAGGATAAACGATATAGAAAACTAAAATATCGGCATGGTAACGGTATATGGTTTTTGGAATTGTTTCAGCGAAAAGCAGAATAAGCGGTGTCATTATTAAAACTGTAATATACTCATAGCCCTGACCCAGATATTTTATGACAAAGAACGCTACAATTGTATTGCTTGTAACTGTGCAGAGATTGGTGCCAAGAAGGGTTGTTGAGAAGAATCTTTCAGGATGATTTAAGGCTTTGTCAACAAGAGAGGCTTTTTTATCGCCTTTTTCCTTGAGAGCCTTTATATGGGTCTTATCAACTGAAACCAGAGCAGTTTCGGTTCCGGCAAAAAAGCCCTCACCTAAAATACATATAATGATAATTAAAATGCCCAGTAAAAGCTCCATTATTTAAAATCCTCAACATCTGTTTCATCCATTATCTCTCCGAAAAGCTCTTCAAGAATATCTTCAAGGGTAACAAGCCCAAGAGTCTTTTCCTGATCGTCCACAATTATTCCAAGATGGTTTTTGTTTCTCTGAAACTGAAAAAAAACAGAAAAGGCGTTTCTTCCCTTTTCTACAAACACAACCCTTCTAAGTATAGCTTTCATAGTAACTTTTTTTCTGTCCTTTATTTTTAAAAGGTCTTTTACATGGATAAAACCGATAATATTGTCTATTGTTCCATCAAAAACAGGATATCTTGAAAATTTCTCCTCTTTGATAACCTTGAAAATCTCTTCTATGGAACAGGTTTTGGGCAAAGCGGATATGTTTTCTCTTTTTGTCATAATTTTTGATATGTCAATATCATCAAGCTGGAAAACTCTGTGTATAAGATCTCTTTCATCCTGTTCAATAGTGCCGTCACGGCTGCTTATATCAACAATAGACTTGAATGTGTCCTCATCAATTTTTAGGGCGCCTGATGGTTGTTTTGAAATATCCTTTACAAAAAGACTTATGAATACCATAGATATTTTTCCTAAAATAAACCTTGCAGGAGTGATAATTTTTGAAAACATATAAAGGGGATATGAGTTAAAAAAGGAGACCTTTTCCGGAAATTTTACAGCAATTGTTTTAGGCAGAATTTCACCAAAGAGAAGAAGCATTGGAAGTGTTATTGAAACAGCAACTATTGGAAGCAGCTTATCATCTATTACAGAACTGTTATGTAGTAGAGAATAACAGATTGATGCTGAAACAACAGATATGGCGCTGTTTATAAACTCGTTTCCAATCAGAACTGTTTTTAAGAAAGAAGCAGGTGTCTTTAAAAGGTTTACAATATACTTAAACTTTGGTGAGTTTCTAAGTTTTTTTCTCCTAAGCATTACTTTGTTCAAAGAGAAGAACGAAACCTCTGATGAGGAAAAAAATCCGGAGAGAATCAGCAGAGTAAAGAATATAATAATTTTTATGTAAGGGTCCATTCTTTTGGGTAATACAGATCAGTCCGGCACTGAATTAAGCTATGTTCAATGATTATTAAACAGACTGATCATAAGTTTTTATTGAATCTATTTTCCTCCTTATATTCTAAATATCAGTAACCATCTTTTAAGTCAACACAAAACAGACAGATAATATTTTTTGGTCTTAAATCCTTACACTGAAGCTCCATGGTTTGAAACCAGGGTTTGGGTATTTTGAAGACTCTTGCCTTAACCGCCGGATTTCTCTAACTGCTTCCTGAATAGCTTTCCAGTCGTGATATGCTGAAGAGAGCTTTTTAAATCTTTCTTCCCTTAACAAATCTCCAGGAAAAAAATCAGGATGGTTATTTTTTGCAAATTCCCTGAATTTCTTTTTTATAATATCTTCAGGTGCACTTTTATCAATTCCAAGCATTTTATGAAGGTCATGAGTTTTCATTTTTTCTCCTTTTGAGCATTGTTTTACGCACCATAGTCTTTTTGATTTATCTATTAGCATATCTAATGCCCAAAGCTTTTCGACCTTCTAAATATTTATAACATATTGTAATAACTATTCTTATATTATTTTTTCTGAGAGAAAAGCGGTTTTTAGAAGCTTTTTTGCGCAACTTAATGCACACTTTTGACAGGATATTGCACACCTAATGAGGATCATTAAACAGGGTCTTATAAAGTTGTTAGGCAATCAGTAGGTCTTTTTTGATAAAAGCCTCTGCTTTCTTATAGTAATTAAAAAAGTATTGAAGAATAGACAATAATATTGTAATATTATTAATAAAATAAATTAATTGTATAGCAATTTCCTTTTTTGAAAACTATACAAATACGATATGCAGCCCAAGCAAGGGTTTTTATATTATGATTATTAAAGTTTTTGAAAAAAATCCACAGATAAGAGCCATAAAAAAAGCCGTTGAAATTTTAAAAAACGGTGGTCTTATTGTCTATCCAACAGATACTATTTATGGTTTGGGATGTGACCTGCATAACAAAAAAGCCATTCAAAAGCTGTACAGAATAAAAAAAATGAATGAAAAAAGCCCTCTCAGCTTCATATCCTTTGATTTGAGCAATGTTTCATTCTATGCTCAAGTCTCCAACAGAGCATACAGGCTTATGAACAAAAAGCTTCCAGGTCCTTATACCTTTATACTTCCCGCCATGAAAGAAGTGAACAGGTATATGTTATACAAAAGGAAACAGATTGGAATACGTGTGCCTGACAGTAATGTCTGCCGGACGCTGACCGAGCATCTGGGAAACCCCATAATATCTACAAGTGTTCCTTTGTGGGAGGAAAAGGTCTTAAATTCCGGTGATGTTATCTATGAGTATTTCAGCAAGCAGATCGATCTTGTTCTTGACATTGGTGTTCTTGTGTCAGAACCTTCAACTGTTATTGACCTGACAGAAGACGAATTCAAAATTACAAGGCAGGGGAAAGGGGAGATAACTCTTTAAATTAGCTGCTGTGTTATTTAAAGACAAAAGAATTTAAAAAGGCAGATCAGCGTTGATTCCTTAAGTGCAAGTTTTTTACTCTGCCTTAAGCTATGTTGCTATTTTCCTATCCTTTCTGATAATTCTTTTATCCCCTGACCTTAGAGTTATGCGCATCCTGTCCATATATTCAAGAACAGAGATAATAAATCTTCTTGAAAGTCCCGTCCATTTTTTAACATCTTGAATAGTAATGCTTTCCAGTCTGTCCGGGTTTTCAACTATTCTGAGGATAACATTCTGCAAAACTTCTGCATCATAATACAACTCTTCATTTACCTTTGTCAAAGCCCTTTCCTGAACAAGTATTGAAAGTATAGGAAGCAGCTGTTTTTCATTTATTTTTAATCTATCTGCAAGTTCTTTTCTCGATGGCGGGGTTTCTCCTGCATATTTGTAAGTTCTTAAAATATCCTGTCTTATACCCATTTGTGAGTCTGATAAAAGCGGTTTATGCTCCGGGATAAAGACAAATTCGTTTTCAATTTTAATTTCTCCTGAAACCCTCATTTTTTCAAGTACATAGTCAAAAAGTCTGCTGTCGGTTTTTCTGTTGTGCTTTGAGTGCAGTTCCTGTTTTGGAAGACCTGTTTTTAAAGGATTTTGATGGTGATAGTTTTTTAAGGTGTTACTTATATTTTTTTTAACATCCTTAACAGTTTCAGGCAATATTATGGATAAAGGGGAACTGTAAAAGGATATAAGCTCTTCATCTGACAACATTTTACTTATAAAATATTCAAGGGATTTTTTATCAATTCCTGTTCTTGCCTGCAGATAATCTATATTACAGCCTTTGAGACTGTTTTCTCTGCAAAATATTTTTATCATATCACAGGGTTCTGAGGCTTTTAAGGTTTCCAGAGCCTTAATCAGATAATTGGAGATTTTTTTATGTTTCAGAGCATGATTATCAATTATTATACCACCTCCGATAGTATTAACAGGGGAAAGACTTCGAAGAATAAATCGGTCTTTTGGAAGAATTGCCAAAGGGGTTTGAAATGTAAACTGTGCAAAAGCACTTCTGCCCGGTTCAAGTTCATCAACCTCAAGAAGGATAACTCTGGCAAGTGTTTCTGAAGTTGCTGAATGAAATCTTACCATAGACCTGTTTTTTAAAGGTCTTCCCGGTGATTCAAGATAATCAAGCCATGCATCCACCCTTGAGCTTGGCAAAAGTGTGCCTGGATGACAGACCACATCGCCTTTTTCAATAAGAGTCTTTTCCATTGATTGCAGGTTCAGTGCAGTTCTTTGCCCTGCCGATGAATCGTTAACGCTGTTTCCATGTACCTGAATGTTTCGCACTTTTGTTATTGTGCGTTTGGGAGATATTTCTACTTCATCCCCCACAGCGACATTCCCGTCAAAAACAGTTCCGGTGACCACAGTGCCAAATCCTTTCATTGAAAAGACCCTGTCTATCGGCAATCTGAATATACCCCGGTTCGGTCTTTCAGAAATTGATGAAATAATTGAATCAATTGCTCCCTTTAGTGTATCGATACCTGATCCTGTTGCAGCAGAAACCGGGACAACTGGTTTGCCCTCAAAAAAAGAGCCTTTTACATATGAGCTGATCTCTTCCTGAACAAGTCCGAGCCATTCTTCATCAACCAGATCTGCTTTGGTTACAGCAATCAGACCATTCTTAATGGAAAGGAGTCTGCATATATCAATGTGCTCTCTTGTCTGAGGCATTATTCCTTCATCGGCGGCAATAACAAGAATAATACCGTCAATCCCTCCTACTCCTGAGACCATTTTTTTTATAAACTTTTCATGTCCCGGCACATCAATTATTCCGATCGTGCATCCAGAAGGAAGTTTCAATGAGGTGAATCCAAGCTCAATGGTTATCCCGCGTTTTTTTTCTTCTTTCAGCCTGTCACAGTCAAAACCTGTAAGAGCTTTTATAAGGCTTGTTTTTCCATGATCGATGTGTCCTGCAGTGCCAAGGATCAGTCTTTTCATAAATTTAACCTGTACTCTAAGATTTTAATTAATCTATAATAGGACATTGTCTATTAACATGCAAGCATATACAGATTAGATTTTTTTGTATGTTTAAATTATCAAAAAATGTAAGCTTCAGGGTCTTGACAAAAAAGAATGAATTATTATTTTCTTATGACATCCATTTAAAAACAAAAAAATCAAAAGCAGGAACAGACGTGAAAAAAAGTTCAAAAAATATATCAGACAGTGAAAAAGAAAACAAAGCCCTGGAAAATCAGGATAATACCCTTAATGAAAATCCTGACAGCAAATCTTTTATTGAAGGTATCTTGAGAGAGAAACAGAAGGATCTGAATCAGGAGAAGGATATTGAAAAAAGATTAATAGAGGCTGAAATACAGAAAGAGGAGGCAGAAGACAGACTATTAAGAACATTGGCTGAATTTGAAAATTATAAAAAACGTGTCAGCAGAGAGAAAGAAGACTTAATTAAATATGCAAATCAGAATTTTGCCAAAGAGATTCTTCCGGTAATAGATAATTTTGAGAGGGCT
The DNA here is from genome assembly GCA_964566035.1 of uncultured Thermodesulfobacteriota bacterium. Classification (GTDB taxonomy): domain Bacteria; phylum Desulfobacterota; class WTBG01; order CAIYCZ01; family CAIRTM01; genus CAZMHH01. The sequence goes on from CAZMHH010000012.1 coordinate 22,502, forward strand.
CTTGAACAGGTGAAAAATGCTAAAAACGCAGAAGTGGTTAATGAAGGCCTTGAAATGATTTTAAAACAACTTTTTGCTGTACTGGATAAATTTGATATTAAACCCTTTGAATCTTTAGGTCTAAAGTTCAATCCAGAACATCATGAAGCAATGGCACGGCAGGAAGTTGAAGACTATGATGATAATACAATAATTGAAGAGTATGAGAAAGGATATTTTATAGGAGACAAACTTCTCAGACCTTCACGCGTGGTTGTTGCGAAAAAAAAGGATATTTCACCTGAAAACTAATTTATTTTTTTGCCTGCCCTTGACATTCCAATAATTGACATTAACTTTCATTATTGAATTAGGGCAGCTTATATGCCTTAGATTTAAAAAATAATATAATATATTTTTTAATTAACACTTTATAATAACCAAACAGAAAAGTAAGGAGGAACAAAGATGAAAATCAGACCGCTTCAAGACCGAGTAATTGTAAAAAGGATCGAAAGCGAAGAAAAGACAAAGGGTGGTATAATTATCCCCGATTCAGCAAAAGAAAAGCCCATCGAAGGTGAAGTTATTGCTGTAGGCAGCGGAAAAATACTTGACAATGGACAGAAATCAGTGCCGGAGGTCAAAGCAGGAAACAGGGTTCTTTTCAGCAAATATGCAGGTACAGAGGTTAAAATTGATGATGTAGAGCACCTGATAATGAGAGAAGATGATATTTTAGGAATTATTGAATAATACTGGTAAATTAATAATCAAATATATTTTGGAGGAAATTACAAATGGCTAAGGAGATAAAATTTGAAGAAGGACGCGCCTCTCTCTCAAAAGGCGTAAACATACTGGCAAACGCAGTAAAGGTAACTCTCGGACCAAAGGGCAGAAACGTTATTATTGATAAAAGTTTTGGTTCTCCCACTGTAACAAAAGACGGTGTTACTGTTGCAAAAGAGATCGAACTTGAAGATAAGTTCGAAAACATGGGAGCACAGATGGTTAAAGAAGTTGCAAGCAAGACAAGCGATGTAGCAGGTGATGGAACAACAACAGCGACTGTGCTTGCACAGTCAATATTCTCAGAAGGTATTAAGCTTGTCACAGCAGGGCATAATCCTATGGAACTTAAAAGAGGAATTGACAAAGCAGTGGTTAAGGTTGTTGACAGCCTTAAAGGCATGAGTAAGCCAATTCAGGACCAGAAAGAGATTGCCCAGGTTGGAAGCATCTCTGCAAACAATGATGAAACAATTGGCAATATAATTGCAGAGGCAATGGATAAGGTTGGAAAAGAGGGTGTGATAACAGTTGAAGAAGCAAAAACAATGGAGACAAGCTTAGAAGTTGTTGAAGGTATGCAGTTTGACAGAGGATACCTGTCTCCCTATTTTGTTACAGACCCCGAAAGAATGGAGGCTTCCCTTGAGGACTGCTATATTCTGATACACGAGAAGAAGATAAGCAACATGAAAGACCTTCTTCCAATTCTTGAACAGGTGGCAAGAAGTGGCAAACCTTTTCTTATAATTGCAGAAGATATTGAAGGGGAAGCTCTTGCAACACTTGTAGTAAACAAACTGAGAGGAACATTGAAAGTCGCAGCGGTAAAAGCTCCCGGGTTTGGCGATAGAAGAAAGGCTATGCTTGAAGACATTGCAATACTTACAGGTGGCAAGATGATCGCAGAAGACCTCGGAATAAAACTTGAGAGCATCACGATGGATGATCTGGGCCAGGCTAAAAGAATAAGCATAGACAAGGATAATACTACGATAGTTGAAGGTTCCGGAACTAAACAGGATATTGAGGCAAGGGTAAAGCAGATAAGGGCTCAGATTGAAGAAACCACATCAGACTATGACCGCGAAAAACTGCAGGAAAGACTTGCAAAACTTGTCGGCGGTGTTGCCGTAATCAATGTAGGCGCTGCAACAGAGACCGAGATGAAGGAAAAGAAGGCAAGGGTGGAAGATGCTCTGCATGCAACACGAGCTGCGGTAGAGGAGGGAATTGTTTCAGGCGGCGGAGTTGCTCTTGTAAGAGCCCTTAAAGATCTTGAAGGCCTTAAACTCCCTGAAAGTGAGCAGCAGCTTGGGGTGGATATAGTCAAAAAATCTCTGATTCAGCCCCTTCGCTGGATTGCAAATAATGCCGGTTTTGACGGATCTATTGTAATCGAGAAGGTAAAAGAAGCAAAAGATGCATTTGGTTTCAATGCCCAGACCGAAAAATATGAAGATTTAATTAAGGCAGGTGTTATTGACCCGATGAAGGTTGTTCGATGTGCTGTTCAGAATGCTGCAAGCGTTTCATCTCTTCTGATAACAACTGAGGCTATGATCGCCGATAAACCACAAAAAGAGTCATCAGGTGGCGGCGGTATGCCGGCAATGCCTCCTGGCGGCATGGGTGGTATGGGCGGTATGGGCGGTATGGATTACTAAAAACACCAATATCCCTTAACCTGTTAATTAAAAAGCCCCTGATGTTTACACATCAGGGGCTTTTTTTATATCCGTCAATGAGTTTTTCAGAAGAAGTTTAGTAACAATCAATATCTTTTCAGAAACAGTAAAAAGATGTTTTCTGAGCAAGAGGGCTTTCTTAAACTCCCTTGGATTGAAGATAAAATATAGTATTAACCCGGCAAAGCCCCGGTTCTTTTTTTCTCTGTAAAGCTTTTCCACGTTCAGGGTATTCTCTCTTGCAGTGTCAGAAACAATACGAATGTTAATAAGAGGGATATTTTTTAATGATGCTTCCTTTGCAATTCCTGAGCTTTCCATGTCAATCACCATGACCTCATGATTTTTCATTATTGCATCTTTTTCCTGTCTCAGGTGTATAAAATTTGAAAAAACCATGCTGTTGTGCTGTATAGCGTAAAGACCTTCTTGTATTAAAATAGCCATTGCTTTTTTATTTAGAGCTTTACTGCACTGATATGTTGAAAGGTTTTTGCCGTGCATCTCTTTAATGACATCAACCACAACAATATCTCCAATGTTTAATTGCGGATTGACAGCCCCTGCTGCTCCTATGAGAATTATAAAGGGGGGATTGAATCTCTCAATTGCTTTGCTTATCGCTGCCCGTGCTTTTTTTGAACCTATTCCTGTTTTTACAAGAACGGCTTCTGTCTCTTCTATCTGTCCTTTAAAAAAAATGGCTTTTCCGTCTTTTATGATCTCTTTTATGATCATGTTTTTCTTTAAATGTTTTATCTCTTCCTCTGCTGCTGCTGCTATGACAATCAAGTCTGATACCTCCATTTCAATATTTTTTATTATAAAGAACACACAAAATCTACCCGATAAAAATTTTTTACTTTATTTAACACTAAATGTCTGCTATTAAATAGTATTGAGTGAGAATATTAACATAAAAGGGTTCTCCTATGCAAAAAATTCCTGTTGAAAAAGCTACTGCGGGCATGGTGCTTGCCAAACCGCTTACAAGAAAAGATGGTGTTACCCTTATGGGTGAGGGCACTGTTCTTACAGAGCAGCTTATTAACAGATTAACAGACATGGATATTGCAAAGCTTTTTGTAAAGGGAAGACCCCTGAGCATTGAAGGAGAAGGGGATAAGACACTGGAACAGAGATATCAGGAAGTTGAAAACAGATTCAGTCTGGTCAAAGATGACAACTTAAGCAGTCAAATAAAGGAGATCATAAGAGCGGATATAAAACAGCGCTTTGCCGAAGCAGAAGATTAATAAGGGACTATCTATATGGATATTGAAAAAGAAAAGATAAAGAGAAAAATAAAGTCTATAAAAAGTCTTCCGACCCTTCCAACTGTTGCCCAGAAGATAAGCAGGATGGTGGAAGATGACAAAACCTCTGCAACACAGCTTGGTGATATAATATCAACAGATCCAGCAATATCAGGCAGGGTTCTGCGCCTTGTAAACTCTTCATTTTACGGTTTTCCCGGAAGGATATCTTCTGTTTCAAATGCTATAGTTCTTCTTGGATTTGATGTTGTAAAGAGTCTTATAATAAGTGTATCTGTTTATGATATGATGGAAAAAGGAGTTGTAGGTCTCTGGGAACATTCCCTTGGCTGTGCAATAGCATCAAGGTTTATTGCAAAAAGAGTAAAGGGCTGTGAACCCGAAGAGGTATCAGTTGCAGGGCTTCTGCATGATATCGGGAAAGTAGTTGTAAGCATTCAGATGCAGGACAAATATGAAGAGATTAAAAAATGCATTTCAGAAAAAAAGATATTTTTTTTCGATGCGGAAAAAGAAGTGCTTGAATTAACACATCAGGAAATAGGCGGATGGCTTGCAGAGTCATGGAATCTGCCACTGAGTTTAATTGAGCCCATAGCATATCATCACCAGCCTTTAAGAGCTCAAAAGGCAAGAATCTCTACATCGATTGTACATCTTTCAAATATTCTTATAAGAGCAGTGGGATTTGGCTCAGGAGGAGATCCATGGGTTCCTCCCCTGAATAAAACCGCCTGGGAAAGACTGGGGTTTAACCTTAAAACATTAACAGAAGTAATAAGGGATCTTGGTGATGAACTTGAATCCCTTGATGTAGAGACACTTTTTGAAGGAGTAACATAGTTTTGAGCATTGAGGATGAAATATATTTAATCTCTTCTGATGAGGTTTTAAACAGAAAAATTATCAATTCTCTCAGCAAAGAAGGCTATCTTATTTTTACAAAACCTTCCCTTCAGGAAGCTCTTACCAAAATATATGAATCACCCCCATCCCTTATTATAGTTGACAATAATTCAGCAACAGGAAAATCTTTAAAACTTCTTCAAAATCTTAAAAGAGACAATCTTTTTTCACAGATTCCGGTAATAATTTTTCTTATGCCTGAAGTTGAAAAAAACATTATAGAATGGACAGATTTCCCGGTTGATGATTATATGACTACAGCATTTCACAGCTATGAACTCATTAACAGGGTTGCTCTGTGTATCAACCGTTTCAAAAGAGCTCTTGATCCGAATCCTTTAACAAGGCTGCCCGGCAATACATCAATTTTGAGAGAAATTCAGGAAACCCTTGACATGGAAAAAGATATGGCAATAGCATATCTTGATGTTGATAACTTCAAAGCTTTTAATGACAAATATGGCTTTGCAAGAGGCGATGAAGCTTTGAGGATGACAGCAAGGATACTTTCAAACATTATTCATGACTATATTCATGAGGAAGCATTTGTGGGGCATGTGGGTGGAGATGATTTTGTTTTCACGGTGCCAACAGTTTACATAGAAAAAATATGCGAAAGAATAATACAGAGTTTTGATTCAATTGTTCCAAGCCTTTATGAAGAATCAGACAGGGAAAGAGGTTATATAACATCAAAAGACAGAACAGGAAAGAAAACAAAATTTCCAATTATGACCATTTCCATTGCACTGGTGTTAAATGATAAAAAAAGGTTTAAGCATTATGGAGAGGTAAGTGAAACGGCTTCTCAGGTGAAGAAACATGTAAAAAAACTTCCGGGGAGCAATTTTATGTCAGACAGAAGGCTAAAAAGAAAAAACGGAAATAAACTCAGGAAGATATAGTCTGCTTTTCTGCTTTTAAACTTCTAAGCTCATTTTTCAGTTTGAGAACCTGTTTCTTCAGTTTTAACCGCTGAAAAAAATCGAGAAAATTTCCAGCCACTGCACCAACAAAAAAAGGAACCAAGAATATTGACCAGGCAGGAAGGTTATATTTTAAATCTCTATAAACATGTATCTCAACGGGTTGCTGGTTGTTCATGCAGAAAAACAGCAATAAAAGAAAGATTACAACGGCACTTACAGTGTTTAATAATGTTCTCATAATCTTATCCTTAATTATATTATTTTTAGAGGCTTTGCTTAAAAGCCGGAAACAGAAGCACTTATTTTTAACTAATACCATAAAAAAAGATTTTTTCAATAAAAATATCAATAAATGTAGAAAGTATTTACTATGCTTATGGAGTTAAAATGTTTGAAGTTTCGATAAAAACTCATTTTGCAGCAGCACACTGGCTGAAAAACTACAGGGGAAAATGCGAGAACCTTCATGGCCATAACTGGCTGGTTGAGGTAACGGTCAGTTGTGAAGAGGTTGATGAGATTGGAATTGCAATTGATTTTTCTGAATTAAAACAGATTACCCGGGATGTTCTCTCAATGTTTGATCATAAATGTCTTAATGAGGTTCCGCCTTTTGATAAGCTAAATGCATCCTCTGAGAATATTTCAAGGTTTCTTTATTATGAAATCAGTAAAAATTTAACAGAGCATAATGCTCAAATCAAAAAGGTCTCAGTTTGGGAATCTGAAAGAGCCTGGGCAACTTTTTATGAGGCAAAGGGACAAGGGCAGGAACAGACAATATGAATTTAAAAGATGTTCAGAATCAGATAGACAAGCGAAAACTCAAAATTGACAAGGTTGGAGTAAAGGGGATAAGATATCCGATAATAGTTCTTGACAGGGCAAACGAAATCCAGCACACTGTTGGAACAATAAATATGTATGTGAGTCTACCACACCATTTTAAGGGAACTCACATGAGTCGTTTCATAGAGCTTTTAAACACTTATAGACATGGCATAAGCACAAAAAACATAAACAATATTCTGATAAAGATGAAAGAGAGTCTTAAATCAGAGTCTGCTCATATTGAAATAAATTTTCCGTTTTTTATCGAAAAACAAGCACCGGTCACAAAGGCAAAAAGCCTAATGGAATACAGGTGTTTTATATGGGGTACCCACCATGAAACCTCTGATCTAATTGTTGGGGTTCAGGTGCCTGTTACAAGCCTGTGTCCCTGTTCAAGGGAGATCAGCAATTTCGGAGCACATAACCAGCGAAGCATGGTTATGTTAAAAGTTCGTTCTAAAAAATTTTTCTGGATTGAGGACTTGATATCTCTTGTTGAAAAAAGTGCTTCAAGTGAGATATTTCCTCTTCTTAAAAGACCTGATGAAAAATTTGTCACTGAAACAGCTTTCAATAACCCCCTTTTTGTAGAGGATATTGTAAGAACCATTGCTCAAAAGATTGATATGGATAAAAATATAATTTGGTACAGCATTGAGGCAGAAAATCAGGAAAGCATACATAATCATTGTGCTTATGCTTTTATAGAAAAAAATATTTTTGAATAATTTCTATTTTTTCTTGAAAGCTAAATTGTCTGGAAAATGTTTAAATTTGTTATATAATAAATGGCTCTATTTAACCAATTGATTTCTTTATTTTTACAAGCAAAAACTATAACAACTTGATTTTTCTTTATTTATTGTTTTAGCTTTATTTTGGTATATTTATTGCTTTTTATTTTTAAAAAATATCTTTTTTTCATGCTAAGAAACTTCAAAAAAACGTCTATTAAGATTATGCTTCCTATCAATGAAAACTTTCACAAAGGTCAGGGTTTTATAACCATTATTACCGGAATAATTAGGAAGACCGTAAGTATTCAAAAATATAATTTTAGTATAAATATAAAAATTTAAAGGAGAGATAACCATGAAAACAAAAATTGGGTTGTTAAATATTTTATTTGTTTTTACCTTTTTTGTTATTTTGCTACCTTCAAAAACCCATGCGCAATTTGGCTATGGCGTAGATTTAAAAGCAAGTACAGAAAGCCTTGATGTTCTTTATACGGCACCGTTTTCATTCCCACAGGGTTTTTCACTGGAAGGAGGTGGTGACAAAGGAACAATTAATCTTTTTATTCCAATACTCCCCCCCATACTATATTTCTCTCTTGGTTCCGTTGATATCACACATAATGGGCTTTTAACAGAAGAATTGCAAGGAATTGATGCTGCAATAGGAGGATCTTTTTTATTCGGCTTAATTCCATTTCCGGATATGCCGGTACCAATCCCTTTTGGGAATTATGTTGCTGAAATTACCCCTTTGGGATTGATTAAAAAAGCTATTGAAGATGTTGATAAAACTGAAGGCATTACAATTTCAATGCTTTTGACCGGTTCAAATGCAGAGATTGATGTTTATGTGGAATTTCCATTTGTTGAAACCCTTGACGGAAAGTTCACAGCCGATGAATCAAACCCATTAATTACCATTCCCATTGTAATACCTCTTGAGTTTGATATTCCGGATATGGAAGTTCCAGATGATATAGAGATACCAGAAATTGAACCCATAGAGATTGATATCAATATAGCTTTTGAATTTGCTCCTATTCTCTCCACTGCAAATATAACAATAGATACTAAAACAGAAAGCGAGGAGGTGCAGGAACCCTCTGTTCCTATTTCCATACCTATTCCAAATGGAGCTTATTATGTAAAGCTTAATCCTGAAATAATTGAACCAGAGGGAAGTCTGCAGGTTGTTCTTTGGCCTAAAGAGCTTCGTTCTGAGGCAAAGTGGCGAGTTGTTGGAAAAAGTAACTGGTTGAACAGCGGTGATGTACTTGAAAATCTTGAAAAAGGAATATATGAAATAGAATTTAGTGAGATTAGTGGTTGGATTACCCCAGACAACATAAATGTTATTGTTTCTGCTGGTCAGGATGTTTCTGCTGATGGTTTCTACAGTAAAACCCAACCCCCTGTTGACCCCGAAGGCTACACATACAAAACTATTATTATTGGGCAACAGGAATGGATGGCTGAAAATCTAAGAACCACAAAATATAGTGATGGATCAGCTATTGAAAATGCGGTGGACAGTTCGGCATGGCAGAACAATACTGAAGGTGCATACTCATGGTATAACAATAGGATCGATAATAAAGAGAACTATGGTGCTCTGTATAACTGGCATGCAGTAAATAATCCCAAAGGTTTATGCCCTCCTGGCTGGAGCGTTCCAAGCGATGAAGACTGGCAGGAACTTTCAGTTTTTCTGGGGGGTGATGATGTTGCGGGAGATAAGCTTAAAGAAAAGGGAACGGCGCATTGGGCAAAACCAAACACGGGTACAAATGAGAGCGGCTTTGCGGCCAGAGGAGGAGGTTTTCGCCCTGAAAATGGTATTTTCCCACAAATATCAATAAAGCGCTTTATAGGACAGTTCTGGTCTTCAACAGCAGATGGCAATAATGCAGCATTGAACCGTGTTTTGGTTTCTTCACTTTCAAATTTTGCTTCTAATAGCGAAAGCAAGCAGACAGGGTCATCTGTAAGGTGTATTAAAGAATAAAAAAATAAGGAGAATTTGGTATGAAAAAAAAGATTTTTTGTTTAAGTCTGGTATTTGTTTTATCGCTTTTTATAACCTCTATCGCCTCAAAAGCTGAGGCTCAATTGAGCCTGGATGCTGAGGTCACAAAGGATTTCCTTGACATCACTTATCAGGATCATCCTTTGTCAATTCCCCAGAACATAAAACTTACAGAAGGTGAAACAGGAAATATAAATATATCTTTGCCTATACTTCCCCCAATATTTTATTTCCCTCTTGGAGCTTTGTCATTAACCAACAACGGTATGCTTGATGACGGTATTAATCTCCTTGATACTTCAATAGGAGGCTCTTTCTTTTTCGGGTTAATTCCTATTCCCCCTGTTGATTTTCCCGTTCCTTTTGGCAGATATGCAATTGATGTAACACCTTTGGGTCAGCAGAAAACACCTATTTCAGAAGAGGATAAACTGCTGGGCGGTATTATTGCTTCCATACTTTTAACATCAACAAAAGCAGAATATGATATATATATAGATCTTTCCGGTATAATTATTGAGGAAAAAGGTACTGCAACACCTGAAAATCCCATAATAGTTATACCACTTGAAATACCAGTTGAAATTCCTGAAGGAATTGAAGCAGAGGTTTCTGAAATTGAACCGGTAATATTGACAATAGAATTTGAATTTGGAGAAATAATAACTACGGTAGAAATTAACATACAGGGACCTGAGGAGATATCTCTTCCCCCCATTCCTGTTCCAAATGGAAGTTTCTATCTAAAACTTCAACCTGAGGATTTAGATGGCTTTTTTCTTCCCCCTGTTGAATTTTTTTAATAAAAAAAGAATCCTAAATTTAAAAGCCCGGACAAACCGTTCCGGGCTTTCTTTTGTTTGACACAGCCCCTTAAATTATCATATTATTAAAATCCAATAAAAATTTTTTTAATACATTTCATGATACGAGCTGATATAACAATTATTGGTGCAGGTGTTACAGGGCTTGCTGTTGTAGCCGAGGTCTTAAAGAGGTTTCCCAAATGGACTGTTATTCTCATGGAGAGTAACGAAAAGTTCGGGATGGAAACCTCAAGTAGAAGCAGCGAGGTAATACATGCCGGCATCTATTACCCAAAAAACAGCCTCAAAGCTCTTTTATGTGTTAAGGGAAAACATCTACTTTATGAATTCTGCGATAATCATAAAGTTGACTGCAGCAGATGCGGAAAGCTTATTGTGGCTACAAAGGAAAGTGAGATAAATACGCTGCATGAACTATTAAAAAAAGGCTCTGAAAATGGTGTTGAAGGGCTTAAGATTCTTGATTCACTGGAGGTATCACGACTTGAGCCGTATATTAAATGTGAAGCAGCAATACTTTCGCCCTCAACAGGAATAGTTGATTCACACCGGCTTATGCAGAGGCTCGAGGCTAATGCAGTTGAAAAGGGAGTCCTTACGGCATATAATCACGAAGTAACTGCAGTAGAGAAAAAAAGAGATTCTTACAGTGTCTGCTATAAAACACCCGGCGGTGGAGACGAAAAATTAGAGTCTTCATGGGTTATAAACTCTGCAGGGCTTATGTCTGATAAAATAGCAGAATTTGCAGGCATAGATATAGACAGCGCTTCATACAGGCTCTACCCCTGCAAGGGTGAATATTTTTCCATTCCCCATTCCAAAGCTAAACAAATATCCTGTCTTGTATATCCACCTCCTTTTGCGGATATGAGAGGGCTTGGCATTCATTTTACAAAATCACTGGACGGCAGGGCAAGGCTTGGTCCAAATGCAGTCTATGTTGAAAAATCAGACTATGAGGTTGATCCTCAACACTCAAACCTCTTTTATGAAGGGGTACATAGTTTTCTTCCTTTTCTGAACCCTGAAGATCTTCAGCCTGATATGGCAGGGATAAGGCCAAAACTTCAGGCTCCCGGCACTGATCTAAGAGATTTTGTGATATGCCATGAACGAGAAAGAGGGTTTGAGCATTTTATAAACCTTATAGGAATAGAGTCACCTGGTCTTACAAGCTGTCTTAGTATTGCTGAGTATGTGTGTGATTTAATTGAAGAAGAATAAAAATGAAATTTGAAATTCCGGAAGGGTTCAGGCAGATTGAAAAACCACCTGTTTTTGCAGTGGTTAAGGAAAAGTATCTGAATGCCCTTTCTTTGCAGGGCATTTATGAACCTGAAAAACTCTTTAAATCCTATACGGCTACAGCCGGAAAATTAAAAGGCAGGGGCATGGTTCTATCTCTTCCTGTAAAAGGGTTTGATGGCGAAACAATGGTTATAAGAAAGTATTACAGGGGAGGGATTCTAAGGTTTTTAAACCCAGAGCTTTATTTAGACAAGAACAGGGCATTAAAAGAACTTATAATAAATTATCAGGCATGGGAACAGGGTATCCCCACAGCAGAGCCCATTGCCTCTGTATCAGTAAACGTAATGGGTGTTTTTTACCGTTGCTTTCTTATTACAAGAAAACTTGAAAACTGTGTTGATCTCCCGCTCTATTTAATGCAAAAACTTAATAAATCCACAGGTCAGTTTAACAGTGCAAAAGAGGCTGTAATAAAGACTCTTGCAAATAAAATAAAATTATTGCATGATAAAGATTTTTTGCATGGGGATTTGAATCTCAAAAATATAATTATAAGCAATGAGAATCCTGAATTTCTCTATTTCATTGACTGGGATAAGTCTGATATAAAAAACCCCCTGTCTGAAAAATACAAAAACAGCAACCTTTTGAGGCTTTGCCGCTCTATGGCAAAATACAATTTTAACGGTCTGCCTTTTAATTTAAAAGATATGGGTCTGCTTTTTCAATTTTATTGGAATGATGCTAAAAAGGCAGCCCGGTCTATGGCAGCACTTAAATACATTATAACCCCGAGAGAGAAAATTTGGAGGGTTCTTAAAAAATAGAAATTAGATGTTTTCAGAGATATTTTTACTTTTACCTATTGCTGTTTTATTCCAGGAAGCTGACTTGTAAAGTTGCCTGTGTTATATTTCATAGTGACGCGCAATTGATGACAGGAGTAATAATAATCAACAGACTGTGTAATAAATAGCCCAAAGTGTCATTTCTCACCCTGCGACCAGCAGGGTTAGAAATCTCAACCGAGTGATTTTACCTGTAAAGAGATTGCTATCAACCGCTTGAAATGACAGAATCATCCAGTTATGGCACAGTCTCTCAAAGTGGAGTGAATTTTAAGGGGGAAAGATATGCTCGCACAGACATTTAGCAGTGCAGTGCTAGGAATTGATGCCTATATTATAGAGGTGGAAGTAGATATATTATCCGGGCTTCCGTACTTTGCTACCGTAGGACTCCCAGACGGGGCTGTCAAGGAGAGTAAGGACAGGGTGAAGTCTGCCATAAAAAACATGGGCTATGATTTTCCAAAGACACGTATCACTGTAAACCTCGCTCCTGCTGATATAAAAAAGGAGGGCTCCTCTTTTGACCTGCCGATAGCAACAGGAATTCTTGTTGCAAACAAAGAATTGCCTCTGTCTGACAGGCTTAAAGACTATGTTCTTCTTGGTGAGCTGTCTCTTGACGGAAGGGTAAAGCCTGTTAAGGGGGCGTTATCGATTGCAGCAGCATGCAAAAAATACGGGATAAAGGGTATGATAGTGCCAAAGGCTAATGCCTGCGAAGCGGCTATTGTGGAAGGGGTTGATGCAATTGGAGTTGAAACACTCTCTGAGGTGGTGGAGTTTCTGAGCGGAAGAGCGCAAATCAAGCCTGCAACTGTTGATCTTGAAAGAATTTTCACGGAATACAAGGATTTCTCACAGGATTTTTCTGATGTTAAAGGACAGGAACATGCTAAAAGAGCACTTGAAATAGCAGCAGCAGGGGGGCACAATATTTTAATGATAGGGCCTCCGGGGTCAGGCAAAACAATGCTTGCAAGGCGTATTCCCACAATTCTGCCCAAACTTGCTTTTGAAGAAGCAATAGAGACCACAAAGGTTCACAGTGTTGCAGGAATGCTCAACTCGGATGTTCCTTTGGTTGTAAACAGACCCTTCAGGTCTCCTCACCATACAATTTCTGACGCAGGGCTCATAGGTGGTGGAACCATCCCAAGGCCCGGAGAGGTAAGTCTTGCCCATAATGGGGTTTTGTTTCTTGATGAACTTCCTGAGTTTAAAAAAAATGCCCTTGAGGTTATGCGCCAGCCTCTTGAAGACGGAAATGTTACAATTTCAAGGGCAACCACCTCTATAACATATCCTTCCAGGTTTATGCTAGTGACAGCAATGAACCCGTGTCCCTGCGGTTATTTCTCAGACCCTAAACATGAATGCACCTGCAATCCTCTCAATGTCCAAAGATACATGTCTAAAATATCAGGACCTCTTCTTGACAGAATTGATATTCATATAGAGGTTCCACCTCTGAGCTACAACGAGCTTGCCGGCAAGATGGATTCTGAACCGTCTTCAAATATTCAACACAGGGTTGATAAAACAAGGCAGGTTCAGGTCAAGCGGTTTTCTAAATCAAAAATCCACTGCAATGCCCACATGAGCACTCGTCAGATAAAACACCACTGCAAGGTTGATCAGAACTCGTTCAAACTTCTCGAGCTGGCGGTCAACAAGCTGGGGCTTTCGGCAAGGGCATATACAAGGATTCTCAAGGTTGCAAGAACAATAGCTGATATGGAACAGTCAGATCAGATTCTGTCCCACCACATATCAGAAGCGGTTCAGTACAGAAGCATTGACAGAAGGTTTAACAGTTAAGACTTCCATCATTTATTTCTATATATTGGTAAAGTTGCCTTTTCGTATTCAGATGATAATCGAGGAATAGGGGACAGGCTACTTTTTTACCTTCAGAGAAGGAGCGGTGCGGTGGCAAAGACGGAGAAAACAGGTACTGCGACTGTTTATAGTTAATTTGCGGATTAGATCCAAGATATACTCTTTAACAGTATTCCCTGTATAGCACGGGTTATTGAAAAAGAAAAATATTTTGACAGGCAGACCTTGCGGGGATGATAGATTTATTGCCGGACTGGCAAGGAAGTTCAAGAGGCGGTTGTGTCCTCTTGCTCATGGCAGCCCCGGAAAGAAAGGAAAATAATGGTCGCCATTCTATATTTTTAGGTCACCGCCTCTTTCATTCCCTGTCAAGAGTGATCCTGTGACTCCGGTTAAGTCTATAAATTCTTCTTCGTCAAAGAGCAAAACGAGCCGAAAAAACGGGAGAACTCTTTTTTAACTGAGCCGTTAATGTGGCTAATGAAAGTATGCTGGCAGAATAGATAAAAAGAACGGGTTATAACCCGGCAGTCAGAATGCTGAAAAATGCCGCTTGCGTTTCCGGGGCGACAGAGAGCCCCATCTTCCCAAAAAAACGACTTTCGGCAGATGAGTTTTTAAAAACCATCTGATGCTGTGCCTCAGTATAATCAAAATCTGGTGTTGACGGTATGCTGCTGCAAAGCCGCTCATATGATTTCCATGCGGCATTTCGTATTTCTGAAATACGGTTCAAATCAATTCCCTGAAACTGAATGCTCCAGAAATCCCCCCAGAATTCAGGAAGAGAAGGGGCTTTACGCCGGGTGCTGGATATTCCTGAATTCATAGCGATGGCATCAAGATTTCCAAAAAAAAGGTTTTGGTGCTTTTCCATTGCCTGCGGAAAATGCACGGCAATCCTTGTGCTGGTATCCTCTTTCTGTCCGCTGAGAAAATTAAGATTTGAAACAGCCGCATCAAGGACAAAAAACGGATAGCCTGTTTTAACAGCAAAGAATGTTCCAACAAGCCGGATAAATATTTGTTTTTCTCTGTCCTCGGTATTTTTATATACCTCCACAAGCCTGATACGGTTTCCTGCTTTATATTTTTTGATTAAATTTGTTGAGACGGTGCCACTCTTCTGTCCCTGCAGAATAACATCTTCTGTATGAACAATCTCAGGAATCCGGGGCAGCAGCAGAGCAAAATCTCTGTTGAATTCCCCGGAAACCGGCTGGATAAACTGGTTTATAAAACTGTTGGTGTCTGTCATAATCTGCCTGCTACCCCTTCACGTTATATTTTTTCTTCCACGCAGTCATCCCGCCGATAACGCTGTATACATGTTCATATCCCCTTGATTTCAGCAGTGAGCCGGCAATATTAGACCGGTAGCCTGAGGCACATACAATGCTGATGTGATCTTCCTTCCGCAGTGGAACCCCGTCAGCAATCAGCCTGCTCAGCGGTATCCGCAACGCATTCTGAATATAGCCTGTTTCCTGTTCATCAGCCCTTCTGACATCAACAACATGATGATTGTCGTATTTTTCCAGCACTCTTATAAGCCCGTGAACCGAAAGCTGGGGCAGGAAACCGGTCTCTTCTCCGTGTGTGGACCATTGAGAGAAACCAATACTGTAACCAGTAATATTATCATAGCCTGCCTTTCTGAAAAGCGATATTGCCGGTTCAATATCCTGGGGATTGTTGGTGAGCAATACAAGTGAATCATGAGGATCAACCACTGTACCGAGCCATGTGGCTGACTGGGGGGTGAACCCGATGTTGATGCTTCCCGGAATATGGGCACCACCAAAGGATGTGGCATCACGCAGGTCAATAATTTTTTCTCCCCGATTCACTGCCGCTATCAGACCTTCTACACCCAGTTTGAGGGGAACCGGCAATTCAGAAAGCAGCTTTGCACCATTTCGGTTTTTTTCAATAATAGAGGAAAAGTTCATGGGTCTGAAGGGGGTTGTCTGTGTCAGCTTCTGCTTGAACTGCTCGAAAGAGAGCTGGAAATAGATATTGTTTTTTCGCTCGTAGCCCAGTGTTGATGAGGGTTTAGCACTTAAGCCTGATCCGCACAGTGAACCCTCTCCATGAGCCGGATATATCTCCACATAATCCTCAAATCTGTCCAGAGTGCTGTGAAGACTGTTGTAGAGATTTTCAATCTGTTCCTCCATCAGTTCACCTCCGGCAAGATCGGGTCTGCCGATGCTTCCCACAAACAGCAGATCTCCTGTCAGAAGCATTTGGGGGAGATTGCTCCGCGATTTATCGGTAATTGCCAATGTTATAGCATGCGGGGTATGGCCCGGGGTAGAAAAAGCCCGGAGCAAAGCATTTCCTATCTCTATCGTGTCGCCGTTTTTAATTTTATGATGAGGATATGCCACACCGGTGTTTTCCTGCATAAAAAGCTCGGCTCCTGTTCGGGCTCTTAATTCCTGAGCTCCGGATATGTGATCCGCATGAACATGGGTATCAATAACTGCTGTGATGGTCAGCCCTTTTTCATCTGCGATTTGAATATATTGCTCCACATCCCGCTTCGGATCGACGACCACTGCCCTGCCGTCTGCAGGACATCCGATAATATAGGAAAGGCATCCCAGCCCTTCAACCTTCAGTTGTTTGAAAAACATTGTTTAATCTCCTTTTGATGAATTTAAATGTGCCGGTAAAAAGTCAAAAAGCTCTCCCTTAAAACTGACATCCGATACCTGGCCCTGGTCTTAACCCCAGGGAGCGTAGCACCCCGGTGCAACTTTTTTCCTGCTTGAATCTTGTGTCTTGCTTTTTACAATAATGCCGTTACAAAGAGAAGAACGCTGCAAACTTCAAGAGAAAAAGGCTGCCGAACTTGGATGTGGCGCTCCCGGGCATAAAGACAGGGACAGGTATCAGTTGTCGGCTTTCAGCAAAATCTCAAAGGCAGGAAGCTCATATACTCATATACACTTTCACCTTTTCACATGGTTTTTATTATCTGTGTCAATCCTCCTTGATCCTTTTCCTATAATAAGCAGTCAGATTAACCCGTAAAAGTATAAAGCAGGAGAACGAGAGCAACAATGACGGTTGACCGTCTCTTTAATGAATCAATAGAAATTTCTTATACTCCTCTTTCATGGTATTTTCCCCGTTAAGTTAATAAAAAAGTTTCCCGATTATAAACTGGAAAAGGCCGGTTGTATATAGAAAGATAATTATCAAGGCAACAGGTGTAACATATTTTACCAGAATATGCCAGATATCGTAGAAATGAAAGGCGTTTTCTATATTCTTTATTTCTTCCTCCTTCTCTCCATGGGTTAAAACCCAGCCTGCAAACAGAGCGATAAAGAAACCCCCGGCCGGCAGAAGAAAATTTGTTGCAAGTATGTCAAAACAGTCAAATATGTTCTTACCGTCAAATAATGTGGCGCCGCTCCAGATATTAAAAGAGAGAGCTGCGGGTATGCCTGCAAGAAACACAAAAGAGCCGAGAAGATAATCGGATTTTTTTCTTGTCCACCCCAGTTCATCGATGAAGAAAGATACCACAACCTCAAGCAGGGATATCGCAGATGTTATTGCTGCAAAGGCAACAAGCAGGAAGAACAGAAATCCTACCATCTGTCCCATCGGCATTCTTGCAAAAACCTCAGGAAGTGTTACAAAAAAGAGCCCCGGTCCCGCATCAGGGCTTATGTTATAGGTAAATACGACAGGAAAAATCATCAGCCCTGCCATAACAGCATAAAAGGTATTGAGAAGAACTATCTCAAGAGATGATACAGAGATATTTGTGCTTTTATCAAGATAACTTCCGTAGGTAAGCATTGCTCCCATTCCAAGACTGAGTGAAAAGAAGGCGTGTCCCAGAGCTTCTAAAATCCCTGCGGTTGTGAGTTTTGAAAAATCAGGCTTTAAAAGAAACCTTATGCCCTCTGCAGCGCCCGGAGTGGTAAGGGAATTTATCATTAACACTAATAGTATTAAAAGAAGAGACGGCATAAGAATTCTGCTCCACCTTTCTATGCCTGATCCTATCCCCTTTCTTACAATAAATATATTTATCAGCATAAAAAAACCGTGCCATATAATCTGCTGAGAGGGATTTGAAAGGAAAACATTGAATCTTTCAACCGCAGCACCGGTATGAAACCCGTATGCAACTGATTCAAAAATATATCTCAGTATCCATCCTCCCACCACGCTGTAGTATGACAGAATTATAAATCCTGTTGTAAGCCCCAGCCACCCGACAAGGTGCCACCAGCTGTGTTTCCTGAGGTTTTTAAATGCACCCACAGGGCTTTTCTGCGCGCTTCTTCCGATAATAAACTCTGCTATCATAATCGGTATCCCGATAATACATACCGAAATAATATAGGCAACAACAAATGCCCCGCCCCCGTATTCACCGGCCTTGTAAGGGAAACGCCATATATTCCCAAGCCCTATGGCTGATCCTGAAGCTGCAAGAACAAATCCGAATTTGCTTGCCCAGTGTTCTCTAAGACTGTTTTTTTTTGAATTCATAGTTTTATGTTTACCTGCCGGCAGTTAAGATATAAAATTAATATTTAAGAAAATAACGACCTTATGTCAAGAAAACAATTTTTTGGACAATTTTTGAAATGAAGAAAAAAAGAGAGCCTTTTCCAATTGCCAATGTTATTGATACAATATTTAAAAAAACCCCTGTTAAAAAAAAGAACGATTATCTTTTAATCTACAAAACATGGAAACAGACAGTAGGGGAAAACATTGCAGGAAATACCAGGCCTGAGGGTATAAGAGGAGACGTTCTGTTTGTGGGTGTATCAAACTCTATATGGATGCAGGAACTTTCTTTTATTAAAAAGAATATAGTAAAAAAAATAAACGAAACATTATCAGAAACAAAGATAAAGGATATACGGTTCAGGATTTCTGATTTTGCCAGACAAACATCAGTTAAAGCACCTGAAGCACTTCCTGAGCTTACAGATGATGAAAAGCTTCTGATAGCAAAAGCTGTTTCGGTAATAAAAGATGATGGGTTAAGAAAAGCCTTTGAAGGGGTTATGGCATCATACATATCAGGCAGAAAATAAAAATATTCTATAATACAAGTTTTCTGCACTCCATATAGAATCTTTTTTCATCAGCTTCTCCCATTGAAAAAGCCTTTCTTGGCAGAGGACCTTTGCTTAAAATGGTTTTAAAAACAGACTCCTTTTTTATTGGATTTATCAGAAGCCCTATGTTTTTTCCTTCTGCGCCAAGTTTGAGCAGTGTTTCATCTCCGTGTATATAATCAATCCTTGAGCCTTCTGTGGCTTTTATATAACTGTCAAGAAATGGCTGCAGGGTTGCAAGCTCAAGCTCATTATCAGGATTTTCCATTTCAATTATTCCATAATCTTTGCCTGCTGCAAAGGATATAAAGCTTCTGTTTTGAGCAATAAGCGAGTCTCTTTCCTGAAGAAGTGTTTCCTTTGATGAAATCTCTTTCATGACTATATTTATCCTCTGCTTGAAATAGTACATACATATTTCATTTAGGAAATGGGAAAGTTCAATATTAAATATAACCCTGTGTATCGGCTCGAATACAAGTCCCGGATCGTGCAGGTTGACAAGTTCAACCATCGCATATCTCATAGGGTGGTCAGCAGCAACTTCTCTGTCCGGTAGCTTCTTCTTTATCTCCTGCCATATCATTTTTGCCGAGGCAAGAGAGTGGTTGCCGTCTCCAACAGCGTAAAGAATCCCGCTGTTTTCTTCAATGCCGTATTTGTGCATAACTTTTTCAGGTCCCGCAAGGAGTCTTAAGCTCTCTGCGGTCCTGGTTATAACTTCTGTGTCATCAATAAAAAATCCTTTTATAAATCCCCCTTGCAGCATTAGTGGAGTGGAATAGGCTGTTTTATGCTCTCTTTTAAACAGCGGCTCTATTACTGTATGCTCAGGATCATCTATAAGCACCATGATGTGTGGGAGTTCAAGCAGGGCGTTTCTTCTGATATTCATCCGTGGGGGCAGCCTGTCAACAATCGTATCTTCAGTTGAACGGATCAGTCTGTTTGCGTCTCTGCTGAAATCATAGTTTTCAAGGTCAAGGCAGACAAGGAGTCCTTTTCTGTTCTCACAATGAGGTGTTTTCCTGTCTATAAGCATAAAACCCTCTTTTTGAGAAACAAGCACCCCTGTGTCAAGATACTTTTTCATTGTTCTATTTATATTATTTATTCGCTCTTCAACATCAGGTGCTTCAAGGTATGCCTCAGGAAGCACAAGATTCAGGGTTGACGGACTGTTTCCGACAATTTTTTGAACTTTTTTCCAGTATTCAGGCTGGGATGTGTATTGATCACAGGCGATAACCGCCCACTTTTCAAGGTCAACTGCATCTGATGGCAGAATAATCTCAGGAACTTTTAATGCAATATCTTCAAAAAACATTTTTTCTCCGCTTAAAAATTTATACAGGTTTTTAGACCTTCTCAAATATATTTTTTATATAATCTGAGTAATTGCCTGAGTTGTCATGAATAAAAACAGGTTCTTTTATCCTTAAACCCGGCTTTGCCCCTTTTTTCCCCTGAACAAGAACCATTACCGCCGCCTCTGTTTTTTTAGGATGAATAAACTGAACCGACTTTGGTTCAATGCCATGCTGTCTCATTGTCACAAGCAGATCTGCCAGCCTTGATGCGAGGTATATCATAAATAAGAGACCGGAATATTTTAACAAAAATCCAGCTGCTGCAACAAAATCACAGAGTTTTCCGTGAATTTCATGTCTTGCAATTGCGCTTTCAGAGTCAGGGTTTATCAGTCCTGATTCCGGGCTGTAAAAAGGCGGATTTGTGACAACAGAGGAAAAGCACTCTGCCTGAAAATCTTTTTTTATCTCTATTATATTGGAGTTAACTATCTCAATTTTATCACATAACCTGTTCATTTCAACATTTCTGTTTGCAAGTTCTGAAAGTTCTTTCTGAATTTCAATCCCTGTAACATGGACTATTTTCTCCTTTTTAGCCAGAATAAGAGCTATTACTCCATTTCCTGTTCCAAGTTCAGCCACCCTTCCGGATGCTTTTTCTCTTGCAAATAAACCCAGAAGTATGGAATCAATAGAGAACCTGTAACCCTCTCTGCTCTGCAACACTTCAAGTCTTCCTTCGAAAAGCCTGTCAAGTGTGGTGTTATTGTTGTACGGCATTTTTTTTCGGTTGTATTTTTGTTAAATGAATATTATTATAACAGATTGTTTTTTCAATATCTCAAAAAAATTTTTATTAACTTCAACTACTGACAGGAGGTAAAATGAGAGTAATTCTTCTGGGTCCCCCCGGAGCAGGTAAAGGAACTGTTTCAAAACTGCTTGTTGACCATGACAATTCAGTTCATATCTCAACCGGCGATATTTTGAGAAATGCGGTTAAAGACGGAACTGAACTTGGCAAAACAGCAAAAGAGTATATGGACAGGGGAGACCTTGTTCCTGATTCACTTATTATTGATATTATTGAAGAGAGGCTCAAACAGCCTGACTGTCAGCAGGGGTTTATTTTTGACGGTTTTCCAAGAACAATTCCCCAGGCAGAAGCACTAGACCAGCTTCTGGAAAAACTCGGAATCAACCTAAATGCTGTTATCAATCTGGACATAAGCAGAGAGGTTGTTCTGGACAGACTTACCACAAGAAGGACATGCTCAAACCCTTCATGTCAGGCAATATACAATGTTAAAAGCATGCCTACAAAGGTTGAAGGGGTCTGCGATAAATGCGGGAACCCCACGATTCAGAGAAGCGATGAGACTGAAGAGGCAATCCTAAACAGGCTTGAAACCTATAACAGGCTTACATCCCCGCTTATTGAATATTATTCAAAAAAAGGTATGCTGAAGAACATAAAGGCTTTAAACAGCCAGGATGCTGTTAAGGAAATAGTTCAAGAATTATAAGTAGTTAAAAAATGTCTTACTTAACTGAACTTTCTGATAAAGTCTGCTTCCTTTCCGACAATCCCGGGGTTTACCTGATGAAGGATTATACAGGGGCTGTAATCTATGTCGGCAAAGCAAAGTCTTTAAAAAAAAGGGTGTGGTCTTATTTTCAGAAGGCTCATGATTCAAATCCAAAAACCGCTGTTATGGTCTCAAAGATTTTTGACTTTGAGACCATAGTTACACCCACGGAGAAAGATGCCCTTATACTTGAAAACAGCCTTATAAAAAAACATCATCCCCGTTACAATGTTGTTTTCAGAGATGACAAGGAATATCCGTATCTCAAAATTTCCACAAATGAAAAATACCCCTCTCTGTCAATTGTAAGACGCCCGCATAAGGACGGGGCTCTCTATTTCGGTCCTTTTGCCTCAGCCCATTCGGTAAAAGAGACCTTAAGGTTTTTACAAAAAAATTTCCTCATCAGAAAATGCAATGAAAAAGTCTTAAAAAAACAGAGGCCCTGTATCTATTTTCAACTTGGCCAGTGCCTTGCTCCATGCTGCAGGCAGGTTTCTGAGAGTATCTATAAAAAAGCAGTAAAAGAGATGGAGCTGTTTCTTGCTGGCAGATCATCTCAGGTAGTAAGGGAGCTTAAGCTTTTGATGGAACAGAAAGCTGAATTACTGAAATTTGAAGAGGCGGCGAAAATACGCGACAGGGTTATTGCAATAGAAAGAACACTTGAAAAACAGTCAGTTGTATCTTTGGATATGCTTGACCGGGATATTTTTGCGTTTACAGGCGATAATCAGCAGATGGCACTGACAGCAGTATTTGTAAGGGGCGGCAGAATTATAGGAAGCAGAAACTTTCATTTTAAGGATATTCCTGTTTCGGACATAGAATCTTTAAACTCTTTTATAACCCAGTATTATTATGAGGGTGCTTTTGTTCCCGACGAAATAGTTGTGCCGGTTATTCTTCAGGACAGGGACGCGCTTGAGGAGTGGCTTTGTGAAAAAAAAGGAAAGAAAATAAAAATATCAACTTCTTCAAGAGGTTTTAAAAGGGATATTTTGCATATTGCAAAACAGAATTCTGAAATTTTTTTACAGAAGGCCAAAGAAGCTGTTCCTGTAAAAGAAGATATTCTCAAAAATATTCAGAAAAAATTGAGCCTTTCAAACTATCCTTCAAGAATTGAGTGTTTTGATATTTCAAACCTAACAGGAAAATCCCCCTCTGGTTCTATGGCTGTTTTCAAAGACGGTCTGCCGGCAAAAGAGTGTTACAGAAAGTTTGGCGTAAAAACAGTCAGCCAGCAGGATGATTATGCCATGATGAAGGAGGTATTGACAAGACGGCTGAAAAGAGCAGGGGATCCGGGCTGGGAGGTTCCCGACCTTATTCTGGTTGACGGAGGAAAGGGACAGCTTGGAGTATTAAACACTGTAATTAAAGAGACAGGCTTTGACTCTGTTGATACTGCCGCTATTGCTAAACCGAAACAGGATGGGGAGAGGGAAAAAATATTTATACCCCTGAGGAAAAACCCTGTTATTCTACCCGGATACTCTCCCGAAATACTTCTATTGAAAAGATTGCGGGATGAAGCACACAGGTTTGCGGTTTCATATCATAAAAAGCTTAGGAAAAACAAGGAGTTTAATAGAGATTTAGAATCAGTAAAAGGTATTGGGAGAAAAAAAGCTCTCTGTCTTTTAAACCATTTTGGGAATCTGGAAAATGTAAGGAACGCATCACAGGAAGAGCTTTGTCAAACTCGCTTTCTAACAGACACTCAGGGAAAAGCTGTTTACAGATATTTCCACAGTACTGATTAAATATTTTTCCTCAAAAGCCTGTAAAAGGACTTTGCCTGATGCAGAATTTTCAATGATTCTGCCTCCACCTCTTTCATTATCTCCTCTTTAATATAAGGGGAGCTTACCTGGGAAACCTGATCCAGTTTCAATGTTATTATAGAAAGATAATTGAGCATTTTATAGACTATCACGTCCCTGAACTGTTCTACCTCCTCGGTCTGGATGCTCTGGACAATTTCTTCAATTGCTGCCGGACGGGTCTGTAAATCTCTTGTTTCTACAGATTGCTCAATGTTTAAAGAGTTCGAACCCTCATCAATTACAACCTGTTGAATATTGTTGAGTTTTTTCAAAAAAGAAGATATATTGCCTACTAAATCATAAATTTCTGAAATATATTCAGCAGTGAAACTGTGCTGTCTGAAGTAAACCGATTTCCTCTTTATATCCGATACAGGTTTATATATGCTTTCAAGTATATTTTTTGCGAAAGCCCTTACAGCCCGGTTGGTTTTTTCCTGTATTACCCTTTCGGGAATCCGGCTTGATTTTACCTTTCTGCTTTTTGTCGGACGCTCTTTTTTCAGTTTGAAAAGATTTGGATGCAAAGCAGCCAAATCTCCGAGTTTAGGAGGCTCCTCAACAGGAATACGGGGGTTTTCTTCATTAAGGATTCTAAAAAGATTTGCTTTTGGAAAAATAAAAAGAAGTTTAAGGCTTGGATCTATTGCCCTGCTTTTAAGAAGAAAGCATGCAAGAAGCACATATTCATTAAACAATAATCTGATTGTTGAAAGTTCATCCGGGGTGAATTTGTCACCTTTTATATCTGTTTCTGAAGAGAGCTTTTTTATTAACAAGGTGTTATTAATGGAAAAACCAAAACCCTTATGACTTACAAATGCCGCCGGGTTTGAAGGGGCATCGATTTTTAAAATTCCGGAGTTTATGTATCTGTGTTCTGTAATTTTATCAATGATGATATTGCATCTTAATGTATGGTTGCCAAGCAGTGATACATAGTCTGACTGAGCGATTCCAAATGGAAGGCTTATAAAACTTGCATGATTCTCTCCTTCCATTATTATGTGAAAAGTTACACCCTTGTTTGTCTGGGCAGTATATTCCGTGCCTAGGATATCATTTATGAGTATTTCAGCGCTTTCACCGGGAGAGAGGAGGCTGGCATTAGTCAAAATATCGACAATCTGACGACGTACTTTCTTTAGCCCGCTGAAGTTGCGTTTAAGGCCCAGAACCAAGCTGAAACCAAGCTCAAGACTCTGAAGACGTTCAAGTATAAATTTCCTGTCACCCAACTCATTAAGTCTGTGAACAAAAATATCCAGAA
Organism: uncultured Thermodesulfobacteriota bacterium; assembly: GCA_964566035.1. Taxonomy (GTDB): domain Bacteria; phylum Desulfobacterota; class WTBG01; order CAIYCZ01; family CAIRTM01; genus CAZMHH01. Next base: position 47,553 of record CAZMHH010000012.1, read on the forward strand.
TATTACCTATGATATCCTCATAATTATCAAGAAGATCACCTGTAGCCGGATTGACAGCCATGGTAAGGGTTAACCCTTTTACAAATTCATTTACTGTTGATTCAGGATCCCCCTGCAGCATAAGCTCTTTTTCAGTAAACTCAACATGGGTTTTTCCGCTTCTGAAAAATACATGCACATTGCCGGAAAAGTTTTCTGAATAGAAAGTATGATTCAGATACCATAAATCAGTTGCTTCCCTTACTATTGTTCTTTCAATCTGGAAAAGTTTTCTTTTGCTGATTGATGAAAGTTTAATTTCAGTAAGTGTTGACATCTGCTGTTTCCCAAGAGAGTTGCTTTTATTTTATGTTATTTAACCACAAAAAAACTCCAATTAAAAGGAAAGATTATAAACAGAAGTTTGGTTTGCAGCCGGGGATTCTCAGTAAAGACAAAAGAAGGAGGCAGCATTCAGAAGTTAGAAAATGCAAATTATAGCCAGGCATATATTAACATCTTTCCAAAAAAAAACAACTTCATATAATTGATGGTTCCGTAAACTCCCCCAAACAAAAGAGCTAGTGAGCTAATAAGCTGATGGCTGATAACAGGAAAAACAGAAAAGATTTTGCTTAACAGCTAAAACCGGGTTGGCGTGAGGGAGATATAGATGCAATTACAATAAGTTATAAAATATCATCCGATTAGACCGTTCATTCAGAGAGGAAAAACTTATCTTTTACCTATCCATCATAATTAAATTATTTTAAAATTTTTTCTGATAAAAATACAATACAGATTTTAAAGAATTTTTTATAATAATATACTTGACAAATGATTAAAACATGCTATATTTTACATTACAAATCTTTGGATATTCAAAAAAATTAAGAGCTTCTTCCAATGAAGATAATGTCCCATAAAAACTTTCATACCTCACTATTTTTGATTGCATTTTTCTATTTTATGATGTGTCCTGCATCTCATAATATTTTGCATGAATTGATGGGAAATGAAAGTTTTTCAATTATTAATTCCTGCGAAATAAAGGCAATAAGCCAGGAAGAGATCAATAACTGGCTGATTAAAGATTTTACAACTAACGTTAATGCTCTTCAAGAAACTGATGTTACACTTCTTTTCGAGAATATTAGCCAAAATAAGAGCCTTCATGCCTTTTTCCCGCCCATTGTTTCAATTATAACTACATCCCGACTTCTGCTATAACTTTATCTTTGAAAAACAGTGTTTTTAATTCTGTGATAGAGTTCCTAACCCCTTAAAAAACGGGGTTTTGTTGATAAAAAACCATATTTTGAGGACACTTTTATGATGGAAATAAACTCAAGGGATGATTTAAAAAAAGCCCTTATAAGCAGTGAAGAAGAGATACATATAAATGATAAAAAGCTTACAATAGGAATAATTACAAGACCTCATAAGCATCGTTCATTTCTGACATGCATGAAGCTTAAAGGCTACAGGCTTATAACAGCAAAGTGTTTTGGGGTTTTTGATGTGAAGTTTGTAAAAGCTTGAAAAATAAGATTAAAAAGTATACACATTTGTTCAAACAAAACCAATGCAAAGGAGTAACATATGGCAATTCTTATAGGAATTCTCATTCTATTAATATTAGGGGTTGTTTTCTTATTCGGACTTTATAAATACAAGAATCAGCCATTAAAACCTGATTTTTTTGAGATTTACAAGACTCAGGACACTGTGCCGGAGGGTAAAATAGGTGTGTTTGCCACGGCTCTTATAATGCCTGAAGATCATAACCATTGGTTTTTTCATAACATTGTTTATAAAATATTCAACAAGGTTGTCCCGTGGCCCTTTCGGCTGTTTGCTTTTATGGACAAGGGTGTGGCTCTGATGGACCCGGACCATGTGCATGCCAGAGAAGAGTTTACCCCCAAAAGGCTTTTGGATGCTTTTGGAAATGACAGGGACCTTGATGGTTTTCCCTATCTGGAAAAATATAAAGAGGGTCTTGTTGTCTGGCAGCCTCCTTCCGGCAGGATATATCTTGATAATGGCTATTTTCTTTACAAGGGCAGAAAAGGCGGAGAGCCGTCTCTTTGCGGCAAACTTGCCTGCAAGTCAAATTTTAATTATTATGGCAACGGCAATGTTCAGAAAAAACTTCCTCACTGGGAGGAAACTTTTAAAGTTATAAACTCCGCTTTTAACAGACTGGCTGAAAAATATGAAAAGGTGGAATTTCGTTCTGAGACAAATCTCTTTCATTATGAATCAAGGAAAAAACTGTTTGAGCTTCTGGATTCAGGATGTGATACCATTGTACTTTCAGCTCCAATGGGAATATATTCACATTTTGAAGAGTTTGACGGAGGTTTCAGACACAGCTTTGAACATATTGAGGAATGGGAAAAGCTAAATCCTGGAAAAAAGATAAAAGTAATCATGGCACCTCAGATGGGAGATTTCCAGCCTCTGCGACAGGCTTTTCTTGATATGCTCAAAGACAGGCTTGATTTACTGCCTGAAGGTTCTGCTGTTACAGTGGCTGTTACGGTTCACGGTATGCCATGGGATTATTTTAAACAAGAGGCATGGCTTGAGCTTGCCCCAGCCTACAGAGACAGGCTTTATGAAGAGGTAAAAGAGCTTTTAAAAAAATATAAGTTTGGAAGGACAAATACCGTTATATGTCAGGATGAATTTGCTGATCCTATCTGGGATCCCAACGAAAAATATCTCAGCACAAACAGGGCATACTGGGCAGCAATTAAAGACGGTTATGACTATGTGATTGGGCTTCCAATTGAGTTTTTTGCAGAAAACTCTGATACCCTTATGCACCATGCTCTTAAAAACTACCAGAACTTTGACCAATATAATGTAGAAGACCCCATTGACTATCCAGACTGGTCTGTTCCTTACACAAGGGAGTTTGTTCAGGGCAAGACTCGTGTTATATACAACGGGGTTCCTGTTGGAAAATATCAGAAACATGTTATAGAGGCTTTCTATCAGTCTATTGATTCGGTGCTTAGCAGGAGGAAATAAGATAGCTGTAAGTATTTTAGTAATTGACTGAAAGAAATGTGGCAGATTACCTTCAGTCTGTCCGTCTTTTTATAAATATTAACAAAACATCGGTAATATTATGAAATTAATGAAACATAAGCGATACCATTTTTTTCTGTTTATTTTTGCTTTTTCCTATTTTCTTATGTGTCCCAGCACCCATGAACTTTTGGAAAAAGTCTCAGGAAAGGATGACCTCGCTGTCCTTAATTTAAGTGAATTCAAGCTCTTAAAAAGCAAGGATTCCAACGACTTAATTCCCGATGGTTTTTCTCAGTATTTTGATAGTTTTTTTCACAATGTTTTTATACTCTCTTTAAATGATGCACACAAACCGGATAATAAGACCTCCCCGTCAATAATCCTTTCTATAATATCCACAATAAGACTCCTGCTCTGACAGGTTTGCAAATTAAAAAACAACCCAATTGTCATTTCAAGCAAGAGCGGGAAATCTTTTAAAAAAGTTAAAGCAAACAGTTGAAACTTCCCCTGCAAAGAGCCGGGTTTGAAATGAAACTGTTGGCTGATGAGACACAGTCTTCTAAAGGAGAAAGCTCGTTTTTTCTGAGCTGGCTCAGCAGAATAATAGAGACTTGCGTTTTAACCTTTTTTCCGGGAGAAAAACCATGAATATAAATATTATTTTTTACAGAGTCATTGCGATCTGTATGTTTGTGATAATATTTACAACGTTTCTTAACGGCTTATCACAGGCAGAGACCGTAGAAGAAGATAAATGTCTAATAATATACTATTCAAGAACAGGGAAAAGCAAGGTAGTTGCAAAAACACTGCACAAAAACATTGAAAGCGATATATTGGAAATTCGAGATAGAAAAGACCGTTCTGGAAGAATCGGTTATTACTCCGCTGCCTTTGATTCAATGTTTAACCGCTATACTGAAATTGAGCCGGCATATTCTGATCTTTCGCCGTACAGTTCAATCATTCTTATAACCCCGATATGGAACTGGAAACCAAGTGTTCCAGCAAGAACAGCACTTAAAGATTATAATTTTGAAGATAAAAAGCTTCTGCTTTTAACCACAGGAAACCAGCCGGTTGATAAGTATGAAATGTATGGAGATGATGCCCCTTTTATGAAGCGTTTTTTTAGGGACTATCTCAGAGGCAAACACAAGGATGCAAGACTTTTTGTAAAAGAGACAGGTGCGGTAATAACCGGACATTACCATATAAATACCGAAGATTTAACAGATGACGAGATAAGCCAGAGAACACTTGAGGGGATTGATTATATCTCTTCAAAACTTCAAATTGAAAAAAGCAGGTGAAGAGACAGAAGGAAAGATGTAATGAAAGAGATAAGAACAGACAAAGAGCTTAAAAAAGCCATTTTCAGCGATGATGATGAAATACATGTTGATAATAAGAAGCTTACTGTGGGAATAATTACAAGACCTTATAAACATAGAAGACTTCTGGGCTTAATGAGGTTAAAAGGATATAAAATGATAGCTGCAAAATGTTTTGGGGTTTTTGATGTAAGGTTTGTAAAAGAGAAAGAGATTGGTTGACGGTTAGAGAGGCTTTGTCAATGCACCCTTATTTTCGAGCAACCATGGCTATACTGTAAAACGATACCGCAAAGGTTATAGCTGCTATGCAACATTAAACAGAATTGGAAAAGGACCAACAGGTCGGTAAAATGGTTTAAGAATAAGAACATGTGGCGTTAAGAGAAAAACATGAAAGCATTAAAAGTTGTGATTGTATTATTGATTTTAGGATCCTTCTTTATTTTCGGGCTTTATAAGTATAAAAATCAGCCATTAAGGCCTGACTATTTTGAGATTTACAAGACTCAGGATAGTGTACCGGAGGGAAAGACAGGGGTATTTGTGATCTCACTTATAACACCAGAGGAGCATAACCATTCTTTTTATTATAATATTTTTCATAAAGTGATGGGGACGATTATTCCATGGCCTTTCCGTAAATTTGCATTGCAGGACAAGGGTATAGCTTTGATGGACCCTGACCATGTATATGCAAAGGAAGAGTTTGTTCCTGAAAAGCTTGAAGATGCGTTTGGAAATGAGCGGGACCGTGATGGAGTGCCCTATATAGAGAAATACAGACAGGGACTTGTGCATTGGCAGCCTCCTTCAAAAAGGATATGGCTTGATCCTGGCTATTTTCTTTATACAGCCAGAAAAGGTGGGGAGCCCTCGCTGTGTGGAAAAACTGCCTGCAAGTCAAAGATTCATTATCATGGAAGCGGAAATGTTCAGAAAAAGTTCCCTCATTGGCAGGAATCATTCAAAATCATTAACGCTGTTTTTGAAAGACTTGATAAGGAGTATGACAATATTGAGTTTCGAGCAGAGGCAAACCAGTTTTATTATGAGTCAAGAAAAAAAATCTTCGAACTCCTTGATTCAGGGTGTGACACAATTATTCTTGCTTCAATACTGCCCATATACTCTCATTTTGAGGAATTTAACGGAGGATTCCGAAGCAGTTTCAAATATATTGATGAGTGGAAGAAAGAAAACCCAGGAAAGGAGATAAAGGTTGTAATGGCTCCACAGATGGGAGATTTCCAGCCTCTGCGACAGGCTTTTCTTGATATGCTCAAAGACAGCCTTGACACACTGCCGGAAGGCTCAGATGTTAAAGTTGCGGTTACGGTTCACGGTATGCCATGGGACCATTTCCAATGGGAAGCATGGCTTCAGCTGGCACCTCCCTATAGGGACAGGTTGTATGATGAGGCAGAACAGCTTTTAAATTCCTATCCTTTTGGACGAACCAATATAGTTATATCTCAGGATCATTTTGCTGACCCAATATGGGATCCTGAAAACAGATACCTAAGTACCAATCAGGCATACTGGACGGCAGTAAACGAAGGATATGATTACGTGATAGGACTCCCAATTGAGTTTTTAGCTGAAAACTCAGATACACTTATTCATCATGCAAAAGAAAATTTTTACAGATTTGATGAATATGATATCTATGATCCGGTAGACTACCCTGACTGGTCGGTTCCATATACACGGGAAATAGTCCAGGACGATACCCGTATAATATACAATGGCGTTCCTGTCGGAAAATATCAGAAACATGTTATCGAAGCCTTTTATCAAGCGCTTGATTCGGTTTTAAGCAGGAGGAAGTAGATTGATTTATCAATTTTTCAATAATTGAGCAGGCTGCTTGATTTATAACCCGAATAATCAAAATATTTATAATATTATGGAAAAAATAATACGACATAAACGACACCATTTTCTTCTGTTTGTTTTTGCTTTTTCATATTTTATGATGTGTCCAAGCACCCATGATCGTCTGATAGAATTATCCGGTGCTGAGGATCTTGCAGTGCTTAATTTAAGTTTATTTAAAATGATAAAAAGCAAGGACTATGGCGATACCGCTCATGATGGCTCTTGTCTCTGTTTTGACAGCTTAATCGAAAATATTTTTCTTAATATTTCAAAAGATAATTTTATTGATATATATATACCGTCGACATTTCTCAAAATCATATCTTCAACAAAACTTCTGCTATGAGTTTATCCTGAAACTTTTCTTTTGCATTTCCTGAAATGTTTTCAAATGGGATGAACGGATAAACTGTACAATTTTTATTGGCAGTTTTTCAAACCAGTCAACAATTGATAGTCCCGTAAAAAGTTTTCCACTCTTATCCTGAGCGAAGACAGTGGTCTCATGATATATTGAAATGAAGAGATTTCTCACTTCGCTCAAAATGACAAAATGTGGTTTTGAGTTTTTACGGATCCATCAACTTTCTTAAGGAGATATTTAATTATGAAGAATAAATTTCGTTCAAAAATGTTATCAACATTTCTTAGACTTTTAACACTGTTTTCAATAATGTTTGTTCCCTCACTGCTGAGTGCTCAGTCAGAAAATGATAATTGCCTTATCATATATTATTCAAGAACAGGTAACAGTAAAACAGTTGCAGAGACCCTGCACAGAAATATAAAGTCCGATTTACTGAAAATTACGGACACTAAAGACAGGTCAGGAACACTTGGATTCTGTTCTGCAGCGCTGGATTCCATGTTTGACCGATATACAGAAATTGAGCCTGTAGGTTATGACCTTTCACCATACAGTTCAGTAATTCTGATAAGTCCAATCTGGAACTGGAAGCTGAGTGTTGCTACAAGAACTGCTCTTAAAGACTACGACTTTAAAAATAAAAACCTCCTGCTTTTTACAACAGGGAATCAACCGGTTGATAAGTATGAGGGTTATGGAGATGATGCTTCTTTTTTGAAAAAGTATTTCAGGGATTACCTTAGAGGAAAACATCGTGATATGAGAAGGTTTGTTAAAAACACGGGAGCTTTGATAACAGGACATCATCATATCAATACCGATAAATTAACAAATGATGAAATAACTGTTTTAACACTTCAGCATAAAGAAAAGATACTGTCTAAGCTTATGCGACCGGGGCACAAATATACTCATTTAAAACAGCAAAAAAAGGAGTAAAAAATGATGGGACATGAATTGCTTCCAATTATTGAAATATACCTGTACTATATGATAGTTGTATTGAGCGTTTTGATTTTTATCACAATATTTTTAGGCAGGTTCCACAGAAAAAATAAAAACAGGAGTTCAAAAAAATAGAAAACACAATGCAATATATCCGGTTCAGAAAAGTCAAAATATCAGGAACATCGAATATAGTTGATTTCAGTGAAAAGTCGTCAAAATTACTGCTTCAACTTATCGATTTACTGCCCAGGCGGTTGTTTAAAACAATTAGAGGAATTGCTGCAATCAGCACAATAACACTTACCATTGCCCCTTTGCCTGTATAGGAGAGACTGCACTGGAGCATGTAAACACAGACTATCACGAAAAGAAGAGGTGTAAGCGGATAGAGAGGCACTTTGAAGGGGCGGTGCCTGCCTCTGTCCCATGTGCGGTATACAAAGAGAGAGACTCCGACAAGCAGAAAAAAGAACCAGAAGGCAGGTGCTGTGTAATCCACCATGGCTTCCAGACCTCTTTTTGAAAAAACAGTTCCTATCAGGACCAGAAGAAAGGATATGAAAGCCTGAAACATGAGACCTCTGGCAGGGGTGTTTGTTTTGGTCCTCCATCTGCCAAGAAAGGAGAACATTTTAAAGTTTTTCCCAAGCGCATAGTTGCTCCGGGCACCTGTGATAATGGTTGCATTTGTCGTACTGAGTGCGGCAAGGATGAGGATGATGCTGATAAAAGGCACAAATGATTCACCAAGCGTGACCTCGATCAGCCTTTGGGGTGCGCTGTATTCAGCCATCTGTTCTATCCCCAGAGCTCTGCAGAAAGTATAATTTACAAGGATATATATGAGGGTAATGGTACCGATGCCGATCAAGAGGGCTTTGATAATATTTTTTTCAGGGTTTTTTATTTCTGCTGAAATATAGGCGGATTCATTCCACCCGCTGTATGTAAGAAGAATAAATATCATTGCCATTCCGAATCCAGCCATTGTCTGTCCCGCACCAAGGCCTGATTCGGCGGTTTCTGCAGGTACAGGCTCGGCTGAAAACCCTATTCCGATAAGAACCAGCAGTCCAAGCAGTATGCCTGATGTAAGCAGTTTCTGAGTCCATTTTCCCTCGCGTATCCCTGCCATGTTGATGGAAGTAAGAAATATTATTGTGATAACAGCGTAAATTGAGGGAGAATATTGTCCTAAAGGAAGATACTTGGTGAGTTCTTCTCCTATGATAAAGGATATCATTACTATTGAACCGGGCTGGATTACAGTCATGCGCGCCCAGGCAAAAAGAAAAGATACAGATTCTCCATAAGCACCGTGCAGAAAATGATAGTCGCCTCCTGCATGGGGATAGGTTGTCGCAAGTTCAGCGTAGCACAGTGCTCCTATAAATGAGAAAAAACCTCCGGCAACCCAGGCTAAAACAAGCACTTCTTTTGAGAAAACATTGGCTGCAACAAGGGATGGAAAAACAAATATACCTGCCCCTAAAACGACTCCTATCACAATGGCTAAGGTATCTGGTAAAGACAGGGTTTTTGAAGGATGATTTTTATTTGAGCTGTTATCCATTATAAAACCTCCATTGTTTTGAAAATGCAGGGTTAATTATTTGAGGCTTTTTATGCCTTTAACTTAATTTTCAAAGCCTGCATTACCTTTTCTTTTCATGGTCATAAAGGTGTTTATGGATTATTAAAAAAACCCCCATCAGGAATTGGTTGCACGGCAAATAAAATGCTCTAAAAAAAGTCTGTTTTTATGATTTTTTATGAAAAGCTACAACTTGTTCAAAACAGGTATAAATAGTTATTTAGTTTTATTTGACAGCATTTTTTGAAGAATTTTTCCGGCAACAAAAAGCGTTGTGAGCACAAATAAGGGAATAATTGTTTCATAATGTATTAAATCCGTTATTTCATCTGCAGTAGCAGCTCGTCTTATAGCCAGGCAGTAGAGATAACCCTTTACTGTAAAACCTATAAGAGATGAAAACACAAAAACCCTTATAGGAACATTAATAATCCCAGCCCCGTAATTTATCACGGAATGAGGAAAGTTTGGGAGTGTTCTTACAGCGCAGAGGGTTGCAAAATCACTATGGTTTTTTATTGCTTTAAAAAAGACAGAACTTTTAACCCTTTCAGTAAAATCAGAAGAAAGTTTTTTTGAAAAAAGTTGGGCGCCAACCCCCCCTGCAACCCCTCCCACAACAGTAATAACTGTAGCAGGTACTGGTTCGTAAAAAAGCGCTGCTACCCATATCAACAATGAACCGGGCAGTGCAAACGTATAAAGAACTATTTTTGCAATAATTAGAAGGTATGGAGCCCACCAGAAATGTGCAATGTTTTCGCCTGTCTTTATAACCTGATCTCTGTCTATAACCCCTGCAAGGTTTAACCCTATAATTAAAATAATTATGAAGAAAAAAATAACTGTTCTGTAGGTCACCTTTTTTCTGAAAGTCATTTGGTCTCTTTCATGGGGGTTGTAAAAAAACAAAACATGAATATACTCCATAAATTGCTTTGTGTAAAGAGTATTAAAAGAGTATAATATTTAAAAACATCAAAAATATGCTCTGATTATTAAAATGAGATTACAATTAACCAACAAAGATAATACAAAATTTTAATAAGGAGAAAAAAACCATGACTGAACAATTTTCATTTCCTCCATATGCAGAAAAAGTTCAGGAAATTCTAAAAGAGCTTAACACCACTGTAATGGAAGAGTATCAGGGGCATGATATCAGACCGCTTTGGGATCAGACAGGAGATGGATACACCGGGTTTAAGTATCTGTACAAGGCTGCAAAACTTGAAAAAATTGCACTCGGTGTCAGCAGTTTCAGGGGAAAGCTCATGTCTTATGCTCTTGTGATATGGCCTGAGGAGAGTTATGCACCTCCGGTATTTTCAAACTACTGGGCTGAAAGCGAAAAGGGGAGTTTTTTTGTGCTTGATTTCTACCCGCTTGCAGACTGTGTCAGGGATTTACCGTACATGGAAAAATATCTTGATCCGCTTGAGGATATATATGAAAGGGGAATGGAGTTTTTCCCTCCTTCAAATGTAAGAAGTTATAACTGGTTCAGGGCCCTTGCCTCACCATATGTTCTTACAGCAGAGGTAGATGCCGGAAAAGAGAACCAGGACAGGATACTGAACCTCATACTTGATTATCTTAAAGTGTATATTGAACTCTGGAAAAAGGAGGAACCCTCGCCTGCTGAATATATGAAAGAATTAAATGCCAGAAAAGAGGCCATAAGACATGTGTTCAGGGAAAGGGATACCATAGGGGATATTATGCTTACCAAGGCAATCGGCAAGGAACTTGCCCATCTTTCACTGATAACACAGTTTTAATATGGTTGACAGGAATAGTTAGTATATTGGATTTGTTTTTTGCATTTAACAGTAAAAATTTTTTTGAATAACAGAAACCGGTTATGATATTGATATAGATAATGAAAGGGTTTTGCTGCAAGCTGCGTTGCTAACATGCTCTTGCTCAACAGTCAACAGCTTACCAGCTCTTTTACTTTATGAACTCTCTTGAACTTATAAAAGAAAGATTTAAAGAAGATGCTTTTGCAAAGTTGCTGGGCATCCGTATGGACAGGCTTACCGAAGAGACAGTGAAAATGCATATGAGGCTTACCCCGGACATGAACAATTTTCACAGAATCCCTCACGGGGCAGCCATTTTTGCTCTGGCAGATGCAGCGTTTTCTGTTCTTGGTAACAACATGAACAATATATCCGTGGCGCTTAACTGTTCAATAAACTATCTTTCCAGTCCCAAGCCGGATGGCATTCTACATGTTGAGGGAAAGCTCATAAAACAGACCCGCCGAATCGGGACATACAGTTTTGAGATATATACAATGGAGGGAGATTCAAAACAGATAGTTGCCACAATGACAAGCACTCTTTACAGAACAGGAAAACCGTTTGATCCCGAGCTGGAAATAAAATAGCACCGTTATCTTAATTGAGCGAATTTAGTTTTTTGCTCAGCCCAAACATTTAGCTGAAAAAATCAGCCTATGTGTTAATAAACAAACAGAATGAATGAAGATAATAAAACCAATAATCACTATCTTAACAAGTACCCAAAGTCAAAAAAGACCCTTAAGCAAATCACTCACGAACTGGGTGAAAGGGTAAAAGAATTAAATTGTCTTTATTCAATATCAAAAATATTTGAAAAACACTATTTTTCTCCTCAAGAAGCCTTAAAAGAAATTG
>CAZMHH010000013.1:0-34247 GCA_964566035.1 uncultured Thermodesulfobacteriota bacterium
TTTAACAGATGATTCTATCTTTAGAAAATCATTGTGCTTTCTTATACCAAACGCAAGACTTTATATGATTATCACATCTTTAACTTGACAATTAAAAATCAGATTGCCGCACTGGGGGATGGCACTCTCCAAAGATGTCAAGAAAACGATTTTGCCTGCAGGACACAACAGACCTCTGCTCCCCTTCGGACTTAGTGCTTGACTTACTATTAATAACAATGCTATCTAAGTAATAAATTAGGATCTTTAAAATCTGATAATTCAAATTTTTTTACTCTCGCTTTAGAAGGATATAAAAGTTTTACTTTCGGCATTATTATTGGTTTTATCGTTAACACCTCGATTAGGCAGAGCTGATCTGTACTCAAGCTTACTTGTTCCTGTAGTGGTGCGAAAGGCAGTGCTCCGTATGCCAGAAATATAATTTCCCGGCATCCTCTGATTAGCGCGTCGGGAACGAGACACTCGAGCAGATCTGCCTGCGGCAGACAGCTCAGCTCCGCATTCACTTTAGCCGATCAATACCACTATCAGGCAAATAGAACATACGCTATAATATTAAAAAAAGGAGAATGCCATGGAAAAGTCGTTCAATGTGATAATAGAAAAGGATGAAGACGGTTACTTTGTCGCTACCGTTCTTTCCCTCAGGGGCTGCCACACGCAGGCAAAATCCCTTGACAAACTGATGCAAAGGACAAAAGAAGCAATAGAACTCTGTCTTGAGGTCGAAGATGAAGAAGTAACCCCAAATGAATTTATTGGTGTTCAGCGCCTGGCGGTTTCCGTATGAGCAATCTGCCAAACCTTACAGGCAAGGCTTTGATAAAGGCTCTGAAAAAAGTTGGATTTGAAGAAATAAGAATAAAAGGGAGTCATCATTTTTTAAGACACGAGGACGGCAGATGCACTGTTGTTCCAGTGCATAGTGGTGAAACGATTGGCAAAGGCTTGTTCTCGGAAATTCTAAAGGATTGTGAATTTTCAAAGAAAGAATTGCATAAGCTTAAATAAGCGAATAAGTCGCTCCGGCGGACCCCGCTCTGTGGCTGAGCTTGGGCGTTAGGTGATTAATAATTGACACCGGTGAGAAAAGGAAAAAATGATGAATATTGAGACAATGACCAGATTCTTCATGTGGGGGTTCTGGGGTCATGGCTTGAAATATCAGTTTTAATGAAAAGGCTGTTGGCTGATGAGCAGGTGTCAGCTATTGGCAAAATATTTCAGAAGAAAAAATAAAAAAGTGCGGGGTCACCCATTAAAGACTCCCTGTCAAGAGTTTTGTGTTTTCTCATTCATGAAGGATGTTCTAATTTCAGATTTCCTTATATTTAATATATAATATTAAAATCTTGATAGCCCTGTTAAAACATGATAGTTTTAATTCATTTAACAGGGATCAGGGACAGGTGTTTTTAAAGTTTGATTTATTCTCTTTTTTTCTATATTTTAAATACGTACATAATCAGAGAGTACACACATGGCTTAACAAAACCTTTAGTAGATACAGGAGGATAAACATGAAACAACAGAAAGTACCTGGTAAAAATATTCATCTGTTTTTCATTCTTATTGCAGCACTTTTTTCTCTTACCCTTACATCATGCTTTGAAAACGGGCAAAGCACTGCTCTTAAAATCGGGGTTTTACTGCCTCCTGTAAGCGAAGGACCATCTCAGGGTGATTCTGAGCGTGCTGCGATAGATGAGGCTGTTGAAGATTTTGAGCTGTTCTTAAAAGAAAACAACATCAACAAACATATTGAACCTGTTATTAAAAATACCCTGCATAATCCTCATGAAATAGTACATGCGCTTAATGAACTGGCTGAAGAAGGAATTAATCTTGTTGTTGCTTCAATTACAAGTGAGGAGCTTAATCTGGCACAGGATACAATCAAAGCCAATGATATGGTGGTTTTAAACACGTTGAGCACATCTCCCGACTTATCATTTGCAGACAACATATTCAGGCTTGTACCCGATGATATTTATCTTGCAGATGTCTATACAACGCTTTTTAAAGAAATGAATATTGAAAGCATAATTATTTTTTACCGCAACGACTTGTGGGGCGTCACCCTTGCAGAGGCGATTGAAAACTCATTTTTAGACAATTCAGGTTTGGTTTTTGAGTCAATTCCTTACGGTAGCCGGGACTATGCAATTGACATCCATGACTATACTGAAAAACTCAACACAGCGGTTGAAGATGCCCTGAACATATATTCAAGTGATAAAATCGGTGTGGTTCTGATAAGCTTTGAAGAAGCAATTGATATATTAAGCGCTGCTAATGAATACCCGTCACTTGCATCTGCTGAATGGTTTGGAAGCGATGGATTTACCAATAACAAGGATTTGATAGTCAATGAAGCAGCAGCCGGATTTGCAAAGAGGACTGCTCTTAAATCCCCAATTATAGCTGAGCCTGATACAGTGACTTACCGGAATCTGAAAGAACGTATAGAAAAAACTACCGGCTATGCTCCCTACAGTTTTGCAGCAGTTGCTTATGATGCTTACATGCTTGCAGCCCTTACAATAGCAGAGACAGGAATGATAACCGACACCGAACTGATAAATACAGCGCTTATAACTCAGGCAGCAAACTACCGCGCAGTTACAGGGGATATATTCTTCAACAGTTCCGGCGACAGGGCTGACGGATCTTATGATTTCTGGTCAGTTGATCAAATCAGCGGTAAGTATCAATGGATAAAAAGCCAAACAATAGATGGACCATCGTTTGGCGCAAAAAGAGTGCCATACGAAGCGCCTGCCGGGATTTCTTTTAAAACCGTGACTGTCACAGACCAGAGCGGCAACACTTTAGGACAATACGATGATGAGAAAAGCAGCATTGTTCTCTACAACGGCTACGGGGATTTTTATTATCTCGAAATAGCTCGTGATAGATCTAATTACACTGCTTACAGAGGCACCTCCACTTACCGTGGTTTTTCTTTGTCCGGTCTTGCTACCACAGGTGATGCTATTGCAACCTATGTAAAACCAACTTCAACAATGTCTGCTAAAGTAAATGTTGTTTCAACAACCCTGCGCTGGGGTACAGATCTCTATTTTTTTTCGGATATTATGACCCCTTTAAACAATTATGTGTTAGCTGGTTATGAAAACTGGTATCCCTCGGATATGTCATGCTCTATTGCTTTTTATATTGCAAAAGGCGATTTTGCAGGAATGGAACGATCCCCCAGTCATACATTTACCTCTAATTGATATAGTGCGCTACATCTGAGTGCGGGGGCAGGCTTGCAAATTGGCAATTTGGCTGTTGACTTTTTTTTGAGACAGGGGGATAAATGATATGAAATATAAAAAGGGGGCAATTACGGTTTTAACTTAAATATATACCAATACCCATCTGTTCTTATGACTACACAATTAAAACAATTCACGGTATCCCCTGATGGAGCATATCCTTTATTAATGCTTGATGATAAAAAACTGCTACGGTTCTGTGTTGTGGATGCCTACGCTGCCTCAGGTCCGGGCGGACAGAAGAGAAACAGAACCTACTCTGCTGTAAGGATTACACATTCAGAATCAGGGATATCTGCTATTGCAGAGGACAGTCGGTCTCAGATTGAAAACCGTCAGAAAGCTGTTAGAAGACTTAGGATTGCATTTGCTGTAAAGATCAGAAAAGAACCGTCATCAGGGGATTTTGAAATACCGGAACAGATGTACCAATTTTTCAAAGAAGATTCAACCCTCTCAATGAACAGAAAGAATCCGCTCTATCCGCTTCTCTGCGCAACGGTTTTAGACGCTCTATTATTTACTGAAGGACAGATAAGCGCAGCAGCAAAACTTCTTAAACTCTCAACAGGAAAGCTCAATAAACTGATCTCAAAAACAGCCGACCTGCCCGGTGCTGTCAATTTGATGAGAGAGTATTTCAACCTTAAAAAACTTAATTTTTCATAGTCGATTTTAAATTTTTTATCAAACCAGGCTATGGTGAAGACAGTAAAATATATACATCTTGTCAGTTTCATCAAATACCTGCCATCCTGTTTTTTTCTTGACATATACAATCCCTTATTTCATTATTGTTAAATATCTGTCATGGGTTATCTCCTCCCATTGCAGCACAATTTTTAATATAACATTATAAAGGTTAAAACCATGAAGAAAAAAATGATCCTTTCCGCCGTATTTGCCGCAGTTATGACCTTTTGCCCCATTCATTCTCAACAGGAAGCAAGAACAGAAACTACTGTTTTTAAAGTGCCTTACAGGGCAGGAGAATGGCTTCCTTCTGATCATGCGGTTTTAGACAGCTGGATTACCAAACTCATAAATGAAGTTGCAGCAAAAGAAACAGCCGAGCCTTTATTGCCGGTCATTCAGGAGTTTAAAGATTTGATTGAAGAAGATCCCGATCTTTATATGCTTTTCAATCAGATGTTTGAGCAGGTTCCGCAAAAACCTCCATTCAACAAAGACCCTACAGGAAAACCTCAGGTCAGAGACTACCGCCACATGCTTGAACTTATGAACCACATCCTTACACAAGCCCCTGAATTTAATAAGACAGGACTGGTCGGATTTCCCATTAACGCTATCCTTGACTGGCCTATGGGAACTAATGCCGGAACCTCAGCCTTTCTTAATGAAAAAGTAAATCACCAGTTAAAGAAAATTCTTAATCAATGGGCTGTTTTTCTTGGTTCTCCGGATTCCCGCTATGTTTTAAGTGATCATCCTGAAAAAGGGTGGTTTGGAAGGGATGCTAAAAAGGCAATGCCCGCTTTTATTGAAGATTTTGAGTGCAGCCCTGAACTGCCCTTCTACGGGTTTTCGTCATGGGATGATTTTTTCACCCGCAGGTTCAGGGAAGGAAGACGTCCGGTGGCAAACCCTGATGATAATTCTGTTATCGCCAACGCCTGTGAATCTGCACCATACAGAATTGCAAAAAACGTAAATCTTCGGGATAAATTCTGGATAAAAGCACAGCCTTATTCTCTTTACCATATGATGGACGGGGATCCTTTCGTTAAAGAGTTTATCGGCGGCACAATATATCAGGCTTTCCTGAGTGCTTTAAGTTATCACCGGTGGCACAGTCCTGTAAGCGGCAGAATTATAAAAACAAGACTGGTGGATGGTTCTTATTATGCTGAGGCATTATCAGAAGGGTTTGATCCTTCAGGTCCTAATGAATCACAGGGGTATATAACCCAGGTGGCGGCAAGGGCCCTTATATTTATAGAAGCTGATAACCCTGATATTGGATTGATGTGCTGTATGTTTGTAGGCATGGCAGAGGTCTCCTCAAATGAAATCACGGTTTATGAAGGACAGCGCGTGAAGAAAGGCGACCAGCTTGGAATGTTTCACTTTGGAGGCTCCACCCATTGTCTGATATTCAGGCCTGATGTTAATCTGGAGTTTGATTTGCATGGACAGAAACCTGGGCTGCATTCAGAAAATATACCTGTCAGGGCAAGAATTGCTACTATTGCAAAATAGGATCTAAAAAGAGCTCAATTCAGGTTAGAATATCTTTGCTCTAAAGTTTAATCTCCGCCCGCTCAATAGCATAGAGCTGATCCCTTATCATGGCTGCCTTTTCAAAATCGAGATTCTGTGCCGCAACCTTCATCTCTTTTTTCAGTTTTTTAATCTGCTTATCCATTTCCTTTACAGATTTATACCCTGCTGTATCCTCAGCAGCCACAGGAATTGTAAGATAGTCTTTTTCATAAACAGTGGAAAGGATATTTGTAATATTCTTAACTATTGATTCAGGGGTTATACTGTTCTCCCTGTTATATGCCTTCTGTATCCCCCTTCTTCTGTTTGCTTCATTGATGGTTGCTTCAATGCTTCTTGTCATCCTGTCAGCATACAGGATTACCCTGCCCGCAACATTTCTTGCAGCCCTGCCGCAAGTCTGGATAAGAGACCTTTCAGACCTTAAAAAACCCTCCTTGTCAGCGTCAAGTATCGCGACAAGCGATACTTCAGGAAGATCAAGCCCCTCCCTGAGCAGATTAATCCCCACCAGAACATCAAATAAGCCGAGCCTCAGATTTCTGATAACCTCCACCCTTTGCAGTGTATCAATCTCTGAATGCAGATACTCCACCTTCACGCCAAGCTCCCTGAAATATTCAGTCAGGTCTTCAGCCATTCTTTTGGTAAGCGTAGTCACAAGGGTTCTCTCACCCTTCTCGACCTGAATTCTAATTTCTCCGAGAAGATCATCTATCTGCCCCTTGACCGGTCTTACCTCAACAGCAGGGTCAATAAGACCGGTGGGTCGTATAAGCTGTTCAACAATATTGCCTGATGATTTTTCAATCTCATAATCACCTGGTGTTGCTGAAACATAAACCGCCTGGGGTACAAGTTTCTCAAACTCTTCAAATCTTAAGGGCCTGTTGTCAAGGGCTGACGGCAGTCTGAACCCGAACTCTACAAGAGTATTTTTCCGTGACCGGTCTCCGTTATACATCCCCCTTATCTGAGGGACAGAAATGTGGCTCTCATCAACCATGATAAGATAGTCATCGGGGAAATAGTTCAGAAGCACCGAAGGCGCTTCGCCTTCTTTTCTGCCATCAAGATGCCTTGAGTAGTTTTCTATGCCGCTGCAGAAACCCATCGTTTCCATCATCTCAATATCAAAATTAGTCCGCTCCCGTATCCGCTGTTGTTCAATAAACTTTCTATTTTTTTCAAAAACCTCTATTCTCTCCTTCAGCTCTGTTTTAATATCTTCAATAGCCCGCTTCATGTTTTCGGCGCTTGATACATAATGGCTGTTTGGATAGACATGCAGATGCCCTACCCTGCGAATAGTCCTGCCTGTAAGATAATCAATCTCACTGATTGATTCTATTGTGTCACCGAAAAACTCGACACGCACCGCTTTTTTTTCTTCATAGGAAGGAAATATTTCAACCACATCCCCCCTTACCCTGAAGGTCCCCCTGTGAAAATCAAGATCTTTTCTTTCATACTGTATATCAACCAGACTTTTAAGCAAATCATCTCGCAGCATATCTGACCGGTCTTTTATAAGCAGAAGCATGTGGCTGTATTCAAGGGGAGAGCCAAGAGCATAAATGCAGGATACGCTTGCAATAACTATAACATCCCTTCTCTGCAGAAGGGATGCTGTTGCAGAGTGCCGAAGTCTGTCTATCTCATCATTAATTGAAGAGTCTTTTTCAATGTAGGTATCTGTGGTTGGAAGATAAGCCTCAGGCTGGTAATAGTCGTAATAGCTCACAAAGTATTCAACAGCGTTATTGGGGAACAGCTCCTTAAACTCGCTATAAAGCTGGGCTGCAAGGGTTTTGTTGGGTGCAAGCACAAGGGTCGGTTTCTGTACCTGCTGAATTACATTTGCCATCGTGAATGTTTTTCCGGACCCTGTTACGCCGAGCAGAACCTGATGTTTTGAGCCTGCTTTTATACCCTTAACAAGAGATTTAATTGCCTGAGGCTGATCTCCTTTAGGCTTATATTGGGATGTTAACTGAAACTGCATATTATAGGTTAGCAATGTAGCTCGTAGAAAAAATCAAAACCCTTCGTTATCGTTATCGCTTTATGTCGGGTTTCACTGCGCTCAACCCAACCTACGGATCACTTCTGACTCCTGCCCTTACAAACTGCTCCACTCTGTTCCCTGCGGGGTATCTTTCAGCACAATTCCTTTTTCAAGAAGCAGATCTCTTATTCTGTCAGCCTCTGCCCAGTTCTTTTCACTTCGCGCTTCTTGACGCAGTGTGATTAAATCCTCTATCTCTGCCGGACTGATTCCTTTTGATTCAACACCTGTTTTTCTCTGTTTTTCAAAATAATCCTGCGGGTTTTCATTAAAAAGCCCCAGCACACCGCCCGCAACACTGAAAACATTTTCTGCTTTTGTAATCAGTGCCGGAGAGACTTTGAAGGATGAATCCTTTCTGCATCTGTCAAAAACAGCATTCAGCCCCCTGAGTACCGAATAGAGATGCCCTAAAGCAGCAGCAGTGTTAAAATCATCATCCATTGCACTTCTGAATTTTTCAGGAAACTGGTCAAGCTCTTTTTTCAGGTTTTCCTGTTCCGAAACATTTTCAGATACAAACTGCTCATTATTAATATCAGAGAGAAGCGCATAAAACCTGTCCAGCCCTGTTTTGGCTTCTGTAAGATTCTGATCCGAGAAATCAAGAGGGCTTCTGTAATGGCTTGAAATAAGAAAAAGCCTTACCACTTCCGGATGCCAGTCTTTAAGCACCTCTCTGATAGTAAGGAAATTCTTCAGCGATTTTGACATCTTTTCGCTGTTTATATTTACAAATCCATTGTGCATCCAGTAATTGGCGAAAGTTTTTCCTGTTGAACATTCCGACTGTGCTATCTCATTCTCATGGTGTGGAAAAATAAGATCCATACCTCCGCCGTGTATGTCAAAGGTATCGCCCAGATATTTCTGACTCATTACAGAACACTCGATATGCCAACCCGGCCTGCCTTTTCCCCATGGACTTTCCCAGAACGGTTCACCTTCCCTGCTTTTTTTCCAGAGAGCAAAATCAAGCGGACTTTTCTTCCTTTCATCAACAGCAATCCTTGCTCCGGAAAGAAGATCTTCTGTTCTCTTGCCTGAAAGTTTTCCATATTCAGGAAAACTTGACACATCAAAATAGACATCACCGTCAACATTATATGCATGTCCTTTATCAATAAGGGTCTTTATCATTGACAGCATCTCTGCAATATGTTCTGTTGCCTTTGGAGAATATGCCGGAGGTTCAGTACCAAGAGCTGACATATCCTTTTCAAACTCATCAATAAATCGCTCTGATATAACATTAAAGGCGACCTTCTCTTCATTTGCCCTGTTTATTATCTTGTCGTCAATATCGGTATGATTTCTTACAAACAGAACCTCATAGCCAGAATATTTTAGATAACGCTGGATAACATCAAAAACCACCATCGCTCTTGCATGCCCGATATGGGAAAAATCATAGACAGTTACCCCGCAGGCATAAAGCCCGACTCTGCCTGGCACAACAGGCACAAATTCCTCTTTCTTTCTTGCAATCGTATTATAAATTCTTAAACCCATCTCAATTCTCTAATATGTTTGTTGTATTTTAAAATACAGTTCATAATAGCACTTTACAACCTGCAATAATATTATCCAAAGCGGTTTTTGCTTTACTCCTTTGCTGATAGCCGATCCCCTTATCCCTGTACACTTATTTTGTTCAGCAGCCAACAGCTATCATGGATTTTCTGCGAACCAGTGCCAATTACGCTGCTAAACATGCTTTGCTTTTCCTATAACCTATAGCCTGTCTTTACCATCAACACCACCGCCTGTGCTGAAATTCCCTCCTGTCTTCCTTCAAAACCCATCCCTTCAGTAGTGGTTGCTTTGATATTGACATCCTCAACAGGGATTTTAAGACAAGCAGCAATATTGTTTTTCATCTGTTCAATATAGGGCGCAAGTTTGGGTTGCTGGGCAACAACCGCTGAATCAACATTTGCGCATTTAAAGCCGTTCTTTAGGGCAGTTTCTGAAACTGCATCAAGAAGTTTAAGACTTAAAATCCCCTTGAACCGTCCATCCGTATCAGGGAAATGAGCTCCTATATCACCTTTCCCGACCGCACCCAGCACGGCATCACATATAGCATGGACAAGAACATCAGCATCCGAGTGCCCAAGAAGTCCCTTGCTATGGGGAATTTCAACCCCACCCAACACCAGAGTCCTGCCTTCAACCAGACGGTGTGCATCATAGCCAATACCTACTCGCATTTGTTGTGCCTTTCAAGTATTGCCTCTGCGATCAAAAGATCCTCAGGGGTTGTTATCTTTATATTATCATATACACCTTTAACCACAAACACATCAACCCCCATACGCATGACAAGAGATGCATCATCTGTTCCGTAGTATCTGTCATTCAGCGCCTTCCGGTGTGCATCCAGTATAAGCGCTTTTTCAAAACACTGCGGTGTTTGAACCGCATAAATAGTTTCACGGGGCAGAACACGCTCCAGCCTACTGGTTTCAAGACTTACAGAAGTAATTGTATCCTTCACCGGCACAGCCACAGTAACCGCTTTTTTCTTGACAGTCTCACTTATTACCTCCTGAACCAATGTTTCAGGAATCAAAGGTCTTGCTCCGTCATGTATAAGAACATATTTGGCATCTTCGTTCAAATATGAAAGTGCGTTGCGGACAGAATCCTGCCTTGCAGCTCCACCGGCAACAACCCTTATCGGACAGGACAATGAAAGCCCCTGCAAAATATTGTTTTCACAGAACCGTTCTTCTCCGGCATGCACTGTTATTATTATTTGAGATATACCAGAGACACCGCCTATTCTTCTCAGTGTATGGTTAAGTATTGGTTCACCATTAAGAAGTATATATGGTTTTTTACGGCAGTGTTTCATTCTTGTGCCGCTTCCTGCGGCGGGAATAATTACGGAGACGGACATATTGGATTATGGCACCCGTTGTTTAGGGTTTTTAAGGTCTTGCTCAACCCTGCAAAGGGCTATTAACTCTTACAGGATGGTTTATACAAATATCTGCTCAATGTCATCTTCAACAACATGCTCTGCAACACTCATTGCTACTGAAATCTCTTTTACGATAAGATTCTTTGCTATCTCGAGCATTCTTTTCTCACCGAATGAAAGGCTTTTTTCCAGTTTCAAAAGAAAAAGTTCTTTCAATACCAAAGCAACCTCCATGAGTGATCCTGTTTTTATTTTTTCCATGTACTCTTTGTAGCGCCTGTTCCATGGATGATACTCCACGGGCAGATCTTTTCTTGATTTCAACAGATCAAAAATCTGATCAATATCATCGGAAGAAACAATCTGTCTTAACCCTGTATCCATTGCATTTACTGTCGGTATCATTATAGTCATACCATTGCCTGTTACTCTGAGGATATAAAAAGTCTGTTTTTTACCAGATACCTCTTTTTCCTCAATTGCTTCAATAATCCCCACACCATGTGCAGGATAAACCGCCATATCCCCTGTTTTAAACATATTTTATATTCCCTCCGTTTATTATAAAAACATTTAAAAAAGGATAAAATGTTTTGTACGCTAAATATCCCCTCTGCTGACAATACAAAAAAAGTATGGGCGATTATATTTATTATATGCTAACAATATCAGATTCTGAGAAAAAAAACAATTCTTTTTATATTGGCATTAACTGCGTGTCAGCGTTTGAGTTTGCCGTAATGATTTAATCCATTCAGGGTTTACAGCCATCAGCTATATTGCCTTTTTAAGGCAGGTAAACAATAACAGCTCCGCTTTTTGTCTTGCTCTCCTTCTCCCAGATAAAAGTTGAAACTGTTTTTTCCTTTTTGCAAGCAACCACAGCCCTTTCAACCACTTCTTTTACAACAGGTCTTCCTGCAGAATGAATTCCCTTGCCCACTATAATTTTCACTGCCTTAAAACCTGAGTTTAACGCCCTCCGGATAAACACCTTTGTTTCTTCTTCTGCTTCCAATGCTGTGCATCCGTGCAGATCTATCTCTGCCTGAGGAGGATATGTTTTTATTTTTTCTGAAATTCTCTGTTTAGGTTTATCATTACCTGCTTTATCTTTTAAAAGAGAACTGATGTCTTTTTCAGATAAACTTTTTTCAACCATATCTGCAAAACTCGGTTCACAAGTCTTCTTTCCTGTAAAAACCTCAGTAAAATCATCATCTGAGCTAAGGATTTTTACCCCTGTTTTTAAAAGCTTTGTTTTCATTGTGCTGTTTTCCATAAAATAACAACTCAAGTCGAAGCAAATGGTCCTGACCGTTAAATCCCCTCCACATCGAGAGGTTCAACAAATTTTTTCCTTTTGTAACGGAAGGAATAATATGTTGTATTTAAAAGTTTTGCAGCCTTAACTTCATTACCTCCTGCTCTTTTGTAGGCTTCCCTGATATAATGCTCTTCAAGTGCGGCAAGGTCTATACCTTCTTCGGGCAGCGGTGGAAATATATCATTGCTGATTTCATTGGTTTGTTCCTTTTCCACACGGCTCCTGCTGTCTACTCCCATGTGAGATACCAGCAGACTGCTTCCCATACCAGTAAGAACACCTCTTTCTATCATATTTCTAAGTTCCCTTATATTGCCCTTCCACTGATGATTAACCAGAAACCCTTTTGCCTCAGGTGAAATAGAAGAAAAGTTTTTATTAAACTTGCTGTTGTATTCCAGCAGAAAATGCTCTGCAATAGGTATTATATCTTCCCTGCGCTCATTCAGTGAAGGAACCTCTATCTTTATAACTGCAAGCCTGTAATATAAATCCTCTCTGAAAAGACCATTTTGAATAAGTTCGTCCATATCCTTGTTTGTTGCAGATACAATTCTTGATCTCACTTTATGCTTTTTAGTGCCCCCGACACGGTAAAATTCACCCTCTTCAATAAATCGCAGAAGCTTTGCCTGGGCAGGAAGGCTTAAATCCCCCACTTCGTCCAGAAACAGAGTTCCGCCTTCTGCCTGTTCAACAAGTCCTGCTTTCCCTGCCGGATTTGCTCCGCTGAATGCCCCTTTTTCATAACCGAAAAGCTCGCTTTCAATTATTTCCTTTGGAATGGCTGCACAGTTTATGCAGATGAAGGGCCCCCTGTAATTTGGACTTTTGTAGTGTATAGCCCCTGCTATAAGTTCCTTACCCGTTCCTGTTTCACCTACAATTATTACAGGCGTGTCAGCGCTTTTTGCAACCTTTTCAACAAACCCCATCACATTCTGTATGCTCTTGCTTTCAGCTATAAAACATGGCAGGTTCTCATTAAAAAATGCTTCCTGCAGCAACTCTATTTCCTTGCGCATCTTTACAGCTTCGAGGGCATTTTTAACTGAAGTCCTGAGAGTATCCATGTGCAGGGGTTTTAATATATAATCATAAGCCCCGTCTTTCATGGCTGAGACTACAGTATCAATTTCATCCCATGCTGTAAACATTATTACAAGTGTATGAGGGGAAAGACTTTTTATCTGTTTCAAGGCTTCAAGCCCGCTAATTCCGGGAAGACCTATATCAAGGAGAACAAGATCCGGCATATCCTTGCCGATAGTCCTCAGAGCGCTTTCAGCATCTTCAAAACTTTTTACATCATATAATTTGCCCAAGCCATAGGAAACACCCTGTCTTATGGCACTATCATCATCGACAATGTATACGGAATAAATCATTATGAGAGCTCCGGTTTATTAACTGGAAGCTTTATTGTAAAACAGGCTCCGCCAAGGGGTGATTTTTCAGCTTCTATTGTCCCTGAATGGTCTGTAATAATCCTCTGACAGATAGAAAGTCCGATTCCTGAGCCATACTGTTTAGTTGAGAAGAAGGGATCAAATATCTCTTTTTTAATATCATCAGAGATACCCATTCCTGAATCTGAAACATTTATCACAACAAATCCTGATTGTTCAGAAACCTTCAATTCTATAATACACTGCCTTGATTTATCCTTCATAGCCTCCGCTGCATTCGTAATAAGATTAAGAAGAACCTGCTCTATTAGCTGACTATCAAGTAAAACAAGTGGAAGGTTTTCCTGAACTGTTTTTTTAAACATAATTTTATAGGCTTTGAGCGAGGCAGAAGAAAGTTCAACAGCTCCGTTTATAGGTTTTTTAATATCGCAATATTCAAGTTTGAGCTGCCCTGGCCTTGAAAAATCAAGAACTTTTTTTATCACAGACTCAATCCTGTTTGCAGCTTCCTGTGCCTGTCCAATCAGCCTGGTCATATCCTCAGATGCTGAAGGGTCATTGAAATTTTCTTTGATATTATCCAGAAAAATGTTTATTCCGGAGAGGGGATTTCGAATCTCATGTGCAATTCCTGCAGCAATATGCCCGAGTGATGCCATCTTGTCCTTTATTGTTAGAAGATGTTCCAGGTTCTTTGCTTTTGTGGTATCCATCATGTTTATAAGAATTGCTTCTTCACCGCGAAAGTCTATTATGCTTGCCCTGCAATATACCCACTTTAACGCGGATCTGCTTCCCTGCTTACCGGGAGGATAAAACCTGAAATCACAGTCGAGGCGTCTTGTATTCCGTGAAATTATACTGTCATAAAAAGCCCTGACTTTCAAAATGTCATCAGGGTAAATGTTCTTGAATTCAATTTTTTTAAAATCCGCCGGCATGAAATTGAAAAGTCTCTGCTGTTCAGGGTTTTGATAAACAATTCTTTGCCCCTGTATAATTAGAACACCTGTGAGTGAATTTTCAACCAGTTCCCTGAACCTTTTCTCGCTCTCAACCAGAGCAGACTGGGTTTTCTTGGCACTTGTCACATCAAGAAATGATGCAACACTTTGGAACGTTCCTGCTATCAATCCTATTGTCAGATAGATGGTCTTCTTTATACCATCTCTGTTGACAAAACAAAATTCATAATTCCTTGGAGCTTCATCCGGTTTATCCCTGCGCAGTCTATGATATTTTTTCATCATGTCAAGACTCTCTTCAGCGATAAACCGCGTAAAAGCCATCCTGCCTTCAATCTCGTTTTTGGAATAGCCTGAGAGTTTTTCAAATTCAGCGTTGACAAGTGATATTGTCATATCGTTTTCAATAATTATGGTCGCAGTTCCGGTATTTTCAAAAACAGCCCGGTAGATCTTTTTTGACTCCCTGAGCCTTTCCTCTACTTTCTCAAGTTCACCAATCCTTGCTTCGAGTTTTGAAATTATGTCTCGGGATACTGTTCCGTCCTTAAAACTCTCATCTTTTAAAAAAACATTAACCGCCATTTTTTTTACATCTTGATAAAAATTATAAAGTGTTAAAAAAACATTCCGGTTGTGATGAATTAATGTCAGAAAAAACTAAGTGCTCTCTTCTTAAACGCATCTTGGTGTTTTGCTGATAACTGCAATACCCTTTTCTTATCAGCTTACCAGCCGACAGCTCCAACTATAGACTTTCATATACCGGCAGGAATTCTTCGGGCACATCACAAAGCAATGGA
This sequence comes from uncultured Thermodesulfobacteriota bacterium, assembly GCA_964566035.1. Taxonomy (GTDB): domain Bacteria; phylum Desulfobacterota; class WTBG01; order CAIYCZ01; family CAIRTM01; genus CAZMHH01. The sequence continues at coordinate 15,036 of CAZMHH010000013.1, forward strand.
AGTGCCCTGTCTTTTTCTGAAACAACAGGGTTGTGAACATTCCAATTAATATCAATTTGCGGATCAGACCAGAGAATCCCCCTGTCATCATCCGGATCAAAAAAACTGCTGCATTTATAAATAAAATCCGCTGTTTCTCCCAGAACACAAAAACCGTGCGCAAATCCCTCCGGAATGAACATCTGTCTGTGATTGTCCTGAGTTAAAACAGTTCCTGTCCATTTTCCAAACCAGGGAGAACCCAGCCTGATATCAACCGCAACATCAAAGACAGATCCCTTGAGCACAAAAACAAGTTTTGCCTGGGGATTTTTAAGCTGATAGTGAAGTCCTCTCAGCACACCTTTTACTGATCTTGAATGGTTATCCTGATTAAACCTTGCCCTTATTCCAGCCGATATGTATTTTTTTTCATGATAGACCTCTTTAAAAAAACCTCTTTCATCTCCAAACACATCCGGCTCAACTATCAGTACGTCCGGTATATCGGTTTTTACAATTCTAAGAGACATGGCAGGCCTCGTTCTCTTCTTTTAATATATCTTTAAGATATTCACCGTAAGAACTGCTGCCCATTGTCTCGGCAAGCTCTGAAAACTGGTGGTTGTCAATATATCCAAGCCTGTATGCTATCTCTTCTATGCACGATATTTTAAGGCCCTGTCTTGCTTCTATTGCATGAACATAGCTTGAGGCCTGCTGCAGGGATTCATGTGTTCCTGTATCAAGCCAGGAAATACCCCTTCCGAGAAGCTCAACCCTTAACTTTCCTTTTTTTAAATACTCAAGGTTTACATCTGTTATTTCAAGCTCACCCCTTGATGATGGCTTAAGGTTTTCTGCTATCCCAACCACACCTTTATCATAGAAATAAATCCCCGGCACGGCAAACCTTGACTTTGAGTTTTCAGGTTTCTCTTTTATATCAACAACCCTTCCATTTTTATCGTGATATACAACACCATAACGTTCAGGGTCTTTGACAGGGTACCCGAAAATCACCGCCCCTTCTTTTAACTCAGAGGCAGTTCTTCTTAAAACAGCAGGAAGTCCATGTCCATAAAATATATTATCACCCAGAATCAGGCACACATTACTGTTTTCAACAAATTTCTTTCCGATGATAAATGCCTGGGCAATACCTTCGGGTCTTGATTGCTCAAGATATGAAAAGCTCAACCCAAGCCGGCTGCCATCACCCAAAAGTGCCTCAAACTTGGGCAGGTCTGAAGGGGTTGATATAATTAGAATATCCCTGATACCTGAAAGCATAAGGATTGAAAGAGGATAATAAATCAAGGGCTTGTCATATACCGGAAGAAGCTGTTTGCTGACAGAAAGTGTTACAGGGTAAAGCCTGGTTCCGGAACCACCGGCAAGTATAATACCTTTCAAAATCGCCTCCTTTAATAGTTTAAGCTGTTAAACCCAGCTCTTGACGGATTAAAAAAATCCTGAAAGCTCCTCTTTCTGCTTTTGCTGATCCTGGCCTCTACCTGCTGAGAGCTTTTTTTTGTTTATCCTTGCATCATGTTTATTGAAGCCCGGGGATTTTTATTCTCCATGCACAGTAAATAAAATCTGCTGCAGAAGAACACCGCTTTGTGAAATAATTTCCACCTTCCACTCACCTGTCTGATGCGGCAGAATTTTCTTGGCACTGTATGTCCTCCAACTAGGTGAAAGCACAGGAAGTCTTATTTGGAAAACCATCTCCCCCTCATAAATCCACTGATGGACAACCTCTGAAGGTTCCTTAACCCCTCTGATGTGTGTAAAACAGTAGAGTTTTTCAACATCGTTTGGAAATACATTTCCTGTTGATACGGGCACCCTGTCAACAACGGAACGACATATAACGCCATATTCGACTGATATGCCGTAGTTCAGCTTTTCATCCTTTTCCGCATAACAGTTAAATACAGCAAAAGCCGTCAACACACATGTCAATAAAACAATTTTTGCATAATAATCTACATTCATAAAAAATTGCCTCATTTTAGCAACGGTTTTTCCGTGAATTTAAAACTGCAATTTGTCCAATATTCTATCACAAAAATAAAGTTTTTTCATGATTTTTCAATTATTATGGTTAATGTTACTGTTTTTTGTTTTCTGTTTTTCATTGAAACCTGCCCAATTATCGTCTTATCAGCCTCTCTGTTATGGTTTTTTTGACACTTTTTTATCACTCTGTTTGCATTTTGACCATTTCACAACCCTATGTTTCCGCATAACAGAACCACGAAACATGCCGTTAAAAAACAAAAACATAAATAAAATACAACAATTAAAAAAGCTAAAGCATGTTAAAAAGAGTTTTATGAGATCTGGCACGTTCAATGCATATTCAGATATAGCATATAGCAGAAACCTAAAAGTCTGAGGCGTTTGTTTTCAATGAGTTGAGCAAAATCTAACATAAAATCCTTTAAATGCCCATTGGTTAAAGCAACCCTTGGTTGGGCAAATATTTAAAAAAGAGATTTATTGCCAATAATTGGACGGCGCATTCGGACAGATTAAAAGCCCTGAAATGTTATCATTTCGGGGCTTTTTTTGATCCGCTTAGCCCTTTCACCTTTATCAGAAATTCTTTCATGTCAAGCTCCTGTCTTATTCCAAACCTGGTAAGGGAAAAATCATATCGCAGAGGGTCTTCGGGACAGTAAAGGCTGAAACCATTGGTAATTTCAATCGCTGCTTTCAAATCAGGCTGTTTTCTTCTGGTAAATCCGAAAGCCCGCCCTATCTTAAATATATGAGTGTCAAGAGGAATGATAAGCTGAGCGGGTTTAACACCTTTCCATCCTCCGGGATCCACCCCGTCTCTTCTTACCATCCACCTTAAGAAAAGATTGAGCCTTTTACATGCGCTTCCCTTCCTGGCTGAAGGGATAAGATGGCTTCCAAGATATGGAGCATAACCCTGAATCTTATCAACAAAGGCTATTAGCCCGTTTACTGATGTTTTATCCTCACTGCTCATTCCGGAAAGAAAACATTTATTAAGACTTCCATAAGCTTCAACAGCCTTGCTGACTGCATTTAGAAAAAGCAAAAACTGGGCTCCGGTTGTAAATCTGTGCTGGAAAGCTGAAAAAAAAGCTTCCGCCCTGCCCTGTGAAATATTTTTTACAAACAGATACGGGGAAGGTTTCATAAAATCAATTATCAAAGCCACACTCTTAATAATCTGCTGAACCCTCCCGTATGCCAGACATGATGCAGTAAGGGCTGCTATCTCCCTGTCTCTTATGTCATCAAACCTATACAGGAACTGAAGCGGATCCGGATCAACATATTCCCTGCGGTGGTAATTTTTATATGTTTCCTCCAGAAAAATTTTTATAATTTTATTCATATCCACATTGCATCTGTTTAGCTAATAATCAACACCCCAAATTCAGACTTTACCGGGTTTTTACAACTGATTTTTTGCTGAAGAGCTTTTTAAGAATATATTTGTATGTATTTTCATATTGTGATATAAATTAAAATTGATGTACATATATTTTTTTATTTTTGAGGCTCCATACCATGAAAAGAAATATTGTTTCCATCTTTCTGTTTGTTCTTTTTCTGTATCCACACACTGCTTTCTCTCAAGCCCAACCCCGGATATCTTTTGCTGAAACATTCCATAATTTCGGTGAAACACTTCAAAATACAATGTTAAAACATTCTTTTTTATTTGAAAATAAAGGCAGTTCAACTCTCATAATTGAAGATATTAAATCCGGTTGAGGCTGCACAGCAGCTCTGTCAACAGACAGAGAGATTCCCCCGGGCGGGGAAGGGAAAATTGAAATTAAGTTCAATGTTGGATCAAGACAAAGAACAAGGCAGGAAAAGGTAACAGTAATAACAAACGATCCTGAAAATCCAAAAATCCGCCTTACTGTAAGTGCTGATGTAGCAGTGATTCTGGCAGCTTCTCCTACATCTCTAAACCTCGGCAGTATTCAAAAGGGAAGCCCTGTTGAACAATATATCTCTCTTACAGGCAAAGATAAAGACGCTGCAAAGATAACCTCTGTTGATACAAGGCTCAAAAACTATCTATATGTTGAAACATCAGATAAGGGTTTTGAAAACGAGCCTGACCAGAAAATAAAGGTTACCTTGAAAAATGATATTCCTGTTGGCAGGTTCAGCGACAGGATAATAATAACAACAGACCACCAAAAGGTCCCCCAGATAATGGTAAATGTTTTCGGACTCATCACTGGCAAAATTCTGGTGACTCCGAGGAATCTCTCTTTTGGTATTTTTGAGAAAGGACAGGAAATATCAAGAAAAATAGATGTAAAATCACAGTCCGACAATACTTTCAAAATAGAAAAAGTCTCTTCAAATATACCTGATATTCTAACAGATATTAAAACCATAGAAAAGAACAGACACTACGAGATTCACATAAAGACAAAAAAGAACATCCAGACTGATGTTCTAAGAGGGGAACTGGTGATAGAAACAGACGACAAAGAAGAGAAAACCCTTTCAGTAAGGGTATTTGGAAGGGTAAAAAAAGACTGATTACTCTAAATACAATACAGTCCTGTTATTTTAGTATTTTTTAGTAGTTTATTAGGAACCTATTAACCCGAAGCCGGAATTCAAGCGGCGCATTTTTACTGTTTCTGACTCTGCTTATTAGTTTAACAGCATGAAAAACTAATTTATAACTTGACATAAATTGCTAAAAGAAAGAAAATAATTGTTTGCAAAAAGTTAGGCATCTAACATTTAACTGCTGTTAGGAAATATTTATACAGAACTTAAATTTATCTACTTTTTTATCGATTTATTAATTAATTTAATGAAAATTAAAAGGAGGTTTCAAAATGGTAAGAATTAACAGAGAAAAGTGTGTGGGCTGCGGTGGATGTGTTGATCTCTGCCCCAGGGCTGCAATTCGTTTTGTTAAAGATCGAGCATTTATAGACAATCCTTTATGTCTTGAATGCAAAACATGCGTAAAAGTCTGTCCACTCAAAGCACCTGAAGAAGTGTAGCTTTTTCTTTACCGTCAAATGATACAACAACTCTAACTGTGTAATAAACTTAGCAACAAACTATTTGAAAGGAGAAGAGTCTTGGAACAGACCGCAAAATTTTCCAAAAAAATGATTCATTGTTCGCTCATTGAATCGGGCAAGGCTGAGCCCTTTAAGCCCGGTCAGAAGGTTAAAGCGCTTCCTGAGTGGGACAAGGACAGATGCATAAGATGTGGAATATGTTATCTGTATTGTCCTGACGGGGCGGTATTCAGAGAAACTGACGGTTTTTTTGATGTTGAAAAAACTAAATGCAAAGGCTGCGGCATTTGCCATCGAGAGTGCTGGTTCGGCGTTATCAGCATGGTAGAGGAGGAATAGTCTATGGATAAATTCAGTTTATATGCTCCCAATTTTTTACCCTGCAAAGAATATTTTGATCCAAAATTAAACAATGCCTGCCCTGGATGCGGTCTTGCACTTGCAGTAAGACACATTTACAAGGCAGTAGAAAAATCTATAACAAAGGCTGTATGGGAAGAGGCTTCAGGAGCAGATCTTCTTGGGGTTAAAACCAGTGCATCGTTTCTCAAGATCAAAGAGGGAAAAACCGAACTTCTTATATGCCTTGACAATGAAGCCGGAGAGAAACTTGAAGGATCCCTGAACAAGAAACTCCCCGGAATAGCTGCTGCTAAAGGATTCAAATATGTTGCCACAGCCTGCCCAAGCTATCCTTTTGACCTTTATGAAAAGGCTCAAAGAGCTATGGAAACAGAAGGCAAAGCTTATCTTCACATCCTTTGCCCCTGTCCGGAAGGATGGAAGTTTGAGTGTGAAAACACCGTAAAAGTGGGGTTCTGGGCAGTTGAATCCCTTGTCTTCCCACTCTATGAGATTGCCAGCGGACACTATAATCAGACCATTAAAACAATGAAACCTATCCCTGTAAGCCAATATTTAAAAGCTCAGGGAAGATTTGATTCTCTTGATGAAAAAAAGATCCAGAAGGCTGAAAGCATTGTTGAGAAAGAGTATGCAAAGCTTGATGAAATATTGAAAAGTCAGCTTGCCTACACTTTTGAGACTACAGGCGAAGTATATTAAAAGCAACCCTGTCAATAAAAACAAACGTATATAATCCTGAAAAAGGAGATAGTAAAGATGTCAGATATAAAATGGTTACCAGATGGTAAGAAGATGTTCGATAAGCTTATTGCCGCTGTTCCTGAAGCTATGAGGGAGGCAATCAAGCCTAAACTTTTACAGATGCTTGCAGGAAAAGTAGCAGGTGAGCCTGTAAGTGCAGAACTTGTTAAGAGTTTTGTAACCGAAGACCTGCCTGAACCCCAGAGAAGCGCTCTTATGGCTGCTCTTGGAATAAAACAGGAGGGTGAAAAGAAAGATGATGCCCCTTCAGCTACTGTCGCTGGATGGGACGGCAACAGCGAGGCAATGTTTGAGAGAATGCTTCAGGAAGTTCCTGAGATGATGCGCGAGGTCTTCAGGGGAAAACTTATGCAGATATTAACCCAGAAAGCCCAGGGCGGAGCAGCAAGGGAAGAACATGTTGTGTCAATAGTAAAAGAGATAGTTCCCGACCCTTTCAAGACCAACATACTCAAGGCTTTTGCAACCATGGGCGGAGTTGATATTACAAAGGTGGAGGATATAATAGATGCAAACCCAGGCGGCGATGAAACCCTTATTACAATCCTTCATGCAGTTCAGGAACAGTTTGGATATATTCCCAAAGAAGCTTTGGTGGTTATCAGCCAGAAAAAATGGGTTTTCTTAAGCACCCTCTACCGCCTTGTAACATCCTACAATGCCTTCAGACTTACAGAACCCGGGAAACATGTAATAACGGTCTGTAACGGCACTGGATGTCATGTCAAAGGCAGCAGTAATCTGATTAAAATGATTGATGAAAAGACTGCAGGCAACGGCAAAAATGTTACTGTTGAAAAGGCACGCTGTATTGGATGCTGCGATTTATCACCTGCTGTTAATATTGACGGCGAGGTCTACAGCGGAGCTGATGCAGAGGCAAAATTGACTGAAATCTTTAATCAATAGGAGAATAGGGACTATGAAAATAAAAAAACCTGAAGATCTTACAAAAATTAGAAAAGACTCAATTGCCCTGCTCTCTCCAGACAAGCCGAGAATAACCATAGGTTCGGCAACATGCGGCAAGTCAAAAGGAGCTGATAAAATTGCAGAGGCTTTGAAATATGAAATTAAGAAACAGAAAGTAAAAGCTGAAATTGTTTCTGTTGGCTGCAACGGCATGTGTTTTGCCGAACCTGTAGTTGAAGTGATAAGCCCTGGCAAACCAAGAATCACCTACGGAAAAGTCAGTGTTGATAATGTGGCGGAAATTGTAGCAGCAGCAGCTTCAGGCAAGGTTGTCGAAAACATTGCCCTTCTGAGACACGACGAGGAAAAACAGGCTGTGTGTTCAGAGCCTGTAAAATACAGCAAAGGAAAACTTACAAAAGCATTTGAAAATATTGAAGAGTACCGGAAATCAAAATTCTTCAAAAACCAGATGAAACTTGTCAGCCGTAACTCAGGCACCATATCTCCTGAGAGCATTGAAGAATATATTGCTCTTGGAGGATACCAGGCTCTGGCAAAAGCCCTCTCATCAATGACCCCTGCAAAAGTGCTCGGAGAGGTTAAAGCATCAAAGCTCAGAGGAAGAGGCGGAGCAGGATTCCCGACGGGTATTAAATGGGAAGCATGCAGAAGCGCAGAAGGCGAAAAAAAATATATTGTCTGCAACGGAAGCGAGGGAGACCCTGAAATCGGAATGCACAGAAGTTTTCTTGAATCAGACCCTCACTCATTAATTGAGGGGATGGTGCTTGCAGGTTTTGCAATCGGCGCCCAGGAAGGCTATATCTACCTGAACGACAGATATGTGCTTGCCCTCCAGAGAGTCAAAGAAGCCGTAAAGCAGGCTGAAAAAACAGGGTTTCTTGGAAACAATATCATGGATTGCGGCTTTTCCTTCACCATAAAAATAAAACAGGGCGGCGGAGCTTACGTCTGCGGTGAAGAAACAGCCCTGCTCAATTCTCTTGAAGGCTCTTTCGGAGAACCCCGTCCAAGACCTCCCTATCCGGCTCAAAAAGGGCTGTTTGGAATGCCAACAGTTGTAAACAACCTTGAAACGCTTTCAAACATTCCTCTTATTGTGACACATGGCGGAAAATGGTTTGCAGGAATAGGGACCCCAAAAAGCACCGGCACAAAAATTGTCGCTCTCTCAGGAAACGTTTCTCAGTGCTGCTGGGTTGAAGTGCCTCTGGGAACACCTGTTGAAGAGATAATCAAAACATTTGGCAACGGAGCGGCAAATGGCAAAAAGATAAAGGCTTTTCAGACAGGCGGACCATCTGGTGGAATACTGCCTGCAAAGTCAATAAAAGTAAAGCTCGATTATGAATCTCTTGCAAAAGCAGGAACCATGCTCGGCTCAGGCGGTTTGCTTGTGATGGATGAAGACGTGGATGTTATAGACATGTCAAAATTCTTCACAGATTTCTTTGCTGATGAATCATGCGGCAAATGCACATCATGCAGGGAAGGGATAAAAAGACTTCAGGAAATAGTTGATTCATTTGTACAGGGCAGAGGAACAGAAGCACATTTAGCCCTTGTCAAAAGAATGTCCTCTGCAATGAATGACACCTGTTCCTGCGCCCTCGGGAAAACAGCAGCAACCCCTTTTATCTCTGCTGTAAATCATTTCCCTAAAGAGGTTGAGCAGCGGATGCTGAAAAAAATTGGTTAAAATACAGAGATTAACTTCAAAATAAATAGAGGTGAAATATCCATGGTAACAATTACAGTTAATAAAAAGAAGATCAAAGCTAAAGAAGGCTCAACAGTGCTTGAGGCAGCTCGTGAAAATGGTATAGAAATACCAACCCTCTGCTACAATGAAGCTGTTCAGGCTTATGGGGCATGCCGACTCTGTGTTGTTGAGATAAAAAGCAATGGAAGAACCCTGCTTGAGAGCTCCTGCACCTATCCTGTAGAGGAGGGGCTTGAGATTGAAACAGACAGCAAAAGGGTTATTGAAGCAAGAAAAATAATTATTGAAATGCTTCTTGCAAGATGTCCAAATGTAAAAGCGGTTCAGAAACTCGCACTTGAATACGGTGTTTCGGACAGTCCCGCGGAATGGGGCAAAGACAATGAATACTGCATTCTCTGCGGCCTCTGTGTTCGGGCATGCAATGAAGTTGTAAAAGCAGGTGCAATTCAGTTTGCAGGCAAAGGCTCTGAAAAAATAGTTGACAGTCCCTTTCATCTTGCTGCAGAAGACTGCATTGCATGCGGCTCATGCGCGTTTATCTGCCCAACAGGCATAATAAAGAAGAATGACCTTGAAACCTCAGCAGCATGCTCCCCGGAAGGGTGTAAAGAAGAAGGACCAAAAAGGGAGATACTCAACTGGCAGGTTGATTATAAACTCAAAATATGCACAAAATGCGGCAATCCCTATGCTCCTGTACCTCATCTTGAAAAGCTTGAAAAACAGTACAGACTCTTAACTCCGTTTTTCAATCTTTGCCCCTCCTGCAGGCAGTATCCGGTTATTGATGAAGACAAATGCACGGGATGCGGCGGTTGTATGGAAAATTGCCCTATAGGCGCTCTTGAGCTTGATGACAGGGGCGGATACGATAAAAAGTCAAAACTCTATCCTCAGAACTGTACAGCATGTCATACCTGCGAAAGGTTTTGTCCTGTTGCAGCTATAAGTTAAGGATAATAAAAAAAAGAATACAAGGAGGAATACAGATATGTCTTCTTATGATGTTGCAATTGTTGGAGCAGGCCCGGGCGGACTTCACACCGCCAAGTGGGCTGCTAAAAAGGGGCTTAAATGCGTGATTATTGAAAAGAGAAAAGATATTTCGAAACTTACAAGATACTGCAGCGAGCACATTATCCTTGACGAAGGATACAACGGGGATACAATAATAGTTGAACCTGGAGAGCCTCTTGACAGCAAAGGGCTTGTGCCTGAAACAAGCAAAAACAAGATCCGTTCAAAGAATTTCGGATGGGAAGTTGACTATGTCGGACCGCTTTGTCCTGTTCGGGATAAGTACTACTATTCGGCAGATCTTAAGCACAATGCCCATTATGCATGGCCGGACAGAAGTCCCTTTGCATGGAAGTACGATAAGGCAGGACTTCTGAAACAGTTGCTTGATGAAGTGCTTGCACTTGGCGTTGAATACATAAATGAATCTACCTGCTATGGCGCAATTGACACCCCTTCAGGTGTTGACCTTAAATGCGTTAGCAAGGGAAAGAAATTCAGATTAAAAGCAAAGAAACTTATCGCAGCAGACGGAGCAAGCGCTCAGGTAGGGCAGTCTCTTGGCATGAATGAAGACAGGATTTTCTTTGCCGCAGCATTATGTCTTGCGGTTTACCTCTCAAATGTAAAGGACTATAGTCCTGAGGAGTGGTGTGGATACTGGGGACTCTGCTACGGTTCAAACTTTGCTCCTCTTATCGGGACGGGTCCTGCTGATCATTTTGAGTGGGCTGACCTTATTTTGATTGGACATGCAAAACAGATGCCCTGGGATCTGTATGAACATTTCACAAAGAAAAGTCCTGTAGCCTATATGTTTGAAAACGCTAAGATTGAACGCACCCATTCATGCACAACAAAAGCCTATTCTCCGTTGAAACAACCCTATAAGGGAAATTGTTTGATGCTTGGCGACTCGGCTGCATTTGTTGAGGTTCAGATGCAGGGTGCTTTGAACTGCGGATACTGGGCGGCTGAGGCTCTTTACAAGGAACTCCAGGGAAAACCGGGATTTCAGGAATATACCGACACTTGGCTTAAAACCTTTGAATTCAATGATGATGGAATGATGCAGGTTACATCGGGATATGCCCTTATTCCTTATTATACCGATGAGGAGGTTGTCTATCTATTCTCAATGCTTGACGACATTACAATGGATGGAAGCTGGAGCCAGTATCAATCACCGCGTTTGATGTGGAAAGAGATTCATAAAAAAGCAGACAGGATAAAGGAAGAACGTCCTGAAATATGGGATAAGATTGAAAAACAGCAGGGAAGAACCTTAAGTGACAGCATGTCATAAATAATTATTTCTTAAATCTGTTATTTCAAAAAAGAGAAGCGGCATGTTTTTCAACTGACCGCTTCTTTTTTTATTTCTTTTCAAAGAGGTTCATTCCGGATATCACTGTCACCTGCAATCCCCATCCGGATTTTTCTTGAGAATCCATAGATACTGTCCAGCCAATATGATCCGTAATAACGTTAGCATTTCGCGTATCAGCCTGTTTTTATTTCAAAACCTCTATAATACAACTTCTTTTGAAATTCCTTGACAATATTGTAAAATAGGATTTATGATAATCTATTATTTAATCCAGGATAAAAAAGGTAAAAATTCGGCCTTTTTAAGCCAAATATTTATGCTTTACTTATCAGCTTTTGACCGATAGAATATAAGGGTCTTTTTTAATAATTAATAATAATGAGATACAAAAAAAATGCTCAATCAGAATAAAAGCTTTCTATTGATTCTTTTTTTAATGCTTTTTTTCTCAGCCTCATGTTCAAAAAAACCTCCTCCTGCAGTCACATGGTCTTATCAGCCCAAGGGACTGACAATATCACTGGAAGCAGATAAAAAACTTAATTCCTATAAGAGTCAATCCCATACAGTCATGCTTGTAATCTATCAGCTTGAAAATATTACAGCTTTTAAAAGGTTTTCCGGATATGAAGCAGGTATTTTAAAACTGCTGGAAGGAGAGCTTTTTGATCCTGCTGTTGTTGCAGTTAAAAAGGTTTTTGTTGAACCGGGCGAAAGCAGATCCCTCACTATGGACAGGGCTGAAAATGCAAAATGGGTCGGCATAGTCGCAGGTTACTTCGGTCTTGCTCCAAACAGTGTAACCAAAACTTTTCAATTTACATCTTCTACTAAAAAAAGGGGGTTCATCCGCAAAACGAAGACAGCAGAAGTTGACCCCTTGGAGATAAACCTTCTTCTTGCACCAAGTGAAATAAGAGAGGTGACAGACAAATGACAGAAAACATGCGTCCGCTTTTGTGGCACCAGGGACTTTTCCTGCAGCCGCAACATTTCCAGCATATGGACATGCGTTTCCAGGCAGTGCTTGCTCTTTTGATGCAGCAGCAGACCCCTTATCCGTGGGGTATTAACAAATTAAAAATTATGGAACCTGCACTGCAAAACCGTCTGTTTGAGGTCTCTCAGCTGGATGTTGTCTTTCAGGATGGAACATTCATATCCTTTCCAGGCAATGCCGTTATTCAGCCCCGTTCATTTCAAAAGATTGATATAGATTCAACAGGCGAAAAACCATTCAGGGTCTATCTGGGTCTCAAAAAAAAGAACCCTTCTTCAATCAATGTAACGTCTGTTCAAAATATGCAGGACATGTATTCAATTTCAACAAGGTATATCTCCGATGTCCAGCCCGAAGAGGTGAAAGACCTGCATATCGGAGGCGCACCTGCAATGACAAGGTTTATTAATTATGCTCTGAAATTGTTCTGGGAGACCGAAGTTGAGGGACTTGGTGACTATATGCTGATTCCGATAGCCCAACTCGAACTCGCAGGCGACAAGGTTATGCTTTCAACTGATTTTGTTCCGCCTGCAGTATCAATATCTGGATCTGATACATTAATGCAGATCATCAGAAGCATTGAGGAGCAGATTAAATCAAGATGCCGGGTGCTTGAAATGTATAAAATACACGATGTAAAAACCTCAGATATGACAGGCGTATCCATTCGGTATCTTCTGGCGCTTTCCACTGTAAACAGATATATGCCTGTTTTTGACCATCTTATTGAAAAACCTTTTGTTCATCCGTGGTTTTTATACGGGCTGTTAAGGCAGTTAATTGGAGAGTTGAGCACATTTACAGACAGAATAAATGCACTTGGCTTTATTGCAAGCGGAGACAGACTGGTTCCCACTTATAACCACACCGAAATCGGCAACTGTTTCATAGAGGCTCAGAAACTGATCGGAGAGCTGCTAAGCGCTATTGTAATCGGCGATGAGAACATAATTCAACTTATACGTGAAGAAGATATGTTTAAGGGCAGAATTCCGGCAGAAGCCTTTAGTGACAGGAATTTCTATTCTCTGGCAATCACCACAAAAGGAGATCCATCTTCCATTATAAACTCCCTTGTTCATCATGCGAAACTTGGTAGTTTGGAGGAGATGCCAACCCTTCTGGCAAGAGCTCTTCCTGGAATTGCTCTTACACATAAGCAGTCTCCTCCGTCAGGACTTCCCAAAACAGCTGATACATATTATTTCACCCTGGATGCAAACCATCCACTGTGGTCAGAGATAAGGGCAAGCAGCAATATCTGCCTATACTGGGATGAGGCATCAGAGGATGCAAAGGTTGAGTTGATAATATCAAGAGCGTAAAATGGATAAAGAAAAAAATATTTTTGAAGATACCAAACCCGCAAACACACCTCACGAACTTCTTGACTGTTTTTCTGAACTGCTTGCATACACTGGCTACCTTATACGGCAGGATACAGGCAATGATAAGGTTGAGGCAACAGCTGAGACCTTTCATGCACTTGTGGAAAGGTCTCAGGGACAAGCCTTGGCTGCTGGGTTTACAGAAGAGGACTGGAACAAGGGTTTTTTTCCTGTATGTGCTTATATTGATGAAGCGCTTATCTGCCTGAAATTTGAAAAATTCCAAAAATGGGAGAAAGCTCAACTTCAGCGAAAGTATTTCAACACAACAAATGCCGGCACTGAGTTTTACAACCGTCTCGAAAACCTTGAAATTTCAGAAAAAGAGATAAAAAAGATATATGAGGTCTGTCTTGCCCTTGGTTTCAGGGGAAGCTACTACCATACATCAGACAAAGGAAAACTTGAAGATATTCGCTACACGTGTTTAAAGGATATCACGGAGAACACCTCTTTACAGTATCCCGGCTCTTTTTTCCCTGAAGCCTATGAAAAAAACAGTACCAGGTCACTGAAAAGAAAAAAATGGAGGGGCTTCTCTTTTTTTTCTGTCATAGCTTTTCTTTTTCCGGTTATTCTGTTTGCAGCTCTTTACTTTTTTTTCGATTTTTATCTTGATGACATGGTCAAAAACTATTTTAAAAAAGGGTTTTAAAACAGATATCACATGGGAAAAATACTAAAAAAATTCCTTCTTTTTATCCTTATTCTAATTATTCTGGGGCTTATAGCAACGCTTGGATTTTATCTTATTGTATATAAGGGTGTTCCGTGGTGGCTTGTTGCTGCTGTTGCAGTAGGTATTACAGGTTTGTACATCGGATGGATTTTTTTCAGGAAATATTTTTTAAGAAGCAAAGAACGCAGGTTTGTCCAGCGTGTAATTGAACATGACATGGCTGCTATTGAGAAATTGCCTGTGTCACAACGTCATGAAATGCTTGAATTGCAGGAAAACTGGAAGATATCCATAAAAAAACTTCAGCATTCCCACCTCCGCAAAACCGGAAACCCCCTCTACGCTCTTCCCTGGTTTATTCTTATTGGAGACTCTAAAGCAGGAAAAACATCTGCAGCCAGAAACGCGGGGATCAGCACCCCTATGACAGAAATAAGCAGATCTTCTGGAATAGGGGGAACAAGAAATTGTGACTGGTGGTTCTATGACAAGGCAATCATTCTTGACACAGCTGGACGCTATACCATACCTGTTGATGAGGGCAAAGACCTTGAGGAATGGAAAGAGTTTTTAGTCCTTTTATCAAAATACAGAAAAAAAGAGCCTTTGAATGGGATAATAGCGGTTATCTCAGCAGACAAACTGCTTGGCCACGATGAGATTCATCTGCGAGAGGAAGGACAAAGCATACGGCAGAGAATAGATCAGATGATGAGAACCGTTGGTGCAAAAATCCCTGTTTATGTGCTTATTACCAAAATGGACCTTGTTCACGGCTTTACCCGGTTCAGCAGCGTTCTTCCCGATAATGCTTTAAAACAGGCGATGGGATATATCAATTCAGAAATGCGCATATACTGGCATGATGTATTGGAATCGACCATTGAAACCATTGCAAAAAATTTGAAAAAGCTGAGGTTTTTAAATATTCATAACAGGCCTGAGCCCGAACCTGAGCTTATAATTTTTCCCAATGAGTTTGAGACAATGATTCCTGGAATGGAAAAGTTTCTGGAGGCGGTGTTTGAGGATAACCCATATCAGGAGACACCGCTACTAAGAGGTATTTTTCTCTCCAGTGCTCTCAGGCAGGGCGAACCCTCATCTGATTTTCTTAAATTAACAGGTTTAAAAACAGCACCAACTTCTGAAATCGACAGTGAAGAGGGGTTTTACCTCAAAGACTTTTTCTCATCAATTCTTCCCAAAGACCGGAACCTGTTTCAGCCACTTCGTGAGTATATTACCTGGCGGAGGCTGACAGGCAGTCTTGCCCTGACCTCATGGTCATTAATATGTCTTGCCTTATGCGGATTTCTCGGGTTTTCGTTTTACACCAATTACACTAACATCAAAAACTTTTCAGCTGTGTTTTCCGATCTTCCCCAGCCCGAACCCGACATTGCAGGCAATCTGCTGATGCTTGAGAAAATGCGCATTCAAATTCTTGAGATGGACAGGGCAAACAGATCATGGATGCTGCCTGTCCGGGGGTATCCTCAGAGCATCGAAATAGCTGACGCGCTCAAGCAGCATTATATCTCCCTGTTCAGAAAATCAGTTCTTTTTCCTCTGGATTACGGGGGAGAGGTTTTTATTGACAAGGAACACCATTATGTTCTTAATCCCCGGAAACATATCCTGAGCGAACTGGATGCAGCGCCCGTTTCCGAGGTTACCCGGGGTGAGAGATTTGCCATACATGTTGCCTCCTTCAGGTCTGAGGATCTAGCTGTGAAAAATGTTGAAACACTCACCTCACAGGGGTGTAATGCCTTCACACAACCCGTCACTATTGCCGGTAAGGGCGACTGGCACAGGGTGTTTGCCGGGGCATACAACAGCCGTCAGAAAGCCCGGCAACAGGCGGATGATTTAAAGAGGAAGAAGATTATTGATACCTTTTCAATTGTCGCGATTCAACCCGATACCATTGAGGACCCTCCTCCAGAAGCAGAAGGAAACCCCGAATCGTTTTTAGAGCCCAAGTTGCAGGTTCAACATACAGATAATGAAACTTCTGCAAAAATGCAGGGTAAGCTTTATATCGACTATATTTTTTATGTGGTCGCACAGATCGAAATCCTCAAAGCCTATCTCGCCGGAAAAACCCTTCCCCTGCAGGAGGAATTTCCGTTAATTTCTTCTAAACTGCTTATGGTTGAAGATCCGAAGATGATTCCTGTAATAGCCGATATGTTTGCTAAAACCTATTTTGCCTATCTTTCATGGAACAATGACCGGGCGGAGGCAACTCAACGGCTCAACAGCTTCAAGTTTTTACTTGCCTCTATGATAGACAAAGGGCGGGGAGATATTACCTGGCTGACCCGAAGTAATCTCTATCGTGCACCGGATATCGGTTTAGCCGATTTCTGGGGATCGGATGTTATACAGAAAGCTCACCCGGAAATATCCATTCCCGGTGCCTATACGGCAAAAGGACAACAGATCATTCAGGGTTTTATCACCCACATGGAGAACGCTCTTTCATACCGGAAAAAGCAGTTTAAAAAAAATGCCGGTGAAATAGACCCGGGGATACAGGCAGTGCTCAGCCGCAGACCGGATCTTTCCCGTTCCAAAACCGTCACATCGGATATGTTTCAAATCAGGAAAAAACAGTTCTGGGAATGGTACAACAGCGAATTCTATCGCCAATGGTATAATTTTATCGGTCAGTTTCATGAGGCAAAGGATCATATCCCGTCTCTTACGCATCTGCAGATTTTATCAAAATACATGACAACCGATGACAGCCCCTACTTCCTGCTTCTCAAACGGGCTGTTGTTGAGATCGATCAGTTCAAACACGGAAAGGATGTGCCTCCCTGGGTGGAGATGATGTTTCAGATCTATGCTGTGAAACTTTCAGCAGAACACATTCTGACCAAAGAAGAAACATTCAAGTCTAAACTTGCGGGTGACATTACAAAATTTGAAAAGGCGATCAAGGTAAGAAAGGGGATTTCCGAACAGACAGGTCTTGAGGAAAAGATAAAACGGGCTGAAGCCTGGAACAGCTATATTGAATCCCTAAATACCGCAAAAACCGACTTCAGCTCATTAAAAACATCTTTTGATACCTACGCATCCGCATTCTCCTATCCCGGACAGCCGGAAGGAGACCCGTCGGCTTTTATCCAGGCATACAACAACTACTATAAGCTGAAGGTTTCCATGACTCCACGGGATGCATTTCCGGTGGTATGGGGGCTTATTTTCGGACCGCTCGACTTTTTCCTCACCCTTACCGCGGAACAGGCTGCCTGCTATCTGCAGAATCAGTGGCAGGAGCAGGTGCTGGGATATATCATGGCAGCTGATGCGGGCAAGGTCAACCAGATACTTTTTGATAAGAATGAAGGGCTGGCATGGAAATTTGTGGATGGTCCGGCAAAACCCTTTATTGCCCGAACAGAGAAAGGTTTTGCGGTGCGCAGGGATTTCAGGAAAAATTCTCTTCCCATTAAAGCCGAGCTGATCTCATTTCTAAATCAGGGATATGGTACCATAATTGATACAGAGCCGGAATACAAGGTCTCTTTTGAAACCAAACCCATAGCCGTGAATACGGACGCTCTGGTTAAACCCTACTCGGCAAAACTCTCCGTCCGGTGTTCCGACCAACCTTTTGTGCTTGAAAATGTCAATTATCCTTTAAGCTCTGATTTTGTGTGGCAGCCTGACCAGTGCGGTGAAACGGTTTTAACCATTGCTTTTCCCGATTTCCAACTTCAGAAAACATACCCAGGGGAAATGGGGTTTGCCGAATTTTTAAAGGATTTCAGGGATGGGACCCGCACCTTTACAGTCACTGATTTTTCTAACCAGGCAGAACATCTTAAAGCAATCGGTATGTCATGGATCCGACTTACATATATCATAAAGGGCGGCGAAGCGGTTGTTGCGCTCTTAAAAAGCCCGCCCATGCAGGTGCCGATGGAAATTGTGGCATGTGAACCTATGGTGCAATAGCTGTGATGAAAAAATAAATAAATGTTCCCTATAAGCTGTTTTTTTGTTTATGTAAAGCAATCGTTAAAAAAAAGAAGAAAGGAACCAGGTGCAAGAAGACTTCCTTCGATTACGGTTACGAATAAATACAAATATAGACATTTACTCTTTTAAGGCAATACTATGGAACTGATGGATATAGGCAAAACCCCCATCTCCCCGCAATCACCTGCCGGGCATGATGCAAGACTGTCTCCTCTTATGGATTCCCTTACAGCGGAAATAGAAAAGATGTCTTCTGTAACATCATTTGACAGCCTGGACTGGCACAAAGTTGTTGATTTTTCAGCAAATATCCTTAGAGATGAGTCCAAAGACCTTCTTGTCTGCTGTTATCTCTGTTTTGCCCTGTTACAAACAGAAAAAATAAGAGGGTTTGGAACCGGAATTCATATTCTAAGAGATCTGGTTGAGAATTTTTGGGAAACCATGTATCCAGCAAAAAAAAGAATGCGCGGAAGGCTAAATGCCATCGAATGGTGGCTCGAAAAAAGCATAGACATTATTGATGGCGGCGGGTTAGAGCCTGTCCCCACAGAAGAAATTGACGCCATCTGCAATGATATCAAGGCTGTTGATGAATTTCTCTCTGAAAAAATGCCCGATTCCCCAAGCATTGCCCGCCTTCAGCAAAAACTGTATTCACTGCGAAAACAGACTGTTGAAGAGTCCGAACCTCCAAAACAAGATCAGAACCTTCCGGAAACACAACCTGCTTCAGAGCCATCAAAACCGGAAAATACTATTAACACTAACACATCCGCATCAATTAAGTCAGATCAAGATTCCCAAAAGCTTTTAAAGGAAGCGCTTAAAAACCTGAAGGAAACTTCTTCATATCTAATGGAGCAGAATCTTTTTAATCCCATTATATACAGGATAAACAGAGCAGCAGCATGGCTTACAGTAACAAAACTTCCTCCTGCAATTGACAGAAAGACCAAAA
>CAZMHH010000013.1:34257-58649 GCA_964566035.1 uncultured Thermodesulfobacteriota bacterium
ATCCCTCCCCCCGCCCAGCATGTGATAATGAGCCTTAAAACCCTTTATCAGAATGAAGACTGGCAAAACCTTCTCAAAACTTCTGAATCTCACGTCTGTGAATATCTTTTCTGGATAGATCTGAGTTTCTGGAGTACTGAGGCTCTAAATAAACTTGGACACCCCGGTATTGCAGATATTGTCTGCACCGAAACATCAAATTATGTATCAAGAATAAAAGGCATTGAATTTATGGAATTTTTTGACGAAACCCCTTTTGCTAATGATGACACCCGCAAATGGCTTAAAAACATCTCTTCAGGAGACAAGACCAATTCACAAGCACTGCTTGGCGGAATCTCCGGTTCAGCTGAAACAGATATTGTTCAGATATTCTCAAAAGCAACGGAACTGGCTCATGCTAAAAAGCTTACTGATGCCGTTTCCCTTCTCTATGAAAGACTGAAAAACAGCTCTTCCGGGAGTTTAAAATTTTCCTGGCGTATAGCCCTTGCCAAGCTTCTTTTGGATGCAGGAGAAGAAAAAGCAGCTCTTCCTCACCTGACAAGTATTTTATCTGATATAGACAATTACAGCCTTGAGCGGTGGGATCCTGACCTTGCCATAAGGGCTCTAATGGTCACCTATTCCGGTTTCAGCGCTCAGAAGGATAATGAGTTAACATCTAAAGCTCAGGAAATATTCTACAGAATCTCAGTCCTAAACCCGGCAATTGCCCTGAGCGTGGATTAGAGAAGCTGATAAGCAAATCAACAAAAGAGAAAGCTTATAGCCATTATTATGTAAACTTTTTTTAAAAAAAGATAAAAAAAAGTTTACATTTGAGCAAAAAAGAAGTAATTACTATTTTTATATACTTAAAATTAAAGCCATTGTTTTACATTTTTAAACCTAACCCTTATAAACAGAGCTGTTAAGCTTTAAGCAGATATCGGCTGTAAGGGAAAAGGACGGTTATCTGTTTAGTGATCGCAGACGTAATCCTTGTTACCCTAATAAGGGTTATTTCTTTACAGAGAAATATTTTTTGCCACTCAATGCAAAAAAATAACTTGTAAAACACTATATACTTGACAAACTTTTTTTGGTAAAAACAAACATAAAAGAAGAGGAGGTAAGATATGGCAAAAGAAGGATCTGTTGCTCCAAAGGAGAGGGTAAACATCGTTTACAGACCTGCCACAGGCGACGCAAAAGAGGAGGTTGAGCTGCCCTTAAAAACTCTCGTTGTGGGAGATTTTACAGGCAGAGCCGATGATACGCCTGTTGAAGACAGGAAGGCTATCAATATTGATAAAGATAATTTTGATGAGGTTTTGAATGCCCAGAATATAAAGCTTCAGACAACTGTAAAAAACACACTGTCTGATGAGCCTGACGCCCAGATGAGCCTTGATCTTGACTTCAAGAGCATGAATGATTTCGAACCTGATGCAATTATTGAAAAAGTTCCCGAGCTTAAGAAACTTGTTGAACTTCGCGATGCATTAAAGGCACTGAAGGGACCTCTTGGAAACATACCTGATTTTCGCAGGAAAATTCAGGAACTGGTTCAGGATGAAGACACAAAACAGAAATTACTAAAAGAACTCGGTATAGAAGGATAAGGGGGAATGATTATGGCTGAAGAAGAAAAAAAAGAGCAAAAGCAGGCAACAGAAGAGACTGTTGAAACTTCGCTTCTTGATGATATACTTGAATCTACGCGTATAAAACCATCCGATGAGGCCTACTCCCTTACAAGGCAGGGGGTTCAGGCATTTATAGACGAACTCTTAAAACCAGATCGCGTAGGGGTTAAGGTAAGCCAGGCTCTGGTGGATGATATGATATCGGAGCTTGACAGACAACTGTCCGGCCAGATGGACGAAATCCTTCATAACGGGGAATTCCAAAAACTCGAATCCGCATGGAGATCTCTGAAATTTCTGGTTGATAAAACCGATTTCAGAGAAAACAACAAGATTGAAATACTAAACGCCACAAAACAGGATCTGCTTGATGATTTTGAAGATGCACCTGAAATAACAAAAGCAGGAATGTATCGAAAGGTTTACACAGCTGAATACGGACAATTCGGAGGGCAACCATACGGTATGATTATAGGTAATTATGAGTTCGGCCCCGGTCCTCAGGACATCAGCCTGCTGCAAAGCATGGCAAGCGTATCAACCATGGCGCACGCACCGTTTATAGCAGCGGCAAGCTCTGAGATGTTTGGAATAACGGATTTTTCAACCCTGCCGAATCTGAAAGACCTTAAATCTATTTTTGAAGGTCCACAGTATATCAAATGGCAGGCTTTCCGTGAATCTGAAGACTCCCGCAATGTCGGGCTTACTCTTCCCCACTTCATTCTCAGGATACCCTATGGTGCTGACACTAAGCCGGCTAAGAGGTTCAACTATTCAGAAAATGTTTCCGATGGAAACGACTCGTTTCTCTGGGGAAATGCCGCCTTTGCATTTGCAAGCAGAGTAGCAGATAGTTTTGCGAAATACCGATGGTGCGCAAATATTATAGGTCCTCAAGGTGGTGGAGCGGTTGAAGATCTTATAACCTATCAGTATGATGCTATGGGAGAACTGCAGACAAAGATTCCGACAGAAATACTAATCTCGGAACGCAGGGAATACGAACTCGCCGAAGAAGGCTTTATCTCTCTTTCAATGAGAAAGGGAAGCGACAATGCAGCATTCTTTTCTGCCAATTCGGTTCAAAAACCAAAAAATTTCGGGATATCCAAAGAAGGAAAGGAAGCTGAACTCAACTATAGACTCGGAACACAACTTCCATATACTTTCATTATCAACAGACTGGCTCATTATATCAAGGTCATTCAACGTGAAAATATCGGGACATGGAAAGAAAGAGGCGACCTGGAAAAAGAGCTCAACAACTGGATACGGCAGTATGTGGCTGATCAGGACAATCCTTCCCCCGGTGTCCGGAGCAGACGCCCGCTCAGGCAGGCAGAGATAACCGTAAGCGATGTGGAAGGAGATCCTGGCTGGTACAGGGTTTCGCTAAAGGTGCGTCCGCACTTTAAATATATGGGAGCATCTTTTACCCTGTCACTTGTTGGAAAACTGGATAAGAAATAACGGCGCACCCTCCTGTGTTTATACAGCGTCATATATAAACCCATTATCAGGACGGACTTGAGGGCGTATCCGTCCGTGAATAAAAGGAAAGGAGTAATGCTTATGCCAATGCCATGCTATTTAAAGGTTACCGGACAAAATCAGGGCAAGATTGAGGGCTCTTGCGACACACAGGGAAGGGAAGGAACCATTATGGTCTATGCCTTTGATTCCATGGTTCAGATCCCCAGAGATCCGGGCTCCGGGCTTCCCACAGGGAAAAGGGTACACATGCCTTTTACCATTGAAAAAGCAGTGGACAAAAGCTCTCCGAAACTCTATCAGGCACTGACCAGCGGTGAACAGTTAAGTGAAGTCATCCTTGATTTTTACCGTATCAGCCCATCTGGAACAGAGGAGAAATATTACACCATCAAGCTTGAAAATGCCATTATTGTGGCACTGGATGCATTTTTCCCTGAAACCTTTCTCCCATCAAGCGAGGCATATCAGCACATGGAAAAGGTATCCTTTACATACGAAAAGATTGTCTGGACATGGCAGCCTGATGGTATAGAGGCTGAGGATTCATGGAAAGCGCCAAAACAATAAATTTTCTCTATTAAACAAATAAGGCGGCCTATTGGATCTGTTCGCCGCCTTATTTATAAATTTGATTGATTACTATCGATGAGACAGGAAAGACTTCTTGAAAGAATTTACCGGATGGAGATTGACCCTGACAGAAGAGAGGATAACAATCCGGTTGTTTATATACATTCAGTAATGAATCATCTCCAGCGTATTCTAAACACACGTCAGGGAGGTGTCCCGATAGCAGGAGACTACGGCATGCCGGAATTTACCAACCTGCCTGGCGCCTTCTCCACAGGAGCAACTCATGAGGTTGAAACTCTGCTGAAAAATGCAATTGAAAAATATGAACCCCGTCTCCAAAGCATTCAGGTTTTTTTTGAACCGCAGGAAAGCGATCTGCTTGCTCTGAGATTTAAAATTGAAGCAAAGTTGTCCCTTGAGCATGGCGGCACAGTAGAATTTGAAACAATTGTCGATGCAGGCGGAAAAATAACCGTTAAAGAATAACAGCAATGTTAGTTTGTAACTGGTAGTAAAGACTGTAATTAGCTGTGAACTAAATTGCTAACTCTGGTTTTACTACCAGCTACAAACTACAAACCAAGTTGCTAACAAATTATGCCCGAATTTCACCAATACTATCAACAGGAACTGAACAATTTAAGGGAACTTGCGGTACAGTTTTCAAAAGCACACCCTGCTCTTGCTCCTATGCTCAGCGGCCAGACATCTGATCCTGACGTTGAAAGGCTGCTGGAAGGAACCGCCTTCCTCTCCGGACTTCTTCGCCAGAAGATAGAAGACGAGTTTCCTGAAATAGTAAACGGGCTAACAGACCTGATTTTTCCTGATTATCTCCACCCTGTTCCATCAACAACAATGATCGCCTTTACCCCTAAACCTAACCTTAAGGAAACAATTACCGTTCCGGCAGGTATTCAGATAGACTCCTCGCCTGTAGATGAAACACCTTGCACCTTCAGTACCTGCTTTTCAATGGAGATCCATCCACTTGAAATTATCGAGGCAGGTTTTCAGGAAAAACCTATAGGTTCGAACAGAATACGCCTTCTACTTCAATTAAATGGAATGAAACTTTCAAGCTGGTCCCCAGGATATCTCAGGTTTTATCTTGGAGGAAACTACCCAAACGCAGCAAATCTTTTTTATATCCTCAACCGGTATGTCAAAAACATTGTCCTTTCACCGGTAACAGACGGCAATAAATGCATTCTTCCCTCAGAATCAATAGTTGCTTCAGGTTTTAACCTCAAGGAGTCTCTTCTTCCCCACAGCACCCAGTCATTTCCGGGATACGGTTTCTTATCTTCATATTTTCTGCTGCCTCAGTCCTTTCTTTTTATTGATATCAGAGGTTTTGAGAAATGGGCAGAAAAAGGAGACGGCTCCCGGTTTGAAATCAATTTTGAACTTGAAAAAATTCCAATACCACTGCCTTCAATAACTGGAGAGAGTTTCAAGCTTTTTGTGTCCCCGGCAATAAACCTCTTTAAACACGAAGCAGAACCTTTTATGATTAACCATAAAAAGGCTGAATATCTTATAAGGCCATACCAGGGAGCAGACGGGCAGTATGATGTCTATTCTGTCGATAAGGTAACCGGTATTGTTCAGGGCACCGTTGAACAAAGGGAATATGTCTCTTTTGACATGTTCGGACAGCAGGAAAAAAACAGACCTGTTTATGCAACAGCAAGAAGAAAATCCCCAATTTCCCAGAAACAGCAGGTCTGCCTTCTTCTCACCTATCCTGCTTCAATTGACATACCGGCACAGGAAACTGCATCAATTGAGCTAACCTGCACAAACGGAATGCTTCCCGAACGCCTGCAATTGGGGGATATTTCAAAACCCACATCCACTTCCCCTGAATTGATGACCTTTAAGAACATAATCACGCCAACTTCAATCTGTTATCCGCCTGTTGGAAGCAATATGCTCTGGCATTTTCTGTCTCATCTTGCTGTAAATTATCTTTCTATTGGAAGGGTCGACACCTTAAAGGAGATTCTTTCTCTTTACATGTTTCCCGAGGGACGAGACAGAGCAAGAATTGCCGCCAATACGAAAAGGGTTGAAGGTATTGTAGATCTGAAGATTACTGACAAAGACCGTCTTGTTTCGGGATATATGATGAGGGGAAGAGAAATTCAGATGAAACTGAGCAGCGATCATTTTGCTTCAACCGGAGACATGTTTCTTTTCAGCACAGTGATGGACTATTTTTTTGCTGTTTACAGCAGTATGAACTGTTTTACCCGTCTGATTGTTGAGGAAACCATTACAGGGGAAAAATATATATGGAAACCCAGAATTGGGGACCGATTTCTGGTCTGAAAGATGAACTCCTTAAAAACAGCAGGCGTTACGGTTTTGTTCAATCTCACCGTTTGCTTCGTTACTGGCTCGATAAATTTTCTACAAAAGAGGTTTCTGTAAAGGATGTTGCAAAAGCCATAAGGGTCAGACCTGAACTGTCTATGCATTTCCCCGGAACAGATATTACAGAAATTTCTGAAATCAGTTCCGGTTCAGATAATTTTCTCATCACTGCCACATTTTTAGGACTCTACGGTGTCTCTTCCCCTCTTCCCACTTTCTACACTGAAGACATGATCGATGAGTCATTAAGAGATATCACCGTCACACGGGATTTCATAGATATAATTAATTCTCCGTTCTACAGACTTTTTTACGGTTGCTGGGAAAAATACAGGGCATATATAAAAATTATTGAACTAAACGACCCTGCATACCTCGATTACTGTTTATGTCTTCTTGGATTTGGAACAGATAGTCTTAGAAGAAGGATAAAAGATGCAAACAGCCTTCTTCGCTATATAGGACTCTTCACACAGTTCCCCCGTTCCTCTCTTGCGCTAAAGACACTTCTCTCAGATGTCCTTAATGAGCCGGAACTGACTATATTAGAGTGTATACCGAGGATGGTCAACATACCGGATGATCAGCTCTGTTTTATAGGTGTTTCAGGGAATATTTTAGGTGAGGATGCCTATCTCGGACAGGAAATCCCGGACAGAATGGGGGCATTTCGCATTCAGGCAGGACCGCTGGACGCTCAGAAATTCAGGCGGATTTTTCCTGATACCGATGCTTTTTCAACAATGGCAGCCATGATCCGTCTTTTCATGGATCAGCCTCTTGAATGGGATTTTGAGGTAATCCTGGAAAGCCGGCAGGTGAAACCCACATGCCTTGGAGCCGACCGGTGGTCAAGGCTGGGATGGGAGACATGGCTGATATCCGATGACACCATTGAGAATGAAGAACGGGTGCGGTTTTCCTGTTTTGATGATTTTATGACATTTTATGATCCATCAACAAAAAACTGGGATTTGAAAATCAGCAGCGGAAGAGATGAGCAATAGTTAGCTCTTAGCAAAAGCAAAACCCTGTCGTGATTGTAGTCGGTATCGTAACCTTAATCACTTAAAAACCTAAAACTTAAGGAGGCAGACAAAATGATAAACGTTGATATGAAATCTCTGATTCTTCACCTGAACCCGTACTGCACCAATGCCCTTCAGGCAGCAGCCGGAAACTGTGTTTCCAGAACACATTATGAGGTTACTGTAGAGCATTTTCTGGAAAAAATCATTGATGAACAACAGTCCGATCTGCCGCTTATTTTTCGGCAGTATGATATTGATCCCGGCAGGATTAAAAAGGAGGTTGAGAAGTCAATAGAAGAATTTAAAACAGGAAATGCTGCAAAACCGGCTTTTTCTCCTCTTCTGATCGACCTGTTTCAGCATGCCTGGATGATAGCATCAATTGATCTTGGGGAACAGCAGATCCGCTCCGGGGCAATCCTTCTTGCGTTTCTGGCAAAACCAATGTCTTTTGCCTCCGGCAGGTATGTTGATCTGCTTCAGAAAATCCGCAAAGAAAACCTGTCTGAAAAATTCTGGTCTATTACCAAAAACTCCATAGAGGAGCCTGCCGCTGGGAAGGATACCCGCTCTGAACCGGCTGCTGCGCAGATGAGCAAACCGGTTGAAGGCGGGGCAATCCAGCGGTTCTGCACCGATTTTACTCAGCGGGCAAAAGAAGGCAAAATCGACCCTGTTTTCGGAAGAGACAATGAGATCCGGCTGATGATTGACATCCTGGCAAGACGGCGCAAAAACAACCCGATATGCGTCGGCGAAGCCGGTGTCGGAAAAACCGCTGTCGTGGAGGGACTTGCGCTGAGAATTGTTGAAGGAGATGTGCCAGACCTGCTAAAAGATGTATCCATTCTCGGACTGGATATGGGGCTTCTGGAAGCCGGCGCAGGCATGAAAGGAGAATTTGAAAACCGTTTGAAAGGTGTCATTTCCGAGGTTAAGGCATCAGAGAAACCCATTATCCTCTTTATTGATGAAGCGCACACACTGATCGGTGCAGGCGGATCGGCAGGGGGCGGAGATGCGGCAAATCTCTTAAAACCCGCTCTTGCCAGGGGAGAGCTGCGCACCATTGCCGCCACCACATGGGGGGAATACAAAAAATATATCGAAAAAGATCCGGCGCTTGCCAGAAGATTCCAGCCGGTTAAACTGGATGAGCCCAGTGTTGCCACCACAACCCTCATTCTTAGGGGACTCAAGGAAAATTATGAAAAAACCCACCATGTCATTGTACGGGATGATGCCATTCCGGCAGCATCAGAGCTTTCAAGCAGGTATATATCGGGGCGGTTTCTGCCTGATAAGGCGGTTGACCTGCTTGATACAAGCTGTGCCAGAGTAAAGATAAACCTGTCTGCAAAACCGGACAGCCTTGACAACATGGAGCGGACCATTCAGGCGCTCAACAGAGAGAAGACCGCTCTGGAACGTGATAAAAAAAATGGTGTTCCAATTGATGAGGAGCGGCTTTTGGAGGTAGACAAAGAGATTGAAAAACTTACCCAGGATTCTGAACTGCTCAGACAGAGGTGGCTCAAAGAGCAGGCGGCTGTTCAGGAGGTGCTCAGCATCAGAAAACAGATTCAGGAGACGGGCAAAACTTCTGAAACCCTAAAACCGGAACAGGGTCAAAATCAACCCCACTCAGATGCCACCCCGGCACCTGACGTGCATGCAGATAATCCATTGGAAGTTGTATCGGATACACCCGATAGCATAACATCCATTGAAGAAGCGCTGAAAAAGGCAGATGCAGCGCTGCTTGAAATACAGACAAATGATCCCCTGATCCGCATTGAAGTCAACCCGGATATTGTAGCAAAGGTGGTTTCCGACTGGACCGGCATTCCGCTTGGAAAAGTACTGCGGGATCAGGCGCAGAACATTCTCAAATTCGAGGAAATGGTCAAAGAGCGTATCAAGGGTCAGGATCATGCTGTATCCATTATCAGTGAAGTTGTCAAGGCATCCAAATCAGGACTGAAGGACCCTGTTCAGCCGATGGGCATATTCCTTCTGGTGGGTCCATCCGGGGTCGGCAAAACAGAGACAGCACTTGCCGTTGCCGATGTCCTCTTCGGCGGGGAGCAGTCTGTTGTGAGCATCAACATGAGCGAATTTCAGGAAAAGCATACGGTCAGCCGGCTGATCGGATCTCCGCCTGGTTATGTCGGTTACGGAGAAGGCGGTATGCTCACAGAAGCAGTTCGCCACAGGCCCTACACTGTTGTGCTGCTGGATGAAGTTGAGAAAGCACACCTGGAAGTAATGAACCTCTTCTACCAGGTATTTGACAAAGGGGTTCTGTCCGACGGGGAGGGACGGGTTATTGATTTTAAAAACACGGTTATCTTTCTTACCAGCAATCTTGCAACAGATGTGATTACAGAGATGACCGGCACCAATGAATCACCTCCGCTGGATGTGATCATGAGTGCTGTAAGACCCATACTTTCTCAGCATTTCAAGCCCGCTCTTCTTGCCAGAATGAGCATGATTCCGTTCTATACCCTCAGAGCTGATGCCATGAAAGGAATTGTAACACTGAAACTGGATAATCTTGCCGCAAGATTGATGGAGAACAACAAGATGAAACTAATCTATTCCGATAAGGTTGTGGATCAGATTACCAAACGGTGTACAGAGGTTGAAACCGGCGCCCGCAACATAGACTATATAATAACAGGAAACATCATGCCCCGCATGTCTCAGGAAATTCTCTCCCACATGACAGATGAGGGCATGCCGGCATCTGTAACCCTTGACCTGGACAGTGACGGCGGGTTTACCATGGAGTTTAAATGAGTTGTTGAGCAACCCTTTTCGTGGTCTTAGACGTGATCGCAATCGTAAAACCTGCCATCAGGTGTCCGCCCTCAGCAAAACAATAAAAGCTGTTAGCTGTTAGGCAAAAAAAGCCTGTATCAGGTCTCTTGTTATACTACGAGCTACGTTGCTAACCTTGTTTTACTTAACAGCCTTTTCAACAGAATTAATAACCATTTTCAGATGGGGGAAATAATTTATGGCTTTTTTAACTGAAAAGAAATTTGATTTTATGTCTCAGGCTCTGCCGAAAGATACCTTTGGGGTGGTCCGTTTCAGGGGCATGGAGGGTTTTTCACAGTGTTATGAATTTACCATCGACCTTGTTTCTGAAAACCGGGAGATTGATCTGACCGCAGCGCTGAAAAGCCCTGCTGTTTTTACCATTCTGCGAAAAGAGGGAGATATTGTCTTTAACGGCATTCTTGCAAGTTTCGAGCAGCTCCACGAAGTGGATAATTTTGTGTTTTACAGGGCAGTACTGGTGCCCCGGTTCTGGTGGTTGTCGCTTACCTATCACAATCAGGTCATTCTGGACAAGAATGCCCGTGATATCATCGAACAGGTTTTGAAAGACGGCGGTCTGACTTCTGCGGACTTTGACTTTAAGATTAAGCATAAATATTCTAAATGGGATTATGTCTGTCAATACAGTGAGACGCATCTCGGTTTTGTCTCCCGCTGGATGGAGCGCCAGGGAATGTACTATTATTTTGAACAGCATGAGGCAGGGGAGAAGCTGATTATAACAGACACGAAAATTTCCCATACAGAAATGCCTCAGGGCAAGATAATGTACTACAGCCCTGTCTCCGGACTGGATGAACTGCACAGGGAAGAGGTGATCAAAGCCTTTTTCTGCAAACAGAAGATGCTCCCCAAAAGCCTTGTCCTGAAGGATTACAACTACATGACACCTTCTATGGAAATAACCGGAAAAGCAGGGGTATGTGATTACGGCAGGGGTGAGGTTTATGTTTACGGAGAGCATTTCAGGACATCTGAAGAGGGCAATGCGCTGGCAAAGATCAGGGCAGAAGAGCTGCTCTGCACGGAGAAGCAGTTTTTTGGAGAGAGTACGATACCGTATTTAAGACCGGGGTATCTGTTTACGCTTCAGGAGCATTACCGGAAAGATTTCAATCAGAAATACCTGACGCTTGATATTCAGCATGAGGGCAGCCAGTCGGCATACCTGACGGACGGTGTTCAGAAGGGGTTATCCCAAAGAGAAACCACGGTCTATTACAGAAATTCATTTACAGCGATTCCTTCCGACGTACAGTACCGGGCGCCTCTTAAAACCCAGAAGCCCCGTTTTTACGGTTCTCTGAATGCGCGCATTGACGCTGCCGGAAGCGGTCAGTACGCTGAACTGGATGAATACGGCAGGTATAAAGTGATTCTTCCCTTTGACGAGAGCGGCAGAACAGGCGGCAAAGCCTCAACCTGGTTGCGGATGGTTCAGCCTTATGCTGGTTCTGATCATGGGATGCATTTCCCTCTTCATAAGGAAACTGAGATTTTGCTGACATTTATAGACGGCGACCCTGACCGGCCGGTAATATCAGGAGCAGTACCCAATCCCGAGCATCCAAGTCCTGTTGATTCAACAAACCAGACCATGTCTGCCATCACCACCGGCAGCGGCAATAAACTGCACATTGAAGATCAGGAGGGAACAGAACGGATGCTGATGCATGTTCCGAAGAAACAGTCTTTTATCCGTATCGGCGCCCCAAATGACCCTTCAATCAGCGAAGAAGTACCGGAAGCCCCTTCAGCAGAGTGGGAAGGGATTGCCATAAAAACAGCAGGAACTATTCATGTCGAAGCCCATGCCAAGAACGAGTTTATCGGCGGGGAAACAACAGAAACAACATTAGGGGGGTGTATTGAAACCACAGTTGGCGAACACATGTTGACCACGGCAATTGCCCACCACCATTTTTCACCCACTAAATGGAGATACATAGGTGATCATCAGAAACTTCAGACCGTAGAAACAAACATGACTGAAGTAGAAACTGACATTATTCCGGAAAAAACTGAGGTTCATGAGAGTAAAACAGAAGTGAATGAAATCAAAACAGAAGTGACTCAAAATAATACAGAAGTGACTCAAAATAAAACAGTAATAGATGAAGATGAATTGAGCCTGAGTGAAGATGATACTGAAATAATCGATAACAAAAACTCTGTAATTAATGAAAAAGTGGAGATGAACAACAACAAAAATACTGTTAACCTTGAAGAGAATCAAGTGAATGAAGCTAAAAACGAAATAAACCAGGAAACAACAGAAATTTCAGATGAAAAGACGGAGATAACAGTGGATAAAAATAAAATCTCTGAAACCACAATTGAGCTAAACAATAGCAAAACAGATATAAATGAGGAAAAGTTAACCCTTTCTAATTTAAATGGAATGATGTGACAGGCAAACCCTATGAAAGTCTATAAAAAAAATGAGCATTCCCTTTTTATTAAGCCGTTCGGTGTGGCGAATAAGCTGTATCTGTCGCTGACAGTGTTTATCTATTTTGACCTTAACTCACCTGATTCACCTCTCAAGGAGCAGGAACTCTGGAAGATTGTTCCCGAACAGTTGAAGCCGAATCCTGTGCTGGATGTCGGAATGCCAAAACCCAGGGCAGAGTTTCTTCTGTCCGGTTCATGCTTTGCGCCGCGAAACACCACGCGACAGGCATCCTCGGTTTCCATAACAGTTGGAAAGACCGGCAAGGAGCTTTCAGTTTTCGGTAACAGACAGTGGGGAAGAAATGCAGCCGGCATGCTGACCATAACAGAACCGGCGCCTTTTTCCGAGATGCCGATCATCTGGGAGAATGCCTTCGGGGGCAAAGATTTCAAAGAAAATCCTGCCGGCAAGGGAATCACCCCGGTTGTAACCGACGGCGGAAAACCGGTTGTATTACTTCCCAATATTGAAAACCCCAATAACCTGATTGGCTCTCCTGCCCAGAAACCGGCACCCGCCGGTTTTCTGCCGCTGGATATCATGCACCCGCTCAGGCAGAAAAAGACCGGCACCTATAATGACAAATGGCTGAAGGAGCGATGGCCATATTTCCCTGATGATATGAATTACGAATTCTTCAATGCTGCTTCAGAGGACCAGTTTATGGACGGCTTTTTTTCACCCGGTGACCGTATCGAAATACTCAACATGAACCCGGACATCCAGCTTATCTCCTCTTATATACCCAACCTTAGAATCCGCTGTTTTGTCACGCGAAAGGAGGCGCCGAAATCTGAAGCAGAGCTTTTTATTGATGTTCCCAACCGGATAGACACACTCTGGCTTTTTCCCTCCATTATGCGGGGGGTCGTACTGTTCCGGGGAACAACCGAGATATTTGATGAAGAATATGAAGATGTGCTCAGGATATTTCTTGCCACAGAGCACGTTTCAGACCAGCCGTACAGTCTCGAATACTACGTGGAAGAGCAGAAAAAAGCCATGGATCTGTCGGTTAAAATCGATATGACTCCCTTAAACAAAGCCTCAAAAAAAATCGGGGACATGCTCAAGCGGATGAAGAAGATACCCAAAGATATTGACAACTCGATCAGACGCGGCCTTGGGAAAGCCCCTTCTATGCCCCGTACCCCTGCTGAATCCGCAGCAGGCGGACAGAAGGTGATTCAGGGAAGCTTTGAGGTGCTGGATAAGCTGGAACGGCAGTCCCGGGACCTGCATTCAAAGTACGGGCACCTGGTCAGAATCGACCTTGCCATGTTTGACAGAATGCGGGGCAGACTTAAAACGATGTCCGGCAGAATTACTGACGGACTGAAACAGATTGAAACGGCAAAAGCTTCTGTAATGAAAAGCGCTGAAGCAGCGGTGAAAGAGGGATCGGCAAAGTTGAAAACCTTTGTGCCGCCGGATATTCTTGAAAAATCGGGATACAGCCCTGAAAAACTGCTGCCGCAGGAGAAAAAGGTCAATCCATGGCATGACAGAGGGTTTCCCTTTGTTGTCCAGTGCAGGCGAAATCTGGAACAGAGTCCTGATTTGCAGCAGGTGCTTCACAGGCTTGGACTGGATAAACGGAGTATTAAAAACGCATGGCTCGGGGTTAATCTGCAGGAGCAGAAGGCATTAAAGACCCTCTGGGGACTGAAGCCTAAACAGAAGGATACAGAAGAGATCACGCTTCCCCCGGGTCTTGTAATTCCCCTGTTTAATGAAACAGTGCTCTGCAGAATACGGATATTTCCTGATGGATGGCAGAAAGGCGAAAATATTGACAAATCCCTGCTGATCGAGGGCTCGGACCCATGCGGTTTATTTCTTGAATGCTTAGAGGAAGAAAGCCCGGTTGTAGCGGTTGGCGATGACCTGCAGGCGCTGATTATGGAGGAAGAGGCAGGGGATGCTTTCTCCGTGGCATCATTTTCAGACCCCGGTGCAAAGCTGACCGATGATGCGGCAAAAGCGGTGAAAGAAACATCGGTATTTATCGTGGTGCTGCCTGCCGGACTGAAAGATACGGACAAGCTGTGGAAAGACTGGCAGGATGCATTTCCTGATGCGCTGCTGAAGCCCCTTCCTGAAGGCAGAAATCTGTTCGAGGCACAGGCAAAAGGGGTGGATATCAGAAAATGGCTGATGACGGGTATGCCGTCAACATTTGTCGAAAAACATAAGATCACCCCGGACATACCGCAGGACGGCAAACCACCGACGGCAAAAGCCCTGACCGTGCCGATTCCCAAAATCGATGTCCGCTCAATTATAGATAATGCTTCAAGACAGATTAATGCCCACCTTGATAAAAAGACCGGCGGGCTGAGGGAAATGGTTCCGGGACTTAAAGCTGACATGATTGCCAAAGCAAGAGAGGCTATCGTCAAATCCGGACTCAATCCGGATGATGTGCTCAAACTTGGCGCACCGGTTAAAGCGGTTTCCCCTTCTGAAGCCGGCGATGCGATGGTCAAGAAACTGAACCAGTATCTGGATACATCCAGGAAAAACGGATCGCTTGTGCCTGAAATGGAGACAAAAGTCAATAAATGGATAGTGGATATAAAGAAGAAAACTGGTGATGCCCAGATTAAATATACGCAGGGGATGCAGAAACTTGAAGCAGCAAAGAAAACCGTAGCCGAAAAGACGGCTGCTGCCAAAGCCCAGCAGATGCCGCCGGAGGCAAAAGCCAAATTCAAAAAAATGGGCATGGACCCGGATATGATGGTGCAGCGGACCCGGCAGGAAGTCATTGACATGCACGCAAACGGTGAAAGCCTTTCCCAGTCCCGGATCTCTGAGGTGGATCTTTCCGGACTTGATTTAAGCGGCATCGATCTATCCCAGGCGCAGTGCATCAAAACCAATTTTACAGGCTCTGTTCTAAACGGGGCGAACCTTTCCCATGTCATTGCGAAGGAAGCAGATTTTACAGACTGCTCTCTAAATGATGCGATACTGGACCGGGGCATTTTTATCCGGGCAAAACTCAGGAAAGCCATGATGCAGAGAACAAGACTGAAGCAGACCATTATCAAAGATGCCGACCTGACCGAAGCAGACATGTCCGATGCCTTCATTTACCTGAGCGTTATCTCAGCCACACCGATGACAAAGGCTCTGTTTAAGCGGGCAAAAGCCAACCTGTCAGTGCTGTCAGATGCAGATGCATCAGACAGCGATTTCACTGAAATCAATTTTGACAGGTGTGTTTTCAGAAGACTGAGCCTTGACCGGTCAACCTTTGCACGGGCGGTTCTGCCTTCAACCCAGTTTATGGAAACGGTTGGGGAAGCGGTTTCTTTCCGGAACGCCAACATGCACAAATCGCGGATGAGCAACCATACCCGGTTCCCATCAGCCGATATCAGCGGCGTAGTGCTGACACAGGGCTCACTGCGTGAGACAGACCTTTCGGAAAGCGATTTTACGGGCTCCCGGCTGGATGAAGCCCTGATAGAGAAATGTGTGCTCAGAGAGGCAAATCTTAAAGCAATATCGGCAAAGGGCTGCCGTTTTTCAAAATGTGACCTGGAGGGGGCAACCATGCGTTTTATAAACATGCTTGGCGGTTCATTCAGAAAATCAAGACTGGTAAATGCCGATTTGAGTGAAGCAAACCTCTATGCGGTGGATTTTTATAAATCTGTAATGGGAGATACGCAGATAGATGGCGCAAACATTAAACGGACGCTTCTAACAAGACGTATGGATATTATCAAAGAGGAAGGGATGATCCGATGAGACGTGAGGATATTTTAAATGCCATTGCTGCCAATGAAACGCTTGAAGAGGCAGACCTGAGCGGGGTTGACCTGTCCGGTGCAGATCTGACCGGCGGCAGGTTTGAGAGCTGTATTTTAAAGAATGTAAATTTATCCGGAGCGCATATTCTGAAGACCGGTTTCAGGCGGTGTGATTTCAGCGGGGCGCTGTTTCACGGCACAGACCTGACCAAAGCCAATCTGATGAAGATGACCTTTTGCGGCGCCTCGTTTAAAGGGGCAAAGCTGTTTCAAACCATCTTTTCCAATGCCGATATGGCGCAAGCCGATTTTTCCGACACGCTTGTTGCCTGGACGATTCTGCAGAATGCAAACCTTGTTGGCGCTAAATTTATCAACACCCGGTTTGACAAAGCCGGTCTTCAGCACTGCAAACTGATGGGCGCTGATTTTACAGGCGCTGATCTGTTAAAGGTTGTTTTTAACGGATCCGATCTGACCGGCGCCCGGTTTACCGGCGCACATTTTGAAAAAGTTCTTTTTCAGGGATGCTTACTGGCAGATCAGGATTTCAGGGGTGCGAAATTTTCTCAGGTAAACGCTGCTAATGCCGATTTGAAAGGCGCTGATTTTACGGGAGCCAACCTGATGTATTCAACATTTATGGATGCCGACCTGACAGAAGCCAAACTTATCGGGGTCAATGCACGCAATGCGCTGTTTAAGGGCACCATTTTAAAGAAAACCGATTTCACAAAAGCCGATGTTTCTCAGGCGTATTTCGGTGAATGTCAGGCAGAGCAGACGGTCTTTACCGGAGCGGTAATGGACAACAGCGTCTGGACAAAAGCTTCCTGTGTCATGGCTGTTTTTAATGGCGCTAAATGCGCTTATGCCGATTTTTCTCACGCTGATGTAAGCGGAGCTGATTTTACAGATGCCAGCCTATTCTGTGCCAAACTGCACAGAATAGTTGAAGAGCAGACCAAATGGGACAATGCCAATAAACTGCTTGTTAAAACAACAGACAAAGAGATGGCTGAGGCGGAAGACTGGGAAGTTAGTTCGTAGCTCGTAGCAAAAAAAAGCTGATAAGCTGTTGGCTGATATGCTGTTGAGCAATAAATGGCAGGTGTCGGGTTTTGCTACGAGCTATATTGCTAACCTTGTTTTCCTGACTGCTGACCGCTGATACCTGTTTTTACGATTTCGATAGCAATTACGACCACGATCTTTTTTTCTTTTGTGTTTTTTATGTCTTTGCTTAACAGCTCTTCTGGGTTTTACTACGAGCTACCAGCTACGAGCTATATTGCTAACCTTGTAACATTTTAATTTAGGAGGTTATATATTATGATTGCAACACAGAGAAAGTTAAACTATGATCCGCCATCCCTTGAATACGGTACCGTTGCCGAAGATGCAGACGGGTTTCTTGTTGAGACCCCTTCCGGGACTTACCGGGCGGAAAAAGCAGCAGGATGTCTCTTAAATCCTTCCCTGGGGGATTTTGTCTTAACCTGTTTTGAAAGCAGCGGCAGGTGCTATATTCTGTCGGTGCTGGAAAAGAACCCTGCTTCGGTAAGGAGCAACGACCTGGTTTTTAATGGAGATACCACTCTTCATGTTCAAAATGGTTCCATGCACATCATCTCTGATGAAGAGACCTCGCTGACATCTGATACCCTTTCCCTGTCTGCAAACAGAGCAGAGGCAACCTTTGGCAGGTTTTCCTTTATTTCATCTGTCCTTTCCGCCCAGATTCAAAACATCCGGTGTGTGGCAGCAAAGGTAGAGAACATCTTTCAGCAACTCACGGAAAGACTGATAGATTCCTTCCGTTTTATTAAAGAGCATGAAGAGGTGCAGACCGGCTCATCACGCTATGTAGTCGAAACCAACCTGACCATGCATTCAAAAAATGCCCTGCATGTGGCAGAGGAGATAGTCACCGTTAATGGTGAACAGATTCACTTAGGATAAAGGAGGAAAAATTATGTTTATGCTTTCACAGGGTGCTGGAATGAATCTCGGGTTTCCCGATGTCTGTCTCACCCCGGCTGGACCGGCAGTTGTGCCGGTGCCTTATCCCGATATCAATATGTCTGCCAGCACAGCGCCTGCAGCATACAATGTTCTGGTTGACTGCATGCCCTCCATCAATCAGCTGTCTGTTGGGATGGTCAGCAACGGTGACGAAGCGGGCGTTATGGGCGGGGTTGCTTCACATTTGATTGACGGACAGACAGAGTACATGGTTGGCTGTGTTACTATCATTGTGGACGGCGCCCCGGCACAGCGACTGACAAGCGTTACCGGACAGAACTGTATGGCAAAACTGCCCAATGCACCGGGCATGACCACCGTGCCAAGTCAGGTAACAGTGCTGACACTGGGGTAAGCTACGAACTAAGAGCTACGTAGTATATAAGATTTTGCTTATCAGCCAACAGCTTAACAGCTCTTCCAGTCGTAGGTTGAGCACAGCGAAACCCAACATAAAGCGATAACAAAAACCGACTACGACCACCAGGGGTGATTAACAGACAATAACCATACCCAAATGGAGGATATAGGAATGAAGAAAATATGGATTACATCACTTCCCAAAGATGAAAAACAGGTTGGTTTATTACTCTCCACTTCCAAAAATTACGCTCTTGACGCAAACGGTCATTTCTGGATTGATGAACTAAAAAAAATGGCATGGCAGGCATCACTCCAAAACATAATTGATAAAGACACCGGGCTCTGGGTCATCATCGGATCGAAAAAAGATATTGAGCCTCAGTCTGTCCGATACGGCCTTTCGCTTCTTGCACTCTCTGCTCAGGCAGCAAGAGAGACCGGCATTAATATATTATGGCTCTGCCCCGGAGATATGATCATGGAAGAGGACCTGCCCACCCCTTTCAGAAATGCTGATATTTTCTCAGTTTCTGATTCATCAATAGGCGCTAAACTTGTTGCAAGAGCCAATATGCCTTCAAAAAAACCTGGGACTGAATACAGACTCAATATCCATGCAAACCCTGGCTACGGTGTCTGGATAGAGACCGGTCCCTGCGGGACAGACAACTGGAACGGTGCAATGGTAGGGGTATGCAACGGTAAAATTGATGCTCATGGGGTAGGTGAGGCAGGCAGACTGCCGCTTAAATCCGTTCTGGAATACCCTGTTCAGGGTTTAAAACTGAAACTATCTGATAAAGAGTATGCGGCATGGGCAGCACAAAATGTACTTGCCTCAAAAAATTCCTATTTCGCAAGGCTGTGTGACGTTCCTGAAAGTATTCTATTTGGAGAATATGCTAAAGGCGAAGAAGCAGAAGTACATGTAATCTGTTTTTAGTGACAAAAAACTCATTTCGACCAAAGACTTTTCTGTTTTGCTGAAAGCAGACACCTCTTAGCTGATACCTGCCCTTACGACCACGAAAGGGTTTTGCTTATCAGTTCAATCCCGCGAAGAGCGGGACTTAACAGCTTTTTTAGCCTCTCTTCTGACTTTGTTTTTTTTTGCTACGAGCTAACCTGGTTTTAATTGTCATAGATTCCTATAGTCCACTGCCTCTTTTTTCATAACAGCCTTGCCAATTCAGGATAAAACTCCTCCTTCTTCAACATCATAAAATGCCCTGCTGAAGGAATTGATATAAGCTGCTGGTTGTTTTCTCTGAGTTTTGTCACCGCAGGTATTTTACTGTTCTTTTCTCCAAACATATAATATTTCTTCTTCCCCATCTGAATGAATGTTTTAAACAATCTGCCGCTGTCAGACCATTCAATTAGAGAGAGGGCGCTTCTGTAAAACACATGGGCAGGGGTTTTTGAAAGCCACTTGAGCCACAGGGCGACATCTGCTCCGCCTGAAACATCCTTTCCCGCCAGTTTGGCAAGATCCTGTTTCATATTCTCATAAACCACCGACTCAAACTCTTCCTGACTCCTGCCGGAGGCTTTTCGGCTGATAGTGCAGTCCGTTGAAATGAGGTTGCCCTCCAGATTGATAAATGATTCTAACCTGTCATAAATCATCCTGCTCAATATCAACCCTACAGCTCCGCCCATGCTGTGCACAATAAGATGAATTTTATCAATCTTTAGCTTTTCAATAAGCAGCCGGCAGACCTCTGCCTGCTCCTGCATGGTATAAGAAAAACCAAGTGGTTTGGATGAATCACCAAACCCCGGCATATCAAAGGTTAAAACAGCATAATCCTTATATTCAGAATAATCCCAAACATCCTTAAAAGAGTCCTTGGAACAGCCCAGCCCATGTATAAAAAACAGACACCCCTTTTTGCCTGTTTTAAACCTCTCACAGATTTTTAATTCTAAGCCATTGTGGTTGATTTCTATCATTTTCTCTTGTCCATTGCGGTTAGTAATGGAATTTGAACAAAAGGCAGTAGTGGATAAGTAAACAGCCGTCCGCCTGAGCTAACCCGGAAAGAGCGAAGGTTAAAAACACTCTCTGTTTCAGCTGCACTTTTCAGGAAAACAATTAAATCTGTCGGCTCCCTTTTTTCTGATAGCCTCAAACAACTCCTTTGCTGCCAGTTCAGGTCCTTTTATTTCATACCCCGGTATCCCGAGTCTTGTTCTCATCTGCCCCACAAAAACCCCCTTTTCAAAGAATGCTTCAAAAAACTTTTCAGCAAGCCTGTCATGAACCTCTCTGTACTGGGGAGGTCCAAAAACATTTGCAAAATAGGAATGAACAAGCCCCTTTGAGGTTGTTGTTCCCTTGCTCATGACAGCTCCTTCTCTGAATACATGCAAAGCAGTAACCGCAGAATCAAATCTTTCTACAAGAGGATGGGCATCATCTGTCTCCTCATAGTTGTTTGCATAGAGCACCATATCAATTCTATGGCCTTTTATCAATGTTTCAAAAGTTGTAACAGGCAGGACAACCCTTGCATTTACCTGATTGGGGCTCATAAATATAGACCTGTCAATCTGTCCGAAGGCATAACCCGGCTGCAGATCATCAAGTCTCAGAAACGCTCCTGTTTCCGTACCATAACCAGTTATATCCCCGCTGTCATTAATCTCAAGTGAACCCATATCATCTGCAATTATAATCAATTCCTTGATATCATCGCTTCCAAGAATTCTCAGCGCCTCAAGTGTCTCTGACTTGCCGGCGCCTGTGTCCCCGATAAGAAGAACCGTTGCCTCCAGATCATCGGTGAGTATGATCTTTACAAGAGCCCCGTGAAAAGGCATCCTGTCCATCTTCATCATCTGTATATTGTGAAGAGTAAGAACCATCTTCTTAAGATATCCGAAATAGCCAAATTCCGGATCATTCGGTACAGCGGCAACGAGCATTTTACTGTCCGGATCATCATGAAAAACAGTAGGATACTCTGCAAGCGTTGAAAGGTCATCTCTTGGAACGCCGAAAAAATATATTGCATCAGGAGCTTTTTCAAGATCTTCATCTGATGCAAGCTCAAAGAGATTGCAAAGTGAAAAACCGAGTTCATAAAACTTTTCCTGAAAATATATCATCACAAGCAGCGGACCAACCTTTGCCGGATAACAGAGCCATTCATCAGCCTCTATTTTTAAAATATCAAGAGGGTTCTTATCAATCTTTTCAAATCTGCCTGTTCTTTTGTTCATTGAAGGATTTAAGACCAGCGGGGGATATATAAGAATCTGGCGAATTACAGGAATGGAGTTCAGCCATTCAAATTTTTCATCAAGATCAAATATTTTTCTATACACGGCTATCGCAGCAATTTCTGCTCCAGCCCCCACCTGCCTGTAAACATTTGGATGTTTCTGAGTTATGTTCTCCTGGATATCCCTGTACGCCGCCCGGACAATATGTGTGAACTTTTCAATAGTGTCATTAAAAGTCCTATACGGTCTTTTATCAAGCATATCCCCCTCTGACTCACATATTATGAACCTGTCAAACCCTCTCCAGAAATTATAGATATATTCCACAAAATCATTAAAAAGCTGTCTGTCTCTGAAGAAAACATCCGAACCTTCTACAATCTTAGGGATAAGATTGTAGGGCATCTTACAGAGAAACCCGAGTGTTTCAAGAAGCATTTCCAGGTCAGACTTTGAAACAGTCTCCTTTCCAAAGACCCCCAGCAGTATTGAGCGTCTTTTAACAAGTTTTTGAACCGCTGCTTCAATTACTGTTTTGAAAAGGTCTGTCGCAAGCAGCTCCTCTGTTGTTTCACAAATCCTTCCGTTTGATTTCAGTATAATTTTATTTTCAATTATCTTAAATGTTGTAATACTCATAACACTCCGATTACAAGAAATGTATTAGGTTTTAAGGGAGTTAAGCCTTTTCCTGATGCCCGATAGCTATTTCATCTCATAACGGCAATTAATAGCATTTTTAAGCGTAAGGTTGTCTGAGTAGCCAATATCACCGCCTGCAGGAATTCCCTGGGCAATACGTGTGATTTTTACGCCCGAACCGTTAAGTTGCTCAGATATATACATTGCTGTGGCATTTCCGTTCATAGTAGGATTGGTGGAGATTATGATTTCCTTAAAAGAGGCGTTTTTTACCCTGCTGATAAGTTCTTTTATTTTCAACTGGTCAGGTCCTATGCCTTCAAGCGGAGCTATGACACCATGCAGAACATGATACCTGCCATTGAAAACCCCGCTCCTTTCAATAGAGATAACATCACCCGGGGTTTCAACAACACACAAAATGGATGAATCCCTTTGCGGATCAGAGCAGAGATAACACACTTCACTGTCGCTGAAGTTAAAGCATTCTTTGCAGTAGGATATCTTTTCCCTTGCCTCGACAATATTTCGCGACAATTCAAGCGCCTTTTCCTTAGAACAGTTTATTATAAAAAGAGCCATTCTTGTGGC
Organism: uncultured Thermodesulfobacteriota bacterium; assembly: GCA_964566035.1. Taxonomy (GTDB): domain Bacteria; phylum Desulfobacterota; class WTBG01; order CAIYCZ01; family CAIRTM01; genus CAZMHH01. Next base: position 57,296 of record CAZMHH010000013.1, read on the forward strand.
AGACTTCTCCCCTATTCCGGGAAGCATTGAAAGGGACTGAATAAGGTTTTTTAGTGCGTTCTGTTTGCCCATAATAGTCTCAAACAGTAATGCCCGGTATTTTTATTCCACCTGTTATTTTGGACATTTCCTGTTGTCCCATCTCTTTGGCAGAAACAAGAGCCTTATTGACAGCCGATGCCACAAGATCCTCGAGCATGGAAATGTCTTTAAACTCAAAAACCTCCGGTGAAATCTTAATCGAAACAATCTCCTGTTTTCCGTTTGCAACAACCACCACCATATCCGCTCCAGAGGAAGCTTCTACGGTTTTTGAAGCAAGGTTTTCCTGAACCCCTGCAAGCTGTTCCTGAATTTTCTGTACCTGTTTCACCATGTTAGATATATTCATATCTGTATCCTATATAATTTAGTTACTATCTAAAAACAAAAGCTATCTTAATGATAGTAATCGTTTTCGTTATCTGCCTTACCTAAAGAACCGGGAATGGTCCTACTGAAACAACCGAGAAGCACAATGCTGTTAGTCAGACTTTACAATATAGAAAAAACTGCTTTTATCGCAGGGCATTGCGCCAAACTTCCTTTCGACTATCACCCGTCGCCTTAACTATCTATAATAACGTGAAATTAAATCATTGTCTATTGTTTTTTAAACTTTCTTTTAGTTGCAAAATATGTTAATTTATTGTCTTTAGTCTTATACATGCTTTTAGAACATATATAGAAAACCGTCTTGAATGATTATGATTTTTTCATGAGTGCTGCCCTGCAGGAGGCTCGCAAGGCTTTAATAAAAGACGAGGTTCCGGTAGGGGCTGTGGTTGTGTTTGAAGGTAAAATAATTGCCCATGCGCACAACAGCCCTATATCACGACATGACCCGACAGCTCACGCTGAAATACTTGCGCTGAGAAAAGCTGCGAAATCAATAAAAAACTACAGACTTATTAATGCTGAAATATATGTTACAATAGAGCCATGTATAATGTGCATGGGAAGTATAATACATGCACGGATAAAGAGGCTTGTTTTTGGAGCCTGTGATAAAAAGACAGGCGCGGCAGGATCAGTCTTTAACCTTTCTTCAGATAAAAGACTTAATCATCCGGTTGAAGTAGTATCCGGCATTATGGAAGAAGAATGCCGTTCAATTATTCAGGAATTTTTCCTGAAGAAGAGAGTCCCGCAATAAAGGAGAGATGTCCGAGCTGGCTGAAGGAGCACGACTGGAAATCGTGTGTGCACCTTAAAAGTGTACCGGGGGTTCGAATCCCCCTCTCTCCGCCACCCTTTTTGATAATCGGGGACATCCATGATACGAAAAGTCAAGGGGAAAAAGGAGATTTTCCCC
>CAZMHH010000014.1:0-58257 GCA_964566035.1 uncultured Thermodesulfobacteriota bacterium
ATCTGTTTAATGTGTCCTGCATAGACTCCAGTAACTCATGGATAGTTGGATTTAATTTTACTATATTACATACCTCGGATGGTGGAAATACCTGGACTCATCAGCAAAGCGGCGTTGAAAGAAACCTTGCTGATGTGGTTTTTGTAAACAGTGAACTTGGCTGGATTTGCGGCAGAAACGGGCTTATCCTTCATACAAGTAATGGAGGAAAAGACTGGTCGGTTCAGGATACCCCTACCGACAAACATCTTTTCAGCATTATCTTTGTTGATGAGTTTTACGGCTGGGCTTCGGGGGAATTTGGAACAATTATTCATACAAGCGATGGCGGAAAATCATGGACAGAACAGGGAAATAGAGAAGACAGGATATATAATTCCATCCATTTTGTTGACAGGCAGTTTGGCTGGGTTGTAGGAGAGTATGGTCTGATATACCATACCAATGATGGGGGTAATAACTGGGTTTTACAGGAATGCCAGGATATAATTCCTGTAGTATCAGAAGAGGAGTGGGAACTCTTTCCCCCCTCTCTTTTCGGTGTTTATTTCACTGACAGGTTAAACGGATTTGCATGCGGGATGGACGGCACAATTATTAAAACCAATGACAGCGGCGCTTTATGGACAAAGGTTAAAAACCCTGCTGAAACTGATGAAGTAACGCTTTTTAAGATAATTATTAAAGATGGCAAGGGTTGGGCAGTTGGACAGAAGGGAACACTTCTTTTCTCCCAGGATTCAGGCAACACTTGGCAATGCAATTCCGACAAAACAGACACCATGTTCTGGTTAAGGGGAATTGATCTTTCCAACAGCTCAACTGGATTCATTGTTGGTTCAAGGGGTACTATTATCAGGACAATTGACAATGGTAATACTTGGGATGTTGTTTCGGGAATATCTCTTTCCAAAGCCACCAGATAAGTAATTTTCTATAAATAGTTAATGGAGTGTTAATGAAAAAGTTTGCAGATATAATCATAAACAACAGACTGCTTGTATTGCTGGCAATACTTCTTATAACTGTTTATTTCGGATATCACATGTTGAACATAAAGGTGATGACCAATTTTGATGATCTGCTTCCCCAGACCCATCCATATATTGAACTACATAGAGAGGTAAGAGACACTTTTGGAGGAGCAAATTTTCTGGTTATCATGCTGTCTGTTGAGCAGGGTGATATTTTCAACACCTCAACTCTTGAAAAGATAAGATATATTACAAATGAACTTGAAGGTTTGCCGGGTATTGACCGGTATAAGATTGTATCTCTTGCAGCAAGTAAAGTTAGAGAGCTGAGAGTTACCTCTTGGGGGATGGAATCTTCCCCCATAATGTGGCCAGAGGTTCCACAAAACGAGCAGGAGATAGAGGAACTCAGAGAGACTGTATATTCAAATGAAGCAGTTTATGGAACTTATGTTTCTCTAGACTCAAAAAAAAGCCTTATATTTGCAGACTTTATGGAGGGTCAAGAACTTAATTACAATATTATTTACAACAAACTTGAAGAAATACGAGCAGCAACAGAGGACAGTAATACAACCATATCAATAGTTGGTTCCCCGATGCATCTTGGAGTGGTTGCCAATATGGTTGAGATTATGAACTGGATTATGGTGGGCACAGCCATTATAATACCCATACTTCTCTTTATGGCATACAAGAGTATATGGGCGGTGCTTTTTGTTCCTTTGGCAGGGTTTGTTTCAGGTATATGGGGTATAGGTTTTATGTCACTTTTAGGATACAATATGGATCCCCTTATATTTGTTATGCCTTTTTTAATTTCCCTGATGGCATTCCGTCATTCTCATCAGCTTTATAACAGGTATTATGAAGAGTATATCCGGACCAAAGATCCCCTGGAAGCGGTAAGAACAATAATTGAGAAGATGTTTCTCCCCGGCCTTACAAGCATTATCACAGATGCTTTCGGAATTGCGGTAGTAGCCCTTGCCCCTATCCCCCTGCTAAGAGAGATGGCTGTAGCAGGAGCTTTCTGGTCGGTTGTAACCGTTGTTGTCGGGTTGATACTGACCCCGGTTGTGCTGAGCTATGTTCCAGTGTCAGATAAGTTTCTCAAGCATATGGACATGGAGAGAATAAAAGAGAAACAGCGCACAGGATTTGCCAACCGTTTTGCTGACTGGCTTGCGCCATGGATAATAACTGTCCGAGGGAAATATATTGTGCTTGTAATCGTTTTAATAGTTCTCGGTTTTTCATATTATTGGGAACGTCATCTTATTGTAGGCGATGCACAGGTTGGATCAAACCTTCTGTATCCATCTTCAAGGTATAACCAGGACAGTATGAGAATAAACAGTGATTTTCCTTTAATCAATCCCCTGTATATTGTTCTTGAAGGCGATTCCCCCAGGGCAATGTGTGAACTGCCTGCAATGATAAATATACAGAATTTTTCAACTTATATGATGAAAAGTTCTGGCTCAGTAGGATATCAGAACATGGTTACTCCATTGATGTCATTTGCCCAACGTTGGCGTGATAATGATCCAATCTGGTATGGTCTTCCCGAAAATCCTGAGACTGCAAATTCATATCTTTATATGTTGCAAATGTCAGCAAACCCGGGAGATATGGACAAGTATATGGATCCTGATATAAAAAAAACAAACCTTGTCTTTTTCTATATGGACAAAACCGGTCCAACCATTGAAAAAGCTATTTCAAAGGCGAGAAGCTATATTGAAAAATACTCCACATTTCCTGACACTTCCATTTTAACCGGCCTTTCCATTAATTTTAAATACCGTCTTGCAGGAGGTGTGATTGGAGTTGAAGCAGCTATCAATGAAGTTGTGGCGGAGAAGCAACTTCAAACTCTTATGGTAGCACTGTTTGGGGTCTTTTTATTTTGCACGATCAGTTTCCGCTCAATAAAGTGCGGACTTATATTAATGATACCGCTAATTATTTCGAACTTTATGGCATTTGCTTATATGGCTATCAATAACATCGGCCTCTCGATATCAACCCTTCCTGTTTCTGCGGCTGGTATTGGAATGGGGGTTGACTATGGTATTTACCTTCTTTCAAGAATTAGAGAAGAAAAGAAAAGATCTGGCAATATTTCATTGGAGGAAGCTGTAAAAAAAGGTATACTTACCTATGGAAAATCAATAATCTATATCGCTGGTACACTCGTGCTGGGACTTCTTGTCTGGACACTATCTCCACTTAAATTTCAGGCACAGATGGGATTCTTTCTTGCAATTATACTTTTTCTTAACTGTCTTGGCGCTGTCTTCTTTGTGCCGGTTTTGACACTTTTTCTTAAACCAAAATTTAAATAATTGAAATTTTATTTATTCGGAAGGGGGTGATAAATAAATGCTTTAGGAGATTATTTTATCAGTAACAAATTCATAATACATTTAACAATATTAAAAGGAGGGTGATAAAATGTTAAAAAAAAGTGGTATTAAATTACTATTTCTTTCTTTTTTGGTCGTTCTTCTTTGGCCTGATTTCGGTGAAACCAGGATTGAGCTTCTGGATGGTGACTTGATCATCCATGGCAAATTATCACAGCAAATCATGATGACAACCAAAAATCAGAAGGAGCGCTATGGGGATCCCTATGATTACGATTTTTTCAATTTTAGAACCACTTTAAAACTTGAAACTTTATGGCAAGCCTATAGTGGGGATAAATTTCAGATACGGGCATACAGTGCATGGAAAAATTTCTATGATATGGCTCATGATATCGACAGTGGTTTTAATAACACCTTAAAAAAATATTCAGGTAATAGAGGTAAAAAAGAGCTGCGCTCATACAATACATTCAGAGATATCTGCAGAGAGTTGTATGTTCAGTTTGATACCAGTTTATTCAGTCTCCGTTTGGGAAAGCAGACCGTCGTCTGGGGTGAGACAGCTTTTGCAAGAATGACAGATATAGTAAACCCACTTGATTTAAGAGGGCAGTTGAATCCAATCCTTGTTGATTTTTCAGAGCTAAAACGCGGAAGATGGATGGCGAGACTTTTTTTTACCCCTCGGGATATGCCAGCTAGTATGACCTTTGAACTTCTTGTAATTCCTGATTTTGTCCCAACAAGATTATGGCCAGCAGGTTATCATTCCATGAGACCTTGGGCATTCAATGCATTTCAGAATGCAAACGATCAACTACTCGCCCGTTACAGGGACGCGCCAACCCACTGGAACTCACCGGATATTGGATTTAGAATAAGGGGTTTTACTCTTGGATTTGACTGGACTTTGCTCTATATGCACCACAGAAATGCTGATCCTGTTATACGTACAGGCAAGGCTATTGAGGCAGTCTGGCCTTCTCTTACAGGTGTTGGCAGGGCAAAGGGTGTTTATACATACGAATGGCTGGATACGTTTGGTCTAACATTCAGCAAAACTATAGATAGCAGAATACCTTTGATTCCAGGTACAACCCTTGCCATGACCGGTAATGTATTGAGCTTTGAAGGTCTAACCCAGCTAAATAAAAAAGCCAACCAGCAAGATGGTGCCAATGTCAGGATTACTGAATATGACAGGTATGCTTTCGTAGTTGCATGGAATGGATTGATCTATTTGCCGTGGATTACCCCCAGATTTCGTAATACACATCTATCATCTTCAACACAGTTTTTCATGGAGTGGGTGCCCAGCAAAAGCAGGGATGACATTATACCGCCAATTAGAGAAAAATCTCATCACTATAATATGATAACCCAGACTTTTACTTTTCCTTTGTTTCATGCACGGTTAACTCCGGCTGTAAACATGGCTTTCCAAACTCCTACCGGAGCACAAGTTTATACCTTTGCTTTGGCTTTTAAACCTGTTTTTGGCTGGACATTCTTAACACGTTATTCAATGTATGAAGGTTTTAGTAAACAAGTAAATAGAAATGACTCGATAATGTTTGACATAACCTATGAATTCTAAAAATCAATAAATAAGAAGGGGGTTTTTATGTTTATGAAAATAAGGTATATTTTTTCAGGCATATTAATATTAATGTTTTTACAGGTTTCCTTAATATATGCAAAAGAGATCGAGTATCCCATATCTGCTTTTCAGGAAGAGGAATTGATTGCAGTCAGGGAATGGGAAAAAAAATGGGCTGGACAAAAGATTACCAGCACAAATGTTGATGAAGTCAAAGAGTTCTTACCGGAAACCCTTTATGATTTAATAAAAAACACAAATAAATGGGGTGAAAGCTGGTTTACCGTAGTTCCTTACAATCGAATCAAACCAACGCCTGGAGATATTGAATGGACAAAAAAACAGTATGGTACCTGCAGAATAAATCCAGAAGGTGAACTGGAAGGATGGGTTGCTGGTATGCCCTTTCCTGAGGCACAGGATGATGGCAGAAAAATTGCTCTAAACTTTAGATCCAGAAACGCTGGTGATGGATATGAGAGTGTAGATCGAGGTTTCATTATTGATGGAATTCGCAAATATGATAGAAGTCTTGAATTACAAAACAATTTGGCTTATTTTGCAGGAAGGACAGATTTTGAACCTGTACCTGAATTTAAACATAATCCAAAAGATATTTGGAGAGCGTTTTCAATGCTTCAGCTTGCTCCGCCTGAAACACGAAACATGCGTATTATGGAAATTCACTATAAGGACAGGTTGAAGCCTTATGATTCATGGGTATGGGTTTCATCTCTTAGAAGAATTAGACGCCGTTCTACCACTGAAAGACAAGCTTCTCAAAGTGCGGGAGATAACAGCGGATATGATAACATGGGTTGGGATGGACCTATGTCTGAACTCAACTTCAGATATTTAGGAAAAGAACAATACCTTCTTGCAAGACACACTGATGTGACAAAGCTTAATCGGCAACCCGGGTTCTGTCTGTACAACGGAATAGAAAGGGAAAGAATAAATGTTCACATATTAGAGGTAACACCCAAAGATCCAAATTTTTTCTACTCTAAGATGATATGGTATCAAGACCCTGAGACTTGGAATATGCTCTATTCAGACAGATATGACAGAAGAGGTAATCTTTGGAAGATTCAAGAATTACTTTGTTATGTATCAGAAGAGGTTGATGGAATTTCCATACCTCACTTTACTGGAAATCAAATGATAGATGTTCAAAGAACACATTCGACACTAGGGCTTTCAGAACAAAAATTTGGCATAAAATTTGATCAGGACATGTTTACTTTACAATATATGCAAAGATACGGGCATTGATAATTTTTAATATAGAAAAACTTATTTATTACATTGCAATAAGGGATAATAAATTACCTGATTTATATTGTTGTAATTTAGAGTTCTTAAAAAATGCATGATTTTTGTTCAGGGAGTGGGTAAACATAGAATGTGAAGGGATATTTTACTTTATTTTAGTCACCTAACTTTTAAGTAAGGATTCAAAATGGTTAAAAAAATATTCAGATTAGAAACAATAACATTTTTTTTGATTTTTATGTTTTCGGTTGTTGCATGTGTGGAGGATAATGATTTCATAAACAATTATATATGGCCATCCGATGCAAAAATTAACACAGAATTTACTGTTCCATTACCGGAAGGTTTTAACAAAACAGAGGATTATATACTGCAAGCCGAGGCAGGAGACTCATTTTCAGTTAATATAATGGCGTCTTACATAAATGATGATGAAATAATTCTGAATGAGACCTATAAAAACAGTCAGAACAAAGAAACAGGAAAGTTTATTAGATTGAATGGATCAACATCTGCTGTAAAGTATGGATTTCCTTCTCTTCGAACTGATTTCCCGATTTTCAATGTAAATACTCAAACAGGTGAATTTGCGCCTATAAGTTCTTTCGCCGCAATTATGTTGCCACAGGGAACAGAAGAACAGTGGCAAATATTTTTTGACTATTTGATTGAGAAAGCAGAAGAAAATGGTATAGATATACCAGAACCTGTAAGCAACCCAAATTTACCAGATTGGTGGGGACCAATTGCGATGATTAGCTGGGATGGTATTGATCTTGACAAAATGAAGAAATTAAGGGAAATCGCATTGAGTGGTTATGAAGAGGTTATTGCTCAGACAGATGCGGATCCAGATTTTGATTATAGGGTTCTTCAGGAACGTATGATTTTTGTGCAGGCAGGCGGGGAACGTCATCTTTTTAAGAATATATTGGGCATAGATGTTCCAGCAGCAGCTCAACGAGCATTTTTTGCTTTACTTACCCATGTTCCTAATGAATAACTATTATCTCTTGCTGAAAGTTTAAGGTTCTGCAAAAATACCAAACTGTTACCTTGGGTCAGGCAAAAAGCGGTAAGTCATTGGTAGTATGATCATATATCTAATACAAATTCTAAAGATCCACGGTCAGTTTACTTCAGGAGAAAACATGGAAAAAAATATGCGTTTTTTTTGTTCAACTTGTAGTTTGATTGTTTTTATATTGTTTCCTTTCTCATTTTTATTTGCATCTGAAATCGACAATACTATAGATGATATTCCGGAGATTCTTCTTGGTTCAGAATTATCTAAAGAACATCAGGATATCTCAGAAGCAAAAAACTGTATGGAATGTCATAGAGTAAAAACTGATACCGTAACTTCTGCTACACAAAGATATCTCTCTGATGAAAAAGGGAGATTAAATAATAATGAATTGTGGGATAAGATTACAGAATTTTTTATATCTAAACAAAGTTGTGTTCTTGCCACTTCAATAAATAATCAACCATATGTAACGACAATTGACTTAGCCATTGATAAATCAAACAAGTATTATTATGGTTTTTGTGAAAAAGGTACAAATAAATTGAATCAAATAAAAGCAAATACTAACGTTGCCGTTGAATTTCATAATCAAACTGAATGGCAAGCTAAAGTTTTTCGTTGTCTTCAAATGATAGGTGAAGCAAAAGTTTTCAGTTCTGAAAGTCCTGAATACAACAAAGGTCTTGAAGTTTTTAAGCCCTCTATTGATATTGATACGATAAAACGTGGAATGGATATGATTCGTTTTAAACCAAATGAAATTCTATTTTATGATAGCCATAGAAGAGGAAGCAATATCAATGTGTTCCAGCTATGGGAAAGATAATAAAAATAAATCTCAAGACACTTAATTTATTTCAGGAAGACCATTTTGTTTGGTTATATTGGAAAAATATTAGAAGTTGATATCAATAGATGCACCCATTAAAGTCCTTAACTGTATCCTCGAATCTCGCGAAAAGCAGTGAAAGGTCTCATCACTTATTGAAATGACAAGCTTTATCTCACCGTTCGAATGACCCCGCGTTTTGCCGGGGTTTTTTTACGGGTTTCTCAGATCCAATAATATGGAGGTTTTATAATGAAAAAAAATATTTTACTCATTATACCTTTTATTTTGATAATCTCAGCCTGTTGCACTCAACAGAAACCGCTATCTCTGTTAGAAGCACTTGAAATCCATAAAAAACATCCCCCTATGCCGGAGGCAGTTACATATCTTGTAACTGATGAATATGTAACATACGAAAAAAAATTCGTTCCGGAGTGGAATACTGCCTATCATTCCTTCAGCCCCAAAGCATTATCCCCAACAGCAGGCTTAATCCTTTATGGCGGATCACAGGTTGATGTTCGTTCCTACGCACCGCTTGCTTATCAGATATCCCATCAAGGGATTTTTGTGGCACTCGTTACCATGCCCATTGACATGGCGTTACTTGCCCCTGAACGTGCTGGAGCTGTTATAAAGGATTACCCAGATATTGAAATATGGGTAATAGGAGGACACTCAATGGGAGGAATTGCTGCATGTAATTATGCAGTAAATAATCCTGAATCGGTCAATGGTGTAGTGCTTTGGGGATCAGAACCAACAGAAAAATACCGACTGGATAAATTAGATATTCCAGTATTGTCCATATACGCAACCAAAGACGGTATTAGACCCTGGAAAGCCATAGAAAACTCTCTGCAATATCTTCCAAACAATACAACTGTATTTGAAATCAAGGGAGGAAATCATTTTCAGTTTGGCTGGTATGAAGAAGATCATAAACCCTATGACAAAGACGCCACTATAAGCAGAGAGGAACAGCAAAACCAGATAGTTAAGGCAACTGTTGATTTCATCAAAATAAATTATAGAGAATGATTGATATGAAAAATTTTCTACATGTTTCTATTTTATTATTACTTGTGACCGGAACCGCCTTTGCTCAATCAGAATGTGATCTATGGCTTGGTAAATGGGATATTACTTATGATGATGGATCAACGTATGTGTGGGACATTGATCAGATCGTAACTGTAAATGATGCCAATATCAAATGTCAGGCATTTGGAACAAGTGCCCCAAATGATGAAGGGGAACCTTTCTTTATCCAAATTATCTATGTTGTTTTCTCTACCAATTATGTATACTCTGAATCCCAAAAAGCCGGTCAGGAAATGGCTAAACATGTGATCGTTTTGAACAATGCCGGAGATGCATTTAAAAGTGGAACAGGATTTACCGATTATCATATCGCATTTGGAAGCAAGCAGGGGAAAGCAGGTCCCAGGTGCAGCTTAGTATCTCCAAGTTATGTTTTTCAGGGAAGCAAACATATCGTAGTTACGATAACTGGAGAGGATACTGCCTTTAACAGTGCGTCTTCGAGGGTGATATTTGATCATCCTGGTATTTCACTCCATAATTTTAAGGTTGTGTCTCCTGAAAAAATTATTTTAACCATAGATATTGCCGAAGATGCTGACCCCTCTGAGTGTAATATTACAGTTATCACCGGAAATGAACAATTAATATGTAATTTTGTTGTTCAAGAGTCCTTCCATACCGAAAGGCTTGTCTGGACATTTGAAACAGGCGGTATCATTCAATCATCACCCGCAGTGTCAAACGGTTTTATCTATTTTGGCAGCAATGATAATAAAGTTTATTGCCTGAATGCAGAAACAGGACAGAAGGTTTGGGAATATGAAACCGGCGCAGATGTTTCCTCAAGTCCACTTGTTGCAGAGGGCAATCTTTACATTGGCAGCAATGATAAGAAGATATACTGCCTGAATGCTGGAAACGGTAAGAAAAAATGGGATTATACCACTGACAATGCTGTGGCTTCATCAGCTGCAATATACAATAATAAAATCTATATCGGAAATTTTGATAAAAAGATCTTTTGTCTAAATGCTGAAACAGGAAAAAAAATATGGCAATACCAAACCATTGCAGATATATTTTCCACCCCTGCTGTTTCTGAAGGAAGAGTATTTGTTGGAGATGTTAGAAATACTTTATACTGTCTCGATGCTGAGCTTGGAACGTTATTATGGACATTCAAAACAAAATCAGATATTCCTCCTTCCCCTGCGGTTTCAAATGGATATGTCTATTTTGGCAGCAGGGACAATAATTTTTACTGTGTTGAAGTGGAAACAGGAAAAAAGGTATGGTCATACAAAACAGGTAATGTAGTATATTCATCCCCGGCAGTCGCAGGAGAATATGTTTATTTCGGAAGCCTTGATCATAAACTGTACAGCCTTAACAAAAAAACCGGGGAATTAAATTTTGCCTTTTATACAAACAACGTAATACATGGGTCTCCTGCAGCAACAGGTAAGTATGTATATATAGGAAGTGGAGATACCTATATATACTGTATCGATGCTGCCAGTGGGAATAAGATTTGGAGTTCAAAAACTGGAGGAATAGTTGCATCCTCACCGGCAATTGCCGATGGTAAAATATATTTCGGAAGTTTTGATAAAAAACTTTACTGTCTTAAAGCTGGAGATAACGATCAAGGTTTATGGCCTATGTTTAGATATAATAATCACCGCACAGGTAAACATGAATAAAATCAAGTGACAACAAAAAAACCTTAAAAAAATTCATAATTATCTATAAACTACATACTCCTACCTTTCATTTTTATTTATTATAGAATCTTAACCACTCAATGAATTAATAATATGGCTTATAATTTAAAAACCATATAAAAAAGACCGGAATTATTTGCTTTCCGGTCTTTTAAAACAATATTCAAAAAGAACACTGACTATTTAATCACCAAGCGCTTCAACTACAATATCAAGTATATCCTCAACCTTCATGTTTGATTCAGATGCATCTACCCCATCATTGAGATTTGCTTCGCACCATGGACATGAAGTAACAATGGTTCCTGCTCCCGTTGTTTCAGCCTCTTCAACCCTTTCTTTGGCGGTTGATATTGCAAAATCAGGATAGGCTGATTTTGCACCGCCTCCGCTGCCGCAGCACCATGCATATTCTCTTATTCTTTCCATCTCAACAAGTTTAATGCCGGGTATCGCCTTTAAAATATCCCTTGGAGGATCATACTGACCATTTACTCCTCTGTTAAGCTCACGTGGCGGTTCAGTAAGCCCATATTCCACTCTTTTTCCTTCCCAGTGTTTATAAGGCTCTCCTCTTCTTCCCAAGTGACACGGATCATGCCATGTTATCTGCTTATCAATTTTATTTTTAAATGTTAACTTACCATCTTTTATTATCTCATCAAGAAATACTGTCATGTGTTTTACTTCATAGGGAAGGTCTTTGGTGTCAATGTTCTGCATTTCAGCATACTTTTCAGAAAAAGTCATGGAACAGCCCGGGCAGTTTGTCACAATCAACAGCTTTTTGCCGCTACCAAGCCGATTACCGAGTTCCTTAAACATTTCAAGGTTTTTATTGCCTATTTCATGGAAATTCTTTTTATCACCAACATTATCACAAATTCCTCCGCAACAGACCTCTTTTGCTCCGAGAATTCCAAAATCAATTCCGGCTGCTTTCAATATCTTTGCAGTATTTTTGGGAACTGTTTCCATTCCAGGCTTATATGCATACGTACAGCCGACAAAGTATAGAACTTCAGCCTTTTCCTCCGGTTTTGAGAGATCTTTTATCCCTAGCTTTTTAGCCCAGTTAGCTCTTCTTGTTCTTGGCTGCTTCCATACATTATCATAGTTTGAAATACTCTGAATAAATTCTTTGTGTGCAGGGAGCGGGCCATATCCCTTTTCGCAGGCTTCTTCTCTTAGAGCATTCAAGACTCCGATTATGTCAAGGTCCATGATTCTTTTACAATTTATGTCACATGAAGCACATACCGGGCATCTATATATTACTTCAAGAAGTTTTTCCTTATGTTCTTCCCATGTAAGTTCACCTTTAAGAAGCCCTGTTGCAATATCATTTTTCCCTTGTGCAGCGTATGAGTCATAATTTCCATAAACAAGAGACGGGCAACCTCTTGAAAACCTCTGAGATTTTATTTCCCAAAGATGTGACCATTTGCAGGTTGAGCATCTTTGACAGTGACCTGCATCATATTCAATTTTTTCTAATGCCATGTCTGGTTTCTCCTTTCTGAAACACTTAGGATTATAACATTTCTTATCCGCAATAAGTTAATATCGTTTCTTTTTATAACATATTTTAGTCGAAGTGAAAACCTTTTTTTACAATAAATTAAAAAAAGTTTTAGTTATTGAAATATAAGGAGGGTTAATCTTAAGACAAAACCCGGATCTTAAACTTACATAAATATAGATTCAAAGCAAAATATAGATTCCAAGCACTCAAAGGAGAGTTAAATATTTATTGAACTTATTGTATTAGCTTTATTTTTCTTGTTTACCAGATTATCAATAAGGGTATAAACCACTGGAACAACAATCAATGTAAGAAGGGTTGAAGTTGTTAATCCTCCTATAACCGCTATAGCCATAGGCGCCCTTGCCTCCCCTCCTGCTCCAAGTCCAATTGCAACAGGCAAAACCCCGGCAATTGTTGATATCGCTGTCATAAGTATAGGACGAAGCCGAACAGGACCCGCAGTTAAAATAGCTTCATAGAGTTCCATCCCCTTTTCTCTGAGTTTGTTTGTATAATCAACAAGAAGAATTGAATTTTTCACAACAAGCCCTATAAGCATTAAAATTCCAATAAGACTCATAATATTTATTGTATTGTTTGTGAGAAACAGAAAACCGAGGGCTCCAACAAAACTCAATGGCAGTGCAAGCATAACAGTAAAGGGGTGGACAAAACTTTCAAACTGGGAGGCAAGAACTATATAAGTTATTAATATCGTGAGGATAAAGGCAAAAACAAATGATTTAGCTGTCTCAGCCATTGTTTCAGCCTGACCGGCAAACTCAATACTGTAACCCGGAGGTACTGTCTCTGCAACAATCTTCCTTGTATCCTCAACAGCATCTCCAAGGGTCTTTCCCTTCTCCAGGTTAACATAAATGGTTATGCTTCTCAGCCTTTCAAATCTATTAATAATGTCTGGTCCTACAGCCTCTCTTACAGTTACAATATTTTCAAGCTGAATCAGCTGGCCGTGTCTGTTTCTGACAAGAAGCCTGTTTATATCCTCTGAGGTCATTCGCTGTTCAGGAATCAGCCTGATCCGGACATCATAACTTCTTCCACCGTGTTTAAATTTGCTTACCTCCCTTCCACCTATAAGGGTGTTAACCACTGAGGCAACCGTCCTCACATCTATATCAAGATCGGCAGCTCTGTCCCTGTCAACCTTTATCCATACTTCAGGGGTTGTAAGCTCCATGTCAGAACCGATATCAACAAGCCCTTCAATCTGTCTCAATCTGTCCATGGTATCTTTTGAAATATCAGCTAGTTTTGAAAGTTCAGGACCTTTAATTTTAAACTGAAGCGGAGCTGTTCTGCCTCTCATTCCTCCGCCGATAGCAGAAATATCCTCAACATAAGCAACTATCCCGGGAATATCATTTAATGTCTTCCTTAAATATACCATCACATCATACTGGCTTCTTTTTCTTTCTCTTGCACTTTTCAAGGTTATAAATATGAACCCCTTATTTGCGGCACCTGAAGGCCCAGCAGCTCCCATAAGAGCAAAAACACTCTTCAATTCCGGAAGCGCAAGTATAATTTTTTCACACTCTGCAAGCTTTTTGTCTGCCAGCTCAAGTGATGTTCCAACCGTACACTCTATCCTTGCAATAAAATCATCCCTGTCTTCTGTCTGAATAAGTTCCACTCCCAGCAATCTGAAAAATAGAAGGCTTGATAAGAACACCAAAAAAGCCACAATAATAACAAGTAGTCTGTTGTTAAGGCTGAAGGCAAGAACTTTTTTATATAATTTTTCAATAAACAGGAAACCTTTTTCCAGAGTATCATAAAAAATGCCATGCCTCTTCTGAACCGTTATAAACCGCGAAAAAAGCATGGGCGTTAATGAAAGTGAAACAAACAGAGATATAAGAACAGCAGCAGAAACGGTAACTCCAAACTGGAAATAGAACCTTCCTATGATTCCCTCTATAAAAGCTACCGGGATAAACACAGCCACTATTGAAAACGTTGCAGCAGTCACAGCAAATGCAATTTCACTTGCCCCGTCCCTTGCGGCATCAAAAGAGTTTTTATTCATCTCGCCGTGTCTGAATATATTCTCAAGAACAACAATGGCGTCATCAATAACGAGCCCAACACAAAGGCTCAGGGCAAGCATGGTCATGGTATTCATTGTAAAGCCAAGAGCGTACATAAAGCTGAAAGTACCAATAAGTGAAGCGGGAATGGCAATTGCAACAATAAGGGTTGGGCCAAAACTCCTTAAAAAAAGAAAAACAACAAATGCAGCAAGGATTCCTCCGAAAAAAACATCAAACTGGACATCAGATATGGAATTTTTTATAAAATCAGAAGAGTCAAAGGCAACATCAAGGTTGATTCCTTCAGGAGCTACTTTTCTCAGTTCACTCATTGTAGCTTTGACACGGTTGCAGACATCAACATGATTTGCCCCTGATATAGGAATCATGCCCATACCTATAGAATTGAACCCCTGAAATCTGCCTACAGACCGTCTGTCTTCAACACCGTCTTCAGCAAATCCAATGTCTCTCAACCTGACCGGAGCTCCATTAAAATAAGAGACAATAAGCTGGTTGAACTCTTCTTCGTTCTCAAGATTACCCATGGTTTTAACAAGCAGGTCACGTGTTTTCCCCTCTATCCTGCCTCCCGGAAGTTCAAGGTTTTTGTTCGCTACGGCTCGTTCCACATCATCAAAAGTAATATTGTATGCCTCCATTTTCTTTACATCCAGCCATAAACGCATCTCCCTCTTCTGCAACCCGCCTATCATTACACTACCAACCCCGGCAAGAGTCTCAAACCTTGGTTTATACACCTCATCTGCAAGGAGCCCTAAATCTTTTCTTGAAACATTTCCGCTTACCGCAACCCAAATTATAGGGTGAGCAGATATATCAACTTTGCCGATGACCGGCGGATCCGTATCCCTTGGCAGCATACGATTGGCCAGGGATATATTATCCCGTATATCCTGAGCGGCAATATCTATATCCCTTTCAAGCTCAAATTCCACTGTAACCCTTGAAACACCATAGGCGCTTGCTGAGCTTAAATGTTTTATCCCCTCAACAGAACTGATTGATTCTTCAATAATATCGGTTACTTCTGTCTCGATAACATCAGGGCTAGCGCCATGAAGGGTTGTAGTGATGGTAACAATGGGGAAATCAACATCCGGATAAAGAGCCATGCCCATTCTGTCCCTGCTGATTACTCCAAAGAGAACCAAAGCGGTCAGCATCATTGATGCAAGCACAGGTCTTTTTATTGAAATATCTGAAAGGAACAAGTGGAAAATACCTTTATTAGTTGAAGGATTTATCTTTTGACTTTACTGTAAGCTGAACCTCTAAACCGACCTGTTTTAAGGTTCCTGTATTTGCTCAGAACTGGTCTGCTATTCTGCAATCCTTACCAGTGAGCCTTCGGTAATCTCACTCAAGCCATATACCACAACAATGTCATCAGGACTCAAGCCCTGCCTTATTTCGACCTTACCGTTAAACCTTATACCCGTAATAACCTTTTTATAGACCACTCTGTCTTTTTCTACCACCATTACAACCACTGAGCCCTCTCTGACCACCACAGCATTTTCAGGGACAACAAGTGCCCTTCTCTTCTCTATAAGCACCTTAACATCTACAAACATACCGGGTTTAAGTCTATGCTCATGATTCTCAACCCTTGCCTTAACCTCAAAACTTCTGCTGTCGGTATCAACTTCCGGACTTATAAAATAGATTTTACCCTCATATTCTTTATCCGGATAGGCTCTTGTTTTAACCGAAACAGTCTGGTCTGTATTAATTTTTCCCGAGTTTACTTCAGGAAGAGTAAAGGATAGTTTCAAAGGATTTATTTCTAAAATATTTACAAGCTCTGATCCAACCTTGACATACTCACCTGTTGAAACCAATTTTTGGTTTATTATACCGTCAATAGGTGACCTTACTTTAGTATCATTAAGAGCTTTTTTGGACCGTAAAAGAGATGATTCAAGTCTCTCTACCGATGCCCGATAAAGTGCTACCTGAGTAGTGGCTTCGTCAAAATCATGCTGACCGATAATACCCTCTTCAAAAAGACTGGTCATTCGATTAAGGGTTGATCTGGCATTTTCGAGCCTTGCAATTGATTCTCTAAGAAGAGCTTCGGTCTCATTAACCTCTAAGGCATAAGTTCTGTCATCAATTTCAATCAATAACTGCCCTTTCTCGACTATAGAACCTTCTTCAATATGAATTTTTTTTATACTCCCTGCTGCCTCAGCACCTATAACAACATCTTCCTCTGCCAGGAAACTCCCGATTGCTTCAACCTCATAATTCAAATCATGAATTGCAGGTTTTGTAACATCTACTGGAAAAACCCTTTCATCTGTAATTTCAACATCACTCTCATCAGGACTTCTTCTTTCAGAACACGCAATAGCTAAAACAGAAAGTAGAAGAAGAAACAACAACGTAAGTAAGTTTTTTTTGTTTGTTTGGAATAAGTATTTGTAATAGCTTAAGATCAATTGTTTTGCCTCAATTTGTGCATTATAAATAAAAGTGAATAAAAAGGATTAGGTCTGTTAATAGAAAAAACCAGATTATATCTCTTTCTACAGCCCGCACAGTTAATCAAAGGATTTGCCTTTTACATATTAAAAAAACCGATAAATATTTATGCACCAGAAAACATAACCTGATTTACAAACACTTATTTTGAATTGGCTGTTTTATCTGCAACAACTGATAAAAACTTATCAAGAATTTTCTCAAGTATGTCAATATCTTTATCACTGAAATCTTTCATTATAAGCCTTCCAGCCTCATCCTGAACTTTCATAAGGTTTTCATTGAGTTTAAACCCTTTTTGCGTAACAAAAACCCTTATAACCCTTCTGTCTTTTGTGCTTCTTTCTCTTCTGACCAGTTTTTTCTGCTCCAAACGGTCAATTATCCCGGTGATGGTAGGCCCGTCCCTGAAAAGCCTTCTTCCAATATCACTTAAAACAAGACCGTCCTCTGCCCATAAACTCATGAGAACTTCAAACTGGGAAGGGGTTATATCATAGTTTTTCATCTGTGAATCAAAAACGCTTCGCATGATACGATGAATTTTGGAAATCTGCTCCTTTATTCTTTCGATTTTTTCCGCTTTTTCTTTCATAATTATCAATCCTTCTGATTAGAGTTTTTTTTATAATACAGTCAGGTTATTTAAAAGCTATAATATGGAAAAACCTTTTTCCTCCAGAAGCACCCCCATTACTCTCTGCAGCTTTGCAAGCGCCTTGTTGTATTCAGCTTTTGCATAAGCAAGTGTGCTCTCTGCCTGTGATAGACTCTCCTGGAATTCAAGCACATCATGAGTGGTTGACATCCCGACTTTAAACTTTTTCTCCTCAGCAATGAGTTTCTGTTTGGCAAGTTCAAGGGAAGCATTTGCAGATTCTATTACTTTCTTACTGGTCTCCACAAACCTGACCGCATCACGGACCTCGGAGACAATCAGGTTTTCAGCATTTTTAAGATTAGTTACAGCCTGCATGGACTGAACCTTTGCCTTTGAATGCTGGCTCTTTGCCAACCTGTTCTCCAGCGGTATCTCTATTTTCACACCAATCATATAATTATAATAGTTTCTGTCAAACATCTTGTTCCGAACCTTGTCCCAGCTTCCAGCCCATGGACTGGGCTGGGCAGTATAAAACGGCCCGAATACACCTGATGTATCCCTTGGGGTTCCTGAAAGACCTGTTGTGCCGATGGAACCTACCAGATCAATTCTTGGAAGTGTCTGGTTTTTTGTATACCTTACCCGGATATCCGAGGCCTTCAGACCCAACTGTGCCTGAAGAAAATCAGGTCTTTTTTCAAGCGCCAGCAGGACGCTTTCAGACAGAACAGGATCAACGGGCCGGGTGCTTGGACTGTCTTTGGGAATAATCATAACATCCCAATACTGCTCATCATCAAAAAGGTTAAGCGATGATTTAAGCCTGTCCTCAGCCCCCCTGACCTTGGATTCAGCAACAATTACCTCCTGCTGTCTCAGAGCAACTTCTGCCTTGGGCTGATATATTTCAATCTGGGCAAGGGTACCCGCATCAATCCTTATTTCAAACTCTTCCAAAAGACTTTCTGCCCGTTCAAGCGATCTGTTTTTGCTTTTCAAATCCTGAATACAAAAGTAGAGATCCCAGTAATAAGTCTCCACCTGGTACAATACATCCATAACTGTTTTCTGAAAATCATATTCAGACATCTGAAAATTTAGGTTTGCAATGTTTATAAGACTTCTGCCAGTTTCAATTCCAAAATCCCTCAATAAGGGCTGGGTAAGGGACAAGGCAAGTTCTCCGTAATGCTGGGGATTAAGCCCCTGAAACGGAAGGTTTGTTGCATAATCCTGGAAGTTAAGTTTCAGCTCAGCCAATGTGCCTGGTATAAATTTCTTCTGCAGACCAAAATCAAAATCGTAACTGCGCTGTTTAGTAAAGGCATTTGAGGCACCACCAAGAACATTGCCGACCTGTTTTTTTTCACGGTATTTTGAAAACTGAGATGAAAAGTAGGTATCATAAGCTGACTTTTCTCTTTCCACATCTGTCATGGCAATGTCGGGAGCCATACTCTGAAAAGCAATGTCAAGGTTGTTTTTAAGAGCAAGGACAAGAACGCTCTGCAAAGGAACCTCAACTGCCCTTTCTTCTACAGTAAAGGGGAATAAAGGGTTCGTGCCGTTGTCAGTTTCTGAAATTTGAGCTGAAACCCTGTCTGTAAAGAAAATAAATACTGTAAAAAATAAAACAGACATAAATAAAAAGTGTATTGTTTTCATTTTAAATATCCTTTAATTAGCATACAATTAAATAACATACATAAATGATAAATATACTATATCTTATCACTTGTCAAACTAATTTTAAAAAAATAGATTTTGAAAATAAAAATTCTTTTTCCTGGTACAAACCATAAAAAGTGATAAACAAAAAACCCTGTATCATTTTACAATGATAAACCATCAATGGGGGTTATGTAAAAGAGTGGATATTTGATGGCATTCATAGCGGATTGATTGTGCTCAACGAAAAAGGGAGTTTAAAAACACTTTGAGATTTAATTGAACTTTCCCGGGAACCATAGCCAAAGGTTACTGTTGCCCCGGAGAACAATAAATTTGTGCCTCTCAATTGTTACAATGACTTGATCATATGGCACCGCAACCCGATAACATTTTTGTTTAGGCTAAGAGTTGTAAGTTGTTTTAGTCCAACTTCTTCATATCTTCTGCAACATCATCAAGTCCTAATTCAATGAGTTTTTCAGATGTAGGAATACCTGTTCTTTTATCCCATCCGCGGAACTCATAGTACTGGTCAAGCATATAATCAAGCATTTCCCTTGATATTACCATTCCTTTGGATGGACCTGTCTTTATAGGCTCTTCCATAAATCTGTCAGGCAGTCTGTCATGCTCTCTTCTAAAGCCTTCCCTTGCAGAAAAAGCTCTGATCAAGTTCCAGATACGCTCAGCGGTTTTTCGGGTTTCATCAAGACTTAAATCCATTCCTGTTGTAACATTTATACATCTTACAAGACTTTCAGTAATATCAAGGGGTCCCCATATCCCCTCTGTCAGATGACATATGATCATTGAATCAAGCATTATCATTAAATGATTAATCCTTGCAGTATATTCGGCTTTTCCTTCAATGGTATCCCTTTTGACAAGACCGGTTCTCTCACCAGTAGGCCTTCCGTCATGATGGCTTCCGCCTCTGGGGCCTGTTGCATATGAGAGCGCAAAACCAGGCATTCCTCTTGCTGAATGACCTGCAAAGGTAAGCCCCTTGTTGTGCATTGCAAAAAACTCAGAGCCTTTACCGATTTTTTCGGAAACCCTTTTTACACCTTCAGCAAGAAGATTTCCAAAACTTCCCTCTCTTGTTCCCATCTTTTTAATAAGCGGAATTATCAAATCAGCTCTTCCAAACCTCAATGCAACTCCCTCTGTATCTGCCTCTGATATCAAACCCTTTTCAAAGCACTCCATTGCAAAGGCAATAACAACCCCTGCTTCAATGGCATCAATCCCGACATCGTCGCAGATTCTTTCAGCCCTTGCAACTACTTCTATGTCATTATGACCGCACATTGAGCCGAGTGAAAATATGTTTTCATATTCAGGTCCTTCAACAGTGCTTCCTTCATCAGTTCCCCTTCCCACAATACTGAATTTTCCGCATGGTGACGGGCATGCAAAACAGGACTTGTTTCTCTTTACAATCTTTTTACTCATTGTTTCACCCGAAAGACCTTCAGCTTGCGAAAAATGTTCATCCTGCCAGTTCCTGCATCCGAATATTCCAAGACTGTTGTTTGCATTTACAAGAACGGGTGTGCCATACTTTGGCAGAATTTCTGATGTTGCTGGATGAGCTCCAAAACGTGTTAAAATTTCATCAATAAATTTCCTCATATTCCTCATATCTGGAACATCCACACAACCCCCTCCTCTTACAGCCACGGCTTTTAGGTTTTTAGAACCCATTACCGCTCCAAGCCCGCCTCTGCCAAGAGCCCTGCACCCGCATATCACACATGCAAATCTAACCATTTTCTCACCAGCAGGACCTATTGCAGCGATCTGGATATCCTCCGAACCGAGCTCTTCCACGATTTCATGCTGAACTCTGTTTGTATCCATACCTGCAAGTTTTGAAGCATCCCTGAGCTCAACAAAACCATTATCAATAAAAAGATAAACCGGGGACTCTGATTTGCCCTCTATTATAATCCCGTCATAACCGGCATATTTAAGCTCCGCCCCCAGATGTCCCCCTGCAGAACTGTAAAAAAATGAGCCTGTCAGAGGAGATTTAGAGTATAGTCCTATCCTTGAACCTGTTGGAATCATTGTTCCGGCTGTAGGTCCAGTTAAAAAAATCAGCTTATTCTCTTCTGCAAACGGATCTATACCGGGTATTAGTTCATCGTAGAGAATCCTTGCAGCAATCCCTACACCGCCCACATATTTCTCAGCCATTTGGTTTGTTAAAGGCTCATCCTTAAATGACCTGTTGCTCAGATTTACCCTGAGAATTTTGCCGACATAACCCTTATACATAAATTTTGAACTCATAATAAAAAACTAACCTCCATCAAAAGGAATCATAATTGTGACATCATCACCATCATTAAGTGGTATATCCATATCAAATGTTGAACGATAAGTAGTATTGTTTACAAGTATAAGAAAAGGAACTATCTCTTTTGTAATCTGATCTCTTACCTGCCTGCTGAACTTTTCTCCATAATGTGTATCAAGATATTCAAAAAGATCAGCTATTTTTGCGCCGTGACCAAGCTCAACAGAAATATCCCCGCCTATAATATCACGGAGATTTGCAAAAGTTTTAAGATTTATTTTCATCTATGGTCTCTTTTTTCTCTGTTTTAGCACGCTCAAGCCAGTCTGAGCCTATCTCTTCAGTTATAACAATGCTTTTCATATCCCTTTTAGGGTTATCCTCTGAAAAACTGATACACCCCACAGGACAGTATTTCAAGCAGACCGGTTTGCCCCCACATGAATCGCAATGTCTGGAAAAAACAGGAACAGGAACTTCAGGAATTCCAACAAAATGGACTTTTATTTTCGAGATACCTGGACAGAAGGTATTATTCTGCGACATTGAACATGCAAGTTCACAGATTCGGCACCCGACACACTGTTCATGATCTACTGACAATGATTTTCTCATCTTTATTCCCTGAACTAATATTATTGTAAAAAAATAAGTTAACGGGCTTAAAAACAGACTCAAACCCCACACTTACTCACCCTTTATTTATTCTTGGTATTAACACAACAGCTAATCTACCTTTATACCTTTACCAGCAAAAAAATTCCATATTTTTTTGAAAAAATTTCTACTCTGTTTCATCATACAGGTTTCAACATTATTATCATTACATGCTTTTTGTTCCAACTCTTTTATTTATTGAATAAAGCCTATATACAGTTCCAGCCATTATACTGCTTCAGTCGCTACATCTAACCCCGGTTTTATATTATATTTTTATGCCATTTGACAAATTCATGCTTGACTTTTTATTCCATCCTGTTATAAATATTCAGATACATAATTACTGATATTAACTTTTTTTATTAGCTTTATTTCGGGTTGAGGTTTATATTACTTTATTGCAAGCATAAATTGTTTAATTAAAAACAATCACTTCAAAATTTTTCTCAACCCCCGTAATATTTCATTATTAATCTACTTAAAACAGAAAACATTTGAGGTTTTTTTGGTGGAAGAAGCATACGAACGCTGTGTTTATCTTGAAAAATTAGGGCTTTTTGGCTGTATTCAATGCGGCAAATGCACAGCCGGCTGTCCTATAAACTATGTCACTACAGCTGATGAGCCTTTCAATATAAGACGACTTGTCTATGATTCCCTTAATGCCTCCAGTGAAGAGATTGCAAATGAGAAGCATTTTATCTGGCAATGCACAACCTGCTCCACCTGCTCTCTGAGATGTCCCAAAGAGATTGAACCAAAAGATGTTGTTATAAATTTGAGAAGCATTCTTGTTGAAGATGGAAGCCTCCCGCCTGCAATCCGCGATGTTTTAAAAAGCATCTCAATAAACTACAACCCATGGAGTCTTGGAAAAGAAAAACGGGGAGAATGGTTTAAAGACCTTGAGTTAAAGGATGCTTCTGAAGAGGAACTCTGTCTTTATGTCGGCTGCACCCCTGCCTTTGACAATCGTCTTCAGAAGGTTGCAAGGGCAACAGTCAAATGTCTTGATAAAGCTAAAACAGGTTTTGGAATCTTTGGAATTGAAGAGATCTGCTGCGGAAATGAGATAAAAAGAATGGGCGACATATGGAGCTTTGATGCCCTTAAAGATGCAAACACTGAAATTTTCAATGGTTATGAGAATATCAAAAAAATACTTACCATATCGCCTCATTGCTTCAATACATTCAAAAATGAGTACCCTGATCTAAAACCCGAAGTCATCCACTACACAGAGTTTTTTGCAGATCTGATTGAAAAAGGTAAATTTATCCCGGCAAAAGATTTTCGAAAAAAGGTTGTCTATCACGATCCGTGTTTCCTTGGAAAACAGAACAATATATTTGATCCTCCTCGAAACATCCTGAAAAGCATCGGCGGGCTCGAACTGATGGAGTTTGACAGAAACAGGGAGAACAGCCTCTGCTGTGAAGGCGGGGGGGGAAGAATGTGGATAGAGATTGAACATGCAGAAGACAGACTTGCAAATATACGGGTTAAAGATGCCTTTGAGATGGGCGCTGAGATAATAGCTGTTGCCTGCCCGTTCTGTGTTCTGACAATTGAAGACGCTATCAAAGCAAATGAGCTGGAAGAAAAGATCCAGGTCATGGATATAACAGAAATACTTGCAAAAACCATAGCATAAGAAAAAATATAATGGCCCCAAAAAGAATAGGCGTTTATCTGTGTCACTGCGGTGTTAATATCGCACATACGGTAGAGATTGAAGAATTAAAAAAGTTTGCTGAATCTCTCCCCCATGTAAAAGCTGTTCAGAACTACATGTATCTCTGTTCAGAACCGGGGCAGGAACTGATCAGAAAAGATATCCGGGAGAAGAAATTAAACCGCATTGTTGTTGCAGCCTGTTCTCCCAGAATGCATGAGCCTACTTTTCAATCTGCAATCAAAGGTGCTGGGCTCAACCCCTACTGTCTTGAAATTGCAAATATCCGCGAGCAGTGTTCCTGGGTTCATCAGGACAAAAAACTTGGTACTGCAAAAGCAAAGAGTGTAATAGCTTCTGCTGTGGCAAAATCAAACCTGCTTGAACCTCTTGAAGAGCGGGAAGTAAAGGTTAAAAAGACGGCGATGGTTATCGGCGGCGGCATTGCCGGCATCCAGTCAGCCCTTGATATTGCCGATTCCGGGTTCAAAGTATATCTTGTTGAAAAAGAGCCTTCCATTGGCGGACACATGATACAGCTTGACAAGACCTTCCCCACCCTTGACTGTTCCGCATGTATCCTTACGCCGAAGATGGCGGATATAAAAAATCACCCTAATATTGAGCTTCTCGCCTACAGCGAAGTTGTGGATGTAAGCGGATTTGTCGGCAACTTCAAAATAACCGTTAAAAGAAAGCCCCGCTATATAGATGAAGATATCTGCAATGCCTGCGGACAGTGTGCAAACTACTGTCCTGTTGCCATAAAAGACCGGTTCAATGAAGGGCTTTCCAAACTGAAGGCTCTAAACATTCCATTCCCCCAGGCAATCCCTGCATCCTACTATATCGACCCGGATGCATGCAGATATTTACAGGAAGGCACCTGTCGTCAGTGTGAACAGGTCTGCAATGAACTTCATGCGATAAACCTTGATGCTGAGGAAAAGCTCGTAGAGATTGATGTCGGAACCGTCATTGTAGCCACCGGTTTTGACGTATTTGATGTTAAAAGAAAACCTGAATTCGGCTATGAAAAGTATGATAATGTAATTACCGGAATGGAATTTGAGCGTTTGATTTCGGCATCAGGTCCAAATCTCGGAGAGCTGCTTGTAAACGGCAAAAAACCAAAAGATATAGTATTCATACAGTGTGTCGGATCAAGGGATAAAACAGTGGGTAATGAACACTGCTCAAGGGTCTGCTGCATGTACACTGCAAAACATGCTCATCTTGTTCGTGAAAAAATACCCGATGCAAATATATCCGTCTTCTATATAGATATAAGGGCTTTTGGAAAAGGCTTTGAACAGTTTTATGACAGAGTAAAGGCTGAAAGCATCTACTATAGACGTGGTAATGTTTCTGAAATTTATAAAAAACAAGACAGGTTGATAGTTCGCGCCGAAGACACACTTACCGGGAAACCGATGGAGGTACCGGCAGACCTAGTTGTGCTTGCAGTTGGAATGGAGCAGAATAAAGGCGCTAAAGAACTTGGGAAACTTTTTAAACTGTCCAACTCACCCGACAGTTTCTTCCTTGAAGCGCACCCGAAATTAAGACCTGTTGACACCGGAAGTGACGGGGTCTATCTTGCAGGGTGCTGTTCAAGTCCTAAAGATATTCCAGATACAGTAGCTCAGGCCGGCGCAGCTGCGGCTAAAGCAATCATCCCCCTTGCACGCGGAAAGGTAAACACTGAGGCAATGGTTGCAATGGTTGTTGAACAGGCATGCAGAGCATGCGGTTATTGTGTTGAGGCATGTCCATATGATGCTATTTCACTTGAAACTAAACAGGTAAACAGACAGGATAAAACCGTCGCATCAGTAAATGCAGTACTTTGTAAAAGCTGTGGCGCATGCACCGCTGTCTGCTATTCAGGCGCAATTCAGCAGTCCGGCTTCAGAGATGATCAACTGCTGTCTGTTATTAATGCTATAGGCAAGAATTATTAAATTTTTCAGTTGAGGATGAAATGGCTTTTGAACCAAACATAGTAGCTTTTCTGTGCAACTGGTGCTCCTACGCTGGAGCTGATCTTGCAGGAACAAGCCGGTTTCAGTATCCCCCTAACGTAAGGGTGGTGAGGGTTATGTGCTCAAGCAGGATAAACCCTGCATTTGTTGCTAATGCCCTGCTCGAAGGCGCTGACGCTGTGCTTGTTTCAGGTTGACACCCTGGAGAATGCCACTATGTTAGTGGCAATTATCTTGCAAGACGCAGACTTGTACTTTTCAGGAATTTTCTGGAGTATCTTGGAATACATCCCGACAGGTTCAGAATGAGCTGGGTATCCGCCTCTGAAGGCTCTAAATGGGCTGATGTTGTGAAAGAGGTAACTGAAACCGCAAAAGCCTTGGGCCCAAACAAACTTAAGAGAGAGCAGAAATGGATGTCACAAAAGAGCTGAGAGAAAGGGCGAAGAAGATACTTGAGCGTGATGATGTCTCCTGTCTTCTGGGGTATGAAAAGGGGAGCTATGGTTTCAAAGTTGCTCCTTGTGTGATTACATCCCCTGATGAGGTTGATAGGCTTATATTTTCACCGCTCTGTGTTCATAATCTTGTCAACTATCTGACAATGGAAAATATTGGTCTGATCGGTAAAGAGGATTTATCAAAAGGTAAAATCGCAATTATTGTTAAGGGTTGTGACAGCAGAGCCCTTGCTGTCCTTATCTCAGAAAACGGCATAAAACGCGAAGATCTGGTCGTAATAGCAATCCCATCACCCGGTGTTGCAGACATTAAAAAACTTGAACGCAAATTCCCTGATACTGTCTCCCCTGTTGATGTTGAACTAAATGGCGAGAGACTTATAATCTCTTTTGACAGCCAGACCCATGAGGTCGGCACTGAAGAGTTTTTAAGCGATAAGTGCAATAGATGCAGTATTAATGAGCCAGTGGTGTATGATGAACTGATCGGCTCACCCCGTTCCCCCCGTGAGGATGGTTTTGAAGATGTTAAAAAAAATGAAGCATTGACAGTCGAAGACAGGTTTGAAAAGTGGCATAAGAAGCTTTCATCCTGCATAAGGTGTTATGCCTGCCGCAATGCCTGCCCTCTTTGCTACTGCAGCGATTGTGTTCTGGACAGACTAAATCCCCAGTTTATCAGACGTTCTGTAACATTCGAGGAGAATCTTTTCTTTCATGTAACACGGGCTTTTCACCTTGCAGGACGTTGTATAGAATGCGGTGAATGCCAGAGAGTATGTCCCAAGGATATTCCGCTGATGGAGCTTAACCGAAAACTGACAAAGGATGTGAAAGAAATTTTTGAATATGAGGCTGGAACTGACCCTGAGGCTAAGCCGCTCTTTTCAACTTTTAAAATTAATGACCCTGACAAAGGAATACTTTAACGGCACATTATGGAACAATTTATACTAAATAAAGATCGGTTAAATGATTTTTTAAAATCATTTACAGGAAAAACTCTGATAGCCCCTGTTAAGCAGGAGGAAAAAACCGCTTTTGAAATTGTTGATGATTTAGACTCTGCAATGCTTGACCTTCAGAATTACAGCGCAACAATAAAAAAATGCGTCTTTCCTCAGACTGAAACCATCTTTTCCTTCTCAAATATGGGTTCAGGGCTTGAGGTTCAAGCCGATGATAATATCACTGAAACCGTTGTGTTCGGGATAAGACCCTGTGACGCGAAAAGCTTTGTTGTGCTCGATCCTTTGTTTAATAAAGATTTTGAAGACCCTGGATATATTGCAAGAAGACAGAAAACCCTTCTTATCGGTCATGCATGTCAAAACCCGACAAACCGCTGTTTCTGTCCTTCAGTTGCAGGAAACCCGTTTTCAACAGAAGGACTTGATATCCTGTTGACTGATATTGATGACAACACTTATTATGTCCAGACAATAACAGACAAAGGCAAAGAAGCGGTTAATAACGCAGGTGATATATTTGCCCAAGCCTCAGATGAACATAAATCCCTTAAAGAGGATGCTGACAAATCCTCTCTTTCAAAGATTAAAAGAAGCGTTGACCTTAAGAATATGCATGAACTGCTCCCGAAAGCGTTTGAAAACCCGATATGGAAAGAAATCTCAAACAAATGCATAGGATGTGGTATATGCACATACAACTGCCCGACCTGCCACTGTTTTGATATACAGGATGAAGGCACTGTCTATACCGGCAGAAGACTCAGGGTCTGGGATTCCTGCATGTATCCTGAGTTTACCCTTCATGCATCAGGAGAAAACCCGAGGCATGACCGATCTGCAAGGATCAGGAACAGGATGATGCACAAATTCAGCTACTACCCTTTAAACATGGGATATATCGGCTGTGTAGGCTGTGGCAGGTGCATTGAGATGTGTCCTGTAAATGAAGACTTAATTGATATTCTAAACCGAGTCAGGGAAACTGTCCATGAATAACCCATACATCCCATATGAAGCTGTTATAAGGGAAATTAAAGAGATGACACAGGGCGAGCGCCCCATTAAGATGTTTACTGTTGTCTTCAAAGATGACAAGGTAAAGGAAAGTTTTAAGCAGAAACCAGGTCAATGCGCAATGATTGGAATCCCGGGAATTGGCGAAAGCATGATATCTATCTGTTCTTCCCCCACACAGACCGGCTATCTGCAATTCAGCGTCATGCAGATTGGAAAAGTAACACGCGCCCTGCATGAACTTGAAGAGGGTGACTCCATTGCGGTAAGGGGGCCCTATGGCACACCCTTTCCAATTGACTCCTGGGAAGGGAAAAAGATACTGACAATAGGAGGCGGGATAGGCCAGGCTCCTTTAAGACCGATTGTAAATTACGTTATTGACAAACCTGATAAATTTGCAGGACTTGATCTCATATACGGAGCCAGATCACCTGAAGATCTTGTATTCTATGAGGAACTTAAGAATATAAAAGAGCAGAAAAAAGCAGACCTCTTCCTGACCATTGACAGGGAGGCTGAAGGATGGAATGACAATGTAGGGTTTGTTCCTCAATATCTTCTCGATTTGAAACCAAGCCCGGATAACACTATTGCCATAACCTGCGGACCCCCTATTATGATTAAGTTTGTTCTGCAGAACCTTGTAAAACTTGGATTCAAGGATGACCAGATATATACAACACTTGAAAACAGAATGAAGTGCGGAATAGGCAAATGCGGAAAATGTAATGTGGGCAGTGTATATGTCTGCAAGGACGGTCCTGTATTTTCATACGCACGGTTTAAGGAACTGCTGCCGGATATGTAGATTAGCAGCGTAGCTGGTAGCTCATAGCTCGTAGCAAAAAAGCAATGAGCGATGCGTATAAAGTCGTGGTCGTAACCGTAGTCGCAATCGTGACATCAGGTATCAGCTTTCAGCAAAGGAAATACATCAGCGTAGCCAGCAGCCAAAAATATTCAGCCCATCAAGGGGCAGCATAAAATATAATTTGTTAGAGAATAAAAAAGATATGAGCAATACCACAATCAAGCCATTAAAAACATTTGGAAACGGCTGGATTATTCAATCAGAATTTTCCGCTGGCGGGTCTGTGCTCGGGGTGGCAAAGTCAACAGGTATAGAGCTGTATGACATCAAGGGCAACGTTCAGGGAATAACCATGCCGTCCCCTTCCGGATATGCAACAGCAATCTGCTTTCATCCAGTAAACAGAACCTTTATTACCGGCTCAAGCACCGGTAGAATATTTTTCTGGAAAGACGGATCAAACTCTCCTGAAAAAGAGATTTCTGCTCACACCGCTGATATTAACGCACTCTGTTTCTGCAATGACGGCAGTATTTTTATTTCAGCCTCAGATGATGCAACCATACGTATATGGGACTATGAAGAAGCAAAACAGCTTAAGGTAATCGATCTGAAACAGGAGAAGGCAGAGACCGCAGTTTTCAGCAAACAGGACAATATTATATGCTGCGGCATGTCAGACGGAACCATAAAAATATTTGACTACCCTGCTGGTAAACTTATAAAAACGCTTGACAGCCATATCGGCGCCGTTAGCTCACTTACTTTCAGCCCCGATGGCAAAACCCTTGTCTCAACCTCATGGGATATGACTGCCCGTGTATGGGACTGTCAGGGTTTTTCAGAAAAGCATGTTTTAAAAGGACACTGGGACTGGGTCACACAGGCTGCCTTTATCAAAAAGGGGTCTGAGATAGCTACTGCATCATTTGACGGAACCGTCAGGTTCTGGTCAGTTGAAACCGGAAGAGAAAAATCAAGAATTACTCCTCACCATGGCTTCATTTCAACAATATCCTGTGATGAAAATAACGATATCCTTGTGACAGGTGCATGGGATCAGACCCTGTCTTTTTATGATATTAAATCAAACAGTGAAATTATAAGAATTAACTCTTTTACCCCTCCCCTCTGGTTTGCAACCCCTTCTTCAGACAACAAAAGTGTTTTGGTTGGTGGCAGGCAGAGTGAGGCCATTGTTTATGATTTTGATTCGGCAAAGATATCTCAAAGATTGATCGGTCATGCAAATGACGTAAATTCAATTGCTCGCAGCCCTGACAGCGCTTTTATAGCAACCTCATCTGATGACTACACAATTAAGCTATGGAAAGCCGATGACTTTCAACCGGTTTCAACATATTCCGGTCATGAAGACTATGTTAATGACATTGCATTCTCAAAAAACAGCAAATACCTTGTATCAGCATCTGATGACTCAACAGTGCGTATATGGGAGATTGCTGCAAACCATGAGGCGAAATGTTTAAAAATAGGGCAGGCATTTGCAAACTGCCTTGCATTAAGTGCTGACGGTATGATTGCTGCTTCAGGTTCCTCTGACGGCTCAGTTGTTATTATAGACCTTGACATTATGAGGATTATACAAACACTAAAGCCTCACACCTTAAGTGTTTGGTCAATCTGCTTTGCTGTGGACGGAAAATCTGTTATTACTGCTTCAAAAGACAGAACCCTTAAACGTACTTCAATTGAATCAGGGGAGTCATCAGTAATTGAGCTTCCGGTTAAAGGCCTTGAGAACATTTTTACAGTTTGTCTCCATAATGCAAAGGATATTCTTGCAACAGCAATAAACAGTGGCGAGATTATCCTAAGCTCTTCAGACGGAAAGAAGGAATTGGCTCTTTTTTCTGGGCACAATGCTGCTGTAAACAGTCTTGTATTCTCAAACGACGGGACAATGCTTTTTTCAGCCTCTGAAGATGGGCTCTGTAATGTATGGGATATTAAACCATTTTTGAATTAATTATTTTAGAAAACAGGAATTAAACAGCCGTGCTTCCTAAAAACAGAAACGGAAATAAAGTTAAATACAGAAACAAGCTGCCTAAGAACAATTTTCAGCTCTTCAAATCATGGTGCATAAAATGCAAGGTGTGCTGTAAGGTATGTCCTCAGAAGGTTCTTTTTATGGGTGATGAAGGATATCCTGAACTTCTGAAACCAGAAGAATGCACGACCTGTTTCCTGTGTGCAAAAATCTGCCCCGGTTTTGCTATTACATTTGTAAACCTGAGCAATAAACCGATGTATAAGACCGGAAAATACCTTGAAGGGAGATTTTAATGAACGGATGGATGGGCAAACTGCTTCGGATTAATCTTTCAAGTTTTGAGCATTCTGAAGAACCTTTGGATCACGATATATTAAAACTGTATCTTGGAGGCAGAGGACTTGCTGTTAAAATGTTCTCTGATGAGGTTACCCCGGAAACAGATGCTTACAGTGAAGCTAACAAAATATTTTTTATAACAGGCGCATTGACAGGAACTGGTGTTCCCTGTTCATCCGGAACATCTGCCGTGACAAAATCACCCCGTCAAAATGGCATCGCCATTTCAAACCTGACCGGAGCATTCGGACTGGAACTCAAACAGGCTGGATTTGACGGAATCATCATAGAAGGCAAAGCCAAAGAGCCTGTTTTAATTGAGATAATTGACGGAGCTGTTTCAATCAAAAACGCTGCTCATCTGCGTGGAAAAACCACATGGCAGACTGAAAACAGTCTCAGAAAGCAGTTTAAAAACGACTGGAAGGCTGATGAGGCAAGTTTTTTATCTATTGGTCCCGCAGGAGAGAACCTTTCACCGCTTGCATCTGTTGTGCATAACCGTTTCAGGGAGTTCGGACAGGGCGGACTTGGAGCTGTCCTGGGTTCAAAAAATCTGAAAGCTATAGTGGTCTGGGGAAATCAGAAGATCGGTATTGCTGCTCCTGCAAAACTTAGATATTCTTCCCAGAGCGCACTTGAAAAATATAAAACCCTTCCTGTTATCCCTGGAATGCTCAGAAATCTTGGCACCGCCTCTATGGTTCGAATAGCAAGTGAACTTGGAGCACTCCCTGTAAATAATTTTTCCGGATCCGTCTTAAAAGGTGCTGATTCTCTCTTTTCAGAGTCACTTGCAGGTGCTGTTTATAAAAAACCAAAAGCATGTCAGTCATGTCCAATTGCCTGCACACGAATTTCACAGAGTAAGGGCACCAAAGGTGAAGCAGTTGAAGGTCCTGAGTATGAGACCATTGTTTTCCTCGGCTCAATGCTTGGTATCTCTGATATTGATGCAATACTTGATCTGATGTGTGAATGCCTGAAACTTGGCCTTTTTATCCCTGCAGCAGGAACTGCAATTTCAACCGGTATGGAACTTGTCACTAAAGGTTTGAACTCTGAGATGATCCCCTCAAACCTTAAATTTGGCAAAAAACAGCTGAAGCCTCTGCTGAGGGATATGGCTAACATGGATAAAAAAGCGGGCTTGCTTACAAAAGGAGGGTTTGAAGCATCCCGTCAGGCTGACCATCCCGAATGTTATACCGGAGTTAGAAACAGTGAGACTTTTATTGCAGACCCTCGAGCCATAAAGGGTTTGGGGCTTTTCGGTGTTACTACTCATAATGGTGTTGAATACCTCTCTTCATTTATCCTTGCTGCTCTATCCTACGGGATAACAGACGGACTTGATATGGATAAGAGTGAGAACAGGGCTTATTTCACAAAAAAGGTTCAGGACATGACAGCCCTTGCAGAAGCTGCCGGAATTTGCCCGATACTTCTGCTCGGGGTTCAGACAGATGATATTAAAGAGATGATTAACTCTGTAAATGCAGAAGAATTAACCGCTGATGATCTCAGCTTAATCGGTGAAAGAATCTGGAACAGTGAAAGGCTCTATCAGATAAATTCCGGATGGACTCCCAAGGATGACACCCTTTCTAAACGTTTTAGTGCAGAGCCTCTTTCATCAGGAGGCGCTAAAGGAGCGGTCTGTGATATTGCCTCTGATAAAGCCCTGTATTATGAGCTTCGGGGATGGGATAAGAACGGTTTTCAGAAGGAAGAGACACTGAACAACCCTGGCATTGGCTCTTAAAAACGGGCAGGAGACGAAATATATGAAAATTAAGATTGATTTGAGTATGTGTATAGGATGCCGCAGGTGTGAGTTTGCCTGTTCACTTAACCATTACGAAAAAGACGGCATTAATCCAAAAAAATCAAGAATAAGAGCATGGATTAAGGGTGATCAGATATACCCGGTTCTTGCAGACAGTTTTAATTTGGATGAATGCACAGCAGTGACAGAATTGAAAGAGACACAGAAGGAGACCGGGGTTCAGAGCATCCTAAAGTATAATTCCAAGAAGAAGACATGGTTTAAGGAACCAGATACAGGCATTTTGCTGAGATGCGATCTTTGCGGTGACCCGCCTGATCCCAACTGTGTCAAGTGGTGTCCCTGCAACGCCATCATACTTGTTGATGATGAAGACGAGATAATGCCCTGCACCCTTGAAAACTACTAACACTTGTTTCAGCATTAGTACTCTTTTATTGTTATGGTTTGCTCTCGCACAATGCAATATCCAACATCAAAGCAGGTGCTAAATTCTGTTTTTTTGCTACGAGCGAAATTGCTAAACAGTTAATTCAGGAACAAACATGAAAAAATCGATTAAAGTTGACCCAATAAAATGTGTGGCGTGCAAGCTGTGTGAGCTTGCATGTGTTTTCGGCAGAGAAAAGGTCTATAACCCTAAAAAATCACGGATACGCATTCATCTGGTAGGAATCCCTGAGCTGCCCTCCCCTGTTATCACACGGCTGTGTGACCAGTGTGGAGGCAAACCAAGGTGTGTTGAAATATGCCCTGTGGGTGCAATAACCTACGAAGAAGACAATCCAAGACCGGATATGAAGACTATTCCGGATCATAAAGAGGTTGTATATAAATGGCTGGACGGGGTTATGCCCAAAAACGGCACGACACCTCAAGAAAAACAACCGGAAAGTTAAAAGGATAAACAATAAAAATGGAAGCATTCAGATATAAAGGATATGTTGGCAGGTTTTTAAGGTTTAATCTCTCAACGGGCAAACATGAGGATATGCCAATTACCAACCAGCTTGCTGAACAGTATATAGGTGGCGCTGGCATGGCCGCCCGCATTCTATACGATGAGCTCAAACCGGGAATAGACCCTTTCTCAGAGGAGAATAAACTGATCATCGGAACCGGACCTGTTGAGGGCACGATGATCCCGTCTGCATGCAGAATAGGCGCTTACTCAAAATCTCCGCAGACCAACTCTTTTTATTACAGCAGCGCAGGAGGACATTTCGGTCCTGAAATTAAATATGCAGGATATGACGGCATTATATTTGAGGGCAAATCGTCCGAGCCTGTTTATCTTTTTATTGATGACGGTAGGGTTGAGCTAAGAAGCGCCAAACATATCTGGGGTAAAAAAGCCTATGAATCACAGGAAATAATTCAGCACGAACTTGGCGGCGAGGAGGTTCAGATCTGTGCAATTGGACCATCTGCGGAAAAACTTGTCAGGTTCTCAGGAATTTTTGCCGGTTGCAGAACAATGGGCAGAGGCGGTATGGGTGCTGTTATGGGTTCAAAAAATTTAAAAGCAGTTGCTGTCAGGGGTAACGGAAGCATTGAGATTCCAAACTTTCCAAAAACCGAGGCTTTCCTGAAAGAGATATTTGAAAAATTCAGAGCAAACCCTGCCACATCTCAGGTTCTGCCCAACTATGGAACACCTGTACTTGTAAATGCAAACAATAAACTCGGCATGTTCGGTTATAAAAACTGGCAGGAAGAGTACTACGACCAGGCTGAAGGTCTTTCCGGTGAAACAATGAGGGAACAGATTGTCAAAAGAAACAAATCCTGTTTCGCGTGTCCTGTATGTTCGGGCAAATACTCTATAGTCCAGAGCGGTCATGAATATCAGGGCTGGATCAACGAAGGTCCTGAGTATGAGGATATATTCTCTCTCGGCTCAATGTGCGGACATAACGATATTGCCGTATGCAGCGCTGGAGAAAGGCTATGTGATGAGATGGGAATGGATGCCATTGAAACAGGCGTTGCCATAGCCTTTGCAATGGAGTGTTTTGAAAAGGGGATTATCACAGAAAAAGAGACAGACGGCATGGAACTTCGGTTTGGGAGATCTGACGTTGTACTTCCCATGATCGAAAAAATTGGTTTGCGACAGAGCTATATCGGTGAACTTCTTGGAGAAGGGGTTAAAAGGGCATCAGAAAAGCTGGGCAATGGTTCGGAGTTTTTTGCAATGCACAACAAAGGATTGACCTTTGCAGGACATTCAGCAAGGGGAATGCCGGGATTTGCTCTTGGTTATGCCACAGGTCCAAGAGGCGGAAGTCACCACGACGGCAGACCTACCGGCGAGCGTACTGGACTTATTGAAAGAAAAACATTTGAAGGAAAAGGCGAATATACCGCAAGGGTCAACCATTTTACCATTTTTACAGACTCTATGATTGTATGCCATCTGCCTGAAGGCATCTGGGGACCACTGGATGTATCAGAAGTTTCTGTGCAGGCTCTTAACATTGCAACCGGCATGAATCTCACTCTTGATGATGCAAAAATAATAGCCGAGCGGCAATGGAATATTATCAGAGCTTTTGCCGTGCGAGAGGGCTACAGAAGGGCTGATGACAAACTGCCCGGCAGATTTATGGAAGAGCCAATCCCGGAAGGACCCTCTAAGGGGATGGTTATATCAAGAGATAATCTTGACAAGATGCTTGACGAATACTATGAGTTCAGAGGCTGGGATAAGGAGACAGGAATTCCAACCCCTGAAAGACTCTCCTCCCTTGGGCTTGAAGATGTTGCAGAGGACATGAAGAAATATAAATAAAACGACCATAAAATATTTACTTATTAAACAAAAAAAACCACAGCAACCATCTGTGGTTTTTTTTGTTTTGGTCTCTTAGCAGTTTTTTTGTTTAGCAAAAAAAAATAATTTTATGTTTTTATATTGATTGATGGATCGGTAAAAAGTCAACATCTGTCATCTCGAATACCGCGAAGCGCGGCAAGAGATCTCATAACAGACTTAAACAACGAGATTTCTCACCCTGCTGTCGCAAGGTTCGAAATGACAATATGGTTGTTTTTGGACTTTTTTACGGATACATCTTGATTGCTTCCTGAAAGTTCTCGGGTTTGTAAAGTCTGACCGTCTCCATACCCTTTAATAAAGCTGCAACTGTTGACAAACCATTTAAAAGTCCCAAACTGTAACCCCCAATTATGAGAAGCGGGGATTACTGGTGGGGAATGGAGCAGCAGACACTTGAGATGGAAACAACCCTTGTTCCCTATTAATAAAGGTTCTGAACAGTAATCGGGTTTATTCCCTCAACCTATCGAATGCAAAAAGTCTGTCTCTGTTGAAAAAGGTAACCCGGATCAATGGTCAAGTTCCAGAGAAATCAATCCCATATATTCATAGACTGCACGTTCGGTTTTTCTTAAGTGCCGGGATGAGGGGAACCAGTAAGTAAGCCTGTTACGATCTTCTGACAGACTTTTGTAATTAGTAGGAGCTGGTATTGGATTGAGTCCCACCCTTTTAAAATGGCGCACAGCACGTTCCATATGAGAAGCTGATGTTACAAGGAAAAATGGGGTACTGCTTCCTAACAGCTTTAACACCTCTCTTGCCTCATCTGCTGTGACCCTTGGTTCCCTGAGCAGAAACATATCCTCTCTTGGAACACCAAGCGCTGCAGCTGTTGTCTGATACAATGCTGCCATCATACCAAAACCATAGGCATCACCACCGCTGACCACAAGTTTTGCTCTTCCGGGAAGCTGACGATAAATAACAATCCCTTCGGCAAGTCTTTTCATTGCTGAGTCATCTATGTATGATGTTAACGGAAAGCCAGGTTTATATCTATACCCGCTTCCCAGCACAACAACAGTTTCTGTTTCAGGATAGAGCTTAGGATCAAGCATCGGCGGATATTTATCTTCAAGGGGTGATAAGATCATATCAGCAAAAGGACCAAATGATGATAGAATAACAATAAGAGCCCCTGCCATAAAACAGGCAATGCTTTTCCTGAACCCCCTGAAGAGAAGAAAAAAAAAGGCTGCTAAAAAAAATATGGATGCAATTGGAAGGGGCATACAGACTGCAGCTATAATTTTTTTTAATAAGAATATAGACATTTTTCTTCCTGCGATTTTTAACTGTATTACACTATAAGAAGCTAAAAAAGTTTAAACCCTGCAGGTTTAATAAATACTCAAAATGATTTTTTAATCTTTATAGCTCCTGAAGGGCAGCTTCTCACACATCGAAAACACCTTATGCACTGAGGCGAGTCAATATCCCCTGCATATACCTTAATTTCGACCGGACACTCTTTGAAGCAGAGGTTACAGCCATAGCATTTATTTTGATCAAATTCAATCCCTATTATACTGAACCTGTTAAAGAAAGAATATATTGTACCAAGTGGACATACAACCCTGCAGAAGGGTCTTTTGGAAAGTATCATCCAGATTATGAATAAAAACAATATAACCAGTTTAATTATGAACATATTTCCGGCAAGACCTCTTATGTCAGCATTTGATAAAACAAGGGGAATGCCGGCTTCAAGTGTTCCTACAGGGCAGAGCTTGCAGAACCATGGCTCTTTTGTGTAGTATGCCACTCCGAGTACACCAACAAAAAGTATCAGGTACCTTGCTTTTTCAGTAAAAGCAGAAATTGAAAATTTTGGTGAGGGGATTTTATTAAGCAGATCCTGAACCAGACCAAAAGGGCAAGCCCAGCCGCAAACTATCCTACCCGCTGCAACTCCGATAGTGCCAAGAAAACCAAGAACATA
Organism: uncultured Thermodesulfobacteriota bacterium; assembly: GCA_964566035.1. GTDB lineage: Bacteria > Desulfobacterota > WTBG01 > CAIYCZ01 > CAIRTM01 > CAZMHH01. The sequence continues at coordinate 38,046 of CAZMHH010000014.1, forward strand.
GAATGAAATGAAATACTGAATATTTGAAGCGAAAAACTGAATAGCCCCTATAGGGCAGGTAAACAGGGCTCCTGGACATGAATGACAGTTAAACCCAGGACACAGAAATGACTTGGCTTTGCCCTGATAGAGCGTGCCCAGAAAAAATGCTTTAAGGTAGGAGTTGTACAACAATGCTGAAATTGTCTGAACTATTATCTGAACTCTGTGCATTTTACCTGAGACCTATCCTATTCCGATACAGGAAAGACAGACAAGACTTCCATAGTTGAGCATATAAAGATATTCCCTGAAATAAATTCCTGTTAACATTAGAAACAGAAAAATTCCTAATATAATAATTTTAAGATAACCGGCTTTTATAAATTGCAGTACATTCATGAATCATTGTCCCGATTTTTTGTCACGTTTGCTGATGACAGGTATTGATGCGTAACATTATCCTTGAGGTCTTGATTATACATATTGATTATAGTTTTCCTTTATGTTACATTTAAAATGTTGTAAAATCAACTAATAACATCAACTTAAGCTGATTTTTCCAAATGTTCAATCAAACACTAAAACATTTAACCAAAGTATTAATTTATTCACTTATGATATTGTTTTTACTTTGTTTGTCTTGTTCAAAACCTGTCCAGAAAACCGCCCCGCCCCGCTCCTTGATTAAGACTGAAACGATACAAAAAAAAGATGCTTCGCATTCAGAACTCTACTACTACATACTGAAAGGAAACATCTGCTCATCACACTATGATACGGACTGTGCCATGTCTGCTTTTTTAAGCGCCCTTGAATATGACAACAGCTCTTCATATATTCATCTACAGATTGCGCAGATTCACACTCTTAAGGGTGAACTCAGGGAAGCAGTGCACTGGGTAAATAAAGCATTGGAACTTGAACCGGACAACATTGAATACTCAACCTTTCTTTCTCAATTATATATGGGTCTAAATGATACTGATTCTGCAATTCACCAATTGCAGCATATACTCTCATCCAGTCCATATGACGAAAACAGTCTTTTCACGCTTGCATTTCTCTATACTGAACAGAATGAATACAACCGGGCACTTGAACTTATACAGGATTTCCTTGATAAATATCCTGGTTCAGCCAGGGGTTACTACTATCTTGGCAAGATACTCACCGAAATAAATGAATATGACCTGGCTGTTAAAGCCTTTGAAAAAGCTTTTTTGCTTGACCCGCAATTTGAATCAGCATTACGCAACATTGCGGCTATTTATGATAAGCTGGACAATATTGAAAAAGCCGTTGAAACATATAAAAGGATTCTGCAAATATATCCGTTTGATTCTTCAGTAAGAGACAGACTTGCATATTTTTATGTCAAGAACAATCAGCTTGATAAGGCAATAGAACAATACAGTATTATAAAAGAAGAATATCCCGGCAGCCATGATGAAATGTGCATGAAAATAGGCCTTGTCTATTATGAAAAACAGGAGTGGAAGTTTGCTGAAGAGATGTTTTTGGAGGCGTTAAACAGCAACCCTGAAAACGATCGCATCCATTATTACCTTGGCAATGTGTATGAAAATACAGATAAAGCTGACAAAGCTCTTGAACATTTTATCCGCATACCTCAAACATCAAAATTTTATCCTCAGGCTCAGATTCACCTTGCTCACATCCACGAGTTAAAGGGCAATTTACAAGCAACAATTTTAGGACTTAAAGAGGCTATTAAATTTCTACAGGAAGAAATGTCCATTTATCGTTTCCTTGCTTCAATTTATGAGAAACAGAACAACATTGATGAAGCTACAAACATACTCAAAGATGCTCTCGAAGTAAACCCTTATGACGAAGACACTCTATACTATCTTGGCATGCTCTTTTTTAATTCATCAGAATTTGACCAGAGTATTGAGATAATGAAGTCGATCCTTGAAATCAATCCTATGAATGCAGATGCCCTGAATTTTATCGGATACTCTTATGCCGAAAAAGGAATAAACCTTGATATGGCTGAAGAGTTTATAAAAAAGGCTTTAAACATTAAACCCGATGATGGATACATTACAGACAGTCTCGGATGGGTATATTATCAGAAAGGCAAGTACAAAAAAGCTCTTGAAACACTTCTGCGGGCATTAGAACTTGTTCCGGAAGACCCCTTAATTGCAGAACATACTGCTGATGCGTACTTGAAACTCAACAACTTTCCCGAAGCTATAAAACTTTATAAAAGATCAATTGAACTTGATCCTGACAGAGAGGATGTCCAAAAAAAATTAGATGCTATTAAAGAAAGATAATTTTTTATTTTCAATTCTGATTTTTGCTCTGCTGCTGTTCACACACGGATGCACAACCAAAACAACAGTCCCTGCAACAGTTTCTGCCCTTCCCTCTATTTCTGATCCTGCCAGCTACATTGAAAAAGCTTCCGGTTTATATATTGATAATTCATCAATTACAGGTATTATAAGGTTAAGAATAAATTCCCCTGACCAGAGAATAACCACCAAAGCAGCCGTATCAGCAAAGTATCCTTTTTTTATCAGGTTTGAAGCCTTGAACCTTTTTAATAATCCTGTTATGCTCTATGTTTCAGATGGGGAAAATATATCAGTTTTTTTTCATCAGGAAAATGAACTTTTTAATGGCATTTTTTCAGATAACATTACATACATGCTGTTTGGCATACCTCTTAGCCTTTCTGAATTTTCAAATATTCTCATGGGGCATTTGCCGCCTTTCAAGCCGGATGAATCCGTCATAACAGTTTTACAGAATGGCGATAATTACCTTTTTAAAGTAGTCTGCCCGGATAATACCACAGCATTTTTCATCATTTTTGACCCTGAAAACATGAATCCTTTAAAATATGAGAAATATATTTATGGAGATAAGGTTTTAGAGGTATTGTTTAAAAATTATCAACAATATCAGGAACGCTGGTTTCCGAACGACATTCATATTATACTCCCCCACCCAAATATCAAAATGTCAATAACATATCAATCCGCAAATTTTGATCCAATCCCTGATAAGTACTTTTTATTTACCCCTCCGACAGGCGCAAAGGTTTTTCCTTTGGAAGATCTGTTATATGATAGGCAACAGGAGTAGAATAACTGTTGCGCAGATAGTTTTAGAAAAAAGCTATGGCTATTGATTTTACCAGTTATAATCAGAAACCAATATGCTTTTCAGGTGGTCAGCTTATACTTAATTTTAATTTTTTCTTGATATCTGTCTTAAATATACTATATACTATGAAATATAGACGATAAATATTTTATCCGGAATTTATCAGTAAAATCATGGCAAATGAAAAGATTTTAATAGTTGATGACGAAGAAAATATCAGACTCCTTTACGAGCAGGAACTGGCAGACGAAGGATATAAAACCGTTTCTGCCTGTGACGGTAAGGAATGCCTCGAAAAAATTAAAACTGAATCTCCTGACCTTGTGCTTCTTGATATAAGAATGCCTAATATGGACGGGCTTGAAGCAATCGGCAGGATCATTGAGTTGAACAAGCAAATCCCTATCATCCTCAACACAGCATACTCCAACTACAAAGATGACTTCATGAGCTGGGCGGCTGATGCCTATATTGTAAAGTCATATAACCTTGACCAAATGAAAAAAACCATCAGGCAAATTCTGGACAAAAAAAGGCAGGAAAAATGAAGAAAGTTCTTGTAATGCTTCTTGCAGGAGGAAAGGGTGAACGTCTCTATCCTCTTACAAGAGACAGAGCAAAACCTGCGGTTCCATTCGGCGGGGCATGGAGAATAATTGATTTCACCATAAGCAACTGTATAAACTCAGAGCTGCGCAGAATATATGTCCTCACCCAGTATAAATCTTTTTCACTTGACCGTCATATACAAAGAGCATGGAATATTCCCTCAGAGCGTTTCGGCGAGTTTGTATACATAGCACATGCCCAGCAGAGAATAAATGAAAACTGGTATAAAGGAACAGCGGATGCAATATACCAGAATTTCTATACCCTCCAGCAGGAAAAACCCGATCTTGTTCTGGTAGTTTCAGGTGACCATATTTACAAGATGGACTACAGGCCCCTGATTAAGTATCATTTAAAGAACAAGGCAGATCTTACAATTGCCACTATTGAAACCAACAAACAATACTCCAGGGATTTTGGGGTGCTTGTAATTGACAAGTCAGACAGGGTGATAGGATTTCAGGAAAAGCCTTCTGATCCTGAAACAATACCCGGAAAACCGGATGACATGCTTATAAACATGGGGGTATATGTTTTTAACACAGACATTCTTGTTAAGAGACTCATAGAAAATGCTAAAAAACCGGCTACACAGCACGATTTTGGCAAGAACATAATTCCTGCAATGATTAACACTGACAGGGTCTTTTCTTATTCTTTTCTTGATAAAAAAACCGGTAAGCCGGCCTACTGGAGGGATGTAGGTACAATTAATGCTTTCTATGATGCCAACATGGAGCTTTTGGAGGAAAAGCCCCAGCTCGATATATATGATGATAAATGGCCTATTATGGGGACTCAAAAACTGGCTATTCCAGCCAAAATATCAGGTTTTGAAAAAAGAAACGGAACTTTTTACGGCTCTGTTGAGAATTCAAGCATTGCCAGAGGGTGCACAGTTTTTAAGGCAAACCTAAAAAAATCACTACTATTCCCTAACGTTTCGGTTGGCGCTTACTCAACAATTGAAGGCGCTATACTTTTTGATAATGTCAGTATCGGGAAAAACTGTATTATTAAAAACACAATAATAGACAAGGGCATAACCGTTCCGGACAATACATCAATAGGCGCTGATCCAGACAAAGATAAAAAAACATTTGACATAGACAGATCAGGAATAGTAACAGTGCCCAAAAATACAGTTTTTTAATGCCCCCTCAGAAGTCAACAGCTACCCGCATAGCCTATGGCTTGAGCTTGCCCCGAAAGATTAATAACCCTTTCTGTTTCAGTTGCACTTATAAGTAAAACCAAAGTCAAAGACTCTGTTTTTTCCTGATAAAAATAAAAAGACAGACAAAATAAGCTTTTGCTTAAATCATCTGTCTTTCTTGCTAATAAACCTCGTATTAATTTTTAGCTCACCGGGTTATTTCTATTCTTCAGCCTTTTTATCTAAAATTTTCATCAAAGGTTTCATAATATCCATGGGCAGTGGAAATACTATTGTTGAGTTCTTTTCAGCAGAAACATCGTTCAGAGTCTGCAGATATCTGAGTTGAAGAGATATTGGCCTTTTCTCCATAATTGTGGCTGCTTCTGAAAGACGGGTTGCTGCCTGAAACTCCCCTTCTGCATGAATTACCTTTGCACGGCGCTCCCTTTCTGCCTGAGCCTGTTTTGCCATTGCTCTTTTCATCTCATCAGGCAGGTCAATATGTTTAATCTCTACGTTTGCAACCTTAATTCCCCATGGGTCAGTGTGTTTGTCAAGTATTTCCTGAAGTTTAATGTTGAGTTTTTCCCTTTCAGAAAGAAGTTCATCAAGCTCTGCTTCACCGCATACACTTCGCAGTGTTGTCTGTGCAAGCTGAGAAGTTGCATACAGAAAATTCTCAACTGCCACAACTGAATCATTGGGATCAACAACCCTGAAATATACTACAGCATTAACCCTGACAGAAACATTATCCTTGGTTATTATATCCTGCGGGGGAACATCAAGAGCTACGAGCCTGAGGCTTGTTTTAACCATTTTATCAATAATGGGTATCAGTATTATCAAGCCTGGCCCCTTGCTTCCTATGAGCCGACCAAGCCTGAAGATTACAGCCCTCTCGTACTCGTTTAAAATCTTGATGGCGCTTGCAAGAAACATAATAACAACAACAATTAATAATAATACAGGAAAACTCATGAAATACTCCTTTCATTTTTAAAATTAGTTAAATCGTTCAGCAAAATCTCTGAATATGCTATAGGAAACAGGTTATAGCCTTTCATCTTTTGTGCTCCACAGCTGTTTCATTCTTTTTCAACAGTCAGCACCATACCTTTATTAACACTTTTAACTTTTACCTTCGAACCCTTTGGTATGGGCTGGCTGCTAACAGCATCCCAGTATTCACCGTAAACAAATACCTTGCCTGAATTTGCTATTTCAGTATATGCCTCTCCTGTATGTCCTACAAGCCCTTCAACACCTGTAGCAGGTCTGCTTCTGTGTGATTTAACAACAAGCCCCATCACGATTATGAAAAACAGGGATACCAGTGCAACTGAAGGGATTATTACGGACAGGGAAAGCCTCATAAAAGGAACCGAAGGGTCAAAAAGCATAAGCGATCCAATTATCAGAGAAGCAATACCTGCAACTGTCAAAAGTCCGTAGCTCACTATTTTAAGCTCTAAAAGAAACAGAATGCCGCCCAAAAGAAGAAGCAGTATGCCGGCAAAATTTGCTGAAAGCATCTGCATGGAATAAAAGGCAAGTATCAGGCTTATTCCTCCAATGACACCGGGGAATATAGCGCCGGGACTTGAAAACTCAAAATAAAGACCTGCAAGCCCTAAAAGAAATAGCATATATGCAATATTTGGATTAGCAAGGGCTTTTAATATATTCTCCCGCATACCCATTTCTTTACTGTTCAAAATCGCATCTTGAGTTTCAAGCTTCTTTTTACCTAAAACAAGATCAACTTCCATTCCGTCAATTTTCTCTATAAGGGAAGTTATATCAGGGGCGATAAAATCAATAACATTGAGCTCCAGTGCTTCCTCAGCGCCCGCAGATATACTCTCTCTAACTGCCTTGACTGCCCATTCAGTACTTCGGTTTCTCTGTTTTGCTATACTTTCAGCATAGGCTGCCGCATCATTGGCTATCTTTTCAGCCATTTCTTTACTCATTTCACCACCACCCAGATTTACAGGGTGGGCAGCTCCAATGTTTGTACCCGGAGCCATAACAGCAATATGGGCTGAAAGTGTTATCAAAGCCCCTGCAGAAGCGGCTCTTGCTCCGCTTGGACTGACATAAACCACAACCGGAATACGCGAAGCCATAATAACCTTAATAATATCCCTCATGGCAAGGTCAAGGCCGCCCGGTGTATCCATCTCAATAATAATACATTCAGCACCAGCTCTTTCTGATTCATCAATACTGCTTATTATAAATTCTGAAATAACAGGTGTGATAGGATCATTTATCCTTATAACATCTATTGTTTTGGATTTGGCATCAACAGATAAACACATGCTCAAAAAAGAGATTAATAAAGCATAATATAAATACTTTGCCTTAAACATAATAATACTTTTCATCCTTTCAAAAAAACTTATTATATTTAACTCTTTTAGCATTTATAAAATATTTTTTCAAGCCAAAAGATTTTTATGTAATACTTTAATATCTCTATCCATGAAAATGATACAAAAATTTATGTAAAAATTACTTGACAAATTTAATGAAGTCATCTATCTTAGATTGGATAAATTGATTCTAAGCGTGGCGAGGTAGCTCAGTCGGTAGAGCAGAGGACTGAAAATCCTCGTGTCCACAGTTCGATTCTGTGCCTCGCCACCATATCATCTGTTCAAAAATTTCATCTGACCTTAACCGTATTTCTTGCCAACCCCATATAAATGATGATACTATTAGTGTGCTGTGAAATTTTTTAATTATTGTACTTAGATGAGAGATGTTTAATGTCAAATGTTGTTATTGTCGGTTCTCAGTGGGGTGATGAGGGAAAAGGAAAAATAGTTGACCTTTTAACAGAACACTCTGATATTGTAGTCAGGTTTCAGGGCGGGCCAAATGCAGGTCATACGGTTGTTGTAGGAGATAAAACAACCATACTTCATCAAATACCCTCCGGCATTCTTAGACAGGGTAAAAATTGTATTATCGGTAACGGTGTTGTTATAGACATTGAAACCCTTATAGATGAAATTGAAACCGTAAAATCGCAGGGCTATTTCAAGGATGATTCAAATCTGCTTATAAGCGAAAAAGCCCACCTCATAATGCCCTACCATAAAAAAATTGACACAGCCAGAGAAAAATACCGCGGAGAAAACAAGATAGGAACAACAGGAAGAGGCATTGGTCCAGCCTATGAAGACAAGGCAGGACGACACGGAATAAGGATTGCGGATATATTTGATGAGAGTTCATTCAGAGAAAAACTTATATCCATTCTTGATGAAAAAAATTTCTATCTTAAAGAGTACCTCAAGGAAGACGGTTTTTCTGTAGATGAGATATGTGATAATTTTGTCAGTCTGAGAGAGACAATAAGAAAATATGTGGGGAACACATCAGCTTTTCTTAATGACGCGACTTCAAAAAGCAAAAAAATTCTCTTTGAAGGGGCTCAGGGGTCAATGCTCGATATTGATCACGGCACCTACCCTTTTGTTACCTCCTCAAACACAGTCTCAGCACAGGCAGCAACAGGCAGCGGAGTTGGACCAAAACACCTTAATGTCATTGCAGGAATATCAAAGGCATATACTACAAGGGTAGGCTCAGGTCCTTTCCCTACAGAGCAGGACAATGACACAGGTAATCTGCTTCGTGACAGAGGTGGAGAATACGGAGCAACAACAGGGAGACCAAGACGCTGCGGCTGGTTTGATCTTGTAACAGTGAGGCATGCCATAATGGTAAACAGCATAACCCACCTTATATTAACAAAGCTTGATGTGCTTAGCGGACTTGATAAAATTAAGGTGTGCACCGGTTATAAATTCAGAGGAGAAGAGATAGCATTTTTTCCATCAGATTACACTGCAGTAATGGAGTGTGAACCTGTATATGATGAGGTTGAGGGTTGGAAGGAAGATCTTGGTTCTGTAACAAATTTTGAAGACCTTCCCATACCTGCTAAAAAATATATAGAATATATAGAAAAAGCAACAGGGGTTCCTGTTATAATGGTTTCTGTTGGATACAGAAGGGATCAGATCATAACACTTCAAAATCCTTTTAAGCTGTAAATATAATCAGATAAACAAGATATTGCCTCTCTGCAATACAGAAGAACCAATCACCCCTGATAATAAATTAATATTTGTAATATATTTTTTTTTCTGCTAATATATATAGTTTAATTGAGTCGCTAGCTCAGTTGGTAGAGCAACGGACTTTTAATCCGTAGGTCTCGGGTTCGAGCCCCGAGCGACTCATAAAGTAATTTAAAGCACTTAGCTCATTTCTGGGCTAGGTGCTTTTTTTTATAAGGTTTTACGTTCCAAATTTAGTTACACATTTTGACACTACGGATGGATATTTGAAGGGTCTGGATATGGATATGTTATCAGGGATGTTTGAAGGTAAATCTGATAAAAATCAAGATTAAAACAGTTAAATATTGATTACTTACATGAAATAGCTTCCTGTATTAAAATTGCAGATTTCAACATAAGAGTCGGGGGCAGAACTCTTGACATGAGCCTCGTAAACTGCCTAACCCCACCGGGGGGGGGCCGGTACAGCTTCTTAATATGTCAAATGCTTTGTTGATATGTAGAATAAATTCAGGACAACATACCCATATTTATTTGTATGCTGAAGGAGGGGGCATTTTAAAAGTCATCTAATTAGTGGCTGTAACCGATTATGGTGGTATAACCAATGTTTGAATTGTGGTTGACATTCTGGCTTTAAATTGTTTAAATTGAAATCAAATAAACCAGATTCAACCTTATATATTTATTATGGATGCATGTATGAACCAGAAACTTTTACTTATACTATTGCTGGCATTTTCCATGCTGTTGTTTGGAACTATGGGTTGTGAGCCAGATTATGAAACTGTAACCATCGGAACTCAGGTCTGGATGAAGCATAATTTAAACATCGAAACCGGAAACAGTTGGTGTTATGATGATGATCCTGCAAACTGTGAGATTTACGGAAGATTGTATGACTGGGAAACAGCTTTGACCGTTTGTCCAACAGGCTGGCGTTTGCCCAGTGATGACGATTGGATCGTCTTGACTGATTATCTTGGCGGAGAGAGAGTTGCCGGCGGCAAAATGAAATCAACCGGAACCATCGAAGCTGGAACCGGATTGTGGCATGATCCCAATGAAGGGGCTACAAACGTAAGCGGATTTTCAGGTTTGCCGGGCGGCTTCCGCTACGTTGACGGCAGTTTCCGCGATTTAGGCAACATCGGCTACTGGTGGGGCTCGGCTGAGGGCAGTGCCAACTACGCCTTGTGCCACTATCTGATGTACAGCTACGGCAGGGTGTACCGGGACGGCTTCAGTAAGGAAGACGGTTTTTCCGTACGGTGTCTCAGGGATTAAAGTAGTTGGTAAGCTTATAAGGAAAAATATAAAATCAGTTGTGTAGGTTGGTGTTGAGCGGAGCGAAACCCAACAAGGAGCAGGTGTCAGGAGTCAGCACATAAATTTTAAACCTCTTTTACAAGACGCTGAGACTCATTTAAATAACCCCCCCCAATACCTCGTTATTTATCTGGGCTTGGCGTCCTTGTTTAAACCCAACACACTATATCCAAAAGGAACTGACATGATAGATTTAGTAAAACAGATTGTTAAGGCTCTGGTTGATAATTCCGATCAGGTTACTGTAACTGAAGTCAAAGGTGGATAGACATCTATAATTGAACTACGGGTTGCAAATGAAGAGATCGGAAAAGAGTTGTATTGGAAATAGTGGAACAACCCCAATTGTTTCAAATTTGGGACAAGCACTGATTTATTAGCATGCTAAAGGAGAGGTCATTTTAAAATTTTTTAATTAGTGTCCCCGATTATTCCCAAGTAGTAGTTGTTGTTGCTGTGGTGAGTATTCCCACGTAGTATATTGCAAGAAGGCACAACATGTATAACGATAAACCGTTTTGATTTTGCTTGACATCTATGTGATTTTCTGGGTTAAATGATAAATAAACCTACCGATTTATAAGTAAAACATTTCAAAAAAGAAAGGGCATGTTATGAAAAAAACAATCTTTGTCTTACTATTTTTCTTTACCTTCATGTTTATATCCGGTTGTGGACAGGATGAGAAGGTGGAGATGATTGAACCCGTTGAAAAAGAAAAAGTAGCACCTGTTCCACCTGTTGCTCAAGAGCAAGTTATACCAATTAAAGAACCGGAAGTCGTGGAACAAGATTCTATAGAGAAAATTGATGCAGAAATAGAAAAAGAAGTAGATAAAGAGCAAGAGTCCATAGAGAAAATTGATAAAGCAATAGAAGATGAAGTTGATAAGGGTAAACTTGATTTAGAGAAGATAAAGGATACCATTGAAGAAACAGCACCTGAGGTAACAGAGAAAGTTACCACTGAAATAGAGGTAATGGAGGATAAAGTATCACCGGATCAACTAATGAAAAAGATAGAGGAGGAACAGGAAGACAAAGAATAGTCTTTAAGTTCAGCACCCATTAAATGATTATAGACCTAAGAACTAAAAATAACCTTTTCATAAACCCCTCGTTATGCATAAAGCGGACACCTGTCCCCTTTTTTACTCGAGTCATTATATACTGTTTACATACCAACCATCCGGTGTTTATCAACCGGAACTATTTGGCATACCACACCTCATTTGATACTTCTGCGGCAGAAACCTGTCCAGCAATGACCCAGAGTCTGTTGTTGAAGAAGGCTCCGGCATGACAGGTTCTGCCGCCGAACCCGTTCATCTGATAAACCTGTGTCCAGTTTTCTCCATCAGACGAATGCCACACATCGTCCATCCGGTTATGGGGCGTTACAAATCCGCCCAGTACCCAGATTCTGCCGTCAGCTTCTACCAGCGGAAACAGTTCACGGGCAGGAAAAGGATCTTCATTGGATTTTGTCCAGGTAATTCCGTCCGGCGATGACCAGATACCGGAAAACATATCTGAAAATTCAGCAACATTGCTTCCGCCCGTTACCCAGAGCTTATTTCTGAAATATATGCTTGAATGCCCCTCACGTTTCTCGAATCCTGCATCCAGGGTTGCTGCGGTCCAGGTAGCGCCGTCGGCTGAATACCAGACATCGTTCATATCCCCCTGATCCGTCCTGCCCCCGATGACCCACATTCTGTCATCCGATACAGCCCCGGAATGAGCATACCTTCCAGAAAATTCGGCTGAGTCAGTTACACAGACCCATGTGGTGCCGTCAGTCGAGGACCAGACATCGTTAAGAGGTTCGCTCTCAGCATCAAATCCTCCAATAATCCACATCCTGTTGTCAAACACCAGTCCGAGAGGGCTCTGTCTTGCCCCGAATGCCGCATCTTCTGAAACCTGAATCCATGAGTTGCCGTCAGATGAACTCCAGACATCGGCAAGCAGCGCGGTGGGGCGGGTGTGTCCTCCGATAACCCAAAGCTTATTCTGAAAAACAAGAACCGTAAAGTTCTCTCTTTCAACAAATTCGGGGTCTGCCGCCTGTTGCCAGTCACTTCCCCGTAAAGGAAGGTCACACCCGACCGTTATGAGTAACATTGCTAAAAGCAGGAATCTCTTTTTCATATATCTGTCTCCAATCATGGATGTTATCAACAGTAAAGCCACCAGGAAAACATATATATCTGCTTTCCGGTGGCTTTACTGTTTTTGATTATACTATTATTTTTTTACAACTGCGATGGCTTGTGCAACGGCTGACTCCGAATCTATTGATGTTTCTTCTGGATAATTTGCCCAATACAGGATTCTGCCGGGGGAATTCCACTCTGGCCACTGACCAAAGTCACTGGTGCCCGGATTGACGGTTCCGCTGGTCGGCAGCCCCTGTCGGTCATGTCTCACTCCGTTTATCCAGTATGCAGGAACACTGATTAGCATGTTATCATCATTTTTATCTTTTTTCTCTGTTGCTCCGGATATATAGATATCTTTCTCATATAACTCAATGCCGTAGGCGTTTCCCAGCCCAAGCGAGGCATCTGCTGTTGACAGTTTTACATCATCTTTTCCTTTCCAGAACACAGGTCCGGGGTAACCGTACTGTTCCTCCACCCGTATAAAGCCTGTTGCCAGAATATCTGCTCCGTCCCAAGCCAGGTCATAGACCGTTCCATAGGGTTCAGATGCATAGTTAAAATCAATAACAGGTGTCGGGGTGCCACCGTTTTTGCTGAGAGCGGGTTTTGATTCCTGAGGGACGTTGATAAAGGTATCAAATGCTGCATAAATGTCCTGCCCCGCTGCTGTCATCGGAAGCGGCGGATTGATTCTCATATCCTCTTCCTCCGGTACATTCAGATAAACCCATTCAATATCTGAGAGATTAGTATTAGCCTTCCAGTATCCGGCGGCAAATTCAGCGGATTCCCCAGCTCCCCTGCTGATAATTGCGGAAATATAAATATCGTTCCCGTTGATAACAATTCGCAGGGCTTCTCCGGCATCATAATCATCAGGCAGGGGAATTTCGATGGGATACCCGTCAACCCAGAGCAAGGGAACAGGAGCGTAAACACCTGTTGCACCAACAATATAGAGAACTTCCCCTATTGCCGCAATATCCAGCGCAGTACCAAGCACATGATCGCTTTCAGGAAAAGCAAGCTGTGTTACTGTTCCGCCGATCCACATCACCGGTTTCATATTCTGATCTCCTTCAAGACAGATGGATGAAATACCGACCATAACCGGCTCGCCATTGACCAGCGTCATTGCTTCAACAGATCCTGCGGGGGGACAGTCACCTGCATAGGTGAGCATCGGAAGCCTGATAGGCGTGTCTGATCCGTTCCACCAGACAGGTATCGGAGTATCGCCGTAATTGGGCGGATCCCAACCCATGCCCCCCTGATATACAATGACCTCACTCTTTTCACATGAAAAAAACAGGGTAAAAAGCAGCAGGAGCAAACCTGCTGAAAAGAATTGAGAAAGAAATCTCCTTTTGCCGGAATTTGGATGAGCATACCAAACTTTACCCTGTGCTTCAACTGAATTTACCATATAAACTCCTTTCTTAAATAAGTGAATAAAAAACCCTCTACACCGCCTGACTTTAACTCGGGGAAGTTCTTTAAGAATTGTCCGTCACAAGATTAAAATTACGCCGATTTAACTTCTATTGTCAAGAAGAAAATAAATAGATGAAGGGAATGCAAGCTTCAGATTCTCTGCCATCCAGGTCTCTGTGCCAGTAGGAGCAGGTTCAGAACTACGCTCTTGACAGGTTATAAAGGATGAAATTTGGGACAAACATTAATTATCACGTCTTAGGGGAAGTGGCTAATTGGCTGCTTTTACACAATATTAAATCATGCTTGGTTTCAAGCTTACGCAATCTGCTCAAGAGGAAGGTTTTCAATGGTTATGTTTGTCATATCTTTAAGCGATAACCGTTTGCTGGCATCAAGGATTTCAAATCCAATAATATGCCGGTGTTCGTCAAGATCAACTGTTATGCCTTCCTCTACATCGATGTTGTCATCAACATATGCTTCCCTCAATTGTATATACAGGGAATCAGAAGCCTTATCGTATTCAATTCGCATGGTTAATTACCTCCATCCCTTATTCTTTTTAACAGCGGTTATTATAAGAATCGAGTCTGTTTCCTCCTCGAGTGTTACCCGGAGGTATTTATCAGTAATTTTTTTCCAGACATTGAATCTGTTCTTTGATGATTCTTTGAACTCAGGATTTTGGATTACCGCTGCAATTTCCTCTTCTGAAATCTTGCGCCAGCGCATCCTGTTTTTAGCATGCCTGGTATAGTGTATCTGTTTCATTAGTACAAAATAGCATATTTTATTTGATATAACAATTGAAGTTTGATGGATCTGTAAAAAGTCTAAAAAGCCTCTCTCCCCTTAAAGACTGTGTCATAATAGGTGTAACTACTCACCCCCTAAGAGTGGTTATCGTGAGCAGCATGTTAAAACCTCGCAAGAGGTGACATTATTACAGATTATCCCTAACCCGGACAAGCCGGAACAAAAACAATGTCCGGGTCAGCTCGCTCAGTTAAATAGCGATAATCGGGGACAGCTGATGTCCCTAATTTATCAAGATGTTAGCCCTACTATATTCAAACTCTGCACTTTTATAGTATTTAATTTTTTAATGTATTGTGATATATTCAGAAAATAGTTTTTTAAAACTGATACAAGCTCATACTATTTACTTCTCAAACAAAACCTTCTAAAGGAGGCAAAAAATGAAAGCTTATGAGTATCTTGCCGAAATACTTCCAGATGGTCATCTGTCTATTCCGCAAGATCTGAAGAACAAGCTATCAGGAGAGTCAAAAATCAGGGTGATGCTTCTGCTTGAAGATGAAGATATCCAGTGGAATAAGTTTGCGATGTCACAATTTTTGAAAGGTTACTCTGAAAAGGACACCCTCTATGACAAACTTTAATTTTGGGGATATTGTTTTAATTGGATTTCCCCATACAGATTTGCAAGGGGTATCCAAAAGACCTGCTTTGGTACTGTATGATGCAGGTGATCTGGATATCCTTGTCGCAAGGGTAACATCACAGGAGTATATCACCGAGGCTGATTATAAGGTAGTTGAGTGGAGACAAAGCGGTCTTATTGCTGAGTCATTTGTCAGGCTTGGGAAACAGATAACCATCGAAAAAAAATATATAATAAGAAAGTTGGGAACATTGACTCACAATGAACAGCAGAGTGTAAAATCTCTTTTTAGAAATATCTTCAATTTATGATCCAATAACCTCTTGGTTGTAACTGCCCATTCAAATGCTGAAATGCCTGGAACTAATAAGTGAAACCTTAAATCCTTGCTTATCTGCCTCTGACAGAAAAGAAACT
Source organism: uncultured Thermodesulfobacteriota bacterium (assembly GCA_964566035.1). GTDB lineage: Bacteria > Desulfobacterota > WTBG01 > CAIYCZ01 > CAIRTM01 > CAZMHH01. The sequence continues at coordinate 53,799 of CAZMHH010000014.1, forward strand.
TTTGAAAAAAGCGCTAATTTTAACATAAAGATTTCTTACCCGTCTGATGCGGGTTTCTAAACAGCGCTGACGGGCTATTCCTATTCAGCAGCGTTGGGGTGAACGAAGCAAAGCAAAACTTGAACACTAATTGCCGAAAAACGAGGTTTCTCAGTCGCTCCCGAGATAAAAGGGACTATTTAAACAAAATGAGAGTTTCCATACCGGAGAATCTTTTTTTATCTTATTTAACAGGTTTTTGAACTATTATCATTTGCATTATAATGTTTATATCCTGTGGACGAACATTAATCCTGATACTATATATAGCTTTTTTTATATATCCACACTGACTGTGAAAAACCTGTGGAAAACTATGTTTAAAACGATTAGTTTTAAAGATATATTGACAGGTTTAACAGATTGCTCAAAAATAGAGCAGTGCTGAAACTGTTTGAATTTAGAAGAAAATTAATATAGAATATTTCAAGTTAAGACACGCCTCTGTGGGGACATATAAAATGGCTCAGAGAATGGACAGAAGAGATACATCTGTCATGGGAAGAACAGTTGTTATAAGATGATGATGCAGGTGGAAGAACTTACCATCAAACTTGATGGTTCCGTAAAAAGCCCCCTGCTGTCAACTCAAATACCGCGAAGCTCGGCAAGAGATCTCGTAACATACTGAAATAATGAGATTTCTCCCTTTTAGTCGAAATGACAAGCCCGGGGGTGGGTTTTGCTGACAGCCGACCCCTGATACGTGACACCTGCCTTTATGCTTTAGCTTGCATCTTGAAACTTGTCTCAAGCAGCTCTAATACCTGAAATATCTTTTTTTTTCATTGACTTTTGATGTGAAAATTGTGTTAAATATTAAGTTATTAATAATTTACTCGTAGCTTTTTTAATTCTCTTTGCTTTTTTGCTCATTACATACTGCAAAAATAAGATTCTATAATCGTCAATAAAGGTCATGCCGCTCATGAATGATTTTCCGCATAATCCCTTCCAGATACTTGACCCTAATATCAGATGGGCGCCGTCGCAGGAGGATTTGCAGGAAAAGGCATACGAACAACTCAGGGTTTATTATAAAATTTACAAGCCGGGTGGAAACCTTAGCGAGGTATTATTGGATTTTTGGTAGAAATGATGTAGATTGTCACTGTTAATTCTATTACAAAGAATAGTGAAGTAATTTATATGACAAAAGAAGAACATGTAAAATATTGGCAAGAAAGCGCTAAACATGACATTGATTCAGCTGAGACAATTTATGGTTCTGGCAGGTATGATTGGTGTCTTTTTGTAGGGCACATGGCTCTTGAAAAAATTTTAAAAGCACTTTATGTGGATAGAAATGAAAACAATATTCCACCTAAAATCCATAATCTCGTTAAATTGGCTGAATTATCAAAAATTGAGTTGACTGAAGATCAAAGATTTGACCTTGACAAAATAAACGATTTTAATCTTCAAACCCGTTACCCGGATTACAAACTGGAATTTTATAAAATGTGTGATGCCCAATATTCCAAAGAACAATTGGGTAAAATAAAGGAGTTCTATACGTGGTTTCTCTCCCTATCAAAATAAAAAATACGATTGACAACTATATTGCGGCACTGAATCAAAATAATATTCCAATTAAAGAAGCCATACTCTTTGGTAGTTATGCCAAAGGCAATCCCGGGGAATGGAGTGATATAGACATCGCTTTGGTTTCTGATATTTTCGAGGGTAACCGAATCGTTGATAAAGATAAAATCAGACGAATCACCCTTTCTATCAGTAGTGATATAGAAGTCATTCCCTTCGCAACTGAGGATTTTAACCCACACAATCCATTGGCAAAAGAAATTTTAACAACAGGCATAAAACTCGTTTAATCATATACACCCGAATAATCGGGGACACTAATTTCTAAGGCCGTTCAACAACAAAGACAAAAGGCAGCCAACCTGGAAATGGAAAAAATGAACCTTGCCGGAGCAGTAGGATTGAAACGTGTCGCCATTGAACAAAGGCGGGGTCATTATCTTCATATCTCAGATTCTTTAATTTACCCAAATCACGCTATGCCTGAAATGAGATACTTCTGTCATGGGAAGAACTTTTGTTATAAGATTATGATGCAGGTGGAAGAACTTACCATCAAACTTGATGGTTCCGTAAAAAGCCCCCCGCTGTCATCTCGAATACCGCGAAGCGCGGCAAGAGATCTCGTAACATACTGAAATAATGAGATTTCTCCCTTCAGTCGAAATGACAATATGGCTGTTTTTAGACTTTTTACCGCTCCATCAATCTTGATAAATAGTGGGGTTATTAAGGGAGAGGGTTGGGGTGAGGGTGATATAAAAGCAATTACAATATGTTACAAATATCGTTCCCGCAACCACTTTTAGTAATTTCAGAAAAAATCGACTTTTTACCGATCCATCATATTTCAGAAGCTTGAGAATCAGGATGGTAAGACACAGTATCCAGAACCAGAGGAATAATAATATAAGAGGGAAAGATCAGTAGAAAGACCTACCAATTTTTTTTCATATCAAAACAGGGAGATGAGCCAATGGGCAAAGACTCACCAGTAATTGACAATCAACTATTAGAAGACAAGGGGTTTCTTACATCTGTTCTTGAAAGTGTCCAGGACAGTATTTGTGTTTTAAATCCTGATTTGACCATAAGATATTCAAATAAGCTACAGCAGAAATTGTGCAAAGAGAATACATCCCTTGCAAGAAAGAAATGTTTCGAGGTTTTTCAGAACAGAACCGATCCCTGTGATAATTGTCCTGCCCTTAAATGTATAAAGTCGGGAAAAATAGAGAAAGACATACTTCCAGGCCCTCCTTGTTCACCTTTTGAGTTTGTTGATGTTACCGCTCATCCTATTAAAGACAGTGATACCGGAGAGATTACCGGTGTTGTTGAAATCATGCATGATATTATAGAACAGAAGAAAGCGGAAGAAGCGCTTAGGGAGAGTGAGCATAAATACAGAGGCTTAATTGAAGGGCTGGACGATACTATCTATCGCATGACACTTCCTGAGGGAAGATACGAATACTTCAGCCCTTCAGTAGAGGAGGTCTTCGGTTATACCAGTGAAGAATTTATCAACAATCCGCTTCTTATTCAGAGCATTATACACCCGGACTCTGCTGAGTATTTTAAGGAAAAATGGAAGGAATTGTTAGAAGAAAAAATACCGGAAACTTATGAGTACAAAATAATTGACTCAGAAGGAAATGAGCGCTGGATAGTTCAGTCCAACAAAGCGATCTACGATGATTCAGGGAGAATTAATGCCATAGAAGGTCTGTGCCGGAACATTACAGAAAAGAAGAAAGCTGAAGAGGTACTCCGGCAAAGTGAACAGAAATTCAGCAGTATCCTGAATTCAATCCATGAGGTGGTATGGTCTCTCTCTTTAAAGGACGGAGAGCTACTATACATGAGTCCTTCCGTTGAACAGATGTTTGGAAGAAAACCAGAAGAGTTCAAACAAAACAGAAACCTATGGATTGAATGTGCCCATCCTGATGATATTTCAATGATAGCAGAAAAAAGGTACACAGAACTTGGAAAAAAGGGTTTATTTGAAGGTGAGCACAGAATTATAAGAAAAGACGGAAATGTCGGCTGGGTGCGCAACCGTATAAAGGTAATCTATGATGAAAAAGGTGAACCTGACAGGTTGGATGGGCTGTTTACAGATATTACTAAACAGAAACAAAAAGAAGATGCTCTAAAAGAAAGTGAAGAAAAGTTAAGCAGCATTCTGAACTCAATAGAAGATGTTGTATGGTCTATATCGCTGATTGACGGAAGTTTAATATATGTAAGCCCTTCAATTGAGAAAGTGATGGGCAGAACGGTTCAAGAATTTAATGAGAACAGGCAACTATGGATGGAATGTGTTCATCCTGACTATAGGGAAAGGATCGAAGCAAATTTAGGCTCTCAGGCATTTCTAAAGAAAAACATTGATATAGAATTCATGATTATAAAACCTGATAAAAGCATCAGGTGGGTACGTAGCCGTGCCCAGACAAACTATAATGAAGCAGGTAAAGCTGTTAGAGTGGATGGCATTATAACAGATATTACCGATCGAAAAGAGGCTGAAGAAGCTCTGAGAGAAAGCGAACAGAAACTTAGCAGCATTCTGAATGCAATAGAGGATGTTGTCATGTCGATATCCCTGCCGGATGCAAAGCTTATCTATTTGAGTCCATCTGCAGAAAAGTTGTTTGGCAGAAAAATGAAAGAGTTTTATCAAAAAGGTAATGTATGGCTGGAGCATGTACATCCTGATGATTTAAGGATCATTGAAACATCCTATAAACAATTTGAAGAAAGTGGTTTTTCGAATACTCAGTTTAGGATTATAAAAACAGATGGTAGTATTAGACCCAAATCAAGCGAAGATTAGTGCGAACACTGTTTTTGCGAGTCGCAAGCC